>NZ_JANIFL010000002.1:0-619022 GCF_024518695.1 Mesorhizobium sp. LMG17149
CCGCAGCGCCGCGCCAACCCAACCGTTTGGCGCTGCCGCGAACCCATCATAAGGGGGAAAACTGTTACCTATCTATCCGGTTCAAACTGTTACCCATCTATCGGCTGGACACAATCGCGAAGGCGTATCAGGCCGCCTCGATAAAGCGGATGACGGTCTCGCCATAGTTGCGCTCGTCCAGCACGGAAAAGCCGGGGCCCGGCTCGAAGGGCGCCACTGCCGCCTCTTCGACCACGCACAGCGCGCCAGGGCGAAGCCAGCCGCCGGCTTTCGCCGACTGCAAGGCGCGCTCGCCAAGGCCCTTGCCATAGGGCGGGTCGGCAAAGACGAGGCCGAACGGCGCCAGCGTGCCCGCCTCGCCAAGGCCGGTGGCATCGCGGCGGAAGATCTTGGTGCGGCCGGTCAGGCCGAAGGCCTCGACATTGTCGCGGATCAGGCCACGGCCTTCGGCCGATTCCTCGATGAAGACGCCGTAGGAGGCACCGCGCGACAGGGCTTCCAGCCCGAGCGCACCGGTGCCGGCGAACAGGTCGAGCACACGCGCGCCGTCCAACTGCTCGGCAAAGCGATGCGCCAGCACGTTGAAGACCGCCTCGCGGGTGCGATCGGTCGTCGGCCGGATGGCGTCGCTGCGCGGCGTGGCCAGCGGACGCCCGCGAAACTCACCGCCGACGATCCGCATTACTTGCCCTTGGGGCCGCCGCGCGGCCGCTCACCGCGTGTGCTGGTCGGACGGTCGCCGCGCGGCTTGCCGAACGGCTTTGCGCCGGCCGGTTTGCCATAGGTCGGTTTGAACGATGCCTTTCGCGCCTTTGCTTCAGCGGCCTTGGCTGCGTCTGCATCGGCCCTGCCCTTGCCGATCGGCCGCGCGCCCGGTGCCATCCAGACATTGGCCTTGCGCTGGCCGGGCGGCTCGATCGGCCGCTGCTCGCGCTCGGACTTTTTCCCGCCGCCCGGCTTGCCGCCAAAAGCACCACGCGGCTTGTCGCCGAAGCTGCCGCGCGGTTTGTCGCCGAAACTGCCGCGTGGCTTGTCGCTGAAGCTGCGTTCGGGACGCGGGCCGCGTTCGCCAAAACTCTTCTCCGCGCTTCTGTCGGGGCTTGTCGACAGCTTGCCCAGAGCCTCGTCGCGGCTGCCTTCGCGGCGCTTGCGGTTCTTGATCAAACCGCCCTCGCCGATCGGGCGGCGCTCACCGTCGCGGGTGAATTTCGGCCGCTCCGGCTCCGGCTCGCGAACTTCCGTGCGCCGCACCGGCTTGTTGGAAAATGGCTTGGTGACATCGGCGTCGAAATTGGCGCCGGATTCTTCGACCAGGCGCTCGCCAAGCTGATCGCGCAACACCCTGCCCTTGATCTCCAGCACATGGCCCTCGGCGAGGTCATCGAGCTGGAACGGCCCGTAGGAGATACGGATCAGCCGCGTCACGTCGAGGCCAAGCGAGCCCAGGATATTCCGGACTTCGCGGTTCTTGCCCTCGCGCAAGCCGATCGTCAGCCAGGCATTGGTGCCTTGCTCACGGTCGAGCGTCGCTTCGATGGCACCGTAGAACACGCCGTCGACGGCAATGCCTTCACGCAGGCCGGCAAGCGCGCTTTCCTCGACCTTGCCGTGGACGCGCACGCGATAGCGGCGCAGCCAGCCGGTGGCCGGCAGTTCGAGCACGCGCGACAGGCCGCCATCATTGGTGAGCAGCAGCAGGCCTTCGGTGTTGATGTCGAGCCGGCCGATGGTCATTAGCCGCGGCAATTCAGCCGGCAGCACGTCGAAGACGGTCTTGCGGCCCTCGGGATCGCGGTTGGTGGTGACGACGCCGGCTGGCTTGTGGAACAGGAACAGCCGGGTGCGCTCGATCGGCGGGATTTCCATGCCGTCGAGATGGATGATGTCATCAGGCATGACGTTGAAGGCCGGCGAAGTCAGGGCGCGGCCATTGACCTTGACGCGGCCGGCGGCGATCAGCTCCTCGGCATCGCGGCGCGAGGCCAGGCCGGCGCGGGCCAACCGCTTGGCGATGCGCTCGCCTGCCTCTTCCGCGCCCTCGGCGGGACGCGGGCGTGGCTTGAAGCTGCCGTCTGACGCGCCTTGCGGCCGATCGTTGAAATCCCGCTTCGGGCGATCGCCGGCGGCGCGCGGCGCGCGGTCACTGAAATCACGCGTGGGACGGTCGAAACGCTTTTCGCCGCCCGCTGCCGCCGCAGCCGGTCGGTCGCCCCGCGGTGCATAGGGCTTGCGCGGCCCCTCGCGCTTTTCATAGGGCTTGCGCTCGCCTTCGGCGGCCACCGGGCGATCGCCACGGGGCGCATAAGGCTTGCGCGGCCCCTCGCGCTTTTCATAGGGCTTGCGCTCGCCTTCTGCGGCCATCGGCCGGTCGCCGCGCGGTGCGTAGGGTTTGCGCGGTCCTTCACGCTTCTCATAGGGCTTGCGCTCGCCTTCGGCCGCCATTGGCCGGTCGCCACGTGGCGCATAGGGCTTGCGTGGTCCTTCGCGCTTCTCATACGGTTTGCGCTCACCCTCGGCGGCCATCGGGCGGTCGCCGCGCGGTGCGTAGGGCTTGCGCGGCCCTTCGCGCTTCTCAAAAGGCTTGCCTTCGGGACGCGGGCCTTTGCTGAAAGGCTTGTCGCCGCCCTTGAAATCGCGCTTCGGCCGCTCGCCATCGGCAGCCATCGGCCGATCGCCACGCGGTGCGTAAGGTTTCTTGGCGCCAAAGGACGGCTTGCCGCCCTTGCCCGCGGCGCCATCACGGCTGCGCGGTCCCGCGGCTTTCGGCCCACTCTTGGCCGGACCCTTCCTGGGTCGGAATTTCTTGTCGTTGTCGTCCATGTGGCCTTTATCCGTTTGCGCTGCTACAGCGTGGCGCATCCTTTCGGGCGCGCAACGAACGCTGTAGCACTTTTGATGTGGCGCATGATCATTTTCGAAAACCGAGTCCCGATTTTCGAGGTCCTGCGCTCAATAACAGGATCACTGGAGTTTGTCAGGGAAAAGTGGAGACCGGTTTTTCCAAAAAGACAAACGAAAATCAAAAGCCTGGAGCAAGTGCGGTTCATTCGAAACGAACTTGCTCCGTCAGGTGGCGAGGAGATAATCGGAGTGGAAATCGCGTGAAGCGGCCCGATTTCATGGCGCTGGCGCTGAAGGAGGCCGAGGCTGCCGCCTTGCGAGGCGAAGTGCCGGTCGGCGCCGTCATCGCCAATGGCGCTGGTGTTGTCGCCAGCGCCGGCAACCGCACACGCGAACTTGCCGACCCGACCGCGCATGCCGAGATGCTGGTCATCCGCGAAGCTTGCCGCAAACTGTCGGCCGAGCGGCTGACCGGCCATGATCTCTATGTGACGCTGGAACCTTGCGCCATGTGCGCCGGCGCCATTTCCTTCGCCCGGCTGCGCCGGCTTTATTTCGGCGCCGCCGACGACAAGGGCGGTGCCGTGGTCAATGGCGTACGTTTTTTCGCCTCGCCGACCTGCCACCACGCGCCCGACATCTATCCGGGCATGGGCGAGACCGAAGCGGGTCTATTGCTCAAGGAATTTTTCCGGGAACGGCGCGGCTGAACCGGGCGCAACGCCCGGCGACACAACGTGGTGTTCTTACAGAGACGGCATCCAGTCGAACCAGCCGCTGCCCTTCTTGCCTTCCGCCTCTTTCTTCAGGCGGCGTTCCTTCTTGTACTCGTCCTCGCCAAGCTGATCTTGCGGCGCCGTGCCGGCCGCGACACGATACTGCACTGGAGGCTCGCTCAGATATTTTCGGGTGTTCGGATCGCCCTGCTTGCTGTCGGCAAGGCGGCGCTGGATCTCGGCGGCACGGCCCTTGTCGGAATCGGCCGGTGTCCATGCCGGCGGGTGGCTCGACCCTGACTCCGCCATCGCCCTCTTCACCGAGGCCGGGTCCGTCTGCACGTCGTCGATGATCTCCGACTGATAGGCCGGGTCGTTCTGATGGGCGGTGGCGTCGGCGCGCAAGCGGGCGCGGCGCTGCTCGGGCGATTCGGGCCATTCGGCGCTCGCCGTCTCGATGCTGTCCTGCGGGGCCGGCAGCGCTTCCTTCTGGCCTGGCGCCGGCTTCACGAGCGTCGGACGCGGCTTGTAGTCGATCTGTTCCTTGCGCTTCGGCGCGAATGAAAAGGCGCCCGAAATATCGCCGGCCAGCTGTTCGCCGGCGGTCTTGTCGGTGCCGTAGGTCGGAGAGCCCATGCAGCCGGACAAAGCGAGGCCCGACGCGACAAGCGGCGCCAGCAGCGCCAAGCGCGCATTATATCTCTCGGTCATGCCAAAAAGTCCCACTCTAGACAGCCTCTCGATTGCCACCAGCCTTGTGGCCGGTCCCCATCGTCCAAGCACTTGCGACGGAAATCCGGCGACAATTTGTCTTCCGGAGTTTCGCGTGTTTACCTCAACCACTCGTTAAGGGCAACGCGCGGGCGGTTTTCGCCCGCCCGGCGTGGCATTTGTGCACCGATCCAGCCGACTAACCGTTAAAGTCGGCCAAGCGCCTTCAATTCATGCAGCACCGCCGCATCCCTGGCCGAAACATCCGGGAATTCCGGATCCTGGCCGACATCGGCGGTGTAGCGCCAGGAGCGTGCACATTTTAACAGGCCACGATCCTCGGCCTTCTCGACCACCACGGCGACACCCTTGACGTCGTCGATCGCGAAGGCGCCAGCCGGTGCCTCGCCATGAGCGATGACCAGATCGCTGGTGATCGCCATCTCGGCCATGTCGACATCTGAAATCGCCGCTTCGAGCGCTGCGTCGTTGATTGTGACGACCGGCACCGCTTCCAGCGACGATCCGATCACCTTCTGGGCGCGCGCGATCTCCAGCGCACCGGTGACGACGCGCCGCACTTGCCGCACCTGGCGCCACTTTTCCGCCAGCGCCTCGTTCTTCCAGTCCGCCGGGATTTGCGGGAACTGGTCGAGATGCACCGAGACGGCGTCGGGATGACGGTCAAGCCAGGCCTCCTCCATGGTGAAAGGCAGCATCGGCGCCAGCCATTTTACCAGGCAGTCGAAGAGATGGCGCACCACCTGCACCGAAGCCTTGCGCTTCAAGCTCGACGGCGCGTCGCAGTAGAGCGCGTCCTTGCGGATGTCGAAATAGAACGCCGACAGCTCGACCACCATGAAATCGAGCAGCATGCGGGTGATGCGCTTGAATTCGAAGGCGTCGTAGCCCGAGCGCACGACCTCATCGAGCTCGGCCAGCCGGTGCAGCATCAGCCGCTCCAGCTCCGGCATCTTCTCCAGCGGCACCTCTTCGCCATCGTCATGGGCAAGCGTACCCAGCATCCAGCGGATGGTGTTGCGCAGCTTGCGGTAGGCGTCGATGTTGGTCTGCAGCACGTTCTTGCCGAGCCGCTGGTCCTCCCAGTAGTCGGTCGTCACCACCCACAGACGCAGTATATCGGCGCCCGACTGCTTGATGACGTCCTGCGGCACCACAGTGTTGCCCAGCGACTTCGACATCTTGCGGCCATCCTCGTCCATGGTGAAACCATGGGTGACGACGGTGTCGTAAGGCGCCCTGCCCCTGGTGCCGCAGCTTTCCAGCAGCGACGAATGGAACCAGCCGCGATGCTGGTCGGAGCCTTCGAGATAGACGTCGGCCGGCCATTTCAGGTCAGGACGATCTTCCAGCGTGAAGGCGTGCGTCGAGCCCGAATCGAACCAGACGTCGAGGATGTCCATCACCTGCTTCCACTTCGAAGCGTCGTGATTGCCAAGGAAACGCTCCTTGGCATCAGCAGCGAACCAGGCGTCGGCGCCCTCCTGCTCGAAGGCGTCCATGATGCGCTGGTTGACCGCTTCGTCCTTCAGCACATTGCCGTCGGCATCGGCGAAGACAGCGATCGGCACGCCCCAGGCGCGCTGACGCGAGAGCACCCAGTCCGGGCGCTCCTCGATCATGGCGCGGATGCGGTTCTGGCCGGCGGCGGGCACGAAACGGGTGTCGTCGATGGCCTTGAGCGCCCGGCTGCGCAACGTCGAGCCATCGCCGAGGTCCTTGTCCATGTAGACGAACCATTGCGGCGTGTTGCGGAAGATGATCGGTTTCTTCGACCGCCAGGAGTGAGGATAGCTGTGCTTCAGCCGTCCGCGCGCGAACAGTGCGTTGCGCTTGATCAGCTCGTCGATGACGGCCTGGTTGGCGTTGCCCTTCTTGCCGTTGTCGTCGATGACGCGCGCCGCCCCCCCCTCACGATCCGGACCAAAACCTGGTGCGTCCTTGGTGAAGAAGCCGCCATCGTCGACGGTGAACGGGATGGCGGGATCGATGCCGCGTGCGCGCAGATCCACCGCCGCATCCATCCAGGCGTCAAAGTCCTCGCGGCCGTGTCCGGGCGCGGTGTGGACGAAGCCGGTGCCGGCATCGTCGGTGACATGGTCGCCGGCGAGCATCGGAACGGCAAATTCGTAGCCGCCGCCCAGACCCTTGAACGGATGTGAAAGCGTAAGGCTTCCAAGCTCTTGCGCCGAAACGCTGCGGAGACGATTCAAGGTGACCTTCGCCTTGGCCGAGGCGTCTTCGGCCAGTGCGTCGGCAAAGATCAGCTTTTCGCCCGGCTGCGGGCCGAACGCGTTCTCGGCCGCCGTGACCTCGTAGAGGCCGTAGCTGATGCGCGGCGAATAGTTGACGGCGCGGTTGCCGGGGATCGTCCATGGCGTCGTCGTCCAGATGACGACGTGGGCCTGCAGCAGATCGAGCGCGCCCTCCGTCAGCTTGGTCTCGCCATCGACAGGGCGGGCCAAGCTGGCGACCGGAAACTTCGCCCAGATCGTGTCGCTCTCATAGTCGTGGTACTCGATCTCGGCCTCGGCCAGCGCCGTGCGCTCGACCACGCTCCACATCACCGGCTTGGAGCCGCGATAGAGCTGGCCCGACATGGCGAATTTCAAGAGCTCGCCGGCGATGCGCGCCTCGGCATGGAAAGCCATCGTCGTATAGGGGTTCTTGAAATCGCCGATGACGCCGAGGCGCTGGAACTCGGCCCCCTGCACAGCGATCCAACCCGCGGCGAACTCACGGCATTCCTTGCGGAATTCGTTGACCGGCACCTCGTCCTTGTTCTTGCCCTTGGCGCGGTACTGCTCCTCGATCTTCCACTCGATCGGCAGGCCGTGGCAGTCCCAGCCGGGCACATAGTTCGAGTCGTAGCCGCGCATCTGGAACGAGCGGGTGATGACATCCTTGAGGATCTTGTTCAGCGCGTGGCCGATATGGATGTTGCCGTTGGCGTAGGGCGGCCCGTCATGCAGCACGTATTTCGTGCGGCCGGCAGCGCTCTCGCGCAGCTTGCGGTAGAGATCCATGTCCTGCCAGCGCTTGACCAGCAGCGGCTCCTTCTCCGGCAAGCCGGCACGCATCGGGAAGTCCGTCTGCGGCAGGTAAAGCGTCTTGGAATAGTCGATCGTTTCAGTTGTATCGGTCATTGGTCTGCCATTTGCATTGCCCGGCGGGCGTACAAGCTCGGGCGTGAACTATCATGTTATGGAAAAAGCGCGAGGGGGCGCGCAGAAACTCCCGGCGGCTCCGGCGGCGCTCAGGCCACCCGGAACACCGGGCCTGTAATTCGTATCGCGATCGCGAAAAGGCGCGAAAAGCTGGTCATGGCTGGGCTTTTAGCCGAAGCCACGGCAGGAATAAAGCGTCTCGTTCGATTCACTTACATCGTGAAATCGAAGCGGTAGGTGGTCGACACGCCAATCATGAACTGGTTGCGGTCGCCGCGCTCCTTGACCAGGCTGGAATCGGCCGCCGGTCCCATCAGGCGCGAATATTCGCCAAACAGGCTGGCGGTCATCGGCTCGGTCACCTTCCAGGTTATGGCGCCGCCGAGGCCGGTCGACTTCAGCCCGCCACCAGGATGGTATTCGCTCAGACCGGAAGCCACGGCTTCCTGCGCGTTGACGCCGTAATAAGCGTCGAAATAATTGCCTGAGGCGAAGGAAACACGCGGACCGCCCGAAATCCTGACGGTCGGCGTCACATCGTAAAAGGCGTCGGCGGCGATGTCGGCGACAAAGCCGTTGTGAGCGCGAATGCCGTGGCGCAGCTCGGCGCGGGCGCGCAGCCAGTCGGTCGGATAGAATTCGAAGAAGCCGCCGACTTCCCCGCCCCAGCGCACCGGATCGAGGCCCTTCAGCTCATCGGCGTTGTCATCATCGCGGGAAAACAGGAACTTGCCGGTCAGGCCAGCGCGGAAACCGCCATCATCGACCAGCGCCAGCGAGATGTTGTCGTTGCGCGAGACAAAGCGGGCAGCAGGTCCGGCCTTGCCCAGCGAAATGATCGGCGAGGCGCTGAGCAGGTACTTTTTGCCGCCCTCGAAATTCGGCGCCACCATGCCGGTGGCACCTACGGTCAGATACCAGTCGCCGGACAGCCAGCTGCCCTCGCCCGCATTGGCAGCGCCCGTCCCACCCAGCACCGCGGCGGCCAACACAAGAGAGATTCTTCCGACCGAACTCATGGCCACTCCACTAACACAACGCATATGATTGCCGATGACAGCTTTGACGGCCGTTTGGTAAAATTTGATTTAAACCCGAGACATATGCTCGCGCTTTGCCGCGATCCCGCTGCCGGTCATCGGCTGGACGTTGGCTCGCGCCCGGATTACCTTCCATCCGCAGTATTCCGCAGCCCTCGATGGAGACCGCGACAATGACCCTGCATGGCGATGCCTTGAAAATCGGGATCGAACAGACACGGACAAAATGGGGATGGTTTGTCGCACTCGGTGTGCTGCTGCTCATCTTCGGCGGCATTGCCTTCGCCAATCTGTTCGTCGCCACGGTGGCTTCCGTCTACGTCGTGGGATGGCTGATGCTGATGGCGGGTATCATCGAGATCGTGCACGCGTTCGGCGTCAAGTCCTGGAATCGCTTCTTCTACTGGCTGCTCAGCGGACTGCTGTACGCCGTCGCCGGCTTCTTCGCTTTCGGCAATCCGTTGCTTGCCTCGGCGGTGCTGACGTTCCTGCTGGCGATCGCGCTGGTCGCGTCAGGGGTGCTCAGGGCCTGGGTCGGCTACAGCCACCGGCCGGAACGCGGCTGGGGCTGGCTCGTCGCCGCCGGTGTCATCAGCGCGCTTGCAGGTCTGATCATCGCCATGGGCTGGCCGGTCAACAGCCTGTGGGTGCTCGGTCTGTTCCTTGCGATCGACCTGATCTTCCAGGGCTGGACCTTCATCGCCGTCGGTCTGGCGCTGAAAAAGTAGCCGGGATCACGCCTGGACTCAAAAAGCCATGGCCGCGTCGAGATCGGAGAGCGGCTTGACGCCGGCAAGCAGCGCGCGTGCCTCGGCTTCATCGCGCTTCATCTGCGCGACCAGCGCATCGAGCCCTTCGAACTTCACCTCCGGGCGCAGGAAACCGAAGAAGGAAACCTGACAGACCTCTCCATAGAGGTCTTCGGAGAAGTCGAAGACGAAGGTTTCAAGCAGCGGTGCGCCATTGTCGTCGACCGTCGGGCGACGGCCGAAGCTGGCGACACCGTCGTGGAGCGTGCCGTCGGCGCGGCGGAAGCGGACGGCATAAATGCCCTCCTTGAGTGCGGCTTCCGCCGACAGCCTCATATTCGCGGTTGGAAAGCCAAGGGTGCGGCCAAGCTGCTGTCCGCCGACCACCTCGCTTTCGACGGTGAAGCGGTAGCCGAGCAGGCCGGCGGCTTCAGCCACCTCGCCCTCGCCCAGCAATCCGCGGATGCGGCTGGACGACACCACCTCGGCGCCCTCGTCCCGGAAGGCGTCGACGAGCGTGACGCCGAAGCCGTGACGCTCACCCGCCGCCATCAGGTAGGCCGGGCCGCCTTGACGATCCTTGCCGAAGTGGAAATCGAACCCGGTCACGGCGTGGGTAATGCCAAGGTTCGTTTCAAGCACGTCCGTCACGAACGCTTCCGCCGACAGCGAGGCGAAGTCGTGCGTGAACGGCTGCTCGACCAGCGCGGCAAAGCCCAGCAGCGACAGGAGCCGCGCCTTCATCGGCGGCGGCGTCAGCACGAACAACGGGATATCAGGCCTGAATATCTTGCGCGGATGCGGTTCGAACGTCAGCACCAGGGCCGGTACGCCGCGCCGTCCGGCCTCGGCAGAGGCGCGCTCGAGCACCGCCTGATGGCCGCGATGGACGCCATCGAAATTGCCGATCGCCACCACGCCGCCGCGCAGGTCGGCGGGAAGCGGCGCGGTTGCCAGGACGCGTTGGAAGGCTGCCATCGTCACCTACCGAAGTCTGGGAATGACGGCCACCGGACCATAGCCATGCTTTTCCAGGAACGCCGCCAGTCTTGCCGGATCCGGTTGCAGGGCATCGCCATAGTCGCGGGCATGGATGCCGCCGGAGACATAAAGAACATCGAAGCCATTGTCGGCGGCGCCCTTCACATCGGTCATCATGCCGTCGCCGATGGCAAGCACCTGGCCGCGCTCGACCGGCTGGCCAAGAATCTCGGCAACCTCCTTCATCGCGAGATTGTAGATCGGCGCATATGGTTTTCCAGCGATCAATGTGCGGCCGCCAAGCTGGGCATAGTCACGCGCCAGCGCGCCGGCACACCAGATGATGCGTTCGCCACGCTCGACCACGATGTCGGGATTTGCGCAGATGAAAGGCAGGTTCCTGGCGCGCAGCCGCCGCAGGAGCTCCGTGTAATCCTCGGGTTTTTCGACCTCGTCGTCGAACAGGCCGGTGCAGACGACGCCGGACGCCTCGAACTCCTCGACAAGCTCGACGTCGAGACCTTCATAGAGGGTGAAGTCCCGGTCGGCGCCGATATGGAAAATCTTGCGCGGCCCTTCGGCGATCAGATCCCGCGTCACGTCGCCTGAGGTAACCACCCGGTCGTAGGCTGACGGTGGAACACCGATCGCGTTCATCTGCGCCACGACATCGGCACTTCTGCGCGGCGAATTGGTGATCAGGACGACGGGGATTTTCGCCTCTCGAGCCCTTGCCAGTGCGGAAGCCGCCACCGGGAAATGCGTTTCACCATTGTGGACCACGCCCCAGACATCGCACAGGATTGCCGAATAGGCCTTCGACACGTCTTCGAGCGAGCCGATGATTTCAGGCGAATCCGCCATGCCGTTTCCTTCAGTCATGATCGTTGCGATCGCTGCCACCGACGGTTCGCCGCAGCCGGTTCGGATTAGCCGAACCGCCCCGGCCTGTCACCAGCTTTCGCCAGTCACGATTGGTTAGCGGTTGGTGAAGCGCTGCCCCGGCAATAGAGCGATTTCCCAAACGCGGCCTTCAGCGTTTTGTGGAAAGCTGGCATCAATCGAGAATCCGCCGGCGGGGGCCGCTGCAAGACATGTATGGACTTTGGCGTCAGTTCTGCCGCGACCAACGCGGCAACTATGCTCTTATGACCGTCGTCGCGATGGTTCCGCTCATGGGCGCCCTGGCGATAGCCGTCGATTTCACCGAGATGAGCCGCGAAAACAGGCGGTTTCGAATGCGCTCGATGCCGCAAACTTCGCCACGGCGCGCCGGCTGACGGAGGGTGCCACCGACGATCAGTTGAGAGCCTATGCGCTCGACTTCTTCAATGCCAACCTCAACAAGATCAACCCCGCCAACACGACGCTCACCGTCACCTTGCCAAGCAACACCACCGGAGGCGGCTTGCTCAAGATGAGCGCGCGGCTTGACTACAAGCCCTATTTCTATCCGGTCTTCGGTCAGCTCGTCGGCAAATCCGAAACCGACGCCAACCAGAAGATCAGCTTCAACGTGACCTCGGAAGTGCGGCTGAAGAACACTCTTGAAGTCGCCCTGGCGCTCGACAATTCCGGGTCGATGACCAAGACCGGAACGGGCTCGGGGCAAACGCGCATCGACCTTCTCAAGACCGCGGCCAAACAGCTGGTCGACACGCTGGCCCAGCAGGCGGCGATGATCAAGCAGGTCGACAGGCCGGTGCAGTTCGGCCTCGTGCCGTTTGCCGCCTCGGTCAATGTCGGACCCGGCAACGGTAACGCGTCCTGGATGGACACCGAAGGACTGTCGCCGGTATCGAACGAGAATTTCGACTGGTCGACGCTGAACGCGGTCGACAAATACGCCCAGCAGACCAACGGTATCTGGTACAAGCGCGGCACCGGATGGGGTACCGACGAAGGCCAGATGCTGACCCGGTTTTCGCTCTACCGGGACATGAAGGTCGTCACCAACCATGAGCGTGTCACCAACAGCAAGCGCGTGGTTTGCGACGAATACAACTCGAACAACACCTGCAAACGAAGCCATGACGAATACGACTACATCGATTCCTATGGTCCATTCGCCAGTTGGCAGGGCTGCGTCGAGGCCAGGCCCTATCCCTACAATGTCAACGATGCGGCGCCGTCCGGCGGCTCGGCGAACACCGGCATAGGGGTTGGCGATCCGGCGACGATGTTCGTGCCGATGTTCGCCCCGGACGAACCCGGCAACCATTGGAGGCTCACCCAAGATCCCGATGAGGCCACGCCGACGACCTACGGCGCCGTGAACAGCTGGTGGAACGACGACCCGACAAGCAGCACCGGCCAATCCCGGTTGCGCAACATGGCCAAATATTTCCAGCCGCGGCCGATCAATGCGCCGGCGCTGGCCGCCGGCAACGGGCCGAACTACAGCTGCTCCACCAACCCGATTACGCCGCTGACCGATGTCAGCGTTGCCACTGGGCTCACTGCGATCAAGGCCGCGATCGACCTGATGAAGCCGGATGGCGGCACCAATGTTCCCGAAGGCATGGCCTGGGGATGGCGCGTGGTTTCGAGCGGCGATCCCTTCACGCAAGGCCGCCCGGAAACCGAGAGAGGCAACGACAAGGTCGTGATCGTGCTGACCGACGGCGCCAACACCTACTACACGCCTTCCTCGCTCGGCTATTCCGACCCCGCCGATTCGAAGTCGACCTATGCATCCTTCGGCTATCTCAAACCCGGCTACAACGGCACGTCGGTGGGCCGCCTGTTCATGGGCACATCGAGCACCATTGGCCAATTCGATTATTCTAACGGCAATTATACCAATGCGCTCAACGAGCAGATGGCGACGCTTTGCAACAATGCCAAGGCAGCCAACATCATGGTGATGACTGTGGCGCTCGATCTGTCGACGACTAAAATCGCCGACCAGCAGGCGATCGAGGCGCTGAAATCCTGCTCGTCGAACTCGCGCTTCCGCAAGGACCCGACGGACGCGAGCAAGCCGGCAAAACTGTTCTGGAACGCTACCGGCGCCAGCTTGTCGAACGATTTCAAGGAAATCGGCAACGAACTGTCGAACCTGCGCATCGTCGGCTGATCCGTAGGCACCGGCGGCTAGCTGGAACAATAGTTGGCGCCGCCATGCACTTGCGCGCGCCTGCCGGGACAGGCACATCTTGGCCGCCTGCCGGATCGCGCGTCCATTCGCGGCGCGCTGGGGAAGAACAGATGCCCGAAACAGCCAATCATCTCGCCTTCGCGCTGGTCTGCCTCGGCATGGTGCTGACGCCTGGCCCCAACATGATCTATTTGATCTCGCGTTCCCTGTCGCAGGGGCCGAAGGCGGGGCTCATTTCGCTTGGCGGCGTGGCACTCGGCTTTGTCTTCTATGTGCTGGCGGCGGCATTCGGCATCACCGCGCTGCTGCTCGCCGTGCCCTACGCCTATGATGCGCTGCGCTTTGCCGGCGTGCTCTATCTCCTGTGGCTGGCCTGGCAGGCGGTGAAACCGGGCGGACGCTCGCCGTTCGAAGTGCGCGAACTGCCGAGGGACCGGCCGCGCAAGCTTTTCGCCATGGGTCTGATGACCAATCTGCTCAATCCGAAGGTGGCCGTGCTCTATCTGTCGCTGTTGCCGCAGTTCATCAGCCCCGACAAGGGCCACGTCCTGTCGCAGCTCCTGATGCTCGGCGCGACGCAGATCTCGATCAGCCTCAGCGTCAATGCCGTCATCGCGGTGACGGCCGGTTCGATCGCCACCTTTCTTGCCGGACGGCCTTTGTGGCTGGTCATCCAGCGCTGGATGATGGGCACCGTGCTGACGGCACTTGCGCTGAAGATGGCGACAGAGGCGCAGCGCTGAGAGTGCTGATCTACATCGGCCGCCTTATCTGCTGTGCCCGCTCCGGCTCGACCACCCTGCGGTAGAGATGCCAGGTGGCATGGCCGAGCACCGGCATGACGACGGCGAGCCCGGCAAACAGCGGGATCGAACCGATCACCAGAAGCACGGCGACCAGCAAGCCCCACAGCGCCATTTGCAGCGGGTTAGCCATCACTGCCCGGGCCGAGGTCTCGATCGCCGAAACGGCGCCGACGTCACGGTCGAGCAGCAGCGGGAAGGCAACCACGGTAGTGGCCAGCACGATTACGGCGAAGACAAAGCCCGCGGCATTGCCGGCAAGGATCAGCGTCCAGCCCTTGCTGGTGGTCAGCACGTCGCGGACGAAGCCACCGATCGAGGCTGGCGGCTGGTCGCCGAACAGGCCGGTGTAGATCGACTGCGCCGTATAGAGCCACAACAGGAACAGCGCCACCAGCATGACGCCGATGACAGCGATCGACGGGACAGCGGACGAGCGCCGCACATCAAACGCGTGCCACCAGGAGGTGTTCATGCCGAGCTCACGCCGGCGGCTGATCTCGTAAAGGCCGAGCGCCGCAAACGGCCCGACCAGCGCGAAACCCGACATCAGGGGATAGATGAGCTGGATGGCATTGGCGCCGGACGTCCACTGCGTCAGGATCAGGCCGACGATGGGATAGATCAGGCACAGGAACACGTAGTGCGATGGTTTTGCCCAGAAATCCTCGAAGCCGAGGCGCAGCGCATCCCAAAGGTCCGACGTGGTGATGCGGCGCACCGTTGGCTGCACATGCGTTCCACGTGCGTCCGCCATGACATGAAAGCCGGCCATAACCTTCCTCCCGTGTGTCGGGGCGGTCACCGCCTGGATGGCCGCCAGAGCTGCCACTTCAAGATCAAGAGGCATGATAGCAGAGTTGGCGGCGATTGTCGCCGCGTCAATTGCCTGGGGCGCAACTCCTCGTAGTGTTCAACTCTCCGTATGGCCTCTCATATGGCGTGCCTCGGCAGTCTTTCGTTTTAGCCAACCATTGTTCTGCATTTTAGCATTTACGTATTTTAGCATTTACTTAAATTACTCGTAGGGATCTCTGGCGTATCACCTGAGCTTTACGAGGTTCGGCGAGGAACTATGTTCGCATTGAGAGGCTTCTGGTCTTCGGAGCACGGCAACTTTGCCATGACGACCGCCATCGCGATGCTGCCGATAATGATTGGTTTGGCCGGCGCCGTTGATCTGATCGGCACGAGCCATGACGCCTCGCAACTGCAGAACTCGCTGGACGCGGCGGGGCTCGCCATCGGCACGAAGTTCTCTCCCGATATGGCGGCCGGCGATGTCCAGCAGCTTGGGCTGCAATTCTTCGCCGCCAATATGAGCGCGGCCGACCAGCAGGAATATTTGGGCAGCGTCTCCGCTTTCGCGGCAACGGCAAGCGGCAGCCCAAGCGCCTACTTTATCTCGCTGTCGTCCAGCATAAGCCGCCCAAGCTTCATCAGCACCTCGGCCCCCTGGCAGGCCTCCCGCTCGGCCTCGGTCAAGGTAAAACCTGGCGCACAGGCCTGCGTGCTGGCGCTCGATCCGCATGCGTCCGCCGCCGTGAACCTCCAGGGCTCGACCAACGTCTCGATGGACAATTGCGTGATCGCGGCGAACTCGGACGCGTCCGATTCCGTCAACAGGGGTGGCTCCGCACTGGTTTCAGCCGGCTGTGTCTCAACCGTCGGCGGCACCAGCGGGCTGTTGCCACCCAGCGCCAGTCTCGCCTGCGGAACGCCGCACGAACATAGGTACGCGTCCTTTGATCCATTGGCCGACGTCGTTCCTCCCCCTTACACATTGTGTTTGCCTGTCCCGAACGGCAAAACCTACACGCTGTCGCCCGGCACGTATTGCGACAAGACATTGTCGGGGGACATCACGCTTGATCCGGGCGTCTACATCATGCGCGGCACCACCATAAAGCCAGGGGGGAACGGCAGCCTGGCTGGCCAGGGCGTGACCATATTCCTCATGGAAAGTGCTGAGATCTACATAAATGCCAATGAGAAGGTGAACCTTTCCCCGCCCACCAGCGGCCCTTATGCTGGCATCACCATTTTCCAGGATCACGGCAACACGTCTGCTCTGACATTGAATGGCGGCGCAAATTCCGTGCTCAGCGGTTTCATCTACGCGCCGGACGCGCCCATTTCCTACGCCGGCAACTCTGATATGAGCGCCCAGGGCGACTGTCTCAGGCTTGTCGGCAATACGATTCAGATGACCGGAAACTCGTCCGTCAAGTCGGACTGCGCGGCGGCGCTTGGAAATCGCACAATGTACGCCGATCGGATGATCACTCTGGTGAAATGAGAACGACAGGCGGCCCAAGCGGTAGCGTTGAGAAAAATGGCGGTCCCCTTTAACAATGCCGGAGTGCGGCGGCGACCGCACTCCGGCAGATCAGCGCCTCTCACAAAGGCACATCCTGGTTGAAAACAGAGTGTCGCTACGATTTCGCCGCCGCCGCGAAGCGATCGATCACCTCAGTCAGGGGGACGTGGCCAAGGCAGGCGCCAGAACCGGCGGGCTGTTCGCCATCCTCGACAGCCAGCGCATAACCCACGGCCGGATCGGATTCGATGCGAAGGCGCAATCCGGCCAGCTTGGGATAGGCAGCGCCGTCGATCGCCTGGTGAAATTCCGCCCAGCGCGCCACGCCGATCAGCGTGGTATCGGCCAGCGTCAGCCGGTCGCCGACCAGGAAATCCGTGTCGGCGATCATCGCCTCGAGCCGATCATGACGTTCCGCAACGACCTTGCGGCCGAACTCCCGCAAGGTCGCCTTCAGCGCCGGTTCATCCGCCGCCATTTCCAATGCCACCCAGAGCGGGCTGAAGGCGGCGGTGAAACCGGTGTTCACGAAGGCCATCAGCTGGTGCATGCGGTCGGCTTGCGGCGTGCGCGGTTCGAAGCTGATGCGGCGCTGTGTGTCGCGGGCTTCGAGCCACGAGGCGATGGCCATTGTCTCGGTGAGCACCCGGCCTTCGTCGGTGATCAGCACCGGCGTTTCCTGACGGTCGTTGATGCTGGCATAGGCATCGTTTTTCATCTCGGTGAGCATGTCGACGCGGCACAGGCGATAGGGTTGCCCGACGCGTTCAAAGGCAGCGACAAGCCCCATCGAGCTTCCCGCCGGGAAGCCGTAAAGGAGGATAGGTTCCATTTGTTTTCTTCCGTGATTGAGAGGATCACGCCGCGCAGCGAAACTTGACCCTAAACGCTTGTCGTCCCATGTAAATTACGCACAATTCTGTAACCAGGATCCGCCTATGAAAGACGTCGTCTCACGCTGCCCGATCGAAGAGACCATGCGCGTGCTCAGCGGTCGCTGGCCCACACTGCTGCTCTATTATCTGAAGGACGGGACCAAGCGGTTCAGCGACCTGAGACGTGACAACCCGACGGTGTCGCATCGCATCCTGACGCTGGAACTGCGCAAGCTGGAAGAGGCCGGCATCGTGCGGCGCACGGTGCGTCCGGGTTATCCGTTGCGGGTCGATTATGACCTCACGGCGCCTGGCCGCAAACTTGTACCGCTCATCGACGCGCTGGGCGCCTGGTGGGTGCATACGGAAGACGATCGTCAGACTTCATCGACACTGGAGACTTACGCCGGCATGGCGGCAGGTTAATTCTGATCGATTGAGGCAGGATGATCGCCGGCCAGTCGTCCAAACATCCTGAAGTCGTGGTAGGCGCCCTTGAACCGGGCTTTCTGCCGTAGCGTCCCCTCGTAGCGGAAGCCGGCTTTCTCCAGCACACGGTCCGATCCGGTATTGCCCGGCAGCGTCCACGCCTCGATGCGATTGAGCAGGAAAAACCGATGGCCGCAAAGAGCGACGGCAGCAGCCGCTTCGGTCATCAGACCTCTGCCCCAAAAGTCCGGATGCAACTCGTAGCCGATCTCGCCGCACTTCGATTTAGGGACGAACCAATTGTAGCGAATCGCACCGGCCATGGTCTTCGAAGCGCGATCCTCGATGATCCAGGCGCAGCCTTTGCCAGTAGGAAAGACCTTGCACATCCATCTCATTGCCCGATCCGCCACCGCCTTGGACGGCGCATCCCGCCAGTTCGAGAACCGGGTGACCTCGGGGATCGACAGGATATTCCGGAAGGCATCGGCATCTTCGAGGGCCGGAGCGCGCAGCAGCAGACGGGCTGTAGAGAGCGTCGGGAAGGTGCGGGCAGTTTTTGGCATCGGATTCTCACCTCACTCGGGACACCTGGACTATTGCCCGAAAGGGGGCGCTTCAACACTTCAACATTACGCGATGCATTTTTTTGCGAAAAACCAAACGTATGGGTTCTCGCGCAATTTTCACCGCTTGCCCGTCAAAAGCCATGATCGCGACTATTCAGACAGGAATGGCCATTGATCATTCCCATTCCATCGAACCGCGCCCGATGCCGAGCAGGCGCATGGTGCTGACCGGCCTCGCAGCCTTGGCGGGCCTCGCCGCCTGCAGCACCGTTTCACTGCCGTCAGGCGAAGGCGCCGGGGTCTCCTCCTCCGCCACCAGCACGCTGGCCAGCATCCGCGCCTCGGCGGGGCTCGCGCCGCTGGTCGCCGACCGGCAACTCGAACAGGCTGCCCTGCAGCAGGCCGGCTACATGGCGCAGCGCCGCCGCATGAGCCACACCACCGGCTGGGGCAAGGATTTCGCCTCGCGCATCAAGGACAATCGAATTTCCGGCGCCGCGGCGGAGAACATCGCCGAGGGTCGTTTCGACCTCGAGAAGCTGTTCGACATCTGGGTGCATTCACCTGGCCATCGCCGCAACATGCTCGACCCGCGCTTCACCCGCTTCGGCCTTGCCTATGTGCGCGACGGCGGCGACAGCAAGCTCCGTTACTGGAGCCTCGTGCTCGGAAAATAGAGCTAGTCCATATGCGCTGCCGGCGCGCCGCCGGCAGGCGCCTGCTTGGGCTTGCGCAGCAGGAAAACAAACGGGATGGCAAGCAGCGTCATCACCATAAGTATTTTGAAGTCGTTGACGTAGGAAATCATCATCGCCTGCAGATTGACCATGCGATCGACCTGCGAAAGCGCCGTCGGATCGCCGCTCGCGGCGGCAGGAGAGACCGCCCAAAGATTGGGGTTGAACGGGTTGATGAAGGCCGAAAGCTCGGTGTGATTGATCTGCGTGTTGCGCACCATCAGAACCGTCACGACCGACACGCCGATGGACGAGCCAAGATTGCGCACCAGGCTGAACAAGGCCGTGGCATCGGTGCGGAAGCGCACGTCAAGCGTGGCGAAGGCGACGGTCGACAGCGGCACGAACACCATTCCCATCCCCAGGCCCTGGATGACGCCGGAGCTGATGATCAGCCAATTGTCCATCTGCGGCGTGAAGCTGGACATGGTGTAGAGCGACTGTGCGGTCAGGAGGAAGCCGATGACCACGAGGATCCTGGCGTCGATCTTGCTCATGAGCCGGCCGACGACCAGCATTGAAATCATGGTGCCGACACCGCGTGGCCCTATGACGACGCCGATGGTGACGGTCGGATAGCCGAAGATGGTCGACAGCATCGGCGGCAACAGCGACATGCTCGCCAGGATGAGCACACCCATGATGAAGATGAACGCCAGCCCGGTCACGAAATTGCGGTCGAGGAAGATCTTGGGATCGATGAAGGGGTGTTCGGCGGTCATGGTGTGAATGATGAACACCCAGAAGCCGGTGAGCGAAAGACCAAGTTCGATCCAGATCTCGACCGAGGAAAACCAGTCGACCTCGCCGCCGCGATCGAGCAGCAGCTGAAGCGCGCCGACGCCGAGCGATATCATGGCGAAGCCGAAGAAATCGAAGCCGCGCACCCGCCGGGCAACGGCCGGCAAGTAGGCGGCCATGCCGAGAAAGGCGACGATGCCGACCGGCAGGTTGATGAAGAACACCCAGCGCCAGTTGAAATTCTCGGTCAGCCAGCCACCCAGCGTCGGGCCCAGAATCGGCCCCAACATGATGCCGGCGCCCCAAATGGCCATCGCCTGGCCATGGCGTTCCCTGGGATTGATGTCGAGCAGGAAGGTTTGCGACAGAGGCACGATCGCCGCGCCGAACACGCCTTGCATCAGCCGGAAGAACACTATGCTCTCCAGGCTCCAGGCGATGCCGCACAGCATCGAGAATATGGTGAAACCGACCACCGCCGTCAGGAACAGTTCCTTGCGGCCGAAGCGGTCGGCCAGCCAGCCGGTGACCGGCGTCATGATGGCGGCGGCAACGATGTAGGAGGTCAGCACCCAGTTGATGTTGTCAGGCGAGGCGCCGAGGTCGCCGGTCATGGTCGGCAGCGCCACGTTGGCGATCGTCGTGTCGAGCGCCTGCATGACCGTCGCCAGCATGAGCGCGACCGTGATCAGGCCGCGATGCGGCACTTCTTTGAAAGGTTCGGGCGTGCTCATGGCGTGGAACTTCCAGCAGGTAACAAAAACGTGTACAAGGGGTTTCCGGGCGGCAACGCCTTCCGTTGAGAGACCCTCGTCGCGGTGGGACGCGATCGTCGATGTGGGGGTTACATCGACTGAAAGTCTCTGATGAGCGGATGCCTGCCGCCCGGAAACATGAGGACCGACGGGTCCGCGTCGGAGATTTCAGATTTCGGCCAGGCCGCGACGCGGCAGCGCCAAAACGCTGATCCTTCCAGCTCCTCCCATCAGACCAATCCTGCTATTCACCTCCGCCGCTGGTCCTGCGGCAATCTGTTGACGTTACTGCGCGGCCTCGCCAGCCGTGGCGTGACCAAAGATCGAGGGCAGGCCACGCGCCACGCCGGTGTCGACGGTAACGGTGGCGCTCATGCCGGTGCGCAACGCCATCTTGGCGTCCGCATCGATCAGTTCGAGACGAACCGGGATACGCTGTGTGACCTTGACCCAGTTGCCGGTGGCATTTTGGGCCGGCAGCAGCGAGAACTCGGCTCCCGTGCCGGCGCCGATCGCCTTGACCGTCGCCTCGAAGGTGCGCCCTGGATAGGTGTCGACCACGATCTCGGCCTTCTGGCCGGGCTTCATGTGGGTGAGCTGCGTTTCCTTGAAATTGGCATCGATCCAGGTGTCACCGGTCTCGACCAGCGAAAACAGCGGCGTGCCGGAACCGACATACTGACCGACCTTGAACGACGAGGCCTGGCTGACGATGCCGTCCGCCGGCGCCTTGACCGTGGTCTGCGCCAGGTCGTAGGCCGCCTTGTCACGCGCGGCGAGCGCGGCCATCACGGTCGGGTGCTTGTCGGTCTCGATGTCGGGATTGCCGCCAAGGCCTGCCTTGGCGCTGATGATCCCTTGCTCGGCAACCGCCAGCTGCTGCTTGGCCTTGTCGAGATCGTTCTTGGCTTCGTCGAGCGACGATTTGGCGTTGATGCCCTTCTGGGCGAGATCGGCGGCGCGGTCGAACTGCGACTGGGCGAAGGCGACCTGGCTGGCATCGGATTTCTGCTGAGCCATCGACTGGCCATAGGCCGCGCGCAACTGCTCGACATTGAGACGCGCGCCCGCCACCGCCGCGTCGGCCTGCGCCAGCGCGATCCGGTAGGGCTCGGGGTCGATGGCAAACAGCTCGTCACCCTGCTTGACCAGCTGGTTATCGAAGATGTCGACCTTAACGATGCGGCCGGCCGTGTCGGAAGCGATCGACACCTTGGCCTGCTGCAGATTGGCGTTCTCGGTCTCCTGATAGCGGCCGCCGGTGACCCAGACATAGCCGCCGCCGACAGCCAATGCCGCAGGCAGCGCGACCATCAGCAGGAAGCGGCCCAGCCGGCGCTTTTTCTTCACGGGCACTGGGGCCGGCTGCACCGGGGGAGCAACCGCCGGCGGGGCCGCGGCCGGCTGCGCCGGCGCTTCCATGTCCAGTTCGGTCACTTTCTCGTCTATCTTGGCTACCGCGTTCATGCTGCTGCGCCCTCTATATTCTTCACTTTTTCAATGGACGGCGTCTCGTCGTCGGTCAGGTTGCGGACCATCGCCTCAAGCCCTTCGATGAGGACGCGACGGGCTTCCGGCTTCACGCCGACCAGCGATTCCTCATAGACTTCTCCGGCAATGCTCTTGATCACGGCGTAGGCATCGCTTGCCTTGGGCGTCAGGAAGATCATGCGGACGCGACGATCGGCGGCGTCGGACCGACGCTCGATCCAGCCTCCCTCTTCCATGCGGTCGACCAGGCGCGAAACGCTGATCGGCTCGATTTCGAGAAGTTCGGCCAGCCGCGCCTGCGCGACACCGTCTTCCTTGGCAACGCGGACCAGAAGCCGCCATTGCGCCGAAGAAAGCCCCAAGCCACTGGCCCTCGCCTCGAAGCGCTTGCGCATCAAGCGCTGCACGTCGTGGATCAAGAAGCCCAATCTGTCGATGCCATCGGAAACCATGAGCGAGATATATAATAAGCGTGCTTACTATTCAAGACGCCGCGTTGCACGAGAAGCCGGCAAATGTGCATGACAGCTTTGCCGGACCAATCATGGTTATCGATTTGCAAACGCAGATGGCCGCGCCGCCTCTACACTGGTCGCGTCTGGCATATTGATGTACAGCCGCTGAACAGGATCGGGGGATCAACGCAATGCCGACGCTTTACGCTCTCAAGCCGGCCTTCCAGGGTCGACTGCGGCCGCTGGTCAATCGGTTGGCGGCAATCGGGGTCACGGCAAACAGCATAACCATCCTGGCGGCCGCGATGTCGATAGCCGCCGGCGCGGCCATTGCGATCTGGCACGAATGGCGCTGGCTGCTGTTGCTTATCCCCTTGGTGATGTTCGTGCGCATGGCGTTGAATGCCGTGGACGGCATGCTGGCGCGCGAGCATGGCCAAGCCTCGACGCTTGGCATGTATCTGAACGAGTTGTGCGACGTCGTTTCGGACCTCGCGCTGATTCTCCCTTTTGCCGTCTTTCCCGAATTTGGCGCATGGGGCGTCGTCGCCTTCGCGATATCGGCCGTGCTGACCGAGTTCGCCGGCGTGCTCGGCATCGCTGCCAAGGTCGGGCGTAATTATGCCGGGCCGTTCGGCAAGAGCGACAGGGCGCTGGCGCTCGGCGTCGTCGCCACGCTGTGTGCCGCCGGGCTGTGGCCGGCATCGATAACGCCGTTTGTGTTTCCGGCCATGGCAACGCTTTCGCTGCTGACCGCCATAAACCGGATACGCGCCGGCATTATTGGCAGCGCCAGCTGAGCATCGAGGCTCGCCATGCCGCCAGAGGGGAAGACCATGATGCACGAACCGATCGCCGCCGCGGCCACGGAAAGCCTTGCGCGGCAAGCACAGGAGCGGGTTTTCCGCAGCCATGACGGGACGGAGATCTTCTACCGATTCTGGCCGGCGGCCTCCGCCGATGCCAAGGGCGCAGTGGTGCTCTTCCATCGCGGCCACGAGCATGGCGGCCGCATGGCCCATCTCGTCGATGAATTGCAGATGCCGGACCACGCCTTCTATGCCTGGGATGCCCGCGGCAATGGCCGCTCGTCCGGCGAGCGCGGCTATGCGCCCTCCTTCTCGGCGCTGGTGCGCGACATCGACTGCTTCATGCGCGAGACCGCTGCCAGGGATGGCTTTGCCACTCGGGATATCGCGCTGATCGCACAATCCTTCGGCGCCGTGCTGGCTGCCGCCTGGGTGCATGACTATGCGCCGAAGCTGCGCGCCATGGTGCTGGCCTCACCGGCCTTCTCGGTAAAACTCTACGTGCCCTTCGCCAAGGAGGGCATCGCACTCTGGCAGAAGATCAAGGGCCGCTTCTTCGTCAATTCCTACGTCAAGGCGAAATTCCTGACCCATGATCCCGTGCGCATCGCCTCTTTCGAGAGCGATCCGCTGATCACGCGGCCGATCGCCTCCAACATACTGGTCGAACTCTACCAGCATGCCGCACGCATCGTCAGTGACGCCCGCGCCATCACCGTGCCGACGCAGCTTCTGCTTTCGGGCAGCGACTGGGTCGTGCGCCACGGCCCGCAGCATGAGTTCTTCGTCAATCTCGGCAGCCGCACCAAGGAACGCCATGTGCTGCCTGGTTTCTTCCACGACACGCTGGGCGAGCGCGACAGGGCGCAGGCCCTCGACCTGATCCGGCCATTCCTGGCCAGGCAGTTCGAGGCAGCCGATGCGCCGGTCGACCTGAAGCAGGCGGACATCGCCGGCTACACACGCGACGAGGCCGATAGGCTTGCCTCGCCGCTCGCTCTGATGTCGCCAAAGGGCCTCTATTGGGCATTCAGCCGTGCCTCCATCCGCATGGGCGCCTGGGTCTCGCAAGGTATGAAGGCCGGCGTGACCACCGGCTTCGATTCCGGCTCGACGCTCGACTACGTCTACGAGAACAATGCGCGCGGGCTTACGCCTCTTGGCCGCGTCGTCGACCGCATTTTCCTGGAGGCCATTGGCTGGCGCGGCATCCGCCAGCGCAAGCTGCATCTCGAAGAGCTCATCGGCTCTTGCCTGGCGACGCTCAAGGCCGCTGGCCGGCCGGTGCACATTCTCGACATCGCGGCCGGCCATGGCCGCTATGTTCTCGATGCCATCGTGAAGAGCCCCGATCAGCCGGCGAGCGTTCGCCTGCAGGATTATTCCGACCTCAACGTCGAGCTTGGCCGCAAGCTGATCGCCGAGCGGCAATTGCCGGCTGATGTCTCATTCCAGCGCGCCGACGCCTTCGATGCCGACATGCTCGCATCGATCGATCCGGCTCCGGATCTTGCCATCGTTTCCGGCCTTTACGAGTTGTTCTCCGACAATGCGATGATAGCCCGCTCGCTCGGTGGATTGGCCAGCGCCATGCAGCCGGGAAGCCTGTTGCTCTACACCAACCAGCCCTGGCATCCGCAGCTCGAGATGATCGCCCGCAGCCTGACTTCGCATCGCGGCGGCGAGGCCTGGGTGATGCGGCGGCGCACGCAGGGTGAGATGGACCAGCTCGTCGAAGCCGCCGGTTTCGAAAAACTCGACCAGCGCATCGACCAATGGGGCATCTTCACCGTCTCGGTCGCGCGGCGCCGCTGAACAGCATGGTCTCATCGCCTGCCCCCACCGCGCGCACCGAGCCTTATGGACGGGTGATCGTCAGGGCGGCGCTGTGGCTGGCCTTCCTGGCGCCGTTCTTCTATCTCAGCTACGGCTTCGCCAACTGGCTGGCCTCGCGGCGCGACGAGGTCGGCAGCATCGTGTTCTCGTGGGAACACAGCATTCCGTTCGTCGCCTGGACCATCGTGCCCTATTGGTCGATCAATCTGTTCTATGGCCTGTCGCTGCTGCTCAACAACGACAAGCAAGGCGTCGACCGCCTGGCCGGGCGCTATCTCACCGCGCAGGTCGTCGCCGTTATCTGCTTCATCCTGTTCCCGCTGACCGCGACATTCGTGCGACCGGCGACGACCGGCCTGCCGGGCTTCCTGTTTGCCGTGCTCGGCGGTTTCGACAAGCCGTTCAACCAGGCACCCTCGCTGCACATCGCCCTTTTGGTGATCATCTGGGATCATTGGCGCCACCGGCTCCGCGGGTTGCTCCTGCCGCTCTGGCATGGCTGGAGCTTCCTGATCGGTGCCTCGGTGCTGACGACCTGGCAGCATCACTTCATCGACATTCCGACCGGCGCGCTGCTCGGGTTCTTTGCGCTGTGGCTGTTTCCGCGCAGCGGCGCGTTGCCGTTTTCAGGCTTCCGGCTGACCAGCGATGTGAAAGCGCGGCGGCTGGCGCGGTTCTACGCGCTGGGCGCGGTCCTCGCGCTGGCCGGTGCAGCGCTCGGCGCCTTGTTCTGCGCCGTCGCGCTCTTCCTGCTTTGGCCGGCGATGGCGCTGGCCATCGTCGCCTTCGCCTATGCAGGAGCAGGCGAAAAAGTGTTCCAGAAATCCGCCGATGGCAGCATCACGCTCGCAAGCCGTGTCCTGCTCTTGCCTTACCGTCTCGGCGCCAGGGCCAACATATGGGCCTGGACGCGCAAACTTGCTCCCCAGGTGGCGATTGCCGACGGCGTCTTTCTCGGGCGCTTTCCCACGGCACGCGAGGCCAGCAGCTTCGGCACGGTCATCGATCTCGCCGCCGAACTTAAGAGGCCTGCGGCAGCCGATTGCCGCTGGATCAGCTTTCCGATGGTCGACCTGTTGCCGCCGCCAGTGGCGATACGGCAACAGGCAGCCGGCGCGCTGGAGAGTGCGCGCCGCGACGGCACCGTGCTGGTGTGCTGCGCGCTCGGCTTCCAGCGCAGCGCCGGCGTCGTCGCCGAATGGCTGGTGGCGACCGGCAGGGCCAAGACGCCGGCGCTTGCCCGCGAAATGCTCGCGGCCCTCGGCCGGCCGGTTCATCTCGCAGAAGCCACGGATCCGGCGGCGTCATGACCGGCAATGCCTATCAGGACCGCACCGACCGCTTCGCCGGCATGCTGATGCGGCAGGCAGCGTGGCCTGCCGCAATCGTGGTGGCGGCAAATATCCTTGCGCCGCTGGCTGCCTCGACGCGCGGCGGCTTCGAGACTTTGCCGGCGGCCGTTGCGCTGTCGATCACAGCCGCGAGCGCTGTCGCCGTTCTGGCGCTGTCGGCATTGCTGGCATTCGACGCCCTGTTGTTCCGGGTCATGGCTGGCCATGATGACGAAGCTTCCGGCGGTGCCGCGGTGGACGACATGCTGGCGCGCATGCGCCTGAAAACGGCCCCGCCCGCGACACGCTCGCTCGATGACCGCATTGCTGGCACGCGTCGCCTACTGTTCAAGCAGCGCGCCGCCCTGGCTCTGTTCGCCGCAGCACTTCTGGCGTCAGGGTTTTGGGCGCCGCGATGAACAGGCTTTCGCTCAAGACCTTCACCTTGCTGCAGACGGTAACCTCCGTCGGCCTCTCGGCGCTGGCCCGGATGGTGACGGGCGTGCGTCCGATCTGGAACGGCAGCCTGCCCTCCGACCGCCAGCGCATCTATTTCGCCAACCACACCAGCCATGGCGACTTTATCCTGCTGTCGGCCTGTCTCAGCGAAAGCGAGCGCGCGATCACCCATGCTGTTGCCGCAGGCGAATATTGGGGGAAGTCGCGGCTGCGCCGCTTCATCGCGCAGGACATGCTGTCGTCGGTGCTCATCAACCGGCAGTGGACGAGACCTGAGGAAAACCCGATCGAGATCATGCTGTCGGTTCTCGACCAGGGCCACTCGCTGATCCTGTTTCCCGAAGGCACACGCAACATGACCGAAGAGCCGCTGCTGGCCTTCCGCTCCGGGCTCTACAATCTGTCGACGGCGCGGCCTCAGGTCGAGCTGATCCCGTGCTGGATCGAGAACATGTCGCGCGTGCTGCCCAAGGGCCAGTTCCTGCCGGTGCCACTGCTGTGCCGCGTCGTCTTCGGCGCGCCGGTGGCGATCGGTCCGGGCGAAGAACGCCGCGCCTTCCTCGAACGCGCCCACGCCGCGCTTCTGGCGCTCAACCCGCGTCCCGAGCGAGACGATTGATGCGCCACGAAATCTCCATTCTGATCATCGGCCTGCTGGCGGTTTTGACCACCGCCAGCATCGTCGCGACCATCCTTTCGGCGCGAGCGCCGAAGCCGCTTAGCTCAACGCTGGTCAATCTCAGCCAGCGGATCAACGCCTGGTGGGTGATGGTGGCGCTGATGACGGTCGCCTTCTTCTTCGGGCGTTACGGGATGACCATCCTGTTCGCTCTGATCTCCTTCGCCGCGCTGCGCGAATTCGTGACGCTGACGCACACCCGCCGCAGCGACCATTGGGTGCTGCTCGGCATGTTCGGCATCATCATACCGTTTCAATATTGGCTGGTGTGGACCGCCTGGTACGGGCTCTTCGTCATCTTCATTCCGGTCTATTGCTTCCTGCTGATGCCGGCCATCACGGCGCTGCATGGCGACACTGAACGCTTCCTCGAGCGCATCGCCGCGCAGCAATGGGCGGTGATGATCTCGGTCTATTGCGTCAGCCATGTCCCTGCCCTGCTGACACTCGAGGTGCCGGGCTTCGAAGGCCGCACCCTGCTGCTGATCGCGTTCCTGATCATCGTCGTGCAAGGCAGCGACGTGCTGCAATACATCTTCGGCAAGCTGTTTGGAAAACACCGTTTTTCGCCGAACGTCTCGCCGTCGAAAACCTGGGAAGGGCTGATCGGCGGACTGGTGTCGGCGAGCCTGCTCGGCGCGCTGCTATCGTTCGTGACACCCTTCTCGCCGCTGCAGGCAGCAGCCGTGGCCTTCGTCGCCTGCTCGATGGGGTTTCTCGGCGGGCTGGTCGCCTCGGCCATCAAGCGCGATCAGGGCGTCAAGGACTGGGGCCATCTGATCGAAGGCCATGGCGGCATGATGGACCGCACCGACAGCCTGGTCTTCGCCGCCCCGGTGTTCTTCCACATCGTGCGCTATTTCTGGACGGTCTGAGCCGGCGGCCTGTTGCAAGAGCGGTTCATTGCGCGCTCAGAGCCGGTTGTGGATCAGCATGGTGACGACGAAGAACGCGCCGACGGAGCTGGTGATGATGCCGATCGGCAGCTCCTTCGGCAGCAGCAGCGTTCGGGCCAGAAGATCGCTGGCCAGCAACAGCACCGCGCCGGGTCAGTTTGGAAGCCGTTTGACACCCTTTTTTCATACGCCGAGATAGCGGTCCTGAATTTCTGGCGTCAGCGCCTCGGGCGTGCCTTCGAAGACGGTCATGCCCTTTTCCAGAACGAAGCAGCGGTCGGCCACAGGTAGAAGCTCGGCAAGCGTCTTGTCGACGATAAGGATCGACTGTCCGCTCGACTTGAGCTTGCGGATTGCTGCCCAGATGTCCTGGCGGATCACAGGTGCCAGACCCTCGGTCGCCTCGTCCAGAATGAGCAGGCTCGGATTGGTCATCAACGCGCGGCCGATGGCTACCATCTGCTGCTCGCCGCCCGACAGTGTACCGGCATATTGGTCGCGGCGTTCGCCGAGACGCGGAAACAGCTCGACAACTTTTTCCAATGTCCACGCGCTGCCGCGTGCTGCGGCCAGCAGGTTCTCCAGTACGGTCAGATTGGGAAAGCAGCGCCTTCCCTCCGGCACCAGACCCAGGCCAAGACGCGCGATGCGGTGCGGGCGCATGCCGGCGACTTGGCGGCCGCCAAAGCTGATCGAGCCTGAGCGCGGTTTCGCGAGGCCGAGAATGGAATTGATCGTCGTCGTCTTGCCCATGCCGTTGCGGCCCATGAGCGCCACGACCTCACCCGCCCTGACGTCGAGCGAGACGCCGAACAGCGCCTGCGATGCGCCGTAGAAGGTTTCGACGCCGTTGAGTTCCAGCAGGCTCACGCAGCTTCTCCGAGATAGGCCCGGCGCACTTCGGGATCGTTGCGGATCTCGTCCACCGTGCCGGTGGCGATGACGCGGCCATAGACGAGGACCGAGATACGGTCGGCAAGCGCGAAGACGGCATCCATGTCGTGCTCGACGAGCAGGATCGGCGCTTCGTGGCGCAGGCCGTCGAGGAATTTCGTCAACGCTTTCGATCCGTCTGGCCCCATGCCGGCCATCGGCTCGTCGAACAAAAAGGCCTTCGATCCAAGGGCCAACGCAATGGCGATTTCGAGTTGACGGCGTTCGCCATGCGACAGCTCAGCGGCTGGCACGTAGGCGCGCCCGGCAAGGCCGACGCGCTCCAGCATCGCCATCGCCGGTTCTGTCAGGCTCTTGTCGCTCATCACGGGGCGTAAGAAGCGGAAGCTCGTTCCCTGGCGTGCCTGCACCGCCAGCATCACATTGCGCAGCGCGGAAAACTCCTGCGCGAGTGATGAGATCTGGAAGCTGCGGCCGAGCCCAAGCCGCCCGCGGGCCGCCATGTCGAGCCCGGCCATATCCTGGCCGAGAAAGCGGATACTGCCGCTGTCTGGCCGGAGCGAGCCCGAGATCTGGTGGATCAGCGTGCTTTTGCCGGCTCCATTGGGGCCGATCAGCGCGTGGATTTCGCCCGGCTTGAGATCGAGGCTGACGCCGTCGGTGGCCTTCAGCGCGCCGAAAGTCTTTTTGAGATCGCGTATTTCGAGGACCAGCTCAGCCATGACGCGCCTCTCCAGCCAAAAGGCCAAGCAGCCCGCCGCGCGCGAACAAAACGACGCCGAGCAGGATCAGGCCAAGGAAGAACTGCCAGCGTTCGGTGAAGCCGCCAAGCGCGAATTCGAACAGCACGTAAAGCATCGCGCCCGCAACCGGGCCGAACAGCCGACCCTTGCCGCCAAGGATGATGAGCACGATCAGCTCGCCCGACATGTGCCAGGACAGCATCGAGGGGCTGACGAAGCGGTTGAGATCGGCAAACAGCGCGCCGGCGAGGCCTGTGACCATGGCAGAGATGGCGAAGGCAACGAGCCTGATGTTGAAGGGTGCGATGCCGACGGCGGACAGCCTGGTCGCGTTCTGCCGTGCCGCCTGCAATGCGGCACCGAAGCGCGATCCGCGCAGCAGCCAGAACAGGCCAAGTGCTGCCATCAGCACGACATAGCAGATCAGGAAATAGGTCAGGGACTGCGCCGTGTTCATACCGGGAAAGCCATTGCGGACATAGATCGACAGCCCGTCCTCGCCGCCATAGGCCGGCCAGGAGATGGCGAAGTAGTAGATCATCTGCGCGAAAGCGAGCGTGATCATGATGAAATAGACGCCCGTCGTGCGCAGGCTGATCGCGCCGATCGGCAAGGCGACAAGGCCGCAAACCAGGATAGCCACCGACCAGATGACCGGCATCGAGGTCGTGCCTTGCAGGCCAAACAACAGCGGTTCGGCGTTGAAGGCATGGGTCGCCAGGATGCCGGCGGCATAGCCGCCAAGGCCGAAGAAGGCGGCGTGGCCAAAGGATACCAGCCCGCCAAGACCAAGCGCGATGTTGAGCCCGACAGCAGCGAGCGCAAGGATCGTAATGCGCGTGGCAAGCGTGACGTAGAATTGCTCGCCCATTGCAGACGCACTGAACGGGATCGCTAGCAGCAGAAGTGCCAGCAGTATATTGATGATGGTTTCGCGGCTCATGGTGGCCCTTACGACTGCGCCGCAAACAGGCCGCTTGGCCTGAAAGCGAGGATCAGGGCCATGACTATGTAGATCAGCATGGAGGCGAGTGAGGCACCGATCAGCCCGGCCTGTGCCGTCGGCATCATCAACGCCAGCGCCTTGGGCAGGAGGAAGCGGCCCATCGTGTCGACGAGGCCGACGAGGATGGCACCGAACAGCGCGCCCTTGATCGAGCCGATGCCGCCGATGACGATGACCACGAAGGCGAGGATGAGTGCTGGCTCGCCCATGCCGACCTGCACCGATTGCAGCGCACCGACCAGCGCGCCGGCAAGGCCGGCAAGGGCAGCACCTAGCGCGAAGACAACAGTGTAGAGCGTGCGGATGTCGACGCCGAGGGCTGCGATCATCTCGCGGTCGGATTCGCCGGCGCGGATGCGCATGCCGAGACGGGTGCGCGAGATCAGCAGATAGAGCCCCACAGCAACGGCGATGCCGACGCCGATAATGGCGAGGCGGTAGAGCTGGTACTGGCCACCGCCGGGCAAGGGCACCGCGCCTTGCAGCAGCGGTGGGATGTCGAGATAAAGCGGAAACGAGCCAGACAGCCAGCGCGTGCCTTCCGAAAAGATCAGGATCAGCGCAAACGTCGCCAGCACCTGGTCAAGATGGTCGCGCTCATAAAGCCTGCGGATGACAACGATCTCCATGACCGCACCGGCGGCTGCCGCAGCGATCAGGCTCGCCACCAGACCGATCCAGAACGAACCAGTGGCGGCGGCGACCGTGGCACAGGCAAAGGCGCCGACCATGTAGAGCGAGCCATGGGCGAGGTTGATCAGGCCCATGACTCCGAAGATCAGCGTCAGGCCGGCGGCCATGAGGAACAGCATCACTCCGAGCTGCAGCCCGTTGAGAAGTTGTTCGATCAGAAGGGCGATGGACAAATGAACGATCCGGACTGTGGTTCAAGGCGGGAAATGCCGAAGCAAGCCGCTGCAAGATACGGCGATGCGGCCTCGCCGCGGCCCCGGCCCCGTCGATGACGAGGCCGGCACTTTAGCAAAGCGGATGCAGCCTTGGGCTACATCTTGCACTGGTCGGCATAGGCGTCCTTGTGGTGTTCGAAGGCGGTGGCGATGATCTTGTTGGTCAAGACATCGCCTTCCTTTACCACCTCACGGACGTAGATGTTCTGGACCGGATGATTGTTGGTGTTGAAGGTGAACTCGCCGCGCACCGACTTGAAATCGGCTGCCTTGAGGGCCGCGCGGAACGCGTCCTTGTCCTTAACACTGGCCTTGGACAGCGCAGACAGGATCAGGTTCGCCGTATCCCAGCTCTGGGCGGCGTAGATTGAGGGCAGGCGATTGTATTCGGCCTTGAAGGCCTCGACGAACTGCTTGTTGGCTTCGTTGTCGAGGTCCCTGGACCAGCTCGCCGAGTTCTTGACGCCAAGGGCTGCGTCGCCAACCGCGGGCAAAATGTCCTGGTCGAAGGAGAAGCCAGGACCCATGACCGGGATGTTCACGCCCGACTGGGCGTACTGCTTCATGAAGGAAATGCCCATGCCGCCAGGCAGGAAGAAGAACACCGAGTCGGCACCGGAATCGCGGATCTGGGCGATCTCGGCGGCGTAGTCGGCCTGGCCGATCTGGGTGTAGGCCTCGCCTGCCAGCTCGCCCTTGTAGTAGCGCTTGAAGCCGGTCAGCGAATCCTTGCCAGCCGGGTAGTTGGGCGCGAGGATGAAGGTCTTCTTGTAGTCCTTGTTGGCGTACTGACCCATCGCCTCATGGAAATTGTCGTTCTGGTAGGCAACGTTGAAATAGTTCTTGTTGCACTTGGCGCCGGCAAGGGCCGACGGGCCGGCATTGGGCGACAGATAGATGACGTCCTGCGCCACCGCGTTGGGCACCACCGCCATCGCCAGGTTCGACCAGATGATACCGGTGAGCAGGTCGACCTTGTCGCTCTGGATCATCTTTTCGGCGAGCTGCACCGCGATCTCGGGCTTCTGGGCATCGTCTTCGATGACCAGCTCGACATCCTTGTTGCCGGACTGTTTCATCGCCAGCGTAAAGGCATCGCGCATGTCGACGCCGAGACCCGCACCGCCGCCCGAAAGCGTGGTGATGACGCCGATCTTGACGGGTTCGGCATAGGCAAGGCCAGATGTGGCCAGCGACAAAGCGAACATGCTGGATGCCAGGATATTCTTCATTTTTCTCTCCTTCCCAGTGTTTTCAATATAGATAAAATAGCTTTAGAGCCGGGTGCGAACTTTCCAGAGTTCAGTGAACAGTTCAACCTCCAGCATCTCTTCAGATACGAAGCGCCCGACGTGCCGCCGGTGCTGCGTTTCATGCCGATGATGCGTTCGACTGTGGTGACATGATTGAAGCGCCAGCGCCCGGCCATTGCCGATCGGCGCGGTGTGGTCACCCAGACCCTTTTCGACCAGACGTCGGTCAGTTCGACACCGGCATTAAGGTATTCGGGGTAGTCGAAGCCATCGAGCAGGAAGTTCGGCCACTGTTCCTCGGGCGGAAGGTTGTCGCGCGTGAAAGTGTCGATATGCGCTGACGGTCCAAGCATTCTGCGGCTGTCCCCTAGATGCTCGTTGCCACGGTCTTGTCGCCGTGCGTGTGTTTGAATACGCAACTTGCGGGGAGGCTTTGCGCCGACGCCGGGCTGGTCATCCGGCATATGCGGCAGCACCCGGCGCGATCGATATGCGACCGGCATTTGGCACAGCGAGACCTCCCACGCTCTCGACTGACGATTGAGAATTGCACCAGACCAAATTTATTTCAAGCCTAAAGTTTTTAGCCCTGCCCGAGCGTTGGTGCACAAATGCGGCATGTTCGGCATCTTCGGCAAGCTCTTTGGAAAACATCGTTTTTCGCCGAACGTCTCGCCGTCGAAAACCTGGGAAGGCCTGATCGGCACGCCCTTCTCGCCGCTGCATGCGGCGGCCGTGGCCTTCGTCGCCTGCTCGATGGGATTTCTTGGCGGGTTGGTCGCCTCGGCCCTCAAGCGCGACCAGGGCGTCAAGGACTGGGGCCATCTGGTCGAAGGCCATGGCGGCATGATGGACCGCACCGATAGCCTGGTCTTCGCCGCCCCGGTGTTCTTCCACATCGTGCGCTGTTTCTGGACCGTGTGATCCGGCGATCTGTTGCCGCGCTCAAAGCGTTTGCGGATGAGCATGGTGACGACCAGAAACCACGCTATTTAGCGCGTTTCCTGACATACAGTTCCAGCTTGTGGCGGACGATTTCGAAGCCAAGCTCCGACGCTATCTCGGCCTGCAGTTTCTCGATTTTGTCGGAACGGAACTCGATCACCTGACCGGTGTCGAGGTCGATGAGATGGTCGTGATGTTCACGGTCCGCGTTTTCGAACCGGGCGCGGCCCTCGTCGAAGGCATGACGCTGGATGGCGCCTTTCTCCTCCAGGAGCCGCAACGTCCGGTAGACGGTCGACAAGGAAATGCTGCCGTCGATCTGGTGGGCACGAGAATACAATTCGTTCGCGTCCGGATGGTCGTGCGCATCCGCCAGCAGCCGCAAGATCACCTTGCGTTGTTCGGTCATCCGGACACCGGCGGCTTTCAAATTGCTCCGGAATCGCTCGAAAAGGTCGTTATCCGCTTTCATCCGCCATACTTAGCCGCGTTGCCACGCGACTGCAATTAGCTACTTGCAAATCAGTTGCAACTGCAATATTAGATGCAAATCAAACGCATTAGCATGACGTGAGCAGCGCATGGGCGACGATCAACTCCAGTCGAAAGGCATCCGATGACTGTTTCTGCTTCCCCAACCCGCAGGACGATGCTGCGGGCGCTTGGCGGCCTTGTGGCCATCGGTTTTGCGACGGCGAGCCTCGTTCCGGTCATGGCACAGGAGACCCAGCCTGCGGCAGGGAAGGTTCTGCGCGTCGTGACGACGTTCACGATCATCCAGGATATCGCGCAAAACGTAGCCGGGACCGCGGCAATCGTAGAGTCGGTGACCAAGCCCGGCGCCGAAATCCACGACTATCAGCCGACGCCGCTCGACGTGGTGAAGGCGCAATCGGCCGACCTCGTGCTCTGGAACGGCATGAACCTCGAACGCTGGTTCGAGAAATTCTTCGACAACGTGAAGAACGTGCCGAGCGCCGTCGTCACGGACGGTGTCGAGCCGATGGGGATCAAGGAGGGGCCCTACGAAGGCAAGCCCAATCCGCATGCGTGGATGTCGCCGAAGAACGCCCTCATCTATGTCGAGAACATCCGCAAGGCGCTGTCCAAGGCGGATCCGGCAAACGCCCAGGTCTATGCCGCCAATGCCGCGGCCTATTCGGAAAAGATCAAGGCAATCGACGAGCCCATGCGCAAGCGCCTGTCGGCGATCCCCACGGACCAACGCTGGCTGGTTACAAGCGAAGGCGCTTTCAGCTACCTGGCACGCGACTTCGATCTGCGCGAAGCCTATCTGTGGCCGATCAACGCCGACCAGCAAGGCACTCCGCAACAGGCGCGCAAGCTCATCGACCTGGTGCGCGAGAACAAGATTCCAGTGGTGTTCAGCGAAAGCACCATTTCCGACAAGGCGGCCAAGCAAGTCGCGCGCGAAACCGGAGCCACCTATGGAGGCATTCTCTACGTCGATTCGCTGAGCGAGGAAGACGGCCCGGTTCCGACCTATCTGAAGCTTCTCGAAACCACCGTCGAGACGATCGTCCAGGGGTTCGGCGGGTGACCGGGGTTCGCACCGCGCTCGCTCCGGACAGTGTCCAGGGCAGCCATGATCGAACATCGACCGGTAGCGGCCGGGTCGTTGCCTCCATCGACGTGGACGACGTCACCGTCAGCTATTCAAGCGGGGTCACGGCCGTACATTCCGCCTCTTTCAGACTCGGCGCCTCCACCATCTGCGCGCTGGTCGGCGTCAACGGCTCCGGCAAATCGACGCTGTTCAAGGCGCTGATGGGCTTCCTGACGCCGTCGACCGGAACAGTGCTTATCGCCGGATTGCCGGTCCACGCAGCGCTGAAGCGCGGCCTAGTAGCGTATGTGCCGCAGAGCGAGGATGTCGACTGGAACTTTCCGGTGCTGGTGGAAGATGTCGTCATGATGGGCCGCTATGGCCACATGAATTTTCTGCGTATCCCAGGTAGAGCCGATCGCATGGCGGTCGACGCGGCGCTGGAACGGGTCGGCATGACCGATTTTCGCAAGCGCCAGATCGGCGAACTGAGCGGCGGCCAGAAGAAGCGCGTGTTCCTGGCGCGCGCTCTGGCGCAGGGCGGCGAGATCATCCTGCTCGACGAGCCGTTCACCGGCGTCGACGTGCAGACCGAAGCAGCGATCATCGATCTCCTTCGGTCGATGCGCGACGACGGCAAGCTGATGTTGGTGTCGACGCACAATCTCGGCAGCATCGTCAATTTCTGCGACCATGTCGTCATCTTCAACAAGACGGTGCTGGCCTCCGGACCGACAGAGACAACGTTTACGCAAGCCAATCTTGCGAAAGCTTTTGGCGGCGTGCTGAGGCATCTACGCCTCGGCGGCGCCGACCTTCATGACGACCCCGATGCTCGCCACCTGACCGTGCTGACCGATGACGAGCGTCCTCTGGTGCTCTACGGCGAGCGCGATCAAGAGAAGATGATGAAGCCCGACAGCGGATCGCCAGCCCCGTGATTGACATCCTGCTGGAACCCTTCACCTACAACTACATGGCCAAGGCCATCTGGGTCAGCGCCCTGGTCGGCATGGTCTGCGCGTTCCTGTCCTGCTATCTCATACTCAAGGGCTGGGCCCTGATGGGCGACGCGCTTGCCCACTCGGTGGTGCCGGGCGTTGCGGCCGCCTACATGCTGGCCCTTCCCTATGCCGCCGGCGCATTCGCCTCCGGCCTCATCGCCGCACTCGGCATCACCTTGGTGCGGCGCGTGACGCAACTTCGCGAAGACGCCGTGATCGGCCTTGTCTTTACAACGCTGTTCGCTGGCGGGCTGCTGATTGCGTCGATCAGTCCGACCTCCGTAAACATCCAGTCCATCGTACTCGGCAACATCCTCGCAATCTCCGACGAGGATGTAACCCAGGTCATCCTCATCGCAGCGGTTTCGCTGGCTGTATTGGGGCTTCGATGGAAGGATATGATGCTGGTGTTCTTCGATGAGAACCATGCGCGCGGCGTCGGCCTGAATCCGTGGCGGCTGCGGGTCCTGTTCTTCGTGCTGCTCAGCGCCTGCATCGTCGCCGCGCTCCAGACCGTCGGCGCGATCCTCGTGATCGCGATGGTGGTAACGCCTGGCGCCACCGCCTACCTGCTTACCGATCGGTTCGGCGTCATGATCCTGCTCGCGATGGCGATCGGCGCGGCGACGAGCGCGGTCGGCGCCTATCTCAGCTTCTTTCTCGATGGCGCGACTGGCGGACTGATCGTGGTGCTGCAGACCGTGGTCTTTCTGACTGCCTTCGTCTTCGCACCCAAACATGGCCGTCTCGCCGCGCGCCGGGCGGCACGTGCCGCATCCCAGGTCGCGTCATGATGACAATCTGGTCCTGGATCGCCGAACCGCTCAGCCACGAATTCATGCGTCGCGGTCTCGCCGTCGCCATTCTGGTCGGCGCCATCTGCGCGGTGTTGTCCTGCTATCTCGTCCTGAAGGGCTGGTCGCTCATGGGCGACGCCGTTTCGCATGCCGTGCTTCCGGGTATTGTGCTCGCCTATATCGCCGGGATCCCGCTTGCCTTCGGCGCATTCGTGGCAGGGCTTGGCTGCGCGCTGGCGACGGGCTACCTCAAGCAGCACAGCCGGATCAAGGAGGACGCAGTCATGGGCATCGTCTTCTCAGGCATGTTCGCGTTTGGCCTGGTTCTGTTCGTCAAGGTCGAGACCGACCAGCATCTCAATCATATCCTGTTCGGCAACATGCTCGGCGTCCAGTGGCGCGACGTGATCGAGGCGGCGGTCATCGTCGTGCCGGCGATCCTCATCGTTCTGGCAAAACGCAAGGATCTGCTGCTTTATTGTTTCGATCCGGCCCATGCCCGCGCGATCGGCCTACCCGTCAACCTGCTGCATTTCGGGCTGTTGACGCTGCTCGCGTTGACCATCGTGGCTTCGCTGAAGGCTGTCGGGATCATCCTTGTCATCGCCATGCTGATCGCGCCGGGAGCGATCGGCTTTCTTTTGACGAAGAGCTTTGAGCGCATGCTCGCCATTGCTGCCGCGGCCGCCATCGGGTCGAGCGTCGTGGGAACGATCCTCAGCTATCACATCGACGCAGCCACGGGTCCGACCATCGTCGTGGTTCAGGCCGGCGTTTTTTTGCTTGCCCTGTTCCAGTCGAAGCGCCCAAAGCAACAGGTGCAACTGGGCATTTCGGGAGAGTAATCGCGACCCTGACCGAGGCCACGCTTAAAGCCGGTTGCGGATGAGCATGGTGACGACGAAGAACGCGCCGACCGAGCTGGTGATGATGCCGATCGGCAGTTCCTGCGGCGGCAGCAGCGTTCGGGCCAGAAGGTCGCTGGCCAGCAACAGCACCGCGCCGAACACGGCGCAGCTGGCAACCAGGCGCAGGTGCAAGGGGCCCGCCAGCGGCCGCGACAGATGCGGGATCATCAGCCCGACGAAGCCGATGACGCCGGCGACCGAGACCAGGATCGCCGTCGAGAAGGCGGCGACGAGAAAGGTCATCCTTCGCATCCACGCCACCGGCACGCCCAGGCTTTCGGCGGCGTTTTCGCCGGCCAGGAAAGCATCGAGCCGGCGGTGGTTCCACAGCGCGTAAGCCAGGATAGTGCCCGCACCCAAGGCGCCGAGCCAGATATTGTCCCAGCGCGCCAGGCCGAGCCCACCCATGGTCCAGAACAGCACGGAGTGCGCGGCGCGCTGGTCGCCGGCAAAGACAAGATAATTGGTCAAGGCGGTGAACATGAAGGACACGGCAAGGCCGGCAAGGATCAGCCGCTCCGGGCCTTGCCCCCTCACCCGCGCAACCAGCAGCAGGACGACACCGGCAGCCAATATGCCGCCGGTGAAGGCCGCGACCGGCAATGTCCAGATGCCGAAACTGTCTCCGAAGACGGTGATGACGGAAACCGCACCCGCGGCGGCGCCCGACGACAGGCCGAACAGGAACGGGTCGGCAAGGTCGTTGCGGGTCACCGTCTGCAGCAGCGCACCGACGACGCCGAGACCGGCCCCGACGCAGATGGCCAGGACCGTGCGCGGCAGCCGCAGGTCGACGACGATCTTGCCGACCGGCCCGGACACGTCGTGCCCACTGAAGCCGATTGCGCGGCCAAGTGCTGCAACAACGTCGGTCAGCGGGATCAGCGTCGAGCCATAGGCGATCGACAGCAATGCGAGAGCAGCGATCGCCGCCGCTCCCACCAGCATGGCCAGTGCGAATGCCGGATGGCGCAAACCTGGAAATGCGTCGTGTCTGTCAGGACGCGTGCGACGCACTTCCAGGATCTTTTGCTCATGCATGTCGTTGCCCCAAAACCGCTGCGCACTTTTGGGCGACAGGCATCAAAACGCTTCCGGATGCATGGCCTTGGCGATTTTGTCGATCGCTTCGATATTGGCGGGTCCGGGTGTCAGTTCGGCATAGCGCAGGGCGACGAAGCGCTCGTTCTTGACCGCGTCCGTCTCTTTCATGGCCGGATGGACCTTCAGGAAATCGAGCAGCTTCTTGTAGCCGCCGCCATCCTGGTAATCGAGCAGGATGAGGAATTGCGGATTGCGCGACGCCACCGTTTCCCAGTCCATGTTGCCCCAGCTGGTGTCCATGTCGGCCATGATGTTGTCGCCGCCGGCGGCTGATATCATGGCGCTGGGGATGGCGAACTTGCCTGCGGTGAACGGTTTGTCCTCGCCGGAATCATAGAGAAACACTCGCGTTGCCTTGCCGTTGCCGACCTTGGCGGTGATGTCGGCGAGCCGCGTCTTCCAGCCGGCAACAAGCTTCTCCGCCTCGGCCTCCTTGCCGAAGATCTTGCCCAGCTTTTCGACGTCGCCATAGAGCAGGTCCATCGAGGCGGCTGGACGGCTCTTGTCGAGATGGACGCAGCTTTCCGTCAGCACCAGCGTCTTGATGCCGTGCGGGGCAAGCGTATCGGGTGTCACCTCGCCGCCCGGCTTCATGCCGTAATACCAGCCGGCGAAGAAGAAATCCGGCTCGACCGCGACGAGGTTTTCGAGCGTCGGATATTTCGGCGCCAGTTCCGGGATCGAACCCTGCTCGGCCTTGAATTCGGGACCCACCTTGTACCATCCGGTGATGCCGGTCAGGCCGACGATCGACGGCTGCAGTTTCAGCGCGAAAGCCATCTCGGCCATGTTGAGATCCTGGATGACGGCGCGCTTCGGCGGTGCATCGAAGGTCAGCGGCTTGCCGCAGCTGTCGACCGTGACCGGGAAGGCCAGGGCTGTCGAGGCCAGCAGCGAGAGGACAAGCGAAAGGGCCAGGCGTTTCACGGGTTTGCTCCTTGTGGATGGGATTGGGTCGACTACGAAATGGCTTCAATCACGTCGGCGGCGCGGCACGGTTCGGCACATCGAACACCGTCAGTTCGCGGTCTTCGGTCGGATGGCGCAGACGCAGCACATCGATGCCGAAAATCTCGCGGATCAGCTTTTGGGTCAGCGCTTCGCGCGGTGCGGCGAGCGCTTGCAGACGGGCATGGTTCATCACCGCCACCCTGGTGGCGAACGGTGCCACCAGCGCCAGATCGTGCAGCACCGCGATCACCGTCATCTCGAAGCCTGCCACGAGGTCGAGCAGTTCGCCGCGGGCACGCGGGTCGAGATGGTTGGTCGGCTCGTCGAGGAACAGGATTTTTGGCTGCTGGGCGATGGCGCGCGCAAGTTGGGCGCGCTGGCGCTCGCCGCCCGACAGCGAGCCGATGGTGCGGCCAAATAGCGGCAGCAGGCCGGTCCGGCGCAGTGCATCGACGACGATCTCGCGCTCCTCGCTCCTACGCCGCAGCCCGGCGTGCGGAACCCGGCCAAGCTCGACATAGTCGATCACCGCCAGCCGCGGATCGGGCTGGTCGGTCTGGCCGACCACGGCAATGTGCAGCGCCCGTTCGGCGGCTGAAATCCTGTCCAGGCGGCGCCCGCCGAGCTTCACCTCGCCGGAGCTCGGACGCAGCATGCCCGACAGCATGCGCAGCAGCGTCGTCTTGCCGGCGCCGTTGGGACCGATGATGGCAAGGCGATCGCCGGCGGCCACCGAGAAGCTGACCGCCTGAACCAGATCCCGCCCATTCGCCGTGACGCAGAGGTCACGGGCTTCGAGAAGCGCTACGGTCATCGGCTGCTGCCCGCCGGCTTGCCGGGACGGCAAAGCGTATATACGACGATGCGATGGATGGAGCCGTCCAACTTTCCGTCACTTTCCAAAACTGGCGACGGAAGGAAGCTGGCGAACCGGCCGACAAGACCGGGATTCGCGTTTCCTCCCGGCACACCCCGTCCGGTCAACTCAGTGATGGCAGGTCTCCTGGCTCACGGGTCGTTGCGCCATCCAGCCTTCCCAGCCTTGCCGGCCAGTGGCATTCACGGATTTTGCTCGCCGCTTACAGTTGCGGGGGCAGCCACGGTCTCGACCTGAGCAGGCCTCACCGTGTTCCCTTTTCACCCCTCGCCTTTCGACTCGGGGACCATCACCGCTTCAGCGTAGATTTGCGCCGATCGCTTCGCAATGGATTTCTCGGACGGAGTGGTGGGCCAGCTAAGGGAAACAGGCATCGCATGCTCTCTTTATGTAATAATATAACATACCTAAGAGATGACGCCGGTCGCTGTCAAGCGAAAGCTCATGGGGCGGTTGGCCGGATGGCGACCGGCATCGGCGCAGATTGCACGGGATGCGCAATTTCGATCAAACTGGCCGCGCCAGGAAACGGCAGGATGATCTGGCCAATGCGAGGAGAAAATGGACCCGACCGAGAAAGCGCTGTGGTTCGTCGAAAGCCATCTGCCGGAGGCGATCTCGCTTGATGATGTCGCGCAAAGCAGCGGCGTGTCGCGTTTTCATGTGACGCGCGCCTTCGGCGCCGCCACCGGCCGGTCGGTGATGGGCTACATGCGCTCACGCCGGCTGACCGAGGCGGCGCGCAAGCTGGCGGGCGGGGCGCCCGACATCCTCGCCGTCGCGCTCGACGCCGGCTACAACTCGCATGAGGCGTTCACCCGTGCCTTCCGCGATCAGTTCGGCACCACGCCGGAACTGGTGCGCGCGCAGGGCACACTCGACAAGCTCGACCTCGTGGAGCCGATCCTGATGGACCAGTCCCTCCTCACCAATCTCGAACCGCCGCGTTTCGAGACCAGCCGGCCGTTCCTGATCGCCGGCCTCGGCGAACGCTACAGCTGCGAAACCAGCGCCGCCATCCCGATGCAGTGGCAGCGCTTCGGCCCCTATATCGGCAACATTCCGGGCGAGACCGGCGACGTCGCCTATGGCGTCTGCGTCAACGGCGACGATGCCGGCAATTTCGACTACATCGCCGGCGTCGAAGTGTCTGACTTCTCCGACCTGCCCAGGGACTTCTACCGGGTGCGGGTGCCGGCGCAGAAATATGCGGTCTTTGCCCACCGCGAACACATCTCGACCATCCGCCGGACGGTCAACACGATCTGGAACAAATGGCTGCCGGCCTCCGGGCATGAGATCGCGGACGCGCCGGAATTCGAACGCTACGGCCCCGAATTCGACCCGCGCAGCGGCAAGGGCGGGCTGGAGATCTGGATACCGGTGAAGGCGTAGTCGGTCAGGCCATCGGCAACGCCGGCCAGCGATCGGCGATCCGGCCGCCGGAAAACACCGCGATCGACCCGAACTGCTGCAGCACGGCTTCGCTCTGCGTCGGCCTTAGAAACGCGTAGTCGCCGGGCTTTGCGGTCGCGTCGGCGGGCAAGCCCATGAATTGCTGGTTGGAGGACAGGCCGAGCAGCCCGTTCGCCTTCATGCCTTCTGGGAAGACCGGCTCGGCCATCCACTTGCCGCCATAGAGGTAGCAACCCTTGCGCGGGAACCGGCCGAGCGCCTGCAGCAGGCGAGTGACGGCCGGCGGGCCGGGCAGCATCGGCTCGACCATTTTCAGGATCGGCGTGGCGATGAAGGCCGCCGGCTGGAAGCCGTCGAGGCCTGGCGTATCGAAGTCGCTGGGCAGCACAAAGGCCGAGCCCATCGAGACCTCATTGGCCGCGCCGCCATGATGAAGCAGCGCGGTCTTGCTGCCGCCGATGTTCAGGATGCGGCGCTGGTCGGCGCCGAGACAGGCGACGAACGCCGAGGCCTGCGCCGACGCCTTGGCCAATGCCTTTGCCGGTCCGCCGAAAAGACCGGGAATGAGCGGCGCATGCGCCTCGTAGGCCATGACGCCTTCGCAATGCAGCCGGGCCGGCAACGCGCTCAACGCCTTCGACAAGGCCTCAGGACTGGCGAACCCGCCGCGATGCAGCCCGACATCGATCTCGAAAGCGATGCGCAGGCCGATGCCGAGTTCGTCTGCCAGCGCGCCATATTCCGCCTGTCTCTCCTCGCTGTCGACCAGCCAGCAGACGTGCGACCAGTCGGTATCGGCTTTCACCAGCGCCGCCCTTGCCGCGCCGATCGGCATCGGCTTGCCGTAGAGCAGATCGGCATCCGGGAACGCCTTCAGCACCGCCTCGCTGATCGGCGGGTGGAAGGTCATGAAGCGCTCACTGCCAAGCGCCTTGCCGATATACGCAAGCAGCGGCAGGCAGGCGAGCGATTTGTCGACCAGCCGCACCGCCAGCCCGGGATAGAGTCTGCCCTTCACCAGGGCAATATTGCCGTCCAGCCGGTCGCGATCGAGCAGCAGGCAGGGTTGGAAGATGCCGGCTTCCTTCAGCGCATCCGAGAGGGTGGAAAAATAGGTGCTCATCATTCGATGCCGAACAAGCCGGCCATGTAGGGGGAGACGAAGCGGTTTTGCGGATCGATGTCGCGGCGCACCGCCATGGCATCGTCCCAGCGCGGGTAGAGCTTTTTCAGATCCGCCGCTTTCAGGCTGTGCATCTTGCCCCAATGCGGCCTGCCGCCATATCTGCGGAAGATCGGCTCTGCCGCCCGCATGAACGGCAGAGGATCGTTCGCTGCATCATGGTGGATGGCGATGGAGCAGGTCAGCCTGTTGTAGAATGGCGAAAGCCAGAACTGGTCCGGCGCGACCGAGCGCACCTCCATCGGGAAATAGACCTCGGGAAAACGCTTCTCGGTCAGCTCGATGATCTCGGCCAGCGCCTTCGGCCCTTCCTCGAACGGCAAATGATATTCCATCTCGTTGAACTTGGTCTGCCGGTCGCTGGCATAGACGTTGAGCCAGTCCTGCACGTAGTCCTCGGCGGGAAATCTGGCGGCCGCCGAACGGATCAGGCGGCCACGCAGCGATGGCAGCCAGGCAAGTGCGGTGCGCAGCCTGCGCAGTGTCCTCAAACCCGACTCGTCCTCTTCCGGCGGCCGTGCGGTGGGTGCGGCGGCGCTGAAATCGCTGGCGATGAACTGCGCATAGCCGGAAAACGGAATGTAGTAGAATTCGGCCGAGCGATGCGCGGCCATCATCGCCTCGAAATCGCGCAGCATCTCAGTGATCGGCAGCACATATTTGCGGCGGCGCAACCGGTAGGTCGCGATGTTGTTCAGCGTCACTTCGGTGAGCACGCCGAAGGCGCCGAGCGCGACACCGATGGCATGGATCATGTCCTGATCCCCTGCCCGCTTGAAGTCGCGGACCTTGCCAAGCCCGTCGACGATCTGCACCGTCTCCAGCTGCGTGTGATAGGCGCCGAGCGTCGGTCCCGAGCCATGCGTGGCGGTACCCAGCGCGCCGCCGATCGCCTGGCGGTCGATGTCGCCCATGTTGGGCAGGCCCTGGCCAATGCCTTGCAGGATGCGCATCAGCGGGCCGAGCCGGGTCCCTGCCCGCACCCGCGCCCGATGTGTTTCGGCGTCGTGCGAGACCAGCCCTTCCAGCCTCTCCAGGGACAGGATCGTGCCTTGCGATTTCACCAGCGGCGTGAAGGAATGACCGGCACCGGCGACGCGCACCGGGCCAGGCGCGGTCCGGACGAGATCACCGAGTTCACCGGCATCGCCGGGGCTGGCGATCAGCTTGGGCTCGGCGCTTACAAAGCCCGACCAGTTGCTCCAAATGTTAGACATGCCACCTCCCCGCTCAGGCAACCGCACGACGGTGACGCGACACAAGGACGAAGAGACCGAGCAGCGCCACGCTGGCGACCGCGCTGGCGGCGGCGAATTCCGGAACTGGCCGGAAATCCTTGCCATCGATGAGCAGCGACGCCGCGATCGGCCCGATCGCCAGGCCGAACAGCTGGGCTGCCGGCACCAGCAGCACGGCGGTGCGCGTCTCGTCGGCGGTGATCGCCAGACGGATCTGGTAGGGCACGATGAACAGCAGGATAAAGCCCATGGCCAGGGCAGCGACCCAGAACGTCGTCAGGCCGGGGCTACTGGCAAGAACCAGGGAACTGACAAGCGCCACGACACCGATGACGGCGATGGTAGGGCGATAATCGATGCGCGCCTCGAACGCGGTCGCCGTCATCGCCCCCAGGACCTGCACCGCGAGGCTGGCCGAGACGATCAGGCCGACGGTGCGGCCATCGATGCCGTATTGCGCGCCTAGCGGCTCCAGGAAAGCCCAGACCGCGCCGAAGAACATGAAGTAGCAGAAGACCGACAACAGCGCGGTCATCGAGGGAACCGTCAGCACATTGGCCAAATTCTCTTCCTTGGGCAGGTCGGCATAGTCACCGGGTACGGTGAAAGCGACCGCCAGCGACACGACGCAGACGACGGCAAGAACGATGAAGCCGCCCGCCGACCCAGCGGCCGGGATGACATAGAGCGCCAGCAACAGGGCGAGCGCGCATTGCGCCAGCGTCTGCATGGTGACGAAATAGCCGCCGATGCGCTCGGCGCGCCGCGAGCGGGCGATCAGTTCGGTGGCGATGGCGACCAGACCGCCCTCGGCGAGCCCGGCCAGGGCGCGGGCCGCAATCAGCGTGCTAGCGCTCGCGGCATAGGCCGTCCACACATTGGCCAGCGCCAGCAGCAGCAGAAGGACGGCACTTTTCCAGCGCATGTGGTGCGCCGAAAGCAGCATCGCCACGACAGCCGAACCGATCGCAATAGCGATCATCTCGGCTGTGGCGACCAGCGCCAGTTCGTCGCCGCTGACATGGCCTTCAGTGTAGAGAGCTCCGAGCAGCACCGGCTGCAGGCCGAGGATGAGCAGGCCGACCGAACCGATCCACAAGGCCGAGGCGAGCTGCCAGCCGGTCGGATTGCCGACCAGCCAGTCGCCACTGCCTGCGTGGCCGGTATCTGTCGAAGCCAAAGGCGCCTCCCAACGTCCTTGCCGTGCGGCAAAAAAGCTGACAACCTGTCAGTATTTCAGAAACTGATACTTGATCATATTTCTTGTCAACCGGAATTTGGGAAGCCGTGCGAAAGATCGGTGCATGACGGAATTGAAGAGAATGGCGACCGAGCCGAGGCGCAGGCCCAAGCAGGAACGCAGCCGCGAGCGCATCGACGCGATCCTGTCGACGACCATGCGGCTGATCGGGGAAAAGGGTATCGACGCCGTCACCATGAAGGAAGTCGGCATGCTGGCGGGCGGGCCGATCGCCACCGTCTACCACTATTTTCCCAACAAATCGGCGATCCTGGCGATGCTCTATGAGCGGTTTTCAGAGGTCAGCCGGGCACGGCTGACGACGATCATCGCCGAAATCCGCGACGCGAACGACGTGATCGTGGCCGCTGACCGGCTGCTCGATGATTATCTCAGCCGTGTCGCCGGCGATCCGGCCATCCAGGATCTGCAGAACGCCATCCAGGCCGACAAGGCGCTCAAAAACCTCGACATCGCCGAAACCCGACACCAGGCCAAAATGTTCTGCGACCACGTCATCGCCTTGCTCGAGCCCGAGAGGCGCGAGCAGTTCGAACGCATGGTCCTGCTGATCTTCCAGCTCGCCGGCGGCGTGGTGCGCCTGGCGCTCGCCGAGGGCGAAGCGGAAAGCCGCCAGACCATCGAGGATTACCGGTCTATCATTCACACGCAGCTGCGGCTGTTTCTATAGGGCGTCCGCGGCGATCTCAGCCGCGGCCTATTTCGCCCGATGGATGAGGCCTTCGAAGCCGTGAGTCAGATCGGAAGCGCCGGCCGCGAACATCTTGACGAGGTTTTGCGGACGGCCGGGAGTCTTGTTTGCATCGAGGAGGACGGCCTTGCCCTCATGCATGACGAAATCGAATTTTCCATAGTCAAAGCCGAGTTCACGCCGGCGCTCACGCAATTCGTCGGGCACCGGGACGGGCTCGCGCCGGATCGTCTCCGATGCCTTGACCAGCCCGTTCGGGGAGACGTAGCGGGTGCAGCGCTCGCGCTCTCCGCAAAACACCCAGAAACGAACAGCAAAACCGTCGGGTTCTCTCTCCGGAATGAACTTTTCCACGACGAGATCGTCGCAATCAAAGACGCCATCTGGAACGTCGCCGAGAGATCCATGGACCTCATAAGGATGCAAGGCTGGCAAGCGCGGAAACGGCTGCTGTTTCCCGGCACGCTCGGATCGCCGGTTGAGGAGCGTCTCCGGAATACCCCGATTGTTGAGATTGCTTTTGACGATCACCTGACCTTGCCAGCTGTCGGTTCTGTCGACCAATGCGCCGCTGATCCGCCGCTTGGATATGTCGGCGGCGCCGATGTTGAGGCAGAAGGCAAAACTCCGGGCGTAGTCGACATAGTCCGTGGGCGTCACCGTGGCATCGACATGCAATACCGCCATATCGGCGCTGACCGGCTTCGACAGGCCTTGCTGAACCTGAACCGAGTGGCCGCGCCTTTTCAATTCCGCAAGAATGTCGAACAGCATGTATGGGCTGCTCCTGCGCAGCAGGATGTCGCGCCTGCCCAGGAACCTGTCATGCTCGTGCGTTATCACAACGATGCGCGCCACTATCTACCTCTTGGACTGTCTGTAAATTCTTGAAATGTCTTGGCTTGTCCGACGACCTCTATTAAGCCCCGGCGGGTATCCAAATCCAGGCGTCCAGGGGCCAATAAATTGCATGACAAATCATTGGGACGATTACCACCGCCATTGGAAACTTCTGGAAGCGCCGCTCCGGCCAACAGCGGAAACCGTCGCTATATTCGATCGCGAACTTGATCTCGGAAATGCCGATGTCCTCCTCTTGGGGGTGACCCCGGAATTGGCAATTCTGGGCAAGTCGATGTTGGCGGTCGACCAGTCGGCGGCCATGATTTCCGGCGTATGGGCCGGCGATGACGGCTCGCGAAGGGCAATCGCCGGCAACTGGCTTAACCTGCCCGTGGATCACGCAAGCATCGACGCCGTCATCGGCGACGGATGCCTGTCGGCGGTCGATTCCCAGGCGGCGCGCAGTTCGTTGTTTGGCGAGGTCGCCAGGGTGCTGAAGCCTGGCAGGCGCGCAGCGATCCGCGTCTTCGCACGACCGGAAACGGCAGATGATCTGCGCGGGATCGAAGCTCTGGTTCTGGCCGGCGGGGTCGAGAATTTCCACGCGCTCAAATGGCGGATCGCGATGGCGTCCACGACGAACGACCCCGATTTCGCCATCAAGGTGGCAACGATGCGCGATACGTTCGGCAGACTGTTCCCAGACCGCGAAGCTCTTGCCGCAAGGACGGGGTGGAGCATGAGCTCGATCAACACGATCGACGTCTATGCCGGCTCGGACATAAGCTACAGTTTCGCGACGCTGGCCACGCTGATCGAAGAGGCCGCCGACTGGTTCGGCGAGGTGCGCGTCGTGCCGAGCGGCAGCTATCCGCTGGCCGAACGGTGCCCGCTTCTGGTACTCGGTTCGGCCAGGCACCGGTAAGTTCATCATCATACCGCCAAGAGCCGCTCCGAGCGCCTTGACTCCGGCGCGCCGCCAGCCTATTTCAGCGCCACGTTAGCACTCGCCTTTGGTGAGTGCTAACCACAAGTCCGGCGCCGCCGGATGGAGGAACTGTTTCTCACCGTTCTCATCGAGGAAGAAAAAATGGCAAAGTCGAAGTTCCGCCCGCTTCATGACCGCGTGGTCGTTCGCCGGGTCGAATCCGAATCCAAGACCGCTGGCGGGATCATCATCCCCGACACGGCAAAGGAAAAGCCGCAGGAAGGCGAGATCATCGCCGTCGGCTCCGGCGCTCGTGACGAAGCTGGCAAGCTGGTCCCGCTGGACGTCAAGGCCGGCGACCGCATCCTGTTCGGCAAGTGGTCGGGCACCGAAGTCAAGCTCAATGGCGAAGACCTTCTGATCATGAAGGAATCCGACATCATGGGCATCATCGGCTGATATCAGGCCTTTCCCCGTCAACTGAATTCCCGGGCTCGATCAAAGCCCCTGCCAGGAGCTAAAAATGGCTGCCAAAGACGTAAAATTCTCCCGTGATGCCCGCGAGCGCATGCTGCGCGGCGTCAACATCCTCGCCGACGCGGTGAAAGTCACGCTCGGCCCCAAGGGCCGCAACGTCGTCATCGACAAGTCGTTCGGCGCCCCGCGCATCACCAAGGACGGCGTTACCGTCGCCAAGGAAATCGAGCTTGAAGACAAGTTCGAGAACATGGGCGCGCAGATGGTCCGCGAAGTTGCTTCGAAGACCAACGACATCGCCGGCGACGGCACCACGACCGCAACCGTTCTGGCACAGTCGATCGTCCAGGAAGGCCACAAGGCCGTTGCCGCCGGCATGAACCCGATGGACCTGAAGCGCGGCATCGATCTGGCCGTGACCGAAGTCGTCGGCGCGCTCGGCAAGGCTGCCAAGAAGATCAAGACCTCCGAGGAAGTCGCCCAGGTCGGCACGATCTCGGCCAATGGCGACGAGTCGGTCGGCAAGATGATCGCGGAAGCGATGCAGAAGGTCGGCAACGAAGGCGTCATCACGGTTGAGGAAGCCAAGACCGCCGAGACCGAACTCGAAGTCGTCGAAGGCATGCAGTTCGACCGCGGCTATCTCTCGCCCTACTTCGTCACCAACGCCGACAAGATGGTTGCCGAGCTCGAGGACGTCTACATCCTCCTGCACGAGAAGAAGCTGTCCAACCTTCAGGCCATGCTGCCGGTTCTCGAAGCCGTCGTGCAGACCTCGAAGCCGCTGCTCATCATCTCGGAAGACGTCGAAGGCGAGGCTTTGGCCACGCTGGTCGTCAACAAGCTGCGTGGCGGCCTGAAGATCGCTGCCGTCAAGGCGCCGGGCTTCGGTGATCGCCGCAAGGCCATGCTGGAAGACATCGCCATCCTCACCGGTGGCCAGGTCATCTCGGAAGACCTCGGCATCAAGCTCGAGAACGTCGGCCTCAACATGCTCGGCCGCGCCAAGAAGGTGTCGATCTCCAAGGAGAACACCACCATCGTCGACGGCGCCGGCAAGAAGGCCGAGATCCAGGGCCGCGTCGCCCAGATCAAGCAGCAGATCGAAGAGACCACTTCGGACTACGACAAGGAGAAGCTGCAGGAACGTCTGGCGAAGCTCGCCGGCGGCGTTGCGGTGATCCGCGTCGGCGGCGCGACGGAAGTCGAAGTCAAGGAAAAGAAGGACCGCGTCGATGACGCCCTCAACGCGACCCGCGCGGCCGTCGAAGAAGGCATCGTTGCTGGTGGTGGCGTCGCGCTGCTGCGCGCTTCGGCCAACATCAAGGCCACCGGCGTCAACGCCGACCAGGCCGCCGGCATCAACATCGTTCGTCGTGCGCTGCAGGCTCCGGCCCGCCAGATCGCGGCCAACGCTGGTGCGGAAGCATCGATCGTTGCCGGCAAGATCCTTGAGAACAAGGGCGCGACCTTCGGCTACAACGCCCAGACCGGCGAATATGGCGACATGATCGCCATGGGTATCGTCGATCCGGTCAAAGTTGTCCGTACGGCTCTTCAGGACGCGGCCTCGGTCGCCGGCCTGCTCGTCACCACCGAAGCCATGATCGCGGAGGCTCCGAAGAAGGAGTCGGCTGGCGGCGGCGGCATGCCTGGCGGCATGGGCGGCGGCATGGGCGGCATGGGCGGTATGGATTTCTAAGAAGTCCATAAAGCACGCCCATGAACTAACATTACTCAAGCCCGCAAGCGGGCTTGAGTGGCGGCATGGATTTCTAGTCCAGCCCTATCAGCCTTCAGATACGGAAAGGGCGGCAGAGATGCCGCCCTTTTTTTGCGCAGCGGTCGGCGTCTCAGACGGCGGCATCCGCGCGTTGCTTTACCTCGCCGGCCAGTACCGCCTGCTCGATCAGCGCTGCGACCTCATCGGCCACAGCCTGCACCGGGGCGCGGTCGTGGGTGGCGCGGGCGATCACCATCAGCCCCTCCAGCGACGATTCGACCAGCAGTGCCAATGCATGCGCGCGGCGCTCGGGCACCCCTGCCCTGACGAAGGCGTCCCGCAGCAGGCCTATCCACTGTTCGAAGGCCGAGCGGCACAACTCCGCCAGTTCCGGCACGTCGGTGGGCGAGTCCAGCACGACAGGCGCGATCGGACAGCCGAGCGAAAACTGGTTGTCTTCCAGCATGCGTCCCACCGACTGGTAGATATGATGGACAGCCACCGCCGGATACTTTTCGGCAGCCAGCGCTTCGCCCAGCCTCTCCGTCACGTCGGCAACGCTGGCCCGCGTCACCTCGATGACCAGTTGGTCCTTGCCGCCGGGAAAATGAAAATAGAGCGAGCCCCGCGGTGCACCGCTGGCGCTCAATATGTCGTTCAGCGAGGTGCCGTGATAGCCGCGCTGCCTGAGCAGCAGCCCAGTCGTCTCGAGTATGCGGGTGCGGGTGTCGTTGGCCATGTCAACCTCTGTCAGCAGGAATCATTATAGGCCTTGCGCAAAATATGACAATCGGTCTACATAATATGTAGATCAGTCTATATATTTCTCGAGAGGAACGCATGCGGAGCTACCGCCTCGAAGGGTCTGGGACCGAACCCCTGATGCTGCGCGACACGGCGCAGCCGGAGCCGAGACCGCATGAGATCGTGGTGCGCGTTCGCGCCACCTCGCTCAACCGGCGCGATACGATGATCCTCAACGGCACCTATCCGCTGCCGCCGCGCCAAGGCGTCGTTCCGCTGAGCGACGGGGCCGGTGACATTGTCGCTATCGGCGATACCGTCACCCGCTTTGCTGTCGGCGACCGCGTGACCGGCAGCTATTTCCCCCGATGGATCGACGGCCGCATCCATGCCGGCCTCGTCGACCAACTCGGCTGCACGCTGGATGGCATGCTGACCGAATACGCCGTTCTCGACGAACAATGGGCGGTGCGCTTGCCCGATCATCTCGACTGGCATGAGGCGGCAACGCTGACCTGTGCCGGCCTGACCGGCTGGAATGCCGTGACGGGCGCCGGAATTCCGAAGCCCGGCCAATGGGTTCTGGTCGTCGGCTCGGGCGGCGTCTCGCTCTTTGCACTGCAGTTCGCCAAGCTGCTCGGCTGCCATGTCGCCGCCGTCACCTCGCGCGGTGAGAAAGCCGACAGGCTGCGGGCGCTGGGCGCCGACCTGGTGATTTCGACATCGGATATGCCGCAATGGGGCGCGGCCGTCCGCGACCAGACCGGCGGCATCGATCTCGTCATCGAGACCGGTGGCCGGCGACCTTCGCCCAGTCGCTGATCGCCAGCACGCTTTACGGGCACATCGTGCTCTTGACGCTGCAGGATGCGAAAGGCGGATCGATCCAGTTGCCGGCGGCACTCTACCAGCGCAGCCTCGCCACCATCAGCCGCCTGTTCGTCGGCAACCGGACCAATCTCGAAGCCATGCTGCGCGCCGTCTCGCAGCATCGCCTGCGGCCCGTCATCGACAAGGTCTTCGCCTTCACCGAGGCCGGCGATGCCTACCGCTATTTCCAGCAGGGCGACGTCTTCGGGAAGGTGATCATCGACGGCGCCTGACCCATCAAGTCCTCAAACCAAGGGAGAACGACAATGACAATTCGTGAAGCCTCGGCCAAATGGCAAGGCACGCTGAAGGAAGGGGCGGGCCGGCTGCGGCTCGGCAGCGGCGTCTTCGAAGGCGCCTATTCCTTCCCGTCGCGCTTCGAGAACGGTCCGGGCACCAACCCGGAAGAGCTGATCGCCGCAGCGCATGCAGGCTGCTTCTCGATGGCGCTGAGCGCCATACTGGGCGGCGCCGGCCATGTTGCCCGCAATATCCACACGATCGCCAAGGTGCATCTCGGCGCGACCGCGGCCGGGCCGACGATCACCCGGATCGAACTCGAAACCGATGTGGAGGCCGCAGGACTCGCCGCAGATGAATTCGAGCGCCTTGCACAGTCCGCCAAGGCGGGCTGCCTCGTCTCGCGGGCCCTTGCCGGCGTGTCTCAGATCACCCTCAAGGCAACGCTCGTTGAAGCCACCAAAGGCCAATGAAGCCAGGAGGAAGAAGATGACACAGGAGCTTGTCATGGACGCAACCGCGTACGATCTGTCCCAGCAGACGGCCGAGATCATGCGGCGCTACAACGACGTATTCCAACGCCATGATCCCTCGGCACTCGCCGAACTGGTGGCTGAGGATTGCGTGATCGAGAACACCGTGCCGGCGCCGGACGGCGCTCGTTTTGCCGGTCAAGCGGCGTGCGTCGGGCTTTGGACGGCGATAGCAACCCAGGCCGGCACGCGCTTCGATGTCGAGGAAACCTTCGTTGCCGGCGACCGGGCAACGATCCGCTGGCGCTATTTCATGGCCGACGGCAATTCGCTGCGCGGCGTCAACCTCATGCGCGTGGCCGACGGGCGGATCGTCGAAGCGATGGGCTATGTGAAGGGGTAGCGCGCCCGAGCAATTTCCCAAAGGGCATCGCCCGGAACAGCGCAACAAGGCGAGCGGATCAGCAAGACTGAGCCGCTCCCCGTGGCTCTACCGATCCGCCAGCGCCAGCTTCGCGCCAAGCATGACGAAGGCGCCGGCGAAAGTCCGGCGCATCCAGGTCAACACCATTGGCCGCGAGACGACGTGGCTGCGGATCGAGGCGGCGAAGATGCCGTAGCCGACGAAAACCACGAAGGTCAAAAGCATGAAGACGGAACTCAGCTCCAGCATCTTCGACAGCGCGTTGGGCTCCGTGGTGCTGACGAATTGCGGCAGGAAGGCGAAGAAGAAGATCGAGAGTTTCGGATTGAGCACGTTGACGAGGATGCCGGTGGCAATCACCTTGCCGGCCGAACGCGGCGTCACATCCTGGTCGACGCTGAGGCCGCCATTTTCCTTGAGTGTGTTCCAGGCCATGTAGAGCAGGTAGGCGACGCCGAGATATTTCAGCGTCTCGAAGGCGAGCGCACTGGTGTGCAGCAGCGCCGCCAGGCCAGTGATGGCAGCGGCCATGTGCGGGATGATGCCGAGCGTGCAGCCGAAGGCGGCGATGACGCTGGCTCGCGCACCGCGCGAGAGGCCGGCGCTCAGCGTGTAGAGAACGCCGGTGCCGGGCGAAGCCACGACAATCAGGGACGTCAACAGAAATTCGATGCTCACGATGGTTCCTCCGGCACCCTACCCAACCAGGAAGGTATCGGGCTGCGGGTCGGCGCACAAGCGGAGGCGATTGGAGATTGGCTACACCGGTAACCCGAGCGCCTGGCGTGCCATCAGACACTCCTCGTCGCCGGGCATGCAGGCGCGACAGACGTCCGGCCGGACGTCGTAGATGCCGCAAGCGGTCGACTTGCCGATCTCGCCGGACAGCGCCGAGCAGCGCACGCCCTCGCAGCGCATGCCTGACAGGTCAGATGCGACATATTTTTCCGGGATACGGTCGAGCTGTGCGTCATCCTCGGTGGAAAAGCGCGGCCACTCGGCCGAATAGGAACAGCAGGCACCGCAGCTTTGGCAATCGAAGGTGCCGTGTTGCGACGACACAACGCTCGCGGCGGTCACCAGGGCGGACAGCCCCGGCGCGGCGGGGTTTTGATCGGCGTCTTGCGGCAAGGCGCTATTTCTTCTTAGCCGTCTTGCCCTTCGGCGAATCCGCCGGCGACTTGAACAGATCGGTCGCGGCCTCGGTGGCGTCGCCTGCTTTCGGCGCAGCAACCGGCTTGGCCGGTTTTGCCGCAGCACCCGAGGCTGCCGTCTGATCCTTGGAGGAGAATTTTATGGCCATGTCAGTCCTCGTCGGCGAAGCGCGATGATGGGGCGCGCGGATTGCGCAGGCGGCCGATCAGCGCCGAAACGGCCGTGATGTTCATTTCCTCGGGCGACCAATTTTTCACCGCCTCGATGTGATGGGCCGCCAGCTCGCGATGCGTGCTGCCGCTGTAGGCGGCGTCCTGATAAGTCACCCGCTCATGGGTCTTGGCGTCTTCGCGGACATATTCGATCAGGTAGTTCGGACATTCGGCGCGGCCACGCACGCCGACGCGCACCTGGGCATCACCGTGGGCACGCTTGCAGCGTTCGAGCTTTTCCAGCACACGCCGGACGAATTCGACCGGCTTGTCGAGGCCTTCGACCATATCGGCAATGGTTGCGTCGGCGGCGATCGGTGTTGGCGGTACGCGTTTGGTAGCCATCAGCGTCTTCCGGCCCGCTTCGGCAAAGCGGCTAGCGCGGCGGCGGCGGCCATCTCGTCGGCCTCCTTCTCCAGCCGCAATTCGCGCAGACGCGCGGTCTTGGCTTCACGTGCCTCGCTGACGGCGTCGCGCTCGGAATTGATGCGGTTGAGCGACATCGACTGGGTTTGCGTCTTGCTGAACAGGGACACGGCCTGATCGACGGTTGTCTTTGAACTGGTGGTCAAATCTTTCTCCTGTCAGGAGCCTGTGCCGATGGAGCGAGACCGGGTCTTCGGTCAGGATCACGCACAAAGCAATACGCGCGGCGAATTCAAATTGCTGGAGCGTCCCTTAGCACGTCCAGGCTGGCGCGCAGCGCACTTTCGGCGGCGAGGCCCGCAAAATGAAAAAGGCCAGGCACCGCCTGACCTTCCGTAAAGGCGCCGCGCAACCAGATGACATCCAAAAAAGATGCACCGGGGATGCACGAAACGCCCTTCTCATGCGCATGACATGCCGTGGAAACTCAAGTCTCCGCGGCCATGCGCCCGAATTCGCCACTCACCGGTGCCAGTACATCCGTGGTCACCGGGAGAGCTGAATTCTTTTTTCAGGCCGCCTTCAACTGGTCGGCGGACATCTTGCCCGACTTGTTGTCGCGGACCATCTCGTAGCCGAGCTTCTGGCCCTCGACGATGTCGCGCATGCCGGCGCGCTCTACGGCCGAGATGTGGACAAAAACGTCGGCCGAGCCGTCGTCAGGCTGAATAAAACCAAAACCTTTGGTGGCGTTGAACCATTTAACTGTGCCGGTGCTCATGACGAACCCTTTCCATGGCAAATATTCGTTCGACGCCATGCGGATGCACAACGTCGTTTGTCCCGATTTTTGATGTGGGAAGTTCGTCAAAGGCGCGCTCGAAAGCGCGGATAACAAAAGTCAGTCAAACAAATATCGACGATTTGCTTATAGGCTTCTTTTGGCGCGCTGTCAAATTTGCATAAAGCCACAGCTGCGGAATTCTCCCAAACCACCTGGCCAAAACACCTTGCATGACGGCAAATCGGACGCCAAACAGCGCGCTTGCGCCAACTTGAGAAAAGTTTTCCGGCATCCAGGAACCATCTGCGCAGACGCGCATTTATTCGGTGTCATCAGCAGTTCATGAGAGCAATCGAATAACAGTTGATGGCAAAGACGCCCCCCGCACGATAAAAGGTGCGAGGGGCGTTTTCGTTTGGATCCTATTCGTCCGGACCGGGTTCCGGCCACGTCTCCCTGGCCGCCTCGGCATACCAGTGGCGCATCGCCGGCGTTGCCAGCACGGCGTCGACATAGGCGCGCGTATCCGGCGCCAGCGTGCCGCCATAGGTGTCGAAACGGGTGACGACAGGCGCATACATGGCATCGGCCGCGGTGAAGTGGCCGAACAGGAACGGGCCGCCCTTGCCGTATTTTTCCCGGCACTGGCGCCACAGCGCCTCGATGCGGGCGCGTTGCGCCTCGCCCTCGGCGTCGAGCGGCTTGTGGGCCTTGGGCCGACGCAAATTCATCGGCCAGCCATAGCGAACCTCGCGAAAGCCGGAATGCATCTCGGTCGCAGCCGAACGCGCCAGCGCACGGGCGTCGATATCGGCCGGCCAGAGCTTTTTTTCGGGAAACAGGTCGGCGAGATATTCAAGGATGGCAAGGGTTTCCCAGACGATCTTGCCACTGTGATTCAGCACCGGCACCTGACCTGTCGGCGACACTTTCGCCAGATTGGCAAAGGTTTCAGGCGTGCGCAGCCGCACGAAACCTTCCTCGAACGGGATCTCCAGATGCCTCATCGCCAGCCATGGCCGCAGCGACCATGAGGAGAAACACTTGTTGCCGATATAGAGCGTAAATTCTGCCATTTTTCTCCCCGCACGCCTGGCCTCGATAATCCCATTGCGAACGCATGTTCACAGCCTAGCCCACCGACCTTGCCCCGGGCGGCGGCCGCGCGACCTGATCTGCCGTCCGGGCGACGCCTGGAACCTAACCGACGCCGGCTCGTTAGCTACCCGCAAATGAATTCCTCCGAATTCACACCCCAGGAGATGCGCAAAAATGGTGAACAAGGATCAGGTCGCGGGCGTGGCCAAGCAGGTCAAGGGCTCGGTCAAGGAAGCCGCGGGCAAGGCAACCGGCAACAGGCAGACCCAGGCCGAAGGCACGGGCGACAGGATCGCCGGCAAGGTGCAGAAGGCCTATGGCGACGTCAAGGACAAGGTCAAGAAGGCGCTCTGATCCGACATCGAGAAACGCGCTTTATCGAGGGAAAGGCGGCCGCGAAGGCCGCCTTTTTTCATGTGCTCCAGCCCTTGCTGAAAGCATTGGTGAAGGCAACCTCGCCATGATCGCCGGTCGCCTCGCCCAGCACCACGTCCATGCCGTCGCTGGTCACCCTGGCCAGCGCGAAACCGCCCATATAGGCAGCCTTCGGCTTGAACAGGTCGATCCCGTCCCTGCGATAGATCAGCGGCGTTTCGTGCTGGTGGCCGTGGAAAATGCCGACGACATTGTAGCCCTTCAGCGCCGCCAGCAACGCCTGCCGGTCGGCCTCGCTCCACCAATGCGGCGCACCGGTGCCGTCATCATCGAAGTGGCTCTTGGCGGCATCCCAGCGTTCCACCGAAAAAGTGTCCCAGCCATAATGCTGGAACAGGACGACCGGACGGCCGTCCGCCGCATAGGTCGCCAGGTCCTGCTTCAGCCATGGCAGGCTGCTCTCGGCGCCGTGGCCGGTATCGCCGGCGAACCGATGCGTCTGGATCAGATGCAGGCCGCCCCAGTCCCAGGAGTAGCAGTCGGTGTCGACATCATAGTCGGTGGCCGGCACCGGCGGCTTGAAGAACACGCCGGCGCGATGGTTGACCTCGACATAGTCGCGCAGTTCGCGCCGGTACCAGTCGACATGGTGCGGCGGCCCGTTCTGGTCGAGATCATGGTTGCCGAGCCCGACATAGACCGGCATGTGCACGCGATCCGGGCCGACGCCCTGGCTGTAGCGCTGGCTGAACTGGAGCAGTTGGGTGCCCTCGCTCGGCTGCGTGATCTGGCCGCCGCCATCGTCGGTGACGTCGCCGCCGACGACGAGGCCGAGCGGCGTGCCTATCCTGCCGGCGGAACGCAGGCCGGTGGCGACGCCATTGATCTCGGCCGGCCAGTCCTTGTCGCCAAGCGCATTCAGCACCGCCACGTTGCGCAGCAGCGCGGCGTCGGTCTTGCCCTCCTGCAGGCAGTTGGGGCTCAAGCCGCTCGCCATGCGGCAGGCATGGACATCGGCGATGAACAGGAAGGTGGCGTCGATCGACTGGACGCGTTGCCCGGTCTGGCCGAAGGCCGGCCGCGGCAAGGCGCCGGCCGCGGCAAATCCCGCAGCCTGTACCAGGAAGTTGCGTCGGGAAAACGATCCAGTCGAACGGCGATTCATCATCTGCTGATTCAGCATGGCCAGCAGCCGGTCGTCCAGCGCCTCTGCGCCATCATCGACATGACGCCATGGGTCTGGCATGTCTCGCTTGCGCGAGCGGAGGAGGACGAAAATGAAAGCCGCAGCTATCTGCATGATCCTGGCCGCGATGTTGTGCGCGAGCACCGCGCATGCCGCCGATTGCGTCGATGCCAAGTCCGCCAGGAAGGGTTTCGTTCTGGCGAGACCCGGCATCCAGAGCGAATTTCGGCCCGTGGCCGGCGGGATGATGTCGGTTGCCAACACCTACGAATCGCAATCGCCCCAGACCCAATATCTGTTCGCCGGCCTGATCGAGGTGTTTCGCGACAGCGACACCGGCCGCCAGGCGATGATCCCGTTTTCCGATCTGCGAAAGCTGTTCCCGCTGAAGGCGGGGGCAAAGGCCACGATAGAGTTCGTCGAGCTGTCGCCGAACAAGCCGCCGAAGGGCACCAAGACGCTGAGCCTGGTCGTCAAGGGCAAGGAGACATTCAGTCTGGGCGCGTGCAAATACAATGTCCTGGCGGTCAAGGAGACCTTCAAGAACGGCGCCGGCGAGACGCTGGACTCATTCACCGCCCTCTATGCGCCCGATCTGCAAGCCGCGCTCGCGCGGCGCTACGATGAAGGCACCAGTTCGGAATCCGTCAACGGCTACGAGACGATCAAGCCGCTGGCCGAGTAGCTGAACCAAAGCCCGGCGAGTCAAGGGGTTCTCGGCCGTGGCAGTATCCTGTTGCGTCGCCTGGCAACCAAGCCGCCCGGCGACGGCGCGCTGCGCTCCAGCCCCGCCAGGCAATCCCGCAGCACACCGGCATCCTGCGCCGTCTTGGCCATCGACATCGCCCCGGAATAGGCGGCGACCGTCAGCGCGGCGAAGCGTTCGGGGTCCGTGCCCTCGTCCTTGCCCGCCTGCTGGTCGGCACGCACCTTGTCGGCAATCGCGCGCCGCCACCCGGCAAAGATACCGGCAAGGGCAAGGCGGAAATCGGGATCGGCAAGCGACAGTTCGTGCGCCAGATTGTTGAGCGGGCAGCCGCGCACGAAACCCTGCTGCTCCAGTTCCGCCGCCACGGCCTCGAACACCGAGCGCACGCCCTCGCGCGCCGATGCCGCCGCCAGCACCGGGGCGATCCATGTCTCTTCGACCGCTGCCGCCACACGCTCGTCGATCACAGCCAGCGCCAGCGCCTTCTTGGTCGGGAAGTGGTGATGCAGCGCGCCGCCGCTGACATCAGCCGCCGCCATCAGATCGCCGATGCTGGAGGCGTGATAGCCACGCGCCTGGAAGGCGTCCTCGGCGACATCGAGCACTTTCTTGCGCATGCCTTCAGGGTCGTTGGTGCGTTTTCCCGCCATGCGGATCTCCCCCTTCTCCCCTTGTGGGAGAAGGTGCCTGAACGAAGTGAAGGCGGATGAGGGGTGCTCCAGCTTGACACCAACGGCGCACCGTCGAGCACCCCTCAACCGTCTCGGCGCTGCGCGCCAATCCACCTTCTCCCACAAGGGGAGAAGGCAAAAGAAGATAGCATGTTGACAAAACAGGACAACCGGTCTGTTTTACAAAACAGGACGATCACCCTGTTTTTGGAGAATGTCGGATGAACCTGCCCCAGAACGTCGCGACGAAGCCCTCAGCGCTCGCTTCGCCTGTCGTCGAGCTTCGGCAATACACGCTGAAGCCTGGTCGGCGCGACACACTCATCGGCATCTTCGACGGCAGGCTGATCGAGGGCCAGGAGGACGCCAGCATGACCATCATCGGCCAGTTCCGGAACCTCGATCGGCCTGACATGTTCGTCTGGATGCGCGGCTTCGACGACATGGATGCGCGGAAAAATGCTCTCGCCGCTTTTTATGGCGGGCCGGTCTGGGCGGCGCACAGCTATGCGGCCAACGCAACGATGATCGATTCCGACGATGTGCTGCTGCTGAAGCCGGCGTGGCCGGGCGCCGGGTTCGACCTCGCGGGCAAGCAGCGGCCAAGCCTGGCCGCCGACGGAAAGCCCATTCAAAACAAACCGCTGACCGGCATCGTTGTCATCGAGATTCATCATTTGCAGCCCGGCACGGAGGCAGATTTCGCCACTCGCTTCGAGACTGAGACGGCGTGCCTGATGACGGCCGACGCACGCCTGCTCGCCGCCTTCGTTACCGAGCATGCCGAGAACAGTTTTCCGCGCCTGCCGGTACGGGCTGATGAAAACGTCTTCATCAGCGTCATGGGTTTTGCCAGCACCGAGGCGCATGCCCGCCACCAGGCTGCGCTTGCCGCTTCTCCGGCATGGCGGGGTTTTTTGCAGGCCGCGCAGCTCGGCCTGACCAAACAAACGGAGACTTTGCGGCTGTCGCCCACATCGCAATCATTGGTCGGGCGTTAGACTTCAAATGCCTCGATGATCGCCTTTGCGACAAGGACCGGGTCTTCCCAATGCGGGTTGTGGCCACAGCTCTCGGCCCGAACGAAGACGGCTCCGGCAAGGGCGGATTGCAACGCCTGCTGGTGCGCCTCGCCGAACAGCGGGTCGCAGGCGCCGGCGATGATCAGCGTCCGGGCTTGCACGGCTCGTGCAGCATCGGTCAGGTCGGCGCGGCGGATTTCCTCGAGAATCGCGCGCCAGCGCGGGGTCGGCATCGCCGAGGCCTCTTGCGCCAAGCCGGCGAGAAAGGCTGCGGGCACGTCGGGACGACAGGCATGCCACCAGGCATAGAACGGATCGGCCGGCGATATCGGGTCGCGCAGGGCCTCGACGCTCACCACCAGCGGATGACCCGGCGCGAAATCGGGCTTCAACGTGCCGGCCAGGACCACCAGCCCGCCGATCAACTCCTTGTGCCCCGCAGCCAAGGCGACAGCCACCATGGCGCCCAGCGAATGGCCGACGACGACCAGTCGGTCGAGTTGTAAACTCTGGATCAGCCCGGCCATATCATCGGCAAGATCGGCGATGCCGCAGTTCTTGCCAGCCTGCGAGGCGCCGTGGCCGCGCAGATCCGGCATGATCAGACGACGGCCGGCCAGATATGGCGCCAGAAGCGAAAAACTGCGGCTGGTGTCGGTGAAGCCGTGCACCAACAGCAGTGCCGGCTCGGCGCCTGATACCTCGACATAGGCGATGTCGAGATCGCCGACAGTGACGAATTGCTTGCGGCCGGACCAGGCGCCCTGCTCCGGCAAAGCATCAAGCACCGCCGCTCTCACAGACCGAGCTTTTCCTTGACCGCGGCGAGGCCGGGTTGGCCGTCGAAGGTGGTGACGCCGGCGAGCCAGGCGTCGAGGCGGCTTTTGTTGGCCGTGATTGCCTTCAGCGCGCCGTCCTCCGGCTTCATGCCGTCATTGATCAGATAGCCCATGCCGACATTCTCGAAATCGATGTCGAAGGCGAGATTCCTGAGGAATTGCGCGACGTTCGGGCATTGCTCGAGATAGCCCTTGCGCACCTGCGTCGTCACCGTCGCGGCGCCGAAGTTCGGGCCGAAGAACTTGTCGCCGCCGGTCAGGTACTTGAAGTCGTACATCGTGTTCATCGGATGCGGCGCCCAGCCCTGGAAGACGATGAACTGCTTTTCCTTGATCTCGTAGCCGACCTCGGAAAGCATGCCGGCTTCGCTGGACTCGACCACTTGCCAGCCGTCCAGGCCAAAGGCGGGATCGGCGATGGCGTCCATCATCAACTGGTTTGAACCGGGCTCGATGCCGTACATTTTCTTGCCGAACTTGTCGGCGAATTTGTGCAGATCGGAAATGTCCTTGACGCCGGCGTCCCAGGCGTAGGTCGGGACGGCGAAGGTGTATTTGGCGCCCACGAGATTGACGCGCACATTCTCGACAGAGCCGTCCTGCTTGTAGGGCTCGTAATAGGTGACCATGGCCGGATCCCAGTAGCCCAGGAACAGGTCGAGATCCCTGTTCTTCATGCCCTCGTAGATGACGTTGATGCCGAGCACCTGGCTTTGCGGCTGATAGCCGAGCGCCTCCAACAGGACGTTGGCGACCCCCGTGGTGAAGGCAAGGTCGTTCCAGCCGGGTTCGGCCATACGGACCGTCCTGCACTCTTGGCCCTCGGCCGCCTGAGCCGCATGAGAGGCCAACATGAGGGCGGCCAAACAGACGCCGTTTGCAAGGATGCGCAACATTTCGGTTCTCCTCATTCGTGAAATTGACCACTTGGTCTTTTTATTGTCCCATGGGTCAATTCTTGATCTGAGCGGACGAAAATGTCAACGTGGATTCGCGATGCATGGACCGATCCCGTGAAACTCAAGCGTCTCAGTGAGATACGCCGCAAGGAGCTACGGCAGGCGGCTTTCGTGGTTCTGGAGCGCGAAGGCATTGCCGGCGCGACCCTGGAGAAAGTGGCCGCCCAGGCAGGTGCCTCCAAAGGCATCGTGCTGCACTATTTCCGCAACAAGCAGGAACTGTTCGAGCACGCGATGCGCGAAGCCAATGCCGTCCTGTGCCAGGCGGTGATCGCGCGGCTTCGCCGGGCGCGTACGCCGATGGAGCGCATGGATGCGGTGATCGAGGGTAATTTCGAAGAGCATCTGTTCCAGCCGCCTCTGTGCCATGCCTGGCTGTCGCTCTGCGCCGAGGTGCCGCGCGACGAGAAGATGGCCCGTATCCAGCGGGTGATCCATGCGCGCATGCGCTCGAACCTGTTGTCGGGCCTGCACGGCCTCGCCTCGCCGGCGGATGCCGACGACATCGCGCTTGGCGTCACGGCGCTGATCGACGGGCTTTGGCTGCGGCTCGGCCTGCAACCGGGCAGCGTCTCGCGCGAACAGGCCGTCCGCCAGGTCAAGAATTATGTCGCGGGCCGGCTGGCCCTGCGGGAGCTTGCGACCACCGGCGCGTAACCGGCCTCGGCTGGCCTATCGAATATGGTATTCCTGAGATGTCTGCCCGGCACGAACCCCCACCCCTAACTTGCCGGGGCGAGCCACGGGTCTCGCCCCGGCAAGTTAGGGTGGGGGTCCTCCTTCGCAAGAATCCCCCGCCTTTGAGGGAGATGGCAGCAGGCGTGGAGCGCCAGCCTCTTCCGGCGGCGATAAGAGGTCACGCCCGGTCGAACCGACCCCCTCTGTCGCCTTCGGCGACATCTCCCCCTCGAGGGGGGAGATCACCTTCAACCGATTTGCATACTTGCCGCCCGCAATCTCCGCTTGAAGCCGTTTGTGCAACGCGATACGCCGTTGCCGACTTCGACAAGGAGAGACCCGTGACCGCTGCAAATACCAGAACCGAAACCGACACGTTCGGTCCCATCGAAGTTGCCGCCGACCGGTACTGGGGCGCGCAGGCGCAGCGTTCGCTCGGCAATTTCAAGATCGGCTGGGAGAAGCAGCCGGCGTCGATCGTGCGCGCGCTGGGCATCGTCAAGCGGGCGGCAGCCGAAGCCAACATGGAGCTCAAGCGGCTTGATCCTTCGATCGGCAAGACGATTGTCGCGGCGGCGCAAGAGGTCATCGACGGCAAGCTCGACGACCATTTCCCGCTGGTGGTCTGGCAGACCGGCTCGGGCACGCAGTCCAACATGAACGCCAATGAGGTGATCTCCAACCGGGCGATCGAGATGCTGGGCGGCGTCATGGGCTCTAAGAAGCCGGTGCATCCCAACGATCACGTCAATATGAGCCAGTCGTCGAACGACACCTATCCGACGGCCATGCACATCGCCTGCGCCGAACGCATCGTGCACGATCTGTTGCCGGCGCTGAAGCATCTGCACAAGGCGCTCGCCGCCAAGAGCAGAGAGTTCAATCACATCATCAAGATCGGCCGCACGCACACACAGGACGCCACCCCGCTAACGCTTGGCCAGGAGTTTTCGGGCTATGCAGCGCAGGTCGCCTCGTCGATCAAGCGCATCGAGCTGACATTGCCCGGCCTGCAGGAGCTGGCGCAGGGCGGCACCGCCGTCGGCACCGGCCTCAACGCGCCGGTCGGCTTCGCCGAAAGGGTGGCGGATCGCATCGCCAGCATTACGGGCATCGCCTTCGTCACCGCGCCGAACAAATTCGAGGCGCTGGCGGCCCATGATTCCATGGTGTTTTCGCACGGCGCCATCAATGCGGCGGCCGCCGCACTGTTCAAGATCGCCAACGACATCCGTTTCCTCGGTTCCGGCCCGCGTTCGGGCCTCGGTGAGCTGTCGCTGCCGGAAAACGAGCCGGGCTCGTCGATCATGCCGGGCAAGGTCAACCCGACCCAATGCGAGGCGCTGACGCAGGTCTGCGTGCAGGTGTTCGGCAACAATGCGGCGCTCACCTTCGCCGGCAGTCAGGGCCATTTCGAGCTCAACGTCTACAACCCGCTGATGGCCTATAATTTCCTGCAGTCGGTGCAGCTGCTCGCCGACGCCTCTGTCTCCTTCACCGACAATTGCGTCGTCGGCATCGAGGCCCGCGAAGACAACATCAAGGCGGCCCTCGACCGCTCGCTGATGCTGGTGACGGCGCTGGCGCCGACCATCGGCTACGACAATGCCGCCAAGATCGCCAAGACCGCGCACAAGAAGGGCACCACGCTGCGCGAGGAAGCGCTCGCCACCGGGCTGGTCAGCGAAGCCGATTACGACCGGCTGGTGCGGCCGGAGGACATGACGCATCCGGGGTAGTCAATTCCAGGAAAAGTGTCTTGCGGTTTTCGGTCCGGAATTGCGTCAACCAAAAGCCCGGTATTTCGTGACGGGAGAATTTACTTCCGTCACGACGTGACCCGAAGCGAATTTTGCGCAGGCCGCCCGATCACGGAAACGTAAGTACTGTGAACAATGTGTCGCCAGTCTGGTGGCTTTGGTGAACAGTCGGCTTGCTCTATCTCCCCGGTATCAACCCATCCCGGAGAGCCACAATGTCCATCAACACTTCAGTCGCCGGTTCCGGCGCATCCAATGCCTCGACCACCATCCTCCTCGGCCGCGTCCTGCTTGCCGTCATCTTCCTGCTTTCAGGCTTCGGCAAGCTGACCGCCATCGCCGGCACGGCGGGCTATTTCGGTGCCCTCGGCCTGCCCTTGCCGACCGTAACGGCCATTGTCGTCGGCCTGATCGAGCTTCTCGGCGGCCTCGCCATCCTCGTCGGCTTCAAGACCCGGATTGTTGCCTGGGTGCTGGCGATCTTCACCGTCGCCACCGGTTTGGTCGCCCATACCGGTTGGGCCGACCAGATGCAGATGATCCAGTTTCTCAAGAACCTCGCCATTGCGGGCGGCTTCCTCGTGCTGGCTTCCTCGGGCGCCGGCGCCTATTCGATCGACGCCAAGCGCGGCTGAGCCAAAAACTGGCAATAGCCGAACAAAAAGCGGCGCGGAATTTTCCGTGCCGCTTTTTCGTTGTTGTTACATGCCCGCCGATCTGTCGGCCGGGGTTTTCTGATAGGATCGGGGCTATCGGGAGGCCGGCCTGCGGCCGATAAGGGAGGTGAACATGCCTCGCAACGCGCTGCTCCTGCTCTCCCGGCTGCTGCTCGCCGCCCTGTTCGTGCCCTCCGGTATCCATGCATTGAGCGACATAGCCGGCACCACAGGCTATTTCGCCAACCTCGGCCTGCCGCTCCCGACACTTGCGGCCTGGGGCACGGGACTGTTCGAAGTGATCGCCGGGCTGCTCATCCTGGTCGGTTTCCAGACCGGGATCGCGGCGCTGCTACTCGCCGCCTTCTGCATTGCCGCCGGCTTCATCGGCCACTATGGCCAGGGCGGCGGCGACGCGATGCTAGCCTTCCTGCACCAGCAGATGCTGATGAAGGACATTGCGATATCAGGCGGATCTGTTGCGCTGGCGACGGCCGGTGCGGGAGCCTGGTCGGTCGATGGACGGGGCTATCGCATGTGGAATTCCTGAGATGTCTGCCCGGCACGGACACCCGCCCCTAACCCCTCCCCACAAGGGGAGGGAGACTTCCGTTGGCCGACCTAGGCGAATCGCCTGTCTTTTCGGCGCCAAAGAAGAATTAGAGGCACGCGGCAGCGTTCCCTCCCCCTTGTGGGGAGGGCTAGGGTGGGGGTCCTCTTCGCAAGAGTCCATGGCCCTGCGTCGACGGGCGTGGTTCGGCGTAACGCCTACTTGACCGACACGCCCTACTTCACCGACATGCTGGGCCCACCCTCGACAGCCAGCACCAGACGGCGGTTGGTGATCCTTGCCAGTTGCGCCAGGCGCCCGGCCGGCCGCTCGCCATAGAGATCGGCCAGCGATGCCGGCAAGACCAGCGCCAGCACGCCGTTGGCGCGCTGTTCCCATTTCAGCCTGGGCATGATGCCCGGCATCGACGCCGTCAGCAGGTAGACGACGCGCATCATCGCGGCGAGCACGCGCGCCCGCTCCAGATAACGCGGCGGCGCCAGCGCCTTGATCTCGGGGGCGATGGCTTCGTTGAAGATGCCGTCGTGACGATAGGCGTTGGCCATGGCCAGGAAGGCACGGCCGGGATGGTCGACGCCGAAGAAGGAGGCGTGCGCAATGATGTTGAGCGATTGCTTGCCGCGATATTCGGGGTGTGCGCGCCAGCCGATATCGGCCAGCAATGCGGCCGCGTGGCGGTAGCGCGCCTCGTCTTCGGTCTCGTCGATGCCGAAAGCGGCAAACGTCTTGGCGGTCCAGTCGACAAGTTCATGCGCATGGGTGACGGAGCGCGAGCGCAGGCGTGCAAGCTCCTCCGAGGCCGAAATCAGCGGATCGGCCTTCTGCTCCGCCTCGTCGAGCAGCGAATAGAGAAAGCCTTCGCGCACGCCGAGCGCCGAGACGACGATCTTCGACGGCTGCATCGCCGCCATGATCTCCTGCAGCACGACGGCGCCATAGGGCAGCAGCGAACGGCGGTTCTTGGAAACGCCTTCGATGCCCTTGACCTTCTCGATCTCGGCCTTGGCCACCTGCTTGAGGAAATTCGCCGCGCTTTCGGCCGAGATCTCGTAATGGTGCATGACGCCAAGCGGATAGTTGGTCATTTCCATGTGCAGCCGGGCGAGATTTCGCCAGGTGCCGCCAACGGCGTAGAAAGGCCTGCCCTGCCCGCCTTTCAACAGCTTGGCCTTCGCCAGTTCGTCACGCGCGATCTTCGCCGCCTGGGTCAGCGAGTTCTTCGCCATGTCCTGCAGGCGCAAGCCGCCCAGCGGCAGCGTGATGCCGTCGCCGATCGCTTCGCCGGCGACGTCGACCAGTTCGAGGCTGCCGCCGCCCAGATCGCCGGCGATCCCGTCGGCCGGATGGAAGCCGGAAATGACGCCGAGCGCCGAATAATACGCTTCCTGACGGCCGCTGATGACACGGATCTCAGTCTTCAGCACCTCCTCGGCGCGGTGAATGAAATCAGGGCCATTGACCGCCTCGCGGGCCGCGGCGGTGGCCAGCACATACATCTGCTCGGCGCCGGCTTGGTCGGAAAGCGCGCGAAAGCGACGGAACTCTTCCATCGAGCGCGTCACCGCCTCGGGGTCGAGCTTGCCGGTCGAAACGATGCCCCGGCCGAGACCGGCCAGCATCTTTTCGTTGAACAGCATGGTCGGCGAGCGCGCCAGCCCCTCATAGACGACGAGGCGGATCGAGTTCGATCCGATGTCGATGATGGACAGCGGTCGGCGGTCCTGCAGCCGGCCCTGGGAATCAGACAGCATCAGCCGGACGCTGCAGCGTTCTTCTTGCGGCGCTTGAACTGCGCAATGCGCTTGGGCGCATGCGACTTCAGCGCGTCACCCCGTCCCGACAGGCTCGGATTGGTCATGAAATATTCCTGCGCGTTGAACGGTTCCTCGCCCTCCTCCAGCACGACGCGCCGGGAGGTTCCATCAGCCAATACGTCGAAACTTTGCTGATTGTCCATGATGTTGCCCAGCATGATCTGGCCAAGGATCTGTTCGTGCACAGTTGGATTCGTGATCGGCACCATGGTTTCGACGCGGCGGTCGAGATTGCGCGGCATCAGATCGGCCGAGGAGATGTAGACGATCGCTTCGTCCGACGGCAGGCCGTGACCGTTGCCGAAACAATAGATGCGGCTGTGCTCGAGAAAACGGCCGACGATTGATTTTACGCGGATGTTTTCCGACAGGCCCGGAACCTGCGGCCGCAGGCAGCAGATGCCGCGCACGACAAGGTCGATCTCGACGCCGGCGCGGCTGGCATCGTAGAGCGCGTCGATGATGATCGGATCGACGAGTGCGTTCATCTTCATCCAGATGCGCGCCGGTTTCCCCTGCACCGCGTAGGCAATCTCGTCGGCAATGTGCTTGAGGATGCGGCTTCTCAGCGTGAACGGCGAGATCGCCAGCCGCATTTCGTCCGTCGGCTCGGCATAGCCGGTAATGAAATTGAAGAGCTGGGCGACATCGCGGGCAATCGTCGGATCGGTGGTGAAGAAGGACAGGTCAGTGTAGATGCGCGCCGTTACCGGATGGTAGTTGCCGGTGCCGAGGTGCACGTAGTTGCGCAGCTTGCCGTCCTCGCGCCGCACCACCAGCGACATTTTCGAATGGGTTTTCAGCTCGAGAAAGCCGAACACGACCTGCACGCCGGCACGCTCCAGGTCGCGCGCCCAGCGAATGTTGGCTTCTTCGTCGAAACGCGCCTTGAGCTCGACCAGCGCGGTGACCGACTTGCCGGCCTCGGCCGCGTCGACCAGCGCACGCACGATCGGGCTGTCATTGGAGGTGCGGTAAAGCGTCTGCTTGATCGCCACCACTTCCGGATCGGCCATCGCCTGGCGCAGGAACTGCACCACGACGTCAAACGATTCGTAGGGGTGATGGACGACGATGTCCTTCTCGCGGATGGCGGCGAAACAATCGCCGCCATGCTCGCGGATACGCTCGGGAAAACGCGGATTGTAGGGCATGAATTTCAGGTCGTCGCGAGGGACGGCGACGATCTCGGAAATCTGGCTGAGCGCCAGCGGCCCGGTGAGCACGCTGATGCGGCTCGACGACACGCCAAGCTCGCCTGCCACGAAGTCGCGCAATTCGCCAGGCATCAGCCTGTCGAATTCGATGCGGATCACCGAACCGCGCCGCCGCCGCTTCAGCGCCGTTTCGAACAGGCGCACGAGGTCCTCGGACTCCTCCTCGACCTCGATATCGCTATCGCGAATGATGCGAAACGTGCCGGAGCCCTTGACCTCATAGCCGGGGAAGAGCTTGCCGATATAGAGGCCGACCGCCTCTTCCAGCGGGATGAAGCGGACATGATGCTTGCGGTCTGGCAGGCGGATGAAGCGCTTCAGCGCCACCGGCAGGCGCAGCAGCGCGCTCATCTCCTCACCATTCTTGCGATGGCGCAATTGCAGCGCCATCGAGAAGCCGAGATTGGGAATGAACGGGAACGGGTGCGCCGGATCGATCGACAGCGGGGTGAGCACCGGGAAAACCTGTTCCTGGAAATGGTCTTCCAGCCAGATTTTCTCGTCCTTGGTCAGCGCATCGCGGGTGATGCTCTCGATGCCTTCCTTGTTGAGCAGCACGGTAAGCGCCGAAAGGCTCTTCTGCTGGTCTTCCTGCAGCCGCTCGACCTCACGCAGCAGCTGTTCGAGCTGCTGTTCGGGGGTGCGTCCGTCAGGGCTCTTCAGCGTGATGCCCTCGCGCACCTGGCCGGCAAGACCGGCAACACGGACCATGAAGAACTCGTCGAGGTTGGCGGCCGAGATCGACAGGAAGCGGACGCGCTCCAGCAGCGGATGATTGAGGTTCAGCGACTCCTCGAGGACGCGCCGGTTGAACTGCAGCCAGGAAAACTCGCGGTTGACAAACCGGTCCGGATTGCCGCCCTCCGGGCGAGCCACCTCGACATCAACGAATTCGTTCTGCACCGGCTTTAGTTCGTTCATGATTCCCGCTCTTCCACACCGTCAGCCAGGCTAAAGCGTCGTGCGTCATTCAGGACGCGCAAAGGACGCTCTGCCACTCCAAGGCGACGCATGGTCCTTGCCGAAAACCGATGTCGGTCTTCGGGGCCATGCGTTAACCGGCTTAACTTATCCTCTGACAGGCTTTTGCGACAGTTTCATTTCATCGAACTTGCAAAGAGGCCTGATATGATCCAGATGCAGACGAGACTGCGTTAAGGAGACGACGATGGCAGGCGGTTCCATTCCCCATTTTCAGAACGATGCGGGCTATCAGGCAATCGACATCGGCGTGAAGGAATTCATGTGCACGGGCGCCAATCCGCCTTTCGACCACCCGCATGTGTTTCTGGACATGGGCGACGACAACGAAAAAGTCTGCCCCTATTGCTCGACGCTCTACCGCTATTCTCCGAAGCTGAAGGCGACCGAGACGCTGCCGGCCGGCTGCATCTACATCGATCAGGCCGCCTGAGTCTTTCGCGACCAGCCCGATGACCGACACGCGATCCCGGCAAATTGTCATCGCCGGGGCGGGTGTCGCCGGATTGACCGCAGCGCTTGCATTCGCCGAACGCGGCTACCCTGTTCGGGTGTTCGAACAGGCGCAGCGCCTGGAAGCTGCCGGCGCCGGCATCCAGCTCTCTCCCAACGCGACACGTATCCTTCGCCAGCTTGGCGTACTCGACAAGCTGCTGCCGGCAGCGGTGCGGCCGGAAGCCGTGGTGTTGAAGGAGGCCGCGACCTTGCGCGAACTGGCGCGCGTGCCGCTGGGGCAAGCCGCCGAAACGCGCTGGCAGGCGCCCTATCTCGTGGCGCACAGGGCCGATCTGCAGAGCGCACTGACCGCGCGCGTTGCCGAGATGCCGGATATCCATCTCACCACCGGCGCCCGCATCGGCGACGTTGACACCGGCCCGGATGGCATCACCGCGACGGCCGAGATCAATGGCAAAACCGTCGAGGCGGAGGGCCTCCTGCTGGTTGGGGCCGATGGCGTCTGGTCGTCGGTGCGCAGGCTTGCCCGCTCGGCCAAGGGAGCGACCCTCGCAACGAGCCGTTTCTCCGGCGAACTGGCCTGGCGCGCCACCGTCGCGGCCGACAGTGCCGCCGGCCGGAGCTTTGCAGCCATCGGCGCCAGGGACTGCGTCACCACCTTCCTGCATCCCGGCTTCCATATGGTCGCCTATCCCGTCAGCAAGGGTGCGGCCTTCAATCTCGCGGCCTTCACCAGGGGCGACCGCATTGCCGAAGGCTGGTCCGGCAACGCCGACGCCGGGATCCTGACCCGAGCCCTGCGCGGCACCGCGGCAGAACTTGCCCGCCTGGTCGAGCAGGCCGGCCCATGGACCGCATGGCCGATCCACACTGTTGACCCGCAACAGCCCTGGACAACGCCGAACGGCATCGCGCTGATCGGCGACGCCGCGCATGCGATGACCCCGTTCGCGGCGCAAGGCGCGGCCATGGCGATCGAGGATGCGGCGACGCTTGCCGAGGCCGTCTACGCCTCCCCCACTAACCCCTTGGCCGCGCTTGCGGTTTGGGAGCAGTCACGGCGACCGCGTGTCGCGCAGGTCGCCCGACGCGGCGCTGTCAACCGGCTGGCCTGGCATGCCTCGGGTCCGGTGGCGATTGCGCGCAATGTGTTCCTGAAGGTGCGCTCGGAAAAGCTCGCGGCGGATCTGGATTGGCTCTATGGGTGGCGGGCAGTTGAGGCTGCTGTCAGGCGTTGAAAGCCTGACAGGCTGGCGGGACAGCGCCCCCCTCTGTCCTGCCGGACATCTCCCCCACTTGGGGGGAGATCGGCCGGCACCGCCGATTTCACCAATCTCGAACGTTGCAGGGCCGCAGGAAAGAGCGGGGCGCCGAACCGCCAATCTCCCCCCTCGTGGGGGAGATGTCCGGCAGGACAGAGGGGGGCGCGAAGGAATGAGGCGTCTCGCATTGGCGAAACGCGACAAGACGAGACAGCTAATTATACAGCCGCATCGATAGCCCGAGCGATGCAGGCAGCGGGTTCCACCAGCCGGTGCGCAGGCCGGCGATGCGCAAGGCCGCCGCCGTCCAGGTGTTGCAGCCGACCAGTGCGTTGAAATGGCCATTGGCTTCGTAGAAGCCGTCGAACCTGGAATAGGCTGCGTCCGGAACGAGGATCGGGCCTTCCGGTCCCCGCTGGAAACTGGCATCGATGAAATCGAGCAACGCCGCGAACCGGTCCTCGCCGATGTCGAACCCCGCGATATCAGCGCGCGGTTCGACGATGTCACCGGCGACATCGACATGCATGACCGACGCGTCGAGTGTCAGTGCCTTCATCACCGGCACCGCCTTCAGCTCGGACCATGTCGGCGTCTCCAGGTAGAAGGCGCGGCCGCCCCAGCCGAAGACGATGTAGCGGACCTCCGGCCTGTCGGCCGGTATGCCCGCGTCGACCAGGAAATGGAAACGCCGGCGCACGGCGTCATCGACCGGGATGGCGATATCGGTGTGGATCGGATTGTTCAGCACCAGGATGTGGCGTGTCGCGGCTGGCACGGCGGCGGCGGCCGGCCACAGCGGCCGTGGCACGAGGGTGCCCGTCGTCACGGCGAGTGCGACGAGAACCAACAGAAGACCCAGAAAACGTCCCAGTCTTTTCATTGAAAGGCGGCCCTGCAAACGCACTCCGGCGACACGAACGCCCGCCTGTTCTCCCATACGCAAAAGAGCCCGGCAGTGTTTCAGCCGGGCTCTTCGTGGCCGTCGAGGCCTAGTGCAGGATCTGCGACAGGAACAGCTTCGTGCGCTCGTGGCGCGGATGGTCGAAGAACTCGGCCGGCGTGTTCTGCTCGACGATCTGGCCCTGGTCCATGAAGATCACCCGGTTGGCGACCTTGCGGGCGAAGCCCATCTCGTGGGTGACGCACAGCATGGTCATGCCTTCCTCGGCAAGGCCGACCATGGTCTCCAGCACTTCCTTGATCATCTCCGGATCGAGCGCCGAGGTCGGCTCATCGAACAGCATGATGCGCGGGTTCATGCACAGCGAGCGGGCGATCGCCACACGCTGCTGCTGGCCACCGGAAAGCTGGCCGGGATATTTGTTGGCCTGTTCCGGGATCTTGACGCGCTTGAGGAAATGCATGGCGATTTCCTCGGCCTGCTTCTTCGGCGTCTTGCGCACCCAGATCGGCGCCAGCGTGCAGTTCTCCAGGATGGTCAGGTGCGGGAACAGGTTGAAGTGCTGGAACACCATGCCGACCTCGCGGCGCACCTCGTCGATCTTCTTGAGATCGTTGGTCAGTTCCTTGCCGTCGACGATGATCTTGCCCTTCTGGTGCTCCTCCAGACGGTTGATGCAGCGGATCATGGTCGATTTGCCGGAGCCGGAGGGGCCGCAGATGACGATACGCTCGCCGCGCATCACTTTCAGGTTGATGTCCTTCAGCACATGGAACTCGCCGTACCATTTGTGCATGGCGATGATGTCGATGGCGACATCGGTCGTCGAAATCTGCATCTTGGCGGCGTTGACCTTGATCTCTTCGGCGCTGACGGCATTTTCGGTGGCCATGACAGGGATCCCCTTGTTCTTTTGTCGTTGGTAGTGATGCATGTCGTTATCCCAAAACCGCTATACACTTTTGGGCGACATGCATCAGCGTTTGTGGCCGGTGTCGAGCCGGCGTTCGGTGTACATTGAATAGCGCGACATGCCGAAGCAGAACAGCCAGAAGACGAAGGCCGCGAAGATCAGGCCGGACCTCGCCGTCTGCGCGGTCGCCCAGTTTGCATCGGAGAAATTCTGTTTGACGATGCCGAGCAGGTCGAACATCGAGATGATGATGACCAGGCTGGTGTCCTTGAACATGCCGATGAAGGTGTTGACGATGCCCGGGATGACCAATTTCAGCGCCTGCGGCATGACGATGAAATACATCTTCTGCCAATAGCCGAGGCCGAGCGAATCGGCACCTTCATACTGGCCCTTGGGGATCGCCTGCAGGCCGCCGCGCACCACTTCGGCCATATAGGCCGCGGCAAACAGCGACACGCCGATCAGCGCGCGCAGGAACTTGTCGAACGACACACCCTCCGGCAGGAACAGCGGCAGCATGACGCTGGCGAAGAACAGCACGGTGATCAGCGGGATGCCGCGCACCGTCTCGATGAAGACGACGCACAGCGTCTTGATGATCGGCATCTTGGAACGGCGGCCGAGCGCCAGCACGATGCCGAGCGGCAGCGACACGGCAATGCCGACGAAGGACAGGCTGAGCGTTACCAAGAGCCCACCCCAAAGCGAGGTCTCGACATGCGGCAGGCCGAACATGCCGCCGACCAGCAGGACGAAGGCGACGATCGGCAGCACGAAGAACAGCAGAACCGCATTCAGCCCTTTGCGCGGCACCTTCGGGATAAGCATCGGCACCAGCAGCGCCACGAACAGGATAGCGACCAGGATCGGCCGCCAGCGCTCCTCGATGGGATAGCGGCCGAGCATGAACTGGCCGAATTTGGCGTTGACGAAAGCCCAGCAGGCGCCGGTCCAGCCATCCGGCTGGATGCCTCCTTGCGCCACCGTGGCGCATACGGTTCGGTCCGGTCCCGTCCACACGGCGTTGATGAACGCCCAATTGATGATTTGCGGCAGGATCATCGCCACCAGGGCGATGCCGACGATTGTCAAGATGGTGTCGCCGGCAGAAGCGATCAGGTTCTTGCGCACCCACGCGCCGAGGCCGGTGACGCTGGCGGGCGCCGGCTGCGCCAGCACCATTTCGGTTCGCACCCAGGACATATCATGTTCTTGCATGTCCTTACCTCACCTCTCCACCAGTGCCATCTTGGCGTTGAACCAGTTCATCACAAGCGAGGTCAGCAGGCTGATGGCGAGGTAGATCACCATCATGATCACCACGCCCTCGACGGCCTGGCCGGTCTGGTTCAGCACCGTACCGGCGGTCGCCGTCAGGTCCGGATAGCCGATGGCGATGGCCAGCGAGGAGTTCTTGGTCAGGTTGAGATACTGGCTGGTCAGCGGCGGAATGACGATGCGCATGGCCTGCGGCACGACGACCAGCCGCAGGATCGATCCGGACCGCAAGCCCAACGCACCAGCAGCTTCCGTCTGGCCCGCGCTGACACCCCTGATGCCGGCGCGCACGATCTCGGCGATGAAGGCGGCGGTATAGCAGGACAGCGCCAGATAAAGCGACAGGAACTCCGGCCGGACCTGGAAGCCGCCGGTCAGGTTGAAAGTCGACTGCTTCGGGTAGTCGAAGCTCAGGGGAAAGCCGCTCAGCGCATAGGCGAGCAGCGGAAGCCCGACGATCAGCGCCGCGGATGTCCAAAACACTGGAAATTGCTGGCCGGTCGCCATCTGCCGTTGCCGCGCCTTGCGCGCGACGAACCACGCCATGGCGATGCCGACGAGCAGGGCGACGAAGATCAGCCATGAGCCGTCGCCCCACACGGCGCGTGGAAAATAGAAACCGCGCTGGTTGAGGAAGGAGCCGAACGGCAAACCGATGCTGTCGCGCGGCGCCGGCAGCACGGCCAGCACGCCGGAATACCAGAAGAAGATGACCAGCAGCGGCGGGATGTTGCGGAAAACCTCGACATAGACCGTGCAGATCTTCCTGATCAGCCAGTTCTGCGAGAGCCGGCCGATGCCGATGACGAAGCCGATGATTGTCGCGGTGATGATGCCGACGATGGCGACGATCAAGGTATTGATGAGGCCGACCAGAATGGCGCGGCCATAGGTCGAATCCGATGAATAGGCGATCGCGCTCTCGCTGATGTCGAAGCCGGCGCGGCCCTTGAGGAAGCCGAAGCCTGAAGCGATGCGCAGCCGCGTCAGATTGTCGATGACGTTGTGGGCAATCCACCAGACGCCCGCCACCAGCAGCACGACGACCAGCACCTGGAAGAATATGCCCCGGATTTTCGGATCGTTGATGAAGGAACCGCGGCTGGGCTCCTCGCGAAGTACTTCCTGCGATGCCATTCGACCGTCCCTGGAAAGAGAAACCGGGAGGCAGATGATCTGCCTCCCGGATCACATTTCGATCAGCGGATCGGCGGCGCGTATTGCAGGCCGCCCTTGGTCCACAGCGCGTTGATGCCGCGCGCGATCTTCAGCGGGCTGCCCGAGCCGACATTGCGCTCGAACATTTCGCCATAATTGCCGACGGCCTTGACGATGTTGACCACCCAGTCATTGGAGACGCCGAGATCGGTACCGATCTTGGTATCGGCTTCCTGGCCGAGCACGCGCTTGATCTCGGGGCTGGCCGAGTTCTTCATCTCATCGACATTGGCCTTGGTGATGCCGAGCTCTTCAGCCTGCAGCAGCGCGAAATAGGTCCACTTGACGATGTGGTACCACTGGTCGTCACCCTGGCGAACGGCCGGTCCGAGCGGCTCCTTGGAGATGATCTCGGGCAGCACGACGTGGTCGGCCGGCGCTCCCAGCGTCAGGCGGATGCCGTAGAGGCCCGACTGATCGGTGGTGTAGACGTCGCAGCGGCCGGCATCATAGGCGGCGTTGACCTCTTCCAGCTTCTCGAAGACGACGGGATTGTACTCCATCTTGTTGGCCTTGAAGTAGTCGGCGAGGTTCAGCTCGGTGGTGGTGCCGCTCTGTACGCAGACGGCCGCGCCCGAAAGCTGCAATGCCGAATTGACGCCCGGCAGCTTCTTGGCGTTGATCATGAAACCCTGGCCGTCATAGTAGGTGACGCCGATGAAGTTCAGGCCAAGCGCCGTATCGCGGTTGATGGTCCAGGTGGTGTTGCGCGACAGGATGTCGATCTCGCCCGACTGCAGCGCGGTGAACCGCTCCTTGGCGCTGAGCGGCGTGAACTTGACCTTGGAGCCGTCACCAAAGACGGCGGCCGCGACAGCGCGGCAGAAATCCGCATCGATGCCTTGCCAGTCACCCTTGTCGTCCGGCGCCGAAAAGCCGGCAAGGCCGGTGGAGACGCCGCACTGGATGAAGCCCTTCGCCTTGACGGTGTCGAGCGTGGCCGCCGACGCGGCGGACGCCATCAATCCAAGCGTGGCGGCGCCTAGAATGCCGATAGCAATGTGTTTCATGACCCACAGACCCTTTTCTCTGTTTTCAGGAGTAAATCCTGATTTTTTTCTCCCGTGTGAACGCGGCTTCATCCCGGCCCATTCCCGAAACCCCGCATCGTAACCGACGCGCCGCCTCCCATTCACAAATGTCATCGAAGGCGATAATTCCTGTGAGGTCAAGGGAAATGACCGAAACCCAAAGAGTTTGAAAACCGATTGCCGCAAATGCCCGATTTACAGACAAACACGCCCGCGATTTAGCCAGCAGGGCTAATAAAGGCGGCAAATCTCATGCAACGCCAACGCGGGGCCAATACGGGCCGCGGCAGCGAAATCCATCCCGGGCAATACCTCGTCGTTGTTGACCTCCCCGTGCGACGAACTACCAGGTCCCAGGATTGTCATCTGACAATTTACTGACGGCTGCATACCAATACAGACCGCCGACGAAGACTGTTCTCAAAGGGCTTGAAAGACGATCCAGATCCCGATGGCGGCTATCAACGCGCCTGAAACGCGCGGAATCAGCTGCCCGGTCGGCACCGTCTTCTCCAGCAGAACAAGGATGGCGATGCCGGCGATCCACAGCACGTTCATGACGCCACCGACGAACAACAGAGCCATCAGCGCCCAGCAGCACCCCAGGCAATAAGCGCCGTGATCCATGCCAAGCCGAAGCGCGCCGAGCGGAGCGGAACGGAATCCGCCACGGCCGGCCAGGAACGCGATCGGCGCCTGACATTGGCGCAGGCAGACGCCCTTCATCGGCGTCCATTGATAGAGACCGGCGGCGATCAGAACGAGGCCGCCGAGGATCGCGCTGCCGGTCGCCATCGAGGGATCGAGCAAGGCTAGACGGGCGAGAAGCCATTGCGCACCGGTCGCCAGGAGGCTGAAGACGACCCAGACGGCGAGATAGCCGGCAAAAAACCATCCCGTCGAAGCGATGGGCCGGCCATCCGCCCGCGCCTTGCGGCCGACACCGGCATAGAGCAGCAACATCGGCGCGACCGACGGCGTCATCATGCCGACCATCATCACCGCCCACATCGTGAAGGTGAAGGCGAAATCGCCCAATGCCCAGGGCCGGAAGCCGGGCGCCATGGCGGCGCCCATATCCATGCCGGCCATATCCATGCCGGCCATGTCGCCGCCTCCGCTATCCGGCAAGGGGGAGCCGGGCATGACCATGGTGGCGGCGAGCCACAGCACATAGGTCCAGGCGAGCACGGCAATCACCACGAGCGCGGCCATCACGACCGCGCGATCGCGCCTCAGCACCGCCTCGAGGGCCGTATCGCCCATTGGATCAGGTCAATGCACGATGCCGCTCTGCGTAAGATGCAGATTGGCGAAATGGCTGTGCGTATCGGCCAGTTCGAACTTGATCGGGCCCGTCGCCTTGGTCCAGCCGCGCCCGACCTCGGCGATCGCGTATTCGAAGCCGTGCGGCAAGTCGATGCGCGCCTGGTGCGCGGCGCCGGTGACCGGATTCCGGATCGGCTCGCCGCGACCGTCGGTTATACCCTCGACATGCAGCTGACTGGTTCGCGCGTCGACGTCGATCTTGAATTCGATCGGCGCGAAGATCGGATCGTGGAATTTCTCCAGCGTGGTCGAAAAGACCTGAAATATCGTTGCACCTGGCTCGGTGTCCAGACCGCCCAATATGCGAAGCAGCGCGCCACGTTGGGCTTCCGTCGCCCTCTCGTCGATGACCACCGCGGCTTCACCCCCGCCCTGGTGTATGGCGCCGGGCCAGCTGAAAATCCCGACGAACCGCAACCCGTCGAGCTTGGTGTCGCCGTGATGGCCGCTCTCGATTTCCATGCCGGCGACCGCCTGGCAGAATCCGTATGTCGGCATGGCGTTAAACTGGCACGGGCAGCCATAGGCGCAGTTGCAGTTGATGAATTCGCTCGCCTTCATGGCCCATTTGACGTCCGGCATGGCATTCCTCCCTGGCCGCGCTCACGCTTCGTGAGCGCGATCCGGATCGTGGAGGACCAGAGGTCAACCGGCAGCAACCATCCGGCAGCATCTGATCGAAGCAATCCGGCGATTAACATTAGCCGACGATCATATACCATCCACAGCCGCCCACAATAGGCCGATCGGCTGAGATAAGGGCTCCGAACGCAGGTCAATAAAGGCCGCGCCTTTCGCGATAGGAATTTTTTCTTGACTCCCTGCACTCAGCTATGGTACATATTCGTCCATGGTGCTGATTTGCGCCGATAACCCGCCGCACAGGCGGGTTTTTCGTTTGATACCCTGTCCCAGCATCGCTGTTTTTGCCGTGACGAACTGGCATATCGAAGTCCGCCTCCTGGCGGGCGGTGGCTGTTGCACGGTCCATAGCGCCGCACTATGGCTAGCGGCTTGTCAAACAAGGCGACGCAGAATGGCGAAAGACGGCAGCGAGCACGGCGGGATGGGCATCAACACGCGGCTTGCCCATTCGGGCAACAATCCGCATGACTATTTCGGCTTCGTCAATCCGCCGGTGGTGCATGCTTCGACCGTGCTGTTTCGCGACGCGGCTTCGATGGCGGCACGCACCCAGAAATACACTTACGGCACGCGCGGCACACCGACGACCGATGCGCTTGCCCATGCCATAGACGCGCTGGAAGGCTCGGCAGGCACGATCGTAGTGCCGTCGGGCCTTGCGGCGGTGACGGTGCCGCTACTCGCCTTCGTCTCGGCCGGCGACCATCTGCTGATCGTCGATACCGTCTATCATCCGACCCGCAATTTCGCCGACACGATGCTGAAGCGGCTGGGCGTCGAGGTCGAGTATTACGCCCCCGATGTCGGCGCCGGCATCGCGGCGTTGATCAAGCCCAACACCAAGGTGGTGTTCACGGAATCGCCGGCCTCCAACACGTTCGAGGTGCAGGACATCCCGGCTATCGCCAAGGCGGCGCACGCCGCGGGCGCCATCGTCATGATGGACAATACGTGGGCGACGCCACTCTATTTCCGTCCGCTCGACCACGGCGTCGACATCTCGATCCATGCGGCGACCAAATACCCAGCCGGCCATTCCGACGTGCTGCTCGGCACGGTGTCGGCCAATGAGAGCTGCTGGACGCATCTTTACGAGAGCTTCTGCACGCTTGGCTGTTGCGCCGGGCCCGACGACGTCTACCAGGTGCTGCGTGGCCTGCGCAGCATGGGCGTGCGCCTCGAACACCATCAGCGCAGTACGCTTGCCATCGCCTCCTGGCTCGAGGGCCAGAAGGGCGTGGCGCGCGTGCTCCACCCGGCCCTGCCCAGCCATCCGGACCACGCTCTGTGGAAGCGAGATTTCTCCGGCTCCAGCGGCATCTTTTCCATCGTTCTTGCCGGTGGCGGCCAGAAGCAGCAGCACGCCTTTCTCGACGCGCTGCGGATCTTCGGCCTCGGCTATTCCTGGGGCGGCTATGAGAGCCTTGCCGTACCGGTCTGGCTCGGCGACCGCGTCGTTGCAAAAGCGCCCTATGAGGGTCCGTTGATCCGCCTGCAGATCGGCCTCGAGGACGTCGACGACCTGAAGGCCGACATCTCGCGCGGCCTGACCGCCGCGGCGGCTGCGTAGCGGAATTCTATTCCCTAAAATTGCGGTTTGCCGGATCAGTTTGGCTTTCAAATTCAACGATGCCGCGTCATTGCGGTGCGATCAGCACATTTTCGACTTCCCCTGGAATACCGGCAGAGTTTTCGACCCCATGGCTTTCCGCCTTTTTGTTCCCATTCTTGCCGGCGCGACGCTGCGCGAGCGTCTCGTCGCCTGTATCGGCGCGACGATCGGCATTGCGCTCACCGGCGTGATCGCCAGCCTTGTACTCGGCAACGGCCCGCATGTGCCGCTGCTGGTGGCGCCGATGGGGGCGTCGGCGGTGCTGCTGTTCGCCGTGCCCGCCAGTCCGCTGGCACAGCCATGGTCGATCATCGGCGGCAACACGATATCGGCGCTGGTCGGCGTGATCGTGGCGCATTTCATCCACGAAACCGCCCTTGCCAGCGGCATCGCGGTGGCACTGGCCATCGCCGCCATGTCGTTCACGCGCTGCCTGCATCCGCCGGGCGGAGCGGCCGCGCTGACCGCGGTGCTGGGAGGGCCTGCCGTCATCAGCGCCGGCTTCCTGTTTCCATTCGTGCCGGTGGCGCTGAACTCGATCCTGCTGGTGGCGCTCGGCTACGGCTTCCACAGGCTGGCCCGGCGCAATTATCCGCATGTGCCGGTTGCAGCGCCGGCGAACAGCCACGGCACCGGCGATCCGCCGGCGCAACTGCGCGTCGGCTTCCGCTCCGAAGACATCGATGCCGCGCTTGGCGCACTCGACGAGACGTTCGATATCGATCGCAACGATCTCGACCGGCTGCTGCGGCAGGTCGAATTGCAGGCGATGGTGCGCGCGCACAAGACCCTTCTGTGCGAGGACATCATGTCGCGCGATGTCATCTCGGTCGATGCTCACACCTCGACCGGGGCGGCGCGCCAATTGCTGCTTGACCACAACATCCGGACCTTGCCGGTCGTCAATGCGGAGGACAGGCTGGCAGGCACCGTGGGGTTGCGCGAACTCACCCAGGCCTCCGGGACGGTCGGATCCGTCATATCGCCCGCGGCAACAGCCGCCGCCGGCTTCGCCGCCATGGGTCTGCTGCCCGTGCTCACCGACGGCCGCAGCCACGCGGTCATCATCGTCGACGACGACAAGCGGATTCTCGGGCTGATCACCCAGACCGATCTGTTGGCGGCCACGGCGCGCCTGCAGGCTGCCTGACAAGCCTTCACTCGCACTGTAGGGTAGCGGCCGCCGGGCCCGGCAGAAAATCTTCGGGAACCTTTTGCCGGCGACAGCGTCCAATCTCCCGATCGAGATCTTGGTTCGGAGATTGGGTTGAGGAAAGTGGCCATGCCCGCTGTGTTGACGGCCGTGCCTTCCGCTGCGCCAGGCGAGATGCAGCTTGTGCACCGCGCGCTGGCGCGCGACGGCGATGCCTTCCGCACCATCATCAAGACACACAATCAGCGGCTCTACCGGATCGCGCGCGGCGTCGTGCGCAATGACAGCGAGGCCGAGGACATCGTCCAGGAGGCCTACGTCAAGGCTTTCGCCCATCTCGATGCGTTTCGCGGCGACTCCTCGCTCGCCACATGGCTGTCGCGCATCGTCATCAACGAGGCGCTCGGTCGCCTGCGCAAAAGGCGCAGAACGGTGACAATGCCGGAAAATCCGCAAGCCGAGATCATCCGGTTCCCCCTCAACCCCAGCGACGATCCGGAACGGACGATGGCGCAAAGGCAGATCCTCCAACTGGTCGAACAGGCCACCGACAGCCTTCCCGACGTCTACCGGACGGTGTTCGTGGCGCGAGTGATCGAGGGCCTGAGCATCGAAGAGACCGCCGACCTCCTCGGCGTGCGGGCGCAAACCGTCAAGACAAGGCTGCACCGCGCCCGCGCCCTCGTGCGCAAGGCGCTGGACGATCAGATCGGGCCGGTGCTGCTCGATGCCTTCCCCTTCGCCGGCCGGCGTTGCGAACGACTGACCAGCGCGGTCATGCGGCGGCTCGGGCTGGAAAGCTGAGCCTCACCGGATTCAATTGATTTTGGCGGGAACGTTTGCCGCTGGCCAGCATCCAATGACCGTCAACCGAAAACACAGTCCGGCGAGATTTTCAGCGTCCGGCGAAGGAGATGCCATGTCCATCCGACACACTGCCGCGCTCGCCGCCCTGCTGCTGCTCGGCACCGCCCCGTTCGCACAAGCCGCCGACAAGCCAAGCGATCCGCAGATCGCCCACATCGCCTATACGGCCGGGGTCATCGACGTTGAAGCGGCCAAGCTGGCCATCGAAAAATCGAAGACCAAGGAGGTCGTGGATTTCGCCAACGACATGGTGCGCGACCACGAAGCCGTGAACGTGCAGGCGCTCGATCTGGTGAAGAAGCTCAAGGTCACGCCGGAAGACAACGCCACCAGCCAGGCGCTGACCAAAGCTGCGGCGGAGGAGCGGGCCAAGCTCGCCAAACTCGACGGCGCTGCCTTCGACAAGGCCTATGTCGATAACGAGGTCGCCTACCACAAGCAGGTCAACGGCGCGCTCGAAACCCTTTTGATCCCGTCGGCGCAGAATGCCGACCTGAAGAGCCTGCTGGAAACCGGCCTGAAGATTTTCCAGGGCCATGAGCAGCACGCCGAGCACGTCGCCGGCAGGCTCAAGTAAGGACCGGGAGCATGCCGAAACGCTATCTGTGGATTGCGTTGACGCTGGCCGTCGGTACCGTTCCGGCGCGAGCGGAAACCATCCAGGTCATCATCGACAGGCTGGTGTTCTCGCCAGCCACCGTCGAGGCCAAGGTCGGCGACACGATCGAGTGGGTGAACAAGGATGTGTTCGCCCACACGGCCACCGTGAAAGGCGGCTGGGAAGTGATGATCCCGCCGAAGAAATCCGCAAGCCTGACATTGAAGGCCGCGGGACCGGTCGACTATTTCTGCCGCTTTCACCCCAACATGAAAGGCCGTTTGGTGGTGACGCCCTGATCCAACGCCAACGAGTGCATGTCGCCCAAAAGTGACCTCGGTTTTGGGAGAACGACATGCATAAAAACAAAGACCTGGTCGCCTGGCCTTTCAGGCGACCCGCTTCAGGCTCGCCTGGCCTCGTCGGGACGCGCGATATGCGTCCACGAGCCGTCATAGCCCGGCTCGCGGCGTGCCATCCAGGCATTCAGCCCTTCGCGCAGATCAGCGGTCGGGGCCATGCGGGCGAACTGCTCGGCCTCGACCAGCAAACCTTCGGCGATGCTCTGGTTGAGGCCGCGGGCCACTGCCGTGAGGATGCCGGCAATCGCCAGATCGGAGTGTCGCAGGATACGCCTGGCCAGGCCGATCGCGGCCGGCATCAATTCGGCATGCGGCACAACCTCGTTGACGAGACCCAGCTCAAGCGCCCGCGGCGGCGCAAACCAGTCACCGGTCAACAGCAACTCCAGCGCCCGCTTGCGCCCGGCGAGCCTCGGCAGGCGTTGGGTTCCACCAAAGGTCGGCGGCATTGCGAGGTTGATTTCCGGCTTGGCGAACAAAGCGCGGTCACTGGCGATGGCCAGCGGCACCGCTTCGGTGATTTCGCAGCCGCCACCAAAGGCAATGCCGTTGACGGCAGCGATGACGGGCTTGCGAAACGCTTCCAGTCTTGCCGTCAGCCGCTGCCCGCGCATGACGAAGTCACGCATCGCGACATCGACGCCAAGCGCCACGCTGGCCGAGAACTCGTGAATGTCGCCGCCGGCCGAAAACGCCCGCTCCCCTGCTCCGGTCAGAATGACCGCACGAACGCTGTCATCGACTTCAATGTCGTCAAGGATCGCAAGCAGGCGATCGATCAGGGCATAGTTCAGCGCGTTGAGCTTCTCCGGCCGATTGAGGGTGAGGATGGCAATCCCATCCCGGGTTTCGTTGAGGACAAGATCGGTCATTGGCTCTTCCTTCTTCATCATACTGATGACCGGAAGACTATGCCCCTTTTCGCTTGTGTATATTCACTAGTCGGTATACCTAAGCTCATGCCTGACACGCAAAGTCCTACACGCAAACGCATTGTCGATGCCGCGACCAAGCTCTTCTATGCCGAAGGAATCGGTCGCGTCAGCGTCGATGCCGTCGCCGAGGAAGCGGGTCTCACCAAGCGCACGCTCTACTACCATTTCAAGAGCAAGGACGACCTCATCGCCGCCTATCTCGATGGCCGCGACCAACCCAATCTGAAGCGGATGGCCGGCTGGTTCGATGCCGCCGAAGGCGGCGCGGATCGCAAGGTCGAGGCGATCTTCACCAATCTGGCGAGGTCCGCTCGTCACCCGAAATGGAAAGGATGCGGCTTCCTGCGCACGGCCGCCGAACTCGCCTCGATGCCCGGACATCCGGCGGTCAAGGTCGGCGCGCGGCACAAGCTGAATTTCGAAACATGGCTGGCCGGCGCCTTGTCGGACCATGGCGTCGGTGAGCCGCCTGCCTTGGCACGCGAGATCGTGCTTTTGATCGACGGCTGCTTTTCGATCATGCTGATCCACCGCAACCCCGATTACATCGAGGCCGCCGGACGCGCCGCGGCGACGCTGGTGCGGGCGCGAATTTCAGGCAGCCAGGTCTAATACGCGACGCGCTTTAAGCCTTTGGTTTTATGCATGTCGTTGCGCCAAAACCGGGGCCACTTTTGGGCGACATGCATTAGAACCCAAACGCCAGCCATGCGGTGCCGGCGGCCAGCGTTATCAGCGTCAGCGGCAAGCCGACCTTGAAAAAAGCGCCGAACGACAGCGTCGTGCCGGCGGCGCGTGCCTGTTCGGCGACGATCAGGTTGGCGACCGAACCCAGCAGCGTGAAATTGCCGGCCAGTGTCGAGCTCATGGCGACGACCAGCCAGGCGCGCTCGGGGTTTTCCAGGCCGGGTATGAAGGGTCGCAGCGCCAGCACGGCCGGGACATTGCTCATGATGTTGGAAAGCACCGCGGTGAACCCGGACAGGCGCCAGACATCGTCCAGCCCGAGGTTCTTGGCCGAAGCGATCATGTCTGGCGAAAGAAGCGTCTTTTCGGCGCCGGCGACGACCACGAACAGACCGGCGAACATGAACAGCAGCGGCCCGTCGATCTCGCGGTAGATGCGTTCCGGCTTGATGGCCCGGGTGAGCAAGAGGATGGCGCCGCCGATGAGTGCGGCCTTGGCGACAGGCACACCGGCGAAGAAGGCGATTGCCAGCCCGATGCAGACCACCACCGCCTTCAGCACCTGCCCCTTGTGCATGCGGCCACGCGAGACCTCGGGCGTCAGTTGGACCGTTCGGGCGAATTCGGCCCGGTAGACGATGCGGATGATGACAACGACCGCGACGAGGCCGAAAAGGGCGACCGGAGCCAGCGCTGCCGAAAAGGCCGGATAGGAAATGCCCGACAGCGCGCCGATGACCATGTTTTGCGGATTGCCGGTGATGGTAGCGACGCTGCCGCAATTCGACGCGGTGGCGGTGGCGATCAGATAGGGGATCGGGTTGCGCTTGATCACACGGGTGACATGGACGACGATCGGCGCCATGACGAGGCAGATGGCGTCGTTGACCAGGAAGGCGGACAGCACGCCGGTCAGCAGCGTCACCATCACCAAAAGCATGAAGGGGGCGTGCGCGTGTTCGATGGCGATGGCGCCAAGACCGCGAAAGGCGCCTGACACTTTCAGATGCGCCACCACGATCATCATGCCGAGCAGAAGCGTGATGGTGTCGAAATTGATCGCCCGGTAGGCATCCTCCATGCTGAGCGCGCCGATGGCGATCATCGCGGCCCCGCCGAGCAGGGCGATCCCTGCCCGGTCGAGGCGCAGGCCGGGGATGCGGCCAATGGCGACACCGGCGTAAGTCAGCATCAGGATCAGCAGTGCCGCCGCGCCCATCAATGTCATCGATAGAAGTCCTGCCCAGTCTGTTTCCGCGCCGAAGCCTGCCACCCACCCGGAGGCCATTCGGGTGCTCACCCTTTAACGCGATGTCGATCTGGATGCCAAACCGGCCGGGCAGACGGTTTCAGACGCCGGGCTAACGCAAATAGAAATCCAGCCTCTGTCGCACAGCTTGGGAAGAATAGATCTGTTCGAAGGACTCCCTCGCCCTTTTTCCCACTGTCGCCCGCAATGTCGGATCGGCTTTGAGATCGGCAAGGATGCGCAACGCCTGTTCAGTCGTCTCGAACAAGAAACCGTTTTCGCCATGCCTTATGTGGTCGGAATAGCCGCCATGGGAATGGCAGACCACAGGCAAACCGCAGGCCATCGCCTCCAACACGACGCGACCGAAGGTCTCCACATGCCAACCGGTGCGATAATAAAACACGTCGAGCGTCCGCAGAAACTCTTCGGCGGAAAATCGGCCGGGTGGGAACAGTTCGAGTTGCGGATGCGGCATGAGGCTGTCCTTGAGCCCTGCCCCGCCCTGAATCCGCAAGGCTGTGCCCTCGGCCAGCAATGTCTCGTAGAGGGGTATGTCATCGGCATGATGTTTGCCCGGCCCGTCGCGACTCAAGCGTCCGACGGTGAACGGACGATCCGAAGCCAGACGCCGGGGTGAAAAACGTTCGACATCGATCAGCGATGGATGCACGACGCCATCGACCCGCAGCATCCGTCTCTGAAAATCGGAAATCAGCACCAGTTCGGCGTCTGGCCAGTTCAGCATGCGGGGCATGCGCGTCGTCAGCGCGATGATTTTCGGGTGAAAGGTATTGAAGACATAGATCAGCCGGCGCGGCCGCGGGATCAGGTAAGGCCACACCTTGTTGCGCCAATGCGAGCCGAGAAAGACGTAGGTGCCGCCATTCGGGACATCCCACTTCGACAGCGAGACGCGGCGAATCGGGAAATTCCGCATCAACTCGCCGGACACGCTGGAGGAGGTTGCCCACAGATGCACCTCGGAATCGGCACTCAACAGCCGGTACAGTTCCAGAGCTTCAAGGTCACTGCCGCCGAAGGGATCCTGAAAGCCGTTGAACAAATGGATCATGGTCGCTGCGCTTTGTTAGCTTGGCCGGCTGTTTGCCGATAGTGAAAATCTGGCCGTTGCCGTGCTGCCCACATGGCGATCGGAGGCCTTACTTGTGGCCGAGCAGAGCTAACGCAGCTGCTGAAAAATCGCTGTGAACAGAGACATCTACCTTCAGCTGGTATTTAGCTGCCCGAGATATCGGTCGCCCATTACGCAGGTTGCGTCAATACGGGGGCATTCGGTGAGTGCTAAGTCGTCCATCTATTGCTCAAAAACATCACTGGCAGCCTAAGCTGCGTCGCCTACCCCTTGCAGAGTCTCGCTATTTAGTTAAGCAAGTTATTTCAAGGTCGAGGCAGTAATTATCGACCGATAGCCTGTGGGGGGCATCAATGAAATGTATGGTTATTAACCTCGATCGGTCTCCCGATCGACTTGCCCATGTCACGGCTGAATTCGCGAAGGTTGGTGTTTCGTTCGACCGGGTTCCTGCCGTAGACGCGTTGCATCGACCGGAATTTGCTGCGACTTCACCAAGTTTAACTCCCACGGAAGCGGCTTGCCTTATGAGCCACAAGGTTTGCTGGACCATCATCGCAGATGGTGAGGATGCCTTTGGTGCGATCTTCGAGGATGATGTCCTGTTGTCCGAAGCAGCTGGCCCAATGCTTTCCGATGATGGATGGATTCCGGCCAACGCCGATATCGTCAAGCTGGAAACCTACCTAAAGAAAACCGTTATCGCGATGAAGCGCACCTGCGTCAGTCGGGTGTTTTCGGTTGTTAGGCTATATGGGTCCCACATCGGAGCGGCCGGGTACATCATTTCGAAGCAAGCAGCGCGCGATCTGATCGCCCGAAGTCTCGATGCGCCCGCCGATCACGTTATCTTCGATCCGTCGCTTCCGACATCGTCAAGCAAAGCGATCTACCAACTGTTGCCCGCACTGTGTGTGCAAAATGACCTTATTCGTGAGAAGGCCTTGGGGTTGACCAGCCTTCTTAGTGAGGAGCGGCTCGTGAGAGCCAGCGCAAATTCCGCTCCAAAGCGGAGTCCCGCGGAAAAGCTCCTGGTCGAAGCAAGGCGTATAAGTCGACAGATTTTCGATATCTGGCGCTTCAGGCGTGAGAAAACTATCTCTTTAGCGTGATGTCGGCAGCCAAAGCACTGCTGCGTGACGGTCCCGAGTCACCCATCAATGCACGGTGGCAACCCCGGGCGGAGGCGCCGGAGACGTTCCGGCCGGATCGAAGCTGACTTGATCGCGTCCGTTCGACTTGGCCGTGTAAAGCCTTTTGTCGGCAGCGGAGAAGATTTCCTCATAGGTTATCGGACCGGTAAAGCTTGTGCCGCCAATGCTGACGGAAAGCGGACAAGGCCTGCCGCCGGGTGAGAATTCCATCTCCCTGATACGCCGGCGGATGCTTTCGGCGACCACCCAGGATTGCGAGGGGTCCACGCCGGGCAGAAACACGCCGAATTCTTCGCCTCCGATGCGGCCGACGATATCGCCGCCACGCAGTTGCCCTTTGATCGCCTGCGCTATCAGTTTGAGCGCCTGGTCGCCGCAGTCATGGCCCAGGCGGTCATTGATCGACTTGAAGTGGTCGGCGTCGATGATCAGCAGCGCCCCCGAACGGGTCTGCTCCTGCTTTCGGGTCTGCTCGAGATAGGCTTCGACCAGCATAGAGAAGGCGCCACGGTTCAGCACCGCCGTCAGGCTGTCTGTCGCGGCGATGATGCTGAGATCGCGCTGCGCGATGGCCAGCTGGCGAATCTTCCACATCAGGAAAAACAGAAACGAGCCGCCCAGCACCAAAGGCAGCAACAAGTCGGTCATCTTCGCCCGCCACACGGCCTCGGGCGAAAGATAGGGGAAATTGAAGGAATCGACGAAGAACGCCACGGCAATGAAGAATGCAGTACCGACTACCGTGACAGCGATCACCCTGCCCCAGCTCGTCGGCGACAGATCGAGCTTCATCCCGTTCAACTCCGTTAGCCGTCGCTACTATGACGCACCAACCCAAACAAATTGATAAGACTTTCCCTCCAATTTCTGTCGGGCGGCGGAATCAAATCCACCCGCCAGCCCCGATCGGTGACTTGCGACGGAGGCTTGCGCAAACGTGCCACAAGACGGCCGCTGAAAGCAGCCATCCTGTTTCAGAGCTTGAAGGCGTGAGCCAATTGCCGGCCGGACAAGGGCAAAACGGCGCGCGAACCAGACCGCGTCGTCAGTTGAGCGTTGACTCACTCAGCGCATCGACGACAAAGGATGCCGCGATCAGGTCGTCGGCATCGAGGCGCAGGGAACCTCCGTCGCCTCCCATGGCTGAAGCCACTTTTTGAAAGGTTTTCATTTCGTATTCCGTGATCCGGGCGTCCTGCATCTTGGCCTTGAGATCGGCGATACGCCGATCCAGAGCCGAAGATATGCCTATTTCTCGCTTCGACATGGCAACACTCCTCCCCACCCTTGTTTGCCTCCCGCCTGTCCACTTTTATATGAGGGTCCTCGAATACAGCGGGCCGAACGCGCTGTGCGCAGGAAGGTTCCGAAAAGGCGGAGTCACGAAATAATACGCTGGCGCCGGGCGGCTGCCCGAGCCACGCCAACGCCTCATCACCGAACAGAGTTGGACGGCTTGCGGTATTTGCCGCTGTCGGGGGCGACCCTGCATGAAGAAAGCTGATTCCGCGATTCTGCTATATCAGACCTAGCTAATCCTTGACGCCGGCAGATGACGCCCCAGAATCAGTCGCATGGCAATAAAGGTCGGCGACGAAGTGGCGGTCATGGCGACGGTGCTGAAGCGCGTCACGGAAGACCGCGTCAGCGTGTCGATCCCCGGTTACAATTTTCCGCATTCGGTCATTGATCCGGCGACCAGGCTGACCAAGGGCCAGCTGATGGAATTATCCGGCGGCGTTACGCGGATCGACGGCGACAAGGTCACGGTATCGCTCGGGACAATGGTCACAGTGGATAGGGACAAGGTGCGCCTGGTGCAAAGCCACGTCCCGCCGAAGCGAAGGGATCTGAGGATGTGAACAAGCGAAGCTCCACCGTCTCAGGGATCCAGCCCCTTACATCCCAGCAGTGCAGAGCCGCACGAGCGATGCTGAAATGGTCGCAGGTGCGACTCGCCGCGAAGTGCGGCCTCAGCGAAGGAACGATTGGCAGTTTCGAGAGCGGACGAAGGATTCCGAGTTCGGCCAAGCTGGCTGCCATCCGTCGAGGGTTGGAGGCAGCAGGCGTGATTTTCGTCAATCAGAAGGCCGCAGTGACCAAGAGCGGTCCGCCTCGTCAAACTATCGGTGGAACATAATTTAGATATCGCTGTTAGAGCGCAAACGGGAGGCGAGCGATGTTCAAACGTGAAATCGGCATTGTTTCGGACTGGTCGAAATTGGTGGCGGACGATCCTCTGATCGCCGCCGATATAGCCCGGCGTTTTTCTGTGCGCGCTTGCAATGACAACGCCGACGACGACGACGACGTCCCGTGGCCCGGCACCGAAACCCGAAATCCCGACTTTGCCGGCCTCGCGACACCCGCCGAGTATCCTCGGCCGATCGTGCTTCTAGCGACGATCTATGCGTCGACGGTCCTGGGGGTAACGCTGCTTCTGGCGGCGGCGGTTTGAGCGCACGAGCCCGATGCCGCTCTCTGAAAGCCCATGTCTCCGGTATAAACCGTAACCTATGTGTCCGGAACGGACCGAAAGGCTTGGCGATCCCGACAGGATTCGAACCTGTGACCATCGGCTTAGAAGGCCGGTGCTCTATCCAGCTGAGCTACGGGACCGCTGGCCGGCCTTTGGGCCGGCTGGATATTCTGGCATTGGCCGCCGTTCAATGCGTCCAGGGCGTCCTGCGGTCATAGCGGAAATTCTCCGCATAGGAAATCTGGCGGCGCTTGGTCTCTTTCGGCTCTTCGACGCGGAAAGCGAGCCCTTGCTTTTCGGCGTAGGCTACCGCCTCTTCCCGCGTGTCGAAGCTAAGCCTGATCTGGCTTCTCATGTCTGCCGACGTCGTATAGCCCATCAGCGGATCGATCTTCTTGCGCGTCTCGGGATCGAATTCCAGCACCCAGTGGCCGGTCTTGGCCTTGCCGGACTGCATCGCGGTTTTGGCTGGGCTGAAAATGCGCGCGGACATGGCCACCTCGTTCTTGTGCAAGGCAGCATCGCCACCCTTCGCCCGTCATTACTGCGCAATGCGCACGGCGGCAAGGTTTTTGCTCTCGCAGGTTTTTGCACTTGCCATGCACCACCGAAATGAATAGGCAACAGACCGTTCGGAGTGTAGCGCAGCCTGGTAGCGCATCTGGTTTGGGACCAGAGGGTCGGGAGTTCGAATCTCTCCACTCCGACCATCCCCTCATAGCCCAATGCCCGGCGCAGCCATATGGTCACTTGCTCCGGCTCCGGTCGTGCATCCGTGGCCGGTTCGGCAACAGGGGGTTCAGATGCTTGGAATGGAAGCCTGGGTGTCGCTTTTCGGACCGGCCTACTTTGCCTATGCCGGCATCACCGTTCCGTTCATGGTGACGTGGGCAATTGCCTGCGCCGCGCTGGCGTTGTGGAACAACCGTGAAAGCCGCAGACAGGCGAGGCAGGCCCCAGGCGCCGTCGTCTTCCGCTCCTGGCGTGTCAGTATCGGAATGTTTGTGCTGGTCGCCGCCGGCTATATCGCCGCTCACTCTGCCGTCTACCTCGCCGTCCGTCATTTCGCCAGAATGTGGCTCTGGGACTGACCTCTCAGCTAAATCTCGAATTCGCCCTGCCCTTCATCCATGGCGTTGACGGTTTCGGCTGCCAGCGCCCTGGTGATCGGCGTCTTGCGTTCGAGCGCGGTCCGGTCGAGCCGCTCCACCACGCGCATCGCTGTCGCCAGCGAGCGCTCGATGCGGCGGACCAGATACTGCACGACATGCGGTTCGACCTCGATCTGACGGTCGGCGAAGAGTTTTGTGATGACGCCTGCCAGCAGGAGATCGTCGGGCTCATGAATTTCGACTGTCGCAGCCGCCTTCAGCCGCGAGGCAAGATCAGGCAGGCCCACACCCCAGGCCGAGGGAAAGCGGCGCGCCGTCAGAAGCAGTTGCGAGCCGGCACCACGCACCGCATTGATCAGATGGAACAGGCCCTGTTCATCGACCGCGCCGGTATCGACATCGTCGATCAGTGCCGGCCGCGCGCCGAGATTGGCAATGCTGTCGCCGATGCGCCTGGCGTCGACCGCCACCGCATTGGCACGCGTGCGCCAGATCGAGGCCAGATGCGTCTTGCCCGAACCCGCGGGACCGGCCAGCACCACCACCGGCGATGGCCAGTCCGGCCAGCGGTCGACCAGCGCCACCGCCTGGTTGTTGGTGCCGGAGACGACGAGTTCGTCGCGCGAATAGCCGGTGCCATGGCCGAGGTCGAGCGGCAACTGGCGTGGCGGGTCGGTTGGCTGGGCAGTCACTTCAGCGACGCGGTTGCGTGCGGTGGCCGCCGCCGCGATCGGCCGGGAGCTGCGGCACAGGTGCCGCGCCGCGGCCCTTGTAGAGCGGCGATTCGAGATAGCGGGCAATGGCGAACCGCACCAGCACGGCGACGGCCGCAGAAGCCGGCACCGCGATCAACAAGCCGACGAAGCCGAACAGCGCACCGAAGGCAAAAAGCGAAAACATCAGCCATACCGGGTGCAGGCCGACGCTCTTGCCGACCAGCCGCGGCTGCAGGATGTTGCCCTCGATGAACTGGCCGATGAAGAACACGACCGCGACCGCGACGATCATCGTCCAGTCCGGCCAGAACTGGACGAAGGCGACGCCGACGGCCAGCACCAGCCCGGTCAGCGATCCGACATAGGGGATGAAGGAAATCAGCCCGGCGAACAGGCCGATGAGGATGCCGAAATTCAGTCCGGTCAGCGTCAGCCCGGTGGCATACATGGCGCCCAGCACCAGGCACAGCGTGCCCTGGCCGCGCACGAAACCGGCTGTTGCGGTGTTGATGTCACGAGCGATGGCGCGCACGGTCTGGACGTTGTCGCGCGGCACCCAACCGTCGATGACCGCCACCATGCGATCCCAGTCGAGCAGCATGTAGAAGGCGACCACCGGCGTCACCACGAACAGGCTGACCACCGAGACCAGCGCCATGCCGGAACTCCACAGTGAGGTGAAGACGGTGGTGACCAGGCCGAAGCCCGAGGTCAGCAGCGAATTCAGCCCGTCGCGCAAGCTGTTGGCGTTGACGCCGAACTTCTGTTCCAGCCATTTCGGATCGAACGAGGTGATCAGGCTTTGCAGCCGGGTCAGATATTCCGGCAATTTGCCGGCGAAATCGGCCATCTGCGTGGCCAGAACCGGAATGAGGATGACGAAGGCCAGCACCAGCACGATGAGGAAGGTGATGAGGATGACCACCGTCGCCATGAAACGGGACAGGCCGAGCCGCTGCAGCCGGTCGGCAACGGGATCGAGGAAATAGGCCAGCACCATGCCGGCGACGAAGGGCAGCAGGATGGCGCTGAAAACATAGAGGAAAAGCGCCAGCAGCGCGGCACCGGCCAGCCAGAAGAAGATCTGCCGGCGAAAGGTCGCGGACGCGGCGATGTCGGCGGCCGCGGCCTCGATCGCTGCCGCTTCTGTCTCAGATGTCCGGAGTGGAGCCTTCGCCATAGCCGCTCATGTGCCTCAGCCAAGTGACGAGATAGGCTGCGGCCGAAGCCACGGTCAAGACCCCGGACAGCAATATGAGGGCTGACCTCAGCGGGTCGAGGTGAACGGCAAGGGCAAGTTCTCCCAGCACAAGCGCGGCCAGCACGATCTGGATCGCGGTGTTGGCCTTCGACACGAACAACGGTTTCATCTCGACCGGATGGGTCATGACGGCGGACAACACCACCGCGCAGACGATCAATGCGTCGCGCGACACCATGATGACGACAAGCCACAGCGGCAATTGCCCGATGAAGCTCATGACCACGAACACCGAAACCAGCAGCAGCTTGTCGGCCACCGGGTCGAGATACGCGCCGAGCGTGGACTGCTGGTTGAAACGGCGGGCGATGAACCCGTCGACGCCGTCGGAAATCCCGGCGACGAGGAACCCGGCAAAAGCCCAGTCCCAGCGCGCCTGCAGCATCGCCAGCACCACCGCCGGCACCAGGATAAGGCGCAGGATGGTGATCAGGTTTGGGATGGTCAAATGCTTGGCACCTCCTCTTGGTCGGAGATAGATGATGAAGATGGCGGGTGGCAACAAGGGAGAAGCTGCCGATCTCCCTCACGGGAGAGCGGCTTTCAGCTTGGCTTTCGCCAATCACGAGCGCCTATATGCGCGCCCTGTCCACGGTTTTATGGGCCGAAATGGCCGTTATCCTTGCGGACAGAAACCGTTCATGCGAAGAGCCCGCGACAAGGAAAATTGTTGAACGGGCACCAGAAATGAGCAAGCGCGACGTGAACAAGCGCAAGAACGGGCTCACCTATGCCGAGGCCGGTGTCGATATCGACGCGGGCAATCTCATGGTCGAGAAGATCAAGCCGCTGGTGCGTGCGACGCGGCGGCCGGGCGCCGACGGCGAGATCGGCGGTTTCGGAGGCCTGTTCGACCTCAAGGCCGCGGGCTTTACCGACCCGGTGCTGGTGGCGGCCAATGACGGCGTCGGCACCAAGCTCAAGATCGCCATCGATGCCGGCAAGCACGACACGATTGGCATCGACCTCGTCGCCATGTGCGTCAACGACATCGTCGTGCAAGGCGCCGAACCGCTGTTCTTCCTCGACTATTTCGCCACCGGCAAGCTCGATCCCGACCAGGGTGCCGCGATCGTCGGCGGCATTGCCGAGGGCTGCCGCCAGGCCGGCTGCGCGCTGATCGGCGGCGAGACGGCCGAGATGCCCGGCATGTATCACGGCAATGATTACGACCTCGCCGGCTTTGCGGTGGGCGCCGCCGAACGCGGCCAATTGCTGCCCACCGACGATATTGTCGAAGGCGACGTGCTGCTGGGCCTGGCTTCCTCCGGCTTGCACTCGAACGGATATTCGCTGGTGCGCCGCATCGTCGCCGTCAGCGGTCTGTCGTGGAGCGATCCGGCGCCGTTCAACGACGAGGCCACTCTGGCCGAGGCGCTGCTCGAGCCGACCCGCATCTACGTGAAGTCGATTCTCAAGGCGATCCGCAACACGCATGGTATCAAGGCGCTCGCCCATATCACCGGCGGCGGCTTCCCGGAAAACATCCCGCGCGTGCTGCCCAAGGATTTTTCGGCCGAACTCGATCTCGAGGCGATCGACGTTCCTGCGGTGTTTTCGTGGCTGGCCAAGACCGGCGGCGTGGCGCCGGAAGAGATGATGCGCACCTTCAATTGCGGCATCGGCATGATCTTGGCGGTCGCGTCCGGCCAGGCAGCACAGGTCGCCGCCGTGCTGCAGGAGGCCGGCGAGACGGTGACGCCGATCGGCCGCATCGTGCCGCGCCGCGACGCCGGCGTCATCTATCGGGGCTCGATCGGCCTATGAACGCGCAGAGGAAACGCACCGTCGTCCTGATCTCGGGGCGCGGCTCCAACATGACCGCGCTGATTGCCGCGGCCAGCGACCCGGCGTTCCCGGCCGAGATCGTCGGTGTCATTTCCGACAAGGCGGACGCCGCCGGGCTCGGCATCGCCAGAGCGCGCGGCATCGCCACGCAGATCGTCTCGCGTGCCGACCATGGCAGCAAGCAGGCGCATGACGCGGCAATAGACGCGGCGCTCGCGGCCTTCAACGCCGAGATCGTGGCGCTGGCCGGCTATATGCGCATCCTCACCCCCGGCTTCGTCCAGAGATGGCAGGGCCGCATGATCAACATCCACCCTGCCCTGCTGCCGGCGTTCAAGGGGCTCGACACCCATGTGCGCGCACTGGCCGCCGGCATCCGCATCCATGGCTGCACCGTGCACTTCGTCACCTCCGAGATGGATGACGGTCCGATCATCGCACAGGCGGCCGTGCCGGTGATGGTCGGCGACACCGCCGATACTTTGGCAGCCCGCGTGCTGAAGGCCGAGCACCGGCTCTATCCGCTGGCATTAGGACTGGTTGCCGAAGGCAAGGCGCGCATGGAGGCCGGCCGCACCGTGCTTGCCCACTTCGCCGACGATGCCGACAACGGCACTTCGGTGGTGATGGCCCCCGACCCGCTGCGCGAGGAAACCGACCTCGAGCATCTGGCGCGCATCACGCCGTGAGGCGAGAGCGTGACGATGAAACAGCTTTTCCTGCTTCGTCACGCCAAATCCAGCTGGGACGACCCTGGCCTTGATGATTTCGACCGGCCTTTGGCCGAACGCGGATCGAGGGCAGCCCGGTTGATGGGGCGCGAACTTGCGGCGCGCGGCTGGCTGCCGGACCTGGCGCTGGTGTCGCCGGCGCTGCGCACCCGTGAGACCTGGCGGCTGGTGGCGGCCGAGTGGCCCATGGAGGCGCCTGTCGAATTTGTCGAAGCGCTCTACGAAGCGACGGCGGCGGACATTCTCGCCGGGCTGCGCAAGGTAAAGGCCGCAACCAACACCATTCTGTTGCTGGGCCACAATCCCGGCCTGGAAGAATTCGCACGACGCCTTGCCGGTTCGCAATCGGATGGCTCGGCTCGGAACCGGCTTGAGGAAAAATTCCCGACCGCGGCGCTGGCCCGTTTCACCGTTGACACCGACTGGACGGATCTCGCCTTCGGCGGAGCGCGGCTGACGCATTGCCTCAGGCCGAAGGATCTCCGCTAAGACCTGTCCCGCACGGCTTCGTCCCATGCAAAACGACGCGTCGGGCACGTTGCCGATCGCATGTTCCAGCGAAGCCGCCCTGGTTGGGAACCAGACCGCATATAGCGAGTTTTTCCACATGGGCCGCCGATAATCGAGCGAACCGGTCCGCACGTGCGCCATCCCGCTGACTGAACTCGCGAGCCGGAAATGACCGGATCTCCCCTGCGCAAAACCGCCTGGCGGTCTCACGAACTGCAAAGTCATGAGGCCATTCGTGTCGTCGGCAGCCGCGAGCACAATCTCAAGAACGTCAGCATCGACATTCCAAAAAAGCTGATCACCGTTTTCACCGGCGTCTCGGGTTCGGGAAAGTCCTCGCTGGTATTCGATACAATCGCGGCGGAATCGCAGCGCCAACTCAATGAGACCTTCAGTTCCTTCGCCCGCCATCGCCTGCCGCACTATGGACAGCCAGACGTGGATTTGATCGAGAATCTGGCGGTGGCGATCGTTGTTGATCAGAAGCGCCTAGGCGGCAATGCCCGCTCGACCGTCGGCACAGCCACCGACATCCAAGCCCTGTTGCGACTGTTGTTTTCCAGGGTCGGCGAACCATTTGTCGGCCTGTCCAGCGTCTTTTCCTTCAACCATCCGGACGGCATGTGCCCGCGCTGTGAGGGGATCGGCGCCATCACCACGGTTGATGTCGACGCACTGCTCGACCGCTCGAAATCACTCAACGATGGCGCTATCCGCTTCCCGCTTCTCGCTGTCGGCAGCGCGCGCTGGAAGCGCTATGTGCTGTCGGGTTATTTCGACAACGACAAGAAATTCGAAGACTACAGTCCCGAGGAATGGGAGCTTTTGCTGAATGCCGAGCCACACAAGCCGCCGCATCCGGCCAAAGGCTGGTGGGCGAGTTCGATGTATGAGGGGCTGATCCCGCGCTTTCACCGCAGCTTTCTGCACAACCGGTCGAGTTCAGACCGGAACGAGGCGCTGGAGAGCGTGGTGACCAGCGGGCTATGCCCGGATTGCCATGGGGCGCGGTTGCGGCCGGAAGTCCTGGCATGCAAGATCAACGGCAACAGCATAGCCGACCTTGCCGCCATGCCGGCCAGCGATCTTGTGCCCATTGTCGCGGAAATTTCCACGACCGCGGCTGTGCCGATCGTCGCGGCGCTCTGCGCCCGACTTGACCACATGACTGGCATCGGGCTCGGCTATATCAGCATGGACCGGCAAACATCGACGCTATCGGGCGGGGAATCGCAGCGCGTCAAAATGCTCCGGCATCTCGGCAGCAGTCTCACCGATCTGACCTATGTGTTCGATGAACCGAGCATCGGTTTGCATCCTCGCGACGTCAACCAGATGATCGCGCTGCTACGAGAGATCCGCGACAAGGGCAACACTGTGCTGGTGGTCGAGCACGATCCTCAGATCATCGCCATCGCCGACCATGTCATCGATATGGGTCCGGGCGCGGGCGAGAGTGGTGGGCGCGTCGTCTTCGAGGGCAAGGTGGCCGATCTCGAACGATCCGACACTTTAACCGGCCGCTTCATGAAGGCCCGACCGCACCCGAAAGCGGTGCTGCGCCCCCCGACAGGCTGGTTGAAGCTGCGCAACGCCAACCTCCACAACCTCAAGAACGTCAGCGTCGACATTCCACAAGGGGTGCTCACTGCGGTCGTCGGCGTTGCCGGTTCGGGCAAGAGTTCACTGATCAACGGCGTGTTCTCGCGTCGCTACCCCGACGCCGTATGCATCGACCAGGGTGCGCTGGGCGGCTCCATACGCTCGAACACGGCGACCTATACAGGGGTCCTCGACCCAATCCGAAAACTATTCGCCGAAGCCAATAGCGTCGGTGCCTCTTTGTTCAGTTCCAACTCGGCCGGGGCCTGTCCGGGGTGCAAAGGGCTCGGTGTCACCCGCATGGATATGGCCTTCATGGACACCATCGTCAGCGCTTGCGAGGTCTGCCACGGCCGACGGTTCACCGACGCGGTGCTCGCTTACAAACTTCGCGGCAAGAACATCGACGACGTGCTGAGCATGAGCGTTTCAGACGCCCAGCGCTTCTTCCACGAGCCGGACATCCGCCCGGCACTCGACCGTGTGGCCGAGGTCGGCCTTGACTACATGACGCTTGGCCAACCCCTGAGCAGTCTCTCTGGCGGTGAACGCCAGCGCATCAAGCTGGCAACGGAGTTGCAGAATACCGGACGCATCTTCATCCTCGACGAGCCGACAACAGGGTTGCACATGTCGGATGTCGCAAGGCTGGTCAGGTTGATGGGGCGGCTGGCCGACAGCGGCAACACGTTGCTGGTGATCGAGCACAATCTCGACGTCATCACACAAGCCGACTGGATTATCGAGATGGGTCCGGGCGCCGGGCAGAATGGCGGCAGCGTTATCTTCAAGGGCAATCCGATCGAGATGATCAACTCGGAAACGTCTCAGACGGCGCCCTGGATCAGGGCGGGTGCATCACTCGAAACCTGAATTATGGATGTGGAGCACTTTTCCGGCGCCCGGCGAGCTTTAGCCGACTGCTCGTCATTTCGAAATATTTTCCCAACGCATAAAACAAGAGCGGCGGGCAAAGCCCACCGCTCTTTGTGGTCGCAGACTTCAGAAAATCAACGACCCCAGATGCCCTGGCCCGACTGAGCCGGCACCTTGGCATTGGCATCACCCTGCGTCTTTACGGACTTCGGGATCGAGCCGGTGTGTGTGGTGTCGATGTTGGACACGGACTGGTTCGCAACCGGCTGGTTGGCATTGTAAGAGCCATAGTTGTCGCTGCCGGCAAAAGCGGTGCCCGTGGCGACGAGGATGGCGGCGGCGGTAAGAGCGATCTTGGTCATTTTGTTTACTCCTGAATTCAAGATTGGGTTGATATCGGCAGTCGCGATTAGCGGCCGAAGAGATTGCGGTCAGCGCCCTGCGACGCTGGGGCCTGGACGGTCTGTGTCGACTTCGAGGTCGAAGCGGTGACCGAATGGTCGACAGTGACGGCAGGCTGATTGGCGTTGGCCGAGCCATAGTTGTCGCTGCCGGCAAAAGCAGTCCCCGTGGCAACGAGGATGGCGGCGGCGGTAAGAGCGATCTTGGTCATTTTAGTTACTCCAGTATTTCTTTGTTCTGTCCGTCTGGTGGCGTGCCCTTGGGAGGAATTTCGCGTCGCTCGGACCACCCCGAGATGGGTTTGCCCTGCCGCGGATTCCAATCACGAAGATGTTCCTCCGCAGCTTGAATCCGGGCCTTGAAATTTGGCACAGGCCCCCGGCGGTCATAATTTTATTGTTCGAAATCAAATCTTTAGTGAGATTCTTCTCCCACTATCCGAGGCCGACAACCAGGCCAGCGTTCACCATCTGCTATACAGTCCGTCAACAGAAATCGAACCGAACGGTTCGGTTTGAAGAGACCTGACCCCTCCAGCGTTCTTTTTTCGGTGCGGAGGTGGACGAGATATGGGTGCGTACGTCCAACCGGGACGACAAACCGGCCGCTATAGGCCGGTCATGCCCAGCACGTCGCGCATGTCATATTCGCCGGGCGGACGTCCCTCGAGCCAGAGCGCGGCGGCGATGGCGCCGCGTGCGAACATGACGCGGTCGCCGGCTGCATGCGACAAGGTCAAGGTCTCGCCCTCGGCGCAGAATCTGACGCTGTGTTCGCCGATGATGCTGCCGCCACGCAGTACCGCAAAGCCGATCTCGCCGGTCGGCCGCGAGCCGATGACGCCGTCGCGTGCACGCCTTGCGACCGTGTCCAGGTCGATGCCGCGTCCACCGGCTGCGGCATGCCCCAGCATCAACGCCGTTCCCGATGGCGCATCGACCTTGTGGCGATGATGCGCCTCGACAATCTCCACGTCCCAGTCACCGGGATCGAGTGCCCGCGCCGCCTGCTCGACCAGCCCGACCAGCATGTTGAGCCCGAGCGAAAAGCTGCCGGAGCGCACGATGGCAATTGTTTTCGCGGCGTCGGCGATAGCAGCCGATTCATCAGCATCGAAGCCCGTTGAGCCGATGACCAGGGCCGGCCCGCCGCGCTCGGCGCAAATGCTGGCCAGATCAGCCGAGGCAGCCGGCGTGGTGAAGTCGATGACCACGTCGGCCACGGCAAGCGCCTCGTCGCGGCTCACCAGCCCTTCTCCGATACTGCCCGGCCGGTGGAAGCGGGCGGCGAGCGCCAGCCGCGCGTCGCCGTGCACGGCGGACGCCATCTCGCGGCCCATGCGGCCCAGCGCACCCGCTATGGCGACCCTGACCGGTGGTTTCAACATGGGGCGCTATCCCGCAGCTATTTCCACATGCCGCGCATGCGCGCGCCGATGTCGACGCGCACCTCCGGCCGAGCCGCCCTGCCCTGTGCCGCCTGTGCGCTCGGCCAGGACACCTGCTGGAACGCAGCCAGGATCGAAGCCGGGATGAAGCGGGTGCGCGAGGCATAGAGATGGCGGTCGCCGCGCGCCGCCTGGCCGTGCGGAAAGAAGCGTTGCGGCATGACCAGGTTGAGATTGTCCTTGGCCCGCGTCATCGCCACGTAGAGCAGCCGGCGCTCCTCCTCGATGTCTTCCTTGGTGCCGACGCCGAGATCGGCCGGGATACAGCCGTCGACCGTGTTGAGCACGAAGACGTTCTTCCATTCCTGGCCCTTGGCCGAATGGATGGTCGACAGGATCAGATAGTCCTCGTCGCGATGCGGCGGCCCGGCCTGGTCGCTGGTGGCGTCCGGCGGATCGAGCGTCAGTTCTGTCAGGAAGCGTTCGCGCGAAGCATAGCCCGAACCGATCTGTTCAAGTTGCAAGAGATCGGCGCGCCGCGTCGTCGCATCCTCGTGGATGCGCTCCAGATGCGGCTCATACCACAGCCTGATCTGTTCGAGGTCGGCCGGCCATTTGGCGCCGGCGCGCAGGCCGGAATAGAGCGAGACGAAGCCCGGCCAGTCATCCGCGGCGCGTTGCGGCGGACGCCAGCCGGCCAGCCCCATGGCCTCGTCCAGCGCCGTCGTCATGGTCTCGACGATCTGCGCGGCAGCCGAAGGGCCGATGCCCGGCATCAGTTGCAGCACGCGGAAGCCGGCGACCCGGTCGCGCGGGTTTTCGGCAAAGCGCAGCACCGCCAGCACATCCTTTACGTGAGCGGCATCGAGGAACTTTAGCCCGCCGAACTTGACAAAGGGAATATTGCGCCGCGTCAACTCGATCTCCAGCGGCCCGCTGTGGTGCGAGGCGCGAAACAGCACCGCCTGCGATTTCAGTGCCGTGCCGGCCTCGCGCTCGGCCAGGATGGTATCGCAGACGAAATTGGCCTGCTCGACCTCGTCGCGCACGCTCACCAGTTTTGGCCTGTCGGTGGACTTGCGCTCCGACCACAGGTTCTTGGTGAAGCGTTCCGAGGCTTCGCCTATCACCGCATTGGCGGCCGCCAGGATGGTTTCGGTCGAGCGGTAATTGCGCTCCAGCATCACGACGTCGGCGGCTTGCGCGAACTGGTTGGGGAAGTCGAGGATGTTGCGCACCTCGGCGGCACGGAACGAATAGATCGACTGTGCATCGTCGCCCACCACCGTCAGCCCGGCGCCGTCGGGTTTCAGCGCCATCAGGATCGAAGCCTGCAAGCGGTTAGTGTCCTGGTATTCGTCGACCAGCACATGATCGAAACGCCCGCCCAGATGCGCTGCTATCTCGGGCTCCCCCGCCATCTGCGCCCAGTAGAGCAGCAAATCGTCGTAATCGAGCACGTTTTGCGCCTGCTTGGCCTCGACATAACCGGCGAACAATTGTTTCAGCTGCTCGGCCCAACCGGCGCACCAGGGAAAGGCGGAACCCAACACCTGGTTGAGCGGCGCCTGTGCGTTGACGGCGCGCGAATAGATGGCAAGGCAGGTGCCCTTGGTGGGGAAACGCGCTTCCGTCTTCGAGAAGCCGAGTTCGTGGCGGACCAGATTCATCAGGTCGGCGGAGTCCTCGCGGTCATGGATGGTGAAGGCAGGGTCGAGGCCGATCTCCAGCGCATAGTCGCGAAGCAGCCGCGCGCCGATGCCGTGAAAGGTTCCCGCCCAGGTCAGCGCATCGGTGATGACAGCTGCATCGCGGCCGAGCACTTCGCCGGCGATACGCTCGACGCGCCTGGCCATTTCGGACGCGGCGCGGCGCGAAAACGTCATCAGCAGGATGCGGCGCGGGTCTGCCCCCTTGACGACCAGATGAGCGACGCGATGCGCCAGCGTGTTGGTCTTGCCCGAACCGGCGCCGGCAATGACCAGCAGCGGACCGGCTATCTGGCCGTCGCCGTGCTCGACTGCCTGGCGCTGGGCATCGTTGAGCCGGGCGAGATAGGCAGGCTGGACGGTCGGGTCCCGAAAGGTCGAATCAGCAGTGGCGAGGTTCATCGCCCATCAAGCATCGTTTCTGCTTTGTTCGCAATATCGATGCGGGGCTGGCCTCGTGCTAGACAGGCCGAAGCGCGACATCCCTGTCTTTAGCGTTGCGGATCGACACCCATGTCGGCCGACTGCCGCCGCAAGGTCTCGCGATCATGCTTCGACGGCGGCAATAGCAGCGGGTCGACCGTATCGGGCACGGTTTCGACCATCTTCCTGGCGATACGATAAGTGACATAGGCGAAGGCGCCGGCGACGAGCAGACGGAACATAGTGCAACACTCCTTTGGAGTAGAACCAACCGGGGAAACCGCCTTTGGTTCCCTTGCCAATCGTCCACGCGCGCAGTCGAAGATGGAGGGCGGTTTCGCCAGCGCTCCCCGATGCATTCTCGAGGCAACCGGAGGCGGAACTTGGCGTTTGCGGGGTTCGCGTGCTGCCGCAACCCGCTGTGGCGTCCCGGACGGACTTTTGGAGAAGAAGGCCGGCGCCGCTTGGGAGGAGTGAAGCGCCGGCCAAGCGGATAATTAGGTCCGCCGCACAGGTAAGGCTAGCTGAGTCTTTCCCCTGCGTCATCGGCGGATTATCTTTGTTAAAAGCGTACCGAGGCGCACTGCCCTATCGGTCGCCGGTCCGTCACAAGCTTGTCCCGGCCAGCATCCCGGCAATCTCCTTCATCTTCCCGCCTCGCCACCCAATCGTTGCCTGACCAGCGCGACATGGAAATTCGTGCCGAACAACAGCCCCTCATCGTCGAAGTCGTAGCTGGAATTGTGCAGCGGCGCCGAGCCCTCGCCATTGCCCAGGAAGACGAAGCAGCCCGGCACATGGTCGAGGAAGCGGGCGAAATCCTCGGAGGCGGTCATCGGCTCGCGAGCGACGGCGATGTTGCCGGGTTCGAAGACCTGCCTTGCGGCGGCAAATGCTGCATCGACCAGTTCGGCATCGTTGCGCAGCGGCACGAACTCCCTGCTGTAATTGACCTCGGCCGCGACATTGTAGGCGGCAGCGGTGCCCTGCGTAATGATGCGCATCTGCCGCTCGATCTCGGCGCTGACCTCGGGGCGGAAGCTGCGCGCATCGCCGAGGATGCGGGCAAGGCCGGGCAGAGCGTTGCGGGTGCCGTCGGTGATCAGCTCGGTCACCGAAACCACCGATATGTCGGCCGGGCTCAGCCGGCGCGAGACGATGGTCTGCAGATTGGTGACCAGCGCGCAGGCGGCGACCAGCGTCTCATTGCCCGCATGCGGCCGCGCGGCATGGCCGCCGAGCCCTTTGAGCACGATCTCGAAGATATCCTCGGCCGACATTATGGGGCCGGCACGGGTCTCGAAATGCCCGATCGGCAAGCCGGGCATGTTGTGCAGGCCGAAGATCTCGTCGAAGGGAAAGCGCTGCATCAGCCCATCGTCGAGCATGGCGAGTGCGCCCCTGCCCCATTCCTCGGCCGGCTGAAAGACGAAGCGCACGGTGCCGTCGAAACCGCCCTCACCTGCCAGCAGCTTTGCCGCGCCGAGCAGCATGGTGGTGTGGCCGTCATGGCCGCAGGCATGCATGATGCCAGGATTGCCGGACCGGTAGGGTGCGTCCGATTGTTCTGATATGCGCAGTGCATCCATGTCGGCCCTGAGCGCAATCGCCCGATTGCCGCTGCCGCGCGTCAACGTGCCGACGATACCGGTGCCGCCGACGCCTTCGCTGACGTCATCGAGGCCGAACTCACGCAGTTTGGCAGCGACGAAGGCTGCGGTACGCTTCTCCTCGAAACCGAATTCGGGATGCGCGTGCAGATCGCGCCGCCAGAAAATCATTTCCTGCTTCAGCGCATCGCGATCGAGTTCAGACATTTTCCGCCCCTTCTGACCTAGTTTGCCAGTTGCGCGGCCACATCAAGCAGGATGTTGGCCCCGGCAACAAGCTCGGAATCTTCGGTGTGTTCGCGCGGACTGTGGCTGATGCCATCGGCGCTCGGCACGAAGATCATGGCCGCCGGTGCGATGCGCGCCAGCATCTGTGCATCGTGGCCGGCGCCGGACGTCATGCGCCTGACGCCAAGGCCACGGCGTTTCGCGGCGGCCTCGATCAGCTCGACGATGCGAAGGTCGAAGATCACCGGCTCGAAGCGAGCCAGTTGCTCGACCGAGATCGTCACGTTCTCATCGGTGGCAAGCTGCTCGAGATAGGCGGCAAGCGCCGCCTCCTCCGCCTGGAGGCGCTGTTCGTCGGGGTCGCGCAGATCGATGGTGAAGACGGCGCGCGAGGGAATGACGTTGATGGCATTCGGCTCGAAGCGGATCGTACCCACGGTCGCCACCGTCGGCGCGTTCGAGGCTTTGATCCGGTCGAGCAGGAAGGTGATGGTCCGGGCGGCGGCGTGGCCGGCATCGTTGCGCATCGACATCGGCGTGGTGCCGGCATGATTGGCGACGCCGTCTATGGTGATACGCTGCCAGGAGATGCCCTGCAGATTCTCCACCGCGCCGATCGGCACGCTTTCACGCTCCAGCACCGGCCCCTGTTCGATATGCAGTTCGAGATAAGCATGCGGTTTGAGGAAGCCGGGTTCCCGGTCGCCGGCATAACCGATGCGGGCGAGCTCCTGGCCCAGCACGCTGCCGTCGGTGCCGACAGCCGCCAGCACCGTTTCGGCATCGATGCCGCCGGCGTGGACCAGCGAGCCCATCATGTCGGGCGTGTAGCGTACGCCCTCCTCATTGGTGAAAGCGGCGACCGCGATCGGGCGCGACGGCGAAAAGCCTGTCGCCTTGAGCGTCTCGATCACTTCCAGCCCGGCAAGCACCCCGTAGCAGCCGTCATAGATGCCGGCATCGATGACGGTGTCGATATGCGAGCCGATGAGCAGCGGCGCCTGCTCCCTGTTGTCCGGGCTTTGCCAGGTGCCGAGAATATTGCCGACCCGGTCGATGGCGACATCGAGTCCGGCCTGCCGCAGCCAGCCGACGAAGAGATCGCGGCCCTGCTTGTCGGTGTCGGAGGCGGCCAGCCGGATCAGCCTGTCCTCGCCGTCGCGACCGACGGCACCGAGTTCGCGGATACGGCCAAGCAGGCGCTGTGCATCGATGGCGATCATGCCGTTGCCTCGGCTTTTCTCTTGCCTTCCAGCACATCGGCCGGGCTCATGCCGACCAGCTCGGCATAGCGATGCGGGTCGGTGGCACCTTCGGTGTTGATCACCAGCACCCGCGATTTGCCGTCCAGTCCAAGCTCGGTCGGGTTGTCAGCCATCGCCCGGATCAGCCCGGCAAGACCAACACCGCCGCTTTCGCCGGCGACGATCACCGGATCCCCGCCGGCCGGCCGGGCCAACCGCCGCATCACCGTGATGGCGTCGGTCTCATCCACCGTCATGAAGGCATCGGCGGCGCGCGCCAGCACCCGCCAGGCTACCGGGGAGGCCTCGTAGCATTCAAGCATGGCCATCACCGTCGGCCGGCCATGCGCGACCTTGACCGGGTGCCCGGCCTGGGCGGCCGCAAAAACACAGGCTGCACGCGCCGGCTCGACCACGATGAAGGTCGGCCTGGCGTCACCGAGCACGATGGCGAGATGACCGGCCAGCGCGGCGGCAATGCCACCGACGCCAGCCTGCACAAAGACGTGGGTTGGTGTCCGAGGGAGCTGACGCAACGCTTCGCGCACGATCGCCGTATAGCCCTGCATGACCAGGCCAGGAATCCGTTCATAGCCCGGCCATGAGGTGTCGGACACGACGGTCCAGCCCTTCTCGGCCGAAACCTGGGCGGCCTGCCTGACCGAATCATCATAGTTGCCGTCGACGCGGATCATCTCGGCACCATAGCGGGCGATCGCCGCTATGCGCTCCTCGCTGACGCCGGCGTGGACGAAGATCGCCGCCCGCGCGCCGACGAGTTGCACGCCTTGCGCAACGGAGCGGCCATGATTGCCGTCGGTCGCACAGGCAAATGTCATCGCAGCAGTGACGGCCCGTACATCAGGCCGATCGAGATCGGCAACATCGACGGGCCGGCCAAGCCGGTTGCCTGCCTCCTCCAGCACCAGGCGGAAGACGGCATAAGCGCCGCCCAGAGCCTTGAAGCTGCCGAGGCCGAGGCGAAAGCCTTCATCCTTGATATGGATAGCGCCAAGTCCGAATTCGCTGGCGAGCGCCGGCAGCGCATGCAGTGGCGTCATCAGGTGATCGTCGCGATGGCTGAAAAAACGCTCGACCGTGTCAGCGCCGGCCACGCCGAGGATTTCGGCATCGGCCGGATCGAGTGGCAGGCGATGCAGAGTATTGCGGTTGAGCAGGAACACTGGCAGGCCTCCTTGGCGTTCGGCGAGAATATATTGCAGGATCGGTGCAAAGGGCGCTGCAATATGGCCTCCCAAATGCAAGTTTGTTTCGCCGAGGACCTCTCCATTGCCTGTATCGCCACCCATGCTCGACAGTTTCGATCTCGCCATCCTTGCCATCCTGCAGCGCGACAACACGACGCCGCAGCGGCTGATCGGCGAGGCGGTGAACCTGTCGGCGCCGGCGGTGCAGCGCCGCATCAAGCGCATGGAGCAGACCGGCGTCATCGCCGGCAATGTCGCGGTCGTCGAGCCGGCAGCGGTCGGCCAGCCGATCACCATCTTCGTCGAGGTGGAACTCGAGAGCGAACGTGCCGAACTGATCGATGCGGCCAAGCGGCAATTCTCGGCAACCCCCGAGGTTCAGCAATGCTACTACGTCACCGGCGAGGCCGATTTCATCCTGGTCATCACCGTGGCCGACATGGCCGCCTATGAGGCGCTGACGCGAAAACTGTTCTTCGACAGCAACAATGTCCGCAAGTTCCGAACTTTTGTTGCGATGGACCGGGTCAAGGTCGGGCTGACGGTGCCCTTACCCGGCTAGCGTCAGGCGGCCGAAAAATCCTGCACGGTCTGATCTGGCGCGAGACGAGCGGAGTTCTCGCCGACCTCAGCCTGCCGCGCGCAGCCAGACCTTGTTGTCGTGGAAGGCAGCACCGCCATAGGGCGCCGGCGCATCGGCGCCGGTCAGCACATTGATGCCTTCGCCACGCTCATGGGCGCTGTTTGGCCAGATGCCTTCGGCGATCACCACGCCGCGCTTGATCCCGTCAAACAGCTTTGCATGCAGCACGACTTCGCCGCGCGTGTTGCCGACCTCGACGCGATCGCCGTCGGCCAACCCAAGGGCTGCGGCATCGTCGGGATGCAGAAGCAGTTCCGGGCGGCCCTCCTTGGCCTTCGACACCGGCGTTTCCGAAAAGGTCGAGTTGAGAAAATTGCGCGCCGGCGACGTGGTCAGCCGGAACGGATGCGCTTCGTCGGCGACCTCGATCAAGTCGACATGGTCGGGAAATTCCGGCAGAAGCGCCACCGGGCCGAACAGGCCCATGCTTTTCGGCGGCCGGTTGGGCGCCGCCTGCCCGGTCCAGTCGGCGCGGAAGCGGAATTTTCCATCCGCGTGGCCAAATCCATTGATGAAGTGTGCTGCCTCGAAATCCGGCTGCAGGTCGATCCACTTGTCTTCCTTCAAGCTGTCGAAGCTGCCCAGCCCGCGCTTGCCCAGGATGATGTCGATATGCTGCTGCTCGGTGAGGCCGAAGCCCGGACGATCGGCGACGCCAAGGCGTTTTGCCAATTCCTCGATGACGAAATGGTTGGTGCGCGGTCCTTCCGGCGGCTCGATCAGCTTGGGGCCGAGCGTGATGTGCTGATTGCCGCCGCCCTTGTAGACGTCGTCGTGCTCGAGGAACATCGTCGCCGGCAGCACGACATCGGCAAGCTTGGCCGTGTCGGTCATGAACTGCTCATGCACGCAAGAGAACAGGTCGTCGCGCAGGAAGCCCTGCGTGACCAGCCGCTGTTCCGGCGCGACATTTACCGGGTTGGTGTTCTGGATCAGCATCGCCGTCACCGGCGGGCCGCCATAAAGCGCGTCGCTGGCTCCGGTCAGCACCGGGCCGATGCGCGAATGGTCGAGATGGCGGATCGAGGGATCGCGCATCCTGGTGCCTTCCAGAACTTCCTGGTTGAGCTTGAAGATGCCGGAGTTGGAATGGAAGGCGCCGCCGCCCTCATATTGCCAGCTGCCGGTGACAGCCGCGATGCAGGACGCTGCATGCATGTTGACGGCGCCATTGCGCTGGCGCGCGAAGCCGTAGCCGAGGCGGAAATAGGTCTTTTTCGTCGTGCCGACGAGGCGGGCGAAGGCCTCGATCTCGGCGACCGTCAAGCCGGTGATCCCGGCCGCCCAGTCCGGCGTGCGCGTCTCGAGATGCGCTTCCAGCCCTTTCGGGTCGTCCGTGTACTTTTCGAGATAGGCGCGGTCGGCCATGCCTTCCCTGAACAGCACATGCATGACCGCGCAGGCCAGCGCGCCATCGGTGCCCGGCTTCAGCATCAGGCCGAGATCGGCCTGCTTCATCGTCGCATTCTCATAGACGTCGATGACGACGATCTTCGCGCCGCGCTCCTTGCGCGCCTTGATGGCGTGCGTCATGACGTTGACCTGCGTCACCACAGCATTGGTGCCCCAGATCACCACGCAATCGGATTTCGCCATCTCGCGCGGGTCCGGCCCGCGCAAGGCGCCGGCGCCCATCATCCAGCCGGTCCAGGCGAGATTGGTGCAGATCGAACCGAAAAAGCCGGAGTATTTCTTGGCGTGGCGCAGCCGGTCGATGCCGTCGCGCTGCACCAGCCCCATCGTGCCGGCATAATAATAGGGCCAGACCGTCTCCGAGCCGTATTTCTCCTCGGCCGCAATGAATTTTTCGGCGACGAGGTCGAGCGCCGCCTCCCAGCTTGCTTCTTTCCAGGCGCCGTCGCCCTTGGAACCGGCGCGGATCAGCGGCTTCAGCAAACGGTCGGGATGATGGACGCGGTCGGCATAGCGGGCAACCTTGGCGCAGACGACACCGGCCGTGTAGCTGTTGGACTTGGCGCCATGGACGCGGCCGATGCGGTTGCCGTCAAGCAGCTCGACCTCGAGCGCGCAGGTCGAGGGGCAATCATGCGGACAGGCCGAATGGCCGATGCGAAGCTTGGCGTGTTGGTTCATGGGGCGAGGTTAACCGGTTCCGGACGCGGCGTGTAGGGCCAGATCTTACCCTCCCCTTGATGGGGAGGGTCGGCGTGTAACGCCGGGGTGGGGTGTGGCGCAGACCCCCACCCCGCTCCGCTTCGCGGATCGACCCTCCCCACAAGGGGGAGGGTAATCACTCCGCCGTGCCTTCCTCATACTCTGCCGACATGGTCAGCCACTTTTCCTCGTGGCCGGCCAGCGTCTGGGCCAGTTGCGAGCGCTCCTTCGCCAGCCGTGTCGCCGTCGAGGGATCCTTCTCGTAGACCGCCGGATTGGACAGTTCGTCCTCGATGCCGTCGATGCGCTTGCGAATGCGGTCCATCAGCGCTTCGGTGGCGCGGATCTCCTTGGCCAGCGGCTCGAAGGCGGCGCGGCGAGCCGCCGCATCGCGGCGGCGGTCGGCTTTTGACGCCTTGTCGGCCTCGCGCTTGCCGCGGCGGTCGCCGGAGACGCCGGTGACCAGCGTCTTGTAGTCCTCGAGATCGCCGTCATAGGGGTTGACCGCGCCGTCCTTGACCAGCCACAGGCGGTCGGCGGTTGCCTCCAGCAGATGGCGATCATGCGAGATCAGGATCACGGCGCCGGGAAACTCGTTCAGCGCATGGATCAGCGATTCGCGGCTATCGATGTCGAGATGGTTTGTCGGTTCGTCGAGGATGAACAGGTTTGGCCCCTCGAAGGCCGACAGCCCCATCAGCAGCCGCGCCTTCTCGCCGCCCGACAGATCCTTGGCGGCGGTGTTCATCTTCTCGGTCGTGAGGCCGAACTGGGCGACGCGGCCGCGCACCTTCGATTCCGGGGCCTCCGGCATCAGCCGGCGGACATGCTCGTAGGCGTTTTCGTCCGGCCGGAGGTCGTCGAGCTGGTGCTGGGCGAAGATCGCCACCTTCAACCCGGGCGCCACCGTCATGGTGCCACTCTCCTGCTTGAGCCGGCCGGACAGCAATTTGGCGAAGGTCGACTTGCCGTTGCCGTTGGCGCCGAGCAGCGCGATGCGGTCGTCGGCGTCGATGCGCAGCGTCATCTTCTTGAGGATCGGCTGACCCTCGGTGTAGCCGACATTGACGTTGTTCAGCGCCACGATCGGCGAGGCCACCGTCTTCACCGGCTCGGGAAAGGAGAACGGCCGCACCGAATCGTTCACGAGGGCCGCGATCGGTTTCATCTTCTCCAGCGCCTTGATGCGCGACTGCGCCTGTCTCGCCTTGGAGGCCTTGGCGCGGAACCGCTCGACGAAGGATTCCATGTGCTTGCGCGCGGCCTCCTGCTTGACCCGGCCCTTCTCCTGCAATTCCTTCTGCTCTGTATATTGACGTTCGAACTGGTCGTAGCCGCCGCGCCAGAAGGTCAGCTTCTTCTGGTCGAGGTGGACGATCGAATTGACGGCGCGGTTGAGCAGGTCGCGGTCGTGCGAGATCAAAAGCACGGTGTGCGGATATTTCGACACGTAGTTTTCCAGCCACAGCGTGCCTTCGAGATCGAGATAGTTGGTCGGCTCGTCGAGCAGCAGCAGGTCGGGCTCGGCAAACAGCACCGCGGCAAGCGCCACGCGCATGCGCCAGCCGCCGGAGAAGGACGAGGCCGGACGCCGTTGCGCAGCGTCGTCGAAGCCGAGGCCGGCGAGAATGGTGGCGGCGCGGGATTCGGCTGAGTGCGCGTCGATATCGGCCAGCCGCATATGGATGTCGGCGATGCGGTGCGGATCGGTCGCCGTCTTTTCTTCTTCGAGCAGCGCCGTGCGTTCGAGATCGGCCTTGAGCACGATCTCGATCAGCGCGTCCTCGGTGCCCGGCGCTTCCTGCGCCACCTGGCCGATGCGGGTGCTCTTCGGCAGGCTGATCGAGCCTGTCTCGGACGGGAAATCGCCGGTGATGGCCTTGAACAGCGTCGTCTTGCCGGTACCGTTGCGGCCGACAAGGCCGGCCTTGGTGCCGGCCGGCAAGGTCAGCGAGGCATGGTCGAGAAGCAGGCGTCCGGCCATACGGAGCGATAGGTCGTTGATGATCAGCATGGCCGCGCTTTTGCACCGGACATCAACGCTTCGCAAGGCCTTGCCGGCCAGTTGGCCGCACAAGGCCTCGAAACGACGCCAGCGAGGGCGTCGTCAAAGCAGCCGAACAGTGGCTTGCCTGCTCTCAGGCAGTCGCCTTGCGCTTCGTTGCCTTGGCGACAGCGGCCGGCGCTGCTGCCGGCTTGCGGCCAAGTCCCGTCGACTTTGCCAGCGCCGATCGCGTCGCCGAGTAGTTTGGCGCAACCATCGGATAGTCCGGCGGCAAGCCCCATTTGGCCCGATAATCGTCCGGGCTCAGGCCGTAGTCGGTCCGCAGATGCCGCTTGAGCGACTTGAACTTCTTTCCGTCCTCAAGGCAAATGATGTAGTCGGGAAACACCGACTTCTTCGGATTGACTGCGGGAACCAGGTTTGGAGTTTCCGCGACAACTGCACCAGCGAGCTTGCGAACCGAAGCACTGACGCTGGCAATCAACTCAGGCAGGCCGGCAGCCGGAAGAGGGTTGTTGCCTACATAGGCCGAGACAATATCGGCCGTCAGCTCGATAACGGTCTTATCATCGATATTTGACAATTCTTTCACCTTATTTGCGACAAAATCCTCCACCCCAGCGAAGACTTGTGTCGATGTATCTCTTTAACCGCGTCCCCCAACGGACCGCCAAGTCTCATAAAAGAATGAAGAATCGGCAAAAATAGCATTCATGCGAAATCGACGCCGTGCAAATTAGAAAATCTAATACTTGGAACCAGCAGACTTAGCGGCAGGACTTTCGTCCAATATCTCCAGAATACGCTTCCAGCGGGCGCAACGCGCGAAATCCTTTTGTTCTATCGCCTTTTCGGCCCTCATCGCGGCGTAGAGCGGTGCCTCGGCGCCGAATTCGTCGATCAGCCAATGCGCTTCCTGAATGGCCAGACGCTCATTCTCGTCAAACATGGTTTTCGACCTCCGAACGTTCCACACCGACCGCGACACAACTGCCGATGACGAGGATGGCTCCGACAATGGCCGTCACCGTCAGCCGTTCGCCGGACAAGGTCAAAAGCAGGGTCGAGGCGATCGGCGTGAGATAGGCGACCACCGCGACCCTGTCGCTGCCTTCAAGCTTCAAGGCGCGCGACCAGAAATAGTAGCCCAGGCCCATCGGACCGGCGCCGAGATAAAGGCCGAGGGCCAGGTCCGCGCCGACGGGCCAGGTGAAACCGTCGCGAGCGCACCACAGAAACATCAAAGCGACGCCAATCAAAGACGATGGCAGCAACAGGCGATCCGCTGGAGTGGCCACCCGTCCCACCATGAGCGAATAGAAGGCCATGCACAGCGCTGACCCGAATGCGGCGAGATAGCCGACCAGATCGCCCTCGAACCAGGATTGGTTGCGCCCTCCCGAAATCACCAGTGCAACGCCGATGAAGCCCACCACCGCGGCGAGACCCAACAGTGCCGGACGCCGCGGATTTTCCAAGGCAATGACTGCCGCCGCGACCATCAGCGGCCAGGTGTAGGCCACCAGATTGGCCTCGATCACCGGCATCGAAGCGAAGGCGATGTATTGCAGCACCATGGTGCCGACCAGGCCGATGAAGCCGATCGCGAGAGAGATGAGCGCCGCCCCGGCGGTGACCGGTGCTACTCTTTCGCGGCTCATCAATCGGATGGCGGCGAAGACGAGTGCTGCGCCTGCAAATTGCAGGAACTGGACCTGCGAAACCGGTTGGCTGGCCAGCAGGGATTTGCCGACCAGGGCATTGGTGGACCACAACGCCACCGCACCGGCAGCGAAGACCAACGCAGATATCGAGCCGGATCCCTGCCGAAACAATCGGCATGGGACTCTATGTTGCTGTTCGACCATGATCCTGTCCGAAAACCGGTTCCGACTTTTCGGGGTCATGGTTCATTACCATGATTCCCTGGCGCCGCCCGGAACCGGTGCCTCGACGGCGGTGGGCACGGGATGCTCCGCCTCGAACCGACGATAGGCCGGCAGCTGATTGGTCCAGACATCTTCGGCCAGTTCGCTGACCCACTCACGGTCGTGGTCGTTGTCGGCGGCGAGATAGAACATTCTGTTATCGTCGACATAGGGTTTGGCCACCGAGCGCTGGTTGAGCACCAGCGTGACGCGCTCGCCGAACCGGATCGGAGCGGTGCGATGCAGGACGCCCAGGAATTGGCCGAGCGTCGCGTAGTTCATCTTGTGATCGATGCGCATGACACTGTTGCGCGGGATCTCGCGGCCGGCTTCGAGAATGGCGCGGCCGGTTTCGGAGTCGTCGCAGAAGATTTCGAGATGGCCGCCGACCAGCGGATTGCTGATCGACAGCGGAATGAGCTCGGTCACCGGAACGCCATCGCAATGCCACTCCACGGCGCCGTCGTTGGGATTCATGAAGGTGACCGTCGAGCCGACGATCGACAGCGGATAGGGCTCCAGCTTGGTGCCCGTCATGTCGGACAGCCGCTCCAGGCGCAGCTTGTCATGCAGCAATTCCTTGATCTCGGGGATGAAACGGTCGGCCCCGGTGATGAAGGTCAGATCGAGGTGCTTGTGCACGGCATGGCTGGCCTTGAGCTTCAGGGCAGCCTCCTCGATAGCTGCAAGCAGTGCCGGGTCATAGCCGTGCAGATATTGCGCGACACCGAAACTCGACACTTTCCAGGCGGTTTCATGGCCGATAATGGCTTCGCGGCTCATCGCATAACGCAGTTCGGGAATGGTATGGGCGTTCATTGTACTTCTCCAGGATGGGGGCAACACTTGGTAAACAGTCGATTAATTCACCCACCCCTGTAAAATTAGGAATGCTGGTGCTAGTGTAAGCCAAGCTTAAGGTCGAAACCGTGCGTCTGCTCAGTCAGGTCAACCTCAATTCGCTTAAAATCGTGGAGAGTGCTGCGAGGCACGGTAATTTCACGCGTGCCGGCGAAGAACAGTTTATTACCGCTTCAGCGGTCAGCCAGCGCGTGAAAAGCCTTGAGGATCAGCTTCGTTTCAAGATTTTCCAGCGCGGCGGCAATGCGGTGTCGTTGACGCCGGAGGGCGAGACCTATGTCTCGCGCGTTCGCGAGGCGCTGGAGCGAATCGTCGCCGCCAGCATGGAAGCGACCGGGCAATCGCAGGAGCATGTGCTAAAAATATCGGTGCTTCCGACCTTTGCGGCACGCTGGCTGTTTCCGCGCCTGCCGCTGTTCCAGCAGCAATATCCCGATATCGTGATGCGGGTCTCGACCTCCTACGCGACGCATGAGTTCACGGCCTCGGAATTCGATCTCGAAATCCGTTATGGCGACGGTCACTTTCACGGGCTGCAATCCGATCTGCTGTTTCGCGAAGACCTGACACCGGTGTGCAGCCGCAAGCTGTTCCACGAAGTTCTCGGCGATAAGCGGCTGTCGAAGGTGACACCGGACGACCTCAAGCACTTCACCCTGCTGCATTCCGACACCTGCACCCAGAATTGGCAATCCTGGCTTGGTTTCGCCGGCGCCAGCTTCGTGCTCAGCGAGACCAAGAGCATCTATTTCGACTCGTGCATGATGTCCTACGAGGCAGCCAACTCCGGGATGGGTTTTGCGGTGGCCAACCGTGCCTATATGGCCAGCGACATCCGCGCCGAAAGGCTGGTGGCTCCCTTCGCCGTCCACCACCCGAACACGGCTGGTTGGTATTTTGTTTCCCCGCTGAGAGGCCTTGCCGCACGCAAGGTCCAGTTGTTCAAGCAGTGGGTGATGGCGGAAGCGGCTCTGACGCAGTGCCAACTGGACAGCGAAATCAGGGGCGAGGCTTCGACGGCCGCCTGAATCTCGGGCAAGTATCCGGTGTGCCGGCTAATTTCTGATGCACAGACAATGCTGCAGCACAAAATGCAGCGATAGTAGGCGCAAGCTCTTCGACCTTCGGACGGCACCGAATCAGGCGAAAGCTCGGCCCTCCTCGGTCCGCTGAAAAAGCATCAGGTCCAACCCCAGGCTTGGCCGTCCCAGGATGGTCAGGATCGTATGCGCCTGGCCGCGATGGTGGGTCTGGTGGTTGAAGACATGATCCAGCGCCGGCGCCAGCCTTTGCGAGACGGTGCGCATGTCCGAAACGGTCATGTAGGTGAAGCGGCCCGTCAACGCCTTGTCATTGAGGCCGCCGACCCAATCGATGATCCTCCTGTCCTCGGCTTCACGCGCCGCCCGCAGGCCGGTCAACCCCCGATGCAGGATGGCATCCAGTGTCGTCGGCGCGTCGCCCTCGCCGGTGAAGCGCTTCATCCAGATCCGGTCGGCCGTCAAAAGGTGGTTGAGCGTGCCCATCATCGAGCCGAAGAAGGCGCCGACATCGCGGTTGAATTCCTCATCATCGAGTTCGGCGGCGGCATCATAGATGCGACCGTTGGCCCATTGATTATAGGCCGCAAACATCATGAAATGCTGTCTCATGGCTTCCCTCGGCTCACGTCGATGCGGGGCCTACCTAACCCGCAGGAACGCCGCCGCCAATGACCATTCTGCTCTATGATCTCGTCGGACGCGACACCACACGTCCGTTCAGCCCGCATTGCTGGAAGGTGGTGATGGCGCTTGCCCACAAGGGGCTCGACATATCGACCGTACCGACGCGCTTTCTCGAGGTGCCCGCTGTCGAGGGCGGCGTTTCGAAAACCGTTCCGGTGATCCGGGACGGCGAGACGGTCGTCGCGGATTCGTTCGCCATCGCGCTCTATCTCGATGAGGCCTATCCGGACCGGCCGACGCTGTTTGGCGGTGAAGGCGGCAAGGCGATGGCGCGCTTCATCGAACGCTGGTCGCAAGTGACCATTCATCCCTACGTGACCACCGCGGCGATCATGGACCTCCATGCCATGCAGGACGCGGAAAACGCCGTCTATTTCCGCCAGAGCCGGGAGCAGCGTCTTGGCAAACGGCTGGAGGAGGTGATGGCCGCCAGGGAGGCCGGGCTCGGCAATTTCAGAGCCTCGCTGGAGCCATTGCGCTCGACGCTCTTCTATCAGCCATTCATCGGCGGCGCGGCGCCGCTGTTCAGCGACTATATCGTCTTCGGCGCCCTGCAATGGGCGCGCATAGCCTCGCCCTACCAACTGCTCGACGACGGCGACGTGGTGGCGCAGTGGTTCGCCCGCTGCCTCGACCTGCATGGCGGGCTGGGACGAAAGATCGCCGCCGCGGCTTGACGCCGTAAAGCTTACTTGGCCGCCGCCTTCTTTGGCTTGCCGGCCTTCGTGGCAGCCTTTGCCTCCTTGGGGGCGGCCTTTGCCTCGGCGGCGCCAGCTGCCTTCTTCGTTGGCTTTTTGGCTGCCGACTTGCCCGCGGCATCCTCCTGGTCGACATCGGCGGCCGCCTGATGCCAATGGCGCTCATGATGTCCAGCCGGCTGGCCCTCTTGCAGCCAGAGCTGGTGCGCACGGTTGCGAATGCGTTCCTGACGATCGTCTGTCATGGTCATGGTGTCTCCATACGGCCCGACCTCAGCGCGGCGCCGACACGCGAGTATAGCAAGCAACGCGTTGCTGTGTAGCCGTCTGATCTCGGCTTCGGGAGCACAGAAAAGCGCAGCGGCCTGCCCTTCGCTATCGCTCCCTGCCCTTCGGGCGTTCAAACCCTTTGAAAGGTCCACTGGACCTTTCAATCCGCCCGAAGGCGGACCGGGCTTTCACCGTTCGTCGCTCGGAAAGCCAAGCAATTGGCTTTCCGTCCGCTTCGCGGACCATCCCTCACCCCTTTGGCCTCACCCCTTTGGCCTCACCCCTTGGCAATGGGCCGGGCGGCTTGTATAGAGCCCGCCACTCTCAATTCCATTCTCAGACAAGGACGACCCATGGCGCTCGAACGCACATTTTCCATGATCAAGCCGGACGCAACCCGGCGCAATCTCACTGGTGCCATCACCAGGATGCTGGAAGAGGCAGGCCTGCGCGTCATCGCCTCGCGCCGGGTCTGGATGAGCCGCCGCGAAGCGGAAGGCTTCTATGCCGTCCACAAGGACCGCCCCTTCTTCGGCGAACTGGTTGAATTCATGTCGTCGGCACCGACCGTCGTCCAGGTGCTGGAAGGCGAGAACGCCATTGCCAGGAACCGCGAAGTGATGGGCGCCACCAACCCGGCCAACGCCGCCGAAGGTACCATCCGCAAGGTTCACGCGCTGTCGATCGGCGAAAACTCGGTGCACGGCTCCGACGCGCCGGAGACCGCGGCAGAAGAGATCAAGTACTGGTTCTCGGACACCGAGATCGTCGGCTGAGCCGATAATCCAGACCTTGGATTACGTGAAAAGGCCGGCGTTTCGCCGGCCTTTTTCGTCGGGGTCAGCTCGCCGCGCTGAAGCGCAGGATCTCGCGGCCATCCTTGTCGACAATGATGAGCTTCCCGGCATCGACACGGTATGACGCCGCCTTGGCCAACGCATCGAACAGCGCCTTTTCCTCGGCCATCACCTCGGGCGCACAGGCCTTGTAGGTCGAGCCGATGTCCCTGATCGCGATCGTTTGGCCATCGAGTTTGGCGGTGGCGAAATAGGTGTTGCAGGGGCCGCTGCCGCCCGCCTTGCCGGCCCCGCTGACCCTGAACGTCGCTTGCGGGGCACTAATAGCGCCGATGCCGTCGATATAGTCGACCAGCCAGAGCTGGTCGAAGACGGAAGCCGTCGGCTCGGCACTCGGGGTGACCATCTTCAGCATGATGGTCTGCGGCACGTCGGCCAACGGATCGACCTGATGGCGCATATCGGAGATGAACAGCAGCTTGTCGTCGACGGTGATGCGGGCTTGCAACGCGTAAGTCATCTGCGACCGGATGACCGAAGGGTCGAATTTGATCTCGAAGCTGATCGGCACCTGGCCTGCCGGCTTTACTTGCTGCTCACCGATGATGGTGGCCGGCGCGTCGGCCAGCGACACGTCCGCCAGCTGGACGGAGAGCACGGCACTGGGCGGCAAGGCAATGCGCTCGCGATAGATCACCTCGCCTCTCACGGCCCTTTCAGCGGCAACAGACTGCTCCGGAACGGCCAATATGCCGACGACCAGAGGCACGAAACCGAAGATCAAGAACTCCGCGATCCTGTCCAGCATGACCATCTCCCTCACCCCGGGCTGCCAATGCCCCGGGCTGCCAATGCCGAGGCTGACCAATCCCGCCAATTGGCCAAAGGATTGCGGTCAATGCATGGCTGCGGCGGATCTTATTCGGACTGATACCAGCGTTGCGCGGCGTTTGCATCGGCTTCCTTGGCCTCGACCCAGCCACCCTCCGAGCCGTCAGCCCGATGCTCCTTCTTCCAGAAAGGCGCGCGCGATTTGAGATAGTCCATCAGAAAATTCGCCGCCTCGAACGCCGCATGGCGATGCGCCGAGGCTGCCACCACCAGCACGATGTTCTCGCCGGGCGCGATCTTCCCGTGGCGGTGGATGGCGGTGAGCCCCTGCAATGGCCAACGCTCGACCGCTTCAACAGCGATGCGGGCGATTTCCGCTTCGGCCATGCCGGGGTAGTGTTCGAGCTCGAGCGCTGAGAGCGCGCCCTGCTCGTCGCGGCAAAGGCCGGAGAAGGTCACCACGGCGCCGATATCGGCGCGGCCTTGCGTCAGTCTGGCGATCTCGGCGGCGACGTCAAAATCCTGGCGCTGAATGCGCACGACAGGCAAGACCGCGCCGCTCATGTCAGCCCCCGGTCATCGGCGGGAACAGCGCGATTTCGCGGGCGCCCGCGATCTTCTCGCGGTGCTCGACATGTTCCTGGTTGATGGCGACGCGGATCACGTCGGGATATTGCAGAGCGTGCTCGTAGCCATCGCCGCGCGATTTCAGCCAGCGCAGGAGATCGGTCACCGTCTCGATACCCGCAGGCAGGTCGACATCCTCCTCAGCCATGCCGATGCGTTCGCGCACCCAGGCAAAATAGATGAGCCGTGTCGTCATCTCACTCGTCCATGATGTGCTTGAGGCCGGCGCGGAAATAATCGTAGCCGGTGTAGAGCGTGACCAACGCCGCGATCCACAGCAGAACCAGCCCGGTCTGCGTGGTCAGCGGAAAGATCTTGTCGCCGGCCGGTCCGGCCAAGAGGAACGCTATGGCGACCATCTGGATCGCGGTTTTCCATTTTGCCAACTGCGTCACCGGCACCGAGACTTTCAGCGCCGCCAGATACTCGCGCAGGCCCGAAACCAGGATTTCACGGCACAGGATAATGATCGCCGCCCACAACGACCAGCCGGCAATGCCCGCATGGCGATCGGTATCGGCGGCCAGCAGCAGCAGGCATGTGGCGACCAGCAGCTTGTCGGCGATCGGGTCGAGCATCTTGCCGATGTTGGAGGTCTGCTGCCAGGCGCGTGCCAGATAGCCGTCCAGATAATCGGTGATCGAGGCGAGCAGGAAGATGATCAGCGCCGACCAGCGGGCAAAGTCGCTCGACTTCAGATGTCCTTCGAGAAAAAAGCACAGCACCACCAGCGGCACCGCGACGATGCGGGCGTAGGTGAGCATATTGGGCAGGTTGAACGCGCGCTTGGCCATGTCTGGGAAACTCTTTCTGCCTGCCTACTCAAATCAGATGCGAATGTAGGGGGTCAACAGGCCAGATTCGACAGGCCAGATGAAAGTGCCGGATTTTTCAACTCTCGTGGAAATGATTGTAGACCAGTTTCGCCACCTGTTCGGAAATTCCGTCGACTTTCCGCAGATCCTCGATGGCCGCGCGGCTGACCGCCTTGGCGGTGCCGAATGCCAGCAGCAATGCCCGCTTGCGGCCGGGACCGATGCCGCTGATCTCGTCGAGCGGGCTCTTGACCATCTCCTTCTTGCGGCGCGCCCGATGCGAACCGATGGCGAAACGGTGGACCTCGTCGCGCAGGCGCTGGACGAAATAGAGCACGGGATCGCGAACCGGCAGCGAAAACGAGTCCCTGCCTTTGACGAAGAAACGCTCACGGCCGGCATCGCGGTCCTGGCCCTTGGCGATGCCGATGGCCACCACCCGGTCCTCGATGCCGAGATCGGCGAGGATCTTGCGCACCGCAGTCATCTGGCCCTGGCCACCGTCGATCAGGATGACATCGGGCCAGGCCGGGAAGCTGCCGGAGATATCGTCCTCCATATCGTCCGCCGAACCATCAGCCGCATCCCCAGCCGGGACATCGCCATGCTCCTTCAGCAGCCGCGAAAAACGTCGCTCCATCACCTCGCGCATCATGCCGAAATCGTCGCCAGGTGTGATCTCGGTCGAGCGGATGTTGAATTTCCGGTACTGGTTCTTCACGAACCCTTCCGGTCCGGCGACGACCATGGCGCCGACCGCGTTGGTGCCCATGATGTGTGAGTTGTCGTAAACCTCGATGCGCACCGGCGGCTTGGCCAGGCCGAATGTCTCGGCGAAACCCGCAAGCAGGCGTCCCTGGGTGGAGGTTTCAGCCAGCCGGCGTCCGAGCGCTTCGCGGGCATTCTGCAAAGCGTTGTCGGTCAGGTCCTTCTTCTCGCCGCGCTGCGGCACGGAGATCGCGACCTTGCGGCCAGCTCGGGTGGAGAGCGCCTCGGCCAGCAGTTCCTGATCCTCGACGCCATGCGACAGAAGAATGTTCCGCGGCGTCGGCTTGTCGTCATAGAACTGCGCCAGGAACGAACCCAACACCTCGGCTGCTTCCAACGCCGGATCGGCCTTGGGGAAATAGGCGCGGTTGCCCCAGTTCTGGCCGGTGCGGAAGAAGAACACCTGGATGCAGACCTGGCCGCCTTCCTGATGGATGGCGAAGACATCGGCTTCGTCGACGGTCGCCGGATTGATGCCCTGGTGGCTCTGCACATGCGACAGGGCCGCAAGTCGATCGCGATAGATCGCGGCGCGCTCGAAATCGAGAGCTTCCGACGCCTGCTGCATGGCGGCCGAGATTTCCGTCTTCACCTTCTGGCTGCGGCCGGACAAGAAGTCCTTCGCCTCGCCGACCAGTTCCGCATAGTCCTGATGCGAGACCTCGCCGGTGCAGGGACCAGCGCAGCGCTTGATCTGATAAAGCAGGCATGGCCGCGTGCGGTTTTCGTAGAACGAGTTGGTGCAACTCCTGAGCAGGAAGGCGCGCTGCAGGGAGTTGATGGTACGGCCAACGGCACCGGCCGAGGCAAACGGGCCGAAATAATCGCCTTTGCGCGAGCGCGCGCCGCGATGCTTGTAGATGCCCGGCGAGACATGGTCGCCGGTCAAGAGAATGTAGGGAAACGACTTGTCGTCGCGCATCAGGACGTTGAATCGCGGCCGCAAGCGCTTGATAAGGTTCGCTTCGAGCAGCAGCGCTTCGATCTCGGTGCGGGTGACGACGAACTCCATCGTCGACGTCTCACGCACCATGCGGCCGATGCGGGTGGTGTGGAAGCGGCCTTGCGCGTAGTTGGTGACGCGCTTCTTCAGGCTGCGCGCCTTGCCGACATAGAGCACATCGCCGGCAGCGTTCATCATGCGGTAGACGCCGGGCGCATTGGGAAGCCGCTTGACCAGCGTCTGGATCACCTCGGCGCCGATCATGCCTTCCGCGTCGCCGGCATGCGGTGTCCAGTCGATGGCGGTGAAGGCGACATCGGGACCGACGGTTTCAACGATCTCCTCGACCGCCTCGTCCTCGAGGTCGATATCGGGGGGCAGATCGTCGGCGCCGCCGCGCGGCGTGCTTTTGTGGTCTACAGGACTCATTCCGTCATGCCTGTCACATCGGGCGTCTGCCATGCAAGATGCTGGCCGCCATCAAGCGCGATCATCTGGCCGGTGACCGAGCGCGCTTCCCAGAGATAGCGGATTGTGGCGCCGAATTCCGGCAATTCCGGGCCGCGCTTGAGGACCAAGCCATCCACCTGTGCGGCAAAATCGCTGTCGTCCTGACGCGCGTTCTTCAGTGTCGGCCCCGGGCCGATGGCATTGACGCGGATGCTGGGGCCGAGCGCTTGCGCCATCATCTGCGTTGCCGTCCACAGCGTCGATTTGGACAGCGCATAGGAGAAGTAGCGCGGCGTCGGACGCCATACGCGCTGGTCGATCATGTTGACGATCAGGCCCTCCTGCCCTGCCGGCAACGCCCGGGCGAAATTCTGCGCCAGCAGCGCGGGCGCTTTCACATGGACGGCAAAGTGCCGGTCCCAGGCCCGCCAGTCGAAATCCAGAACCGAATCGTCCTCGAACAGCGACGCATTGTTGACCAGCAGCGGGATCGGCCCGAGCGCTGCTTGCGCCTGGCCGACGAGATCGTCGACGGCGTCCATATCGGTCAGGTCGGCGGCGACCACGGCGGCGCGGCCACCTCCGGCGATGATTTTGGCAGCCAACGCATCGGCCTCGATGCGCGAGCGGTTGCAATGGATGGCGACGGCAAAACCGTGCGCGGCGAGATCCTCGACGATCGCCCTGCCGATCCGCCTGGCCCCGCCCGTCACCAGCGCCGTGACAGTGGCTTTGCTCATATGGTGTCAATCCTCAATTTCGGCCCGAAAAAGCGGTGCCGGCGAAATATGGCCCGGCATGCGTTAAATGGTGTTCGCACCTTGGGCAGCATTGTGGCGAAACGGCCGTTTGGACATCCCGGCCCGCCCTGGACTCGGGCGCGCACGACCGCAATATAGGGTGCTGGAGTCCTTGCACCAAGCGGTGTGCAGCGCAGCATGGGATGGTTCCTGCCATTTCGCTGTTGCGAAGATGCAACGTCAAGGTTCTGCCTCATTCGTGCCGGGGAATGACCCAAGTTCAGGTTCGCTTCAGCCGCATTTTGACACGACATTTGGAACCGACGAACGCCAGATCCGTTTCACCCCCCGGACGGGTAGATGGCGATCGTGAGAAACAAGCCTGTGTCCTGTGGCTTAAGGAGTAAAGAACAATGCAAGCCAATCTCAAATTCGCACGGCCGCTGGCCGTTGCGCTTGGGCTCTTCGCCCTCAGCGGAACTGCCTATGCTGCTGACGTGGTTTCGGAAGAGCCGCCGGCACCTGCGCCGATCGCTGAACTTCCGGTCGCTTCGTGGGCCGGCCCCTACGCCGGTCTCAACGTCGGCTATGGCTTCAGCGGCCGGACCAAAGAAAAGGATTTCGACGTTGAAACCGACACCAAGGGTTTCGTCGGCAGTGTCTTCGGCGGCTACCAGTGGCAGCAGGAGAACTTCGTCTACGGCGCTGAAGCCGAACTCGGCTACAACGGCGTCAAGGGCGACGACAACGGCATCGACTCCAAGGCCGGCTTTGAAGGTTCGCTGCGTGCCCGTCTCGGCTACGCGGTCAGCCCAGAAATCCTGCTCTATGGCACCGGCGGTCTCGCCGGCAGAAGCCTGAAGGTGGAAGACACCGTCCTTGGGGCCAGCGATCGCGCAACGATGCTCGGCTGGACCGCTGGTGTTGGCACCGACATCAAGCTGACCGACAATGTCTTCGGCCGCGTCGAGTATCGTTACACCGACTTCGGCAGCAAGAGCTTCGACGGCATCGGCAAGGTCAAGGCCACCGACAACCGCGTCACCTTCGGCGTCGGTATGAAGTTCTAAGTCGTTCAAGCCACGACACGAAAAAGCCGGGCCTCGCGCCCGGCTTTTTTTGTATCTGAGTGATTTTCCCGGTGATCGAATCGATAACCCGGGAAATCAATTCCGGGCAATCGGCTATCAACCAGGAATGCAGGGCTTCAGTTCTGGAAACTTCTCGTCGAAGCGTGCCGCCCATCGCGTCAGCCGGGCGCGACCCTTCTCCCATTTTCCGGCAAAACGCAGCGAGAGATAGCCAAGGCAGGCGCGCAGCGCCATCTGGCCGGCGGTGATCTTCTTCGGCAGCTTCGGCGGGTTGGCATTCAGCAGGTCGAGTGCCGCCGTGATCTTCGCCCACTGGCGATCGAGCCAAGGCTGATAGACCATCTCCTCGGGCCGCGTGCGCCGTTCATAGACCATCGACAGCGCGCAGTCGCAAATGCCGTCGGCCAACGCCTCCAGCACTTCAGCCTCGAGCCGCTTGTCGGGATTGCGTGGAAAAAGCGCGCTCTTCGACAAACGGTTGAGATGCTGGGTGATGGCGCGACTGTCGTGGATGGAGCGGCCGTCGTCGAGCACCAGAACCGGGATCTTGCCGAGCGGGTTGGCGCCGATCAGTTCGGCCGGTTTGTCGTCCGTTTTGACCGCCACCGTTTCGATGTCGATGCCGGCATAGGCGGCTGCCATGCGCACTTTGGAACTGTAGGGAGAGGAGGACGCATAGAGCAGTCTGGGCATGATCGGTTTCCTGTTTTGCAGGCCGGCAGTGTTGACCGATCAAGCGCGATCGAGCAATGGCCAGAAGCGGAAAACCCGGCCGCCAGCGACTCATCGGCCGGGGCCGTTTGGCGAGCGCTCCATGAAGACGGTGCTTCATCACATAGTCGCCGAGTTGCCAGAATCGCAGGGATCACTCAGCCGACAGCCAAGACCGAAGGGCCTGGCGCCGATATTTCATCAAGCGCATGAATGACACAAAAAGCCCCACCGGACTCCGCCCTATGGCGAAGTCCTGGGAGCTGCGAAAAGATATCCTCCGTCCGCCTCTGTTCTCGCCTTCCGACTGCCAAACAACGAACGGGGCGCCTGTCGGGCACCCGCCCTTGACTGTTTCGGCACCGCCCCCGGCGAGGGAAGACGCGACTACTTCTTGCCGGCCTTCGCGGGTGCTGCCTTCGGCTTGGCCGCAGGTGCCGCTTTCTTCACCGGTGCTGAAGATTTCGCTGCCGCAGCCTTCTTTGCCGGAGCAGCTTTCGCAGCCGGCTTCTTGGCCGGTGCAGCCTTGGCAGGTGCAGCCTTGGCAGCCGGTTTTTTTGCAGGTGCTGCCTTCTTCGCTGCGGGTTTCGCCGCAGCCTTCGCTGCAGGCTTCTTGGCTGGTGCCGCCTTCGCCGCCGGCTTTGCCGCTGCCTTGGCGGGTGCTGCTTTCTTCACTGCCGGTTTCGCAGCAGCTTTCGCTGCCGGCTTCTTGGCCGGTGCTGCTTTTGCCTTGGCCGCCGCGGCCTTCGGCTTGGCAGCGGGTGCTGCTTTCTTCACTGCAGCTGCGACCTTCGCCGTCGCTGCTTTTGCGGGTGCTTTCTTTGCCGGTGCCTTCGACGCCGGCGCTTTGGATGACTGCTTAGCCATGCGATGCCCCTTCCGTTGTGCCGACGGCCGTAATGACCCGGCGCGCTCATGCATATCTGACTCGCGGCTTGCTAGCCAGCGAAGCAATAGACTGATTTTCGCAACTTAACTTTCGGTTACGATCGGCACATGATCGTGCTGATCGTCGCAGAAATTCACTGCTGATCTTCGACCATCGGCTAGAATGTGTCGCCGACATTCTCCACACTCCGCGGGAGCGCTCTTCTCGTGAAGCTCCGAAGATCAGCGAACAGCTTTGCGTGTCGATCTTCGTCCGCCAATATCATGACCACAGCCTCAGCGGTGCGATCATCTCATGCAGGCGGACGATCTATACTGCAATGCGCCAGCCGGCCAATGCATCACCTTGTCAAGCGCGATCGCAGACCCGATTGCTCGTGAATTGACAGACAACTCTATATGGCAGAGTATTCTGCACAGAAGGCCGGAGTACTTCGATGTCCATCGCACAGGGACAAACGGCGCTGTCGCCGTTCGAGATTGCCAAGACGGTCCGCCACGGCGGCGGCATGGTTGTCGGTGGCCTCCGGCTTGGCTGCACCGGAGCCAATCGATGAGTGCCGACGAAATCATCCACCAGAGCACTCGGCTCAGGATCATGGCCGCGCTGAACATGCTGGAAAGGCGCCAAACGCTGGACTTCACCGGGCTGAAGGCCATCGTGGACGTCACCGACGGGAATCTCGGCGCGCATCTCGATACGCTGGCCAGGGCCGGTTATGTCGACATCGAAAAGCTGTTCGTCGGCCGCCGGCCGCAGACGCGCGTCAGGGCGACCACAAGTGGACGGCGCGCGTTCCGCGGCCACGCCGCATTCCTGCGCAAGATCCTCGATCAGGCGATGCCGCGCAGGAAATAGCGTGGCGACTGGGCAATCCGGTCAGCGCGCGGCAACAACGGCAACGCCGGCGCCGATCATCACACCGCCCGCCGCGCGGTCACCCGGCGTACGATCCTTGGCGTGCGCAACAGGTTGCGGGCGCGGCCGGCGAGGATGACATGAACGCTGATCACCACCGCTTCAACAGCCAGGATCACCATCATCAGCACACCAAGATGAGCAGCATTGAGCGATGCGCCGACGCCGCTAGGCAACAGCGCGACGTAGAACAACGGCATCTTCGGATTGCCAAGATTGAGCGCGATGCCGGTGGCAAAAATCGTCAGCAGCCCTCGCCGTCCTGAGACGGGCTGCAGTCCAGAATCTTCGCGATCCGCATTTCCGTCACGGCTGATAGCCGAGGCAGATGGCGCCGAGCGCGACGATAGCGCAGGCGCCGACCCGCCGCGGCGTCAGCATCTCGCCGAGGAACAGGCGTCCGATGAAGGCCGCGAAGACGACGCTGGTTTCGCGGATCGCGGTGATCGGACCTGCTGGTCCGAGCGCGAAGGCCGCGACCACGACACCGTAGGCCAGAAGTGCAAACAGGCCTCCGCCCAGCGCCTTCCAGGTTTCAGGCGCGCGCAGATCGACAATGAGCCGGCCACGGCAGGCGACGAAGGCCGCCGGCAGCAACGCGCCGTAGATCAGCAGGACCCATGCGGTGTAGGCGCCGGCATTTCCCGCCGCCCGAACGCCGAGCGCATCGACCGTCGCATAGGCGGCGATGATCGCTCCCGTTGCCAATGCATAGAATATCGATGTCGTGGCGGCCCTGCCCCGTCCGAGTGAAAGGCCCATGATGCCGCCAGCGACCAGCGCGACGCCGACGGTCTGCGGCAGAGTGAGCTGCTGGTTGGCCAGGAAGAACCCGCCGAGCGTGACAAGCAGCGGCACGCTGCCGCGAACGATCGGATAGACCTGCCCCAGTTCGCCATATCTGTAGGCGGCCACGAGAAACAGACTGTAGCCAACCTGCAGGCACGCCGAGAGCACGATATAGGACCAGGCCGGCGCGGCCGGAAGGGCGTGAAAGAAGGCGAAGGGGATGGCGAGCGCCGTGCTTGAAAAGCTCATGACGGTGACGGTCCACAACCTGTCGGCCCCCGTGCGCAGGAACGCGTTCCAGCTTGCGTGCAGGATCGCCGCAAACAATGCGAGCCCGATGACCAGCGGGCTCATTGCGGCCGGCGCGAGGCGGCGACGATGCCCATGGCCGCCTTGCGGGAGTCGCGAATGGCGGCTTCTGCCTGCCCCATCTGCGCCAGCAAGGTCGCACCTTCGATCAGCATAAGCAGCGTCGCCGCCACGCTCTCGGCGCGGCCGTGCGGCATCATCTCTTCGAGGATAGACTGCATGCGCCGCTTGAGGCCGTTCTTCTGCCTGACAACGGCCTCGAAAATCGGATGCCCGGGATCGCCGAACTCGGCCAGCGCATGTGCGAACAGACAGCCACGGAAATCCGGGCTGCGGAACCAGCGTGCATGCCAGTCGAAGATTTTTCCGATTTTCTGCTCCGGCGGAACGTCCTCCTGGGCGAGCCGGTCGAGTTGGCGGTCGAAACGCATAGCGCGATAGTCGAGCACCTCGACGATCAGTTCGTCCTTGCTGGGAAAGTGGCGATACATCGTCATCTTGGCCACATCGGCTTCGGCGATGATCCGGTCGATACCGGTGGCATGGAAGCCGGCGCGCTTGAACAGCACGTAGGCCGTGTCAACGACGTGTTGGCGCTTGCCGGAAGCGGACGATGGCGTCATGGAGATTACCTAGTAGTGAGACAGGTCTGTCTCATCTCTATGCGACGGATCGAACCTGCTGTCAACGGCACGAAAAAACGCCTGCGGCCGATCGGGCCACAGGCGCGAAAGAGATTGGAAGGGGAAACGGGGTCTAGCGCAGAATGCGGCAGCGGCCGTTGTAGACCATCCAGCGGTCGAAGCCCGAGACGCAGAATTCGACATTGTCGCCGATCGAGGCAAAGCCCTGGCCTTCCTCGATCAGGTACCAGATGGTGCGATCGCGGCCGTCGGACAGGCTGACGGTGGCGCCGCAATAACGGCGACCGATCGGCCAGGTATCGTTGGCCGCCAGATAGCGATGCTGGTGGATGCGCCGGAAATCGGTGATCTGCACGTCAGGCAGATGCGGCACGTGATGCACCTGATAGGAAAAGCGGCTGGTGATCTTGTTCAGTACCCAGGGCTGACCGCAGACCCCGCTGTCTTCGTCGGAATAGACCGTAAGATCGGCGGCCTGCACGCTCTGGGTGATACCGAGAGGCGCGGCAAGCGGGGTGCAGAGCGAAATCAGGGCGGCAAGGGCGGATTTGGCGAAGCGAGTCATGGCAGCCTCTCAAGGTCGATTGCGCGCACTGTGCGGATTCGCTCGGCGGCGGTCAAGCGGTTGCGTTGACAATGGTTTCCCAGTTTGAAACCGCTTTTTGACCAAAGCCGAATTTGCACGCACCGGAATGGCTCTGGCACGTTCATATCGAGACCCAAAAGAGCACGGTCCCTGGGTCGTCGATGAGCCCGCCTCAAGCCTGCTCGCCGGCCAGCCATTCCAGCGACCAGTGCGCCGGCCGCCCCACCGCAAGCAGCCTGTGCAGGGCCGGCAGCAGCGTCCGCATCTCGCCCTCCAGCGTGAACGGCGGGTTGACCACCAGCAGACCGCTGCCGTCGAGGCTGGGTTCCGAAGAGGCCGGCCTGATCTCGAACTCGATGTCGAGCAGCTTCGGAATGCCGGATTGCTTCAGCGCCTTGCGGAAGGCGATGATCGCCTTGCGGTCCTTGATCGGATACCAGAGCGCGTAGATGCCGCCGGGCCACCGCTTGTGCGCCCTTATCAGCCCGTCGACGAGGCGTTCGAACTCACCCGCTTCCTCGAATGGCGGATCGATGAGGACAAGGCCGCGCTTTTCCTTCGGCGGCAGATGCGCGCCGAGCGCCAGCCAGCCATCGAGCTCGATGATCCGGGCCTGGAAATCGCCGGCAAAGAACGTCCTCAGCCTCGCGGCATCCTTGGGGTGCAGCTCGATCGCCGTCAGCCGATCCTGCTTGCGCATGAGATGGCGTGCAATCAGTGGCGAGCCCGGGTACTTCTGGATGCCACCCTCAGGATTGAGCGACCGTATTGTCTCCAGATAAGGCGCGAGCAGCGCCGCCACCGGAGCGGCGAACGGGGCATCGATCAGCCTGCCGATGCCGCCTTGCCATTCACCCGTCTTCTGCGCCTCGGCGGATGACAGGTCGTAGCGGCCAATGCCGGCATGGGTGTCGACGACCCGAAACGCCTTATCCTTCTGCTTCAGATACTCGAGCAAGCGCGTCAGCACGACATGCTTGACGACGTCAGCGAAATTCCCGGCATGATAGGCGTGGCGGTAGTTCATGGTTTTGTGCCGTTATGCATGTCGTTGTCCCAAAACCGCTGCACACTTTTGGGCGACATGCATCAGCCCCTGCCCCAACGCGGCGGTGGCGGCTGCGAGTTCGGATTTTCCGGCCGGCCGCCACGAGTGCGCAAAGTCAGCAAGAATCCGATCAGGCCGATCGCCATCAGCGCGAAGCCGACCGGCCGTGCACGGCTGTCGATCTCGCCGGCGCCGGAGCGCAGGATGAGATCGACCGCCCGCATCGGTATGTCGTCGGCGTCACCCGGTCCGACGGTGAAGATATAGGGGCCAGGGCTGACGGTCGCGATCACGCCGGCCTCGTCGCGAAAGATCTTGTCGGTCAGTTGCGGGCTAGCCTGGCGAGGATTGTCGGAATGGTTGAACTGCAGCGTCGAGGCGAGCACCGTGCGGCCATTGCTTGCAGCGGTCAGCGTCAGGACGGTGCGCTGCTGCGAAACGATGCGCTCTGCTCTTGCGGTCAGGTCGACCAGCACCCGCACCGGCGCGTCGCGGCCGGAGAGCGGCACCGTCAGCGGCTTGAAGCGGCCCTGCTCATAGACCCGCCAGGTGCCGATCTCATGGCCGGAGAAGTTGCTCATCGCCCAGGGATAGACGACACCGATGCCGGCGCCGACGAGCAGGATCAGGACAAACAGAAAGCGCATTCAGATCACCATGGCGTATCGTGACCTTGCCAATAGCGCCCCGACGGCCAAAAGGCGATGGCCAGTTGCGGGCAGCCACCTGGAGGTGGGCCGTGCGGGTGCGAGCGCAACCAGATTGGCGGCGTGGCCGCGCAACAATTCAAGGTTCTACCTATGCGCTCAAAAATTAAGCCGAGTATTTCGCGCGCTGCGCTGACATCGCTGCCGGCTCATTCTCGGCCGTCCTTGCTGTCAAGTTTCGATTCTACCTCAAGGGACAGCTTCCGCGTCCGGTCATACATTGTCGTCGATCGAGCCAATATGCTGATTAGTAAAGAGGATTTTCCGTACGCGCCATGTTTCAGCCCGAGAGACCGTCGCCCCCTCATGTTAACCATCCGCGAGCGCACTTGGTTAAGAAATCACTAATTTAGTTGACTATAATTTCCACAGGTATATTTTCGATATGTTGGGATGTGCAATTTGGGCGAGCAATCGGCGATGGTGACACCGAGCGGGTGACCGCGTTTTCGGGGCGCAGAGAATGCTGAGCGGCAGCACGGAGGTCGTGTAGTCGTACCAGCTTCGCGAAAGCCAAAGAACAATTAACGCACATCAGTGATGGCGATTCCGCAGACGCGGAGGTTTGCCACGTTCTCAGGAACGTGGCCGGGCGATGCTTTGTCCCGGCCCCGGCGGTAGCGTGTGCGGTGCGTGCGAGGAAAGCATGGGTAAGCTTGTCAAGGTTCTGAAACTGGAATCCGGCAGCCAAAGGGGTGCCAACCAAAGCCGACGACGCGCCCTTGTCGCCGGAGGAGCGGGGTTTTTAGGATCGCATCTGTGCGAACGTCTTTTGCGGGACGGATACGACGTTGTCGCGCTGGACAATTTCCACACCGGCAAAAGATACAATCTCAACACCTTTCTGCGGAACCCGAGCTTCACCTGTATCGAGCACGACATCGTCGATGCACTGCCTTGGGATCTTCAGTGCGACGAGATCTACAATCTCGCCTGCCCCGCCTCTCCGCCGCACTACCAGGCAGACCCGATCCACACCTTCAAGACAAGCGTGCTTGGATCGCTGAACCTTCTGGAACTCGCGCGACAGAACAACGCCAAGATATTCCAGGCCTCTACGTCCGAAGTCTATGGCGATCCCTTCGTGCATCCACAGCCCGAGAGCTACTTCGGCAACGTCAACACGCACGGACCGCGTTCCTGCTACGATGAAGGCAAGCGCTCGGCCGAAACCCTGTTCTTCGATTATTCGAGAACCTATGGCCTCGATATCCGTGTCGCCCGCATTTTCAACACCTACGGGCGCCGCATGCAGCCCGACGATGGGCGTGTGGTTTCGAACTTCATCGTCCAGGCGCTGCGCGGCGAGGACCTGACCGTCTATGGCAGCGGCCAGCAGACGCGCTCCTTCTGCTATGCCGACGACCTGATCGAGGGCTTTGTCCGGCTGATGAACGCGCCGAGCGCGCCCACCCACCCGGTCAATCTCGGCAACCCTGCCGAATTCACCATCATGGAACTGGCGACGCTGGTCGTCGATTACACCAACGCCCGATCGAAGATCGTGCATCGGCCGCTGCCCGTCGACGACCCCAGGCAGCGCAAGCCGGACATCTCTTTTGCCAAGGCCAATCTCGGCTGGGAGCCGAAAATCAGCTTGAGCCAGGGGCTCGCGCGTACCGTCGAGTATTTTGACACCCTGCTCTACGGAAACCGCATTGCCAGAGGAGCTGCCGCCTCATGAGCCGGCCGGCAGTCCTGGTGACGGGTGGAGCCGGCTTCATCGGCAGCCACACCTGCAAGCAGTTGGCCTCCGCCGGCTACATGCCGGTGGTTTTCGACAATCTGAGCCGCGGCAACGAGAGGTCCGTCGCCTGGGGTCCGCTTGTCGTCGGCGATATCCGGGATCGGGATGCATTGAAGCGGGCGATGGAAACGCACCGGCCGACGGCTGTGATCCATTTTGCGGCGCTGGCCTATGTCGGAGAGTCCGTTCGCGAGCCGGCCGAATATTATTCAACCAATGTGACAGGCACCATCGCGGTGCTCGATGCCGCACGCGCTTGTTCGGTCGAAAACATCATCTTCTCCAGCAGCTGTGCGACGTACGGCGTGCCGGAAGCGTTACCCGTTCGCGAGACCTCCTCGCAAAATCCGATCAGCCCTTACGGGCGCTCCAAGCTGATGGGCGAACAGATCATCGGCGACTATGCTTCCGCGTATGGAATGAAATTTGCTATCCTGCGCTATTTCAACGCTTGTGGCGCCGATCCCGACGGCGAGCTTGGTGAGTGGCATTCGCCGGAAACCCACCTGGTTCCCAGAGTGCTCATGGCCGCATCGGGCATCATCGACGCGATCGAGGTTTTCGGCACCGACTACGACACGTCGGACGGCACTTGTGTAAGGGATTATATCCACGTCACCGATCTGGCCCGCGCCCACCTGAAAGCGCTCATGCATCTCGAGGGTGGCGGGCGAAGCCTGGCGGTCAATCTCGGCACCGGGCGGGGCGTCTCCATCAAGGAAATCGTCAAGGCGGTCGGCCGAATGACGTCAAGACCGGTCCCGGCAGTGTTCAGAAGCCGGCGCCCCGGAGATCCGGCGGAGCTCTACGCCGATCCGGGAGCCGCACGCGAACAGCTTGGCTTTGTGCCGGAACTTTCAGACATCGATACGATTGTCAGGACAGCCGCTCCTTTTTTCGGACTGAAGACCAGGCCAATGAAACTGCCGCCAGCCAGGGCGGCAACGTCGGTCGCCGCTCGACGGGTCAGAGATAGCGGGGGCGACAGCTCGCGCGCTGGCCAAACCCGCTAGGGCTGCAGATATAAGGCGAGCCGCCGGAGAACGTGCCGCCATCGCCAGGATTGAACGAGATTTTCACCGGCGCCGGCGTGCTGGCTCTGATCCGTTGCGGTGGTGCAAAGGCGTAGGCACTTTCGGTTCCTGTTGTGCTTGTCATCTGGATCGGAAGGTCGGCCCGGAGCGAGCGCACGAGAAATCCGGCCTGCACGGGCTGGACCGCGGGCTGGCTGCGGATGGCGTGGACCACAGGCTTGACGAGGACCGAATTGGTTTCGGTCGCATCCATACTCTGACAGCCTGCAACCACAGAGATCATCGCTGCGGCCGCAACGATAGCCACGATATTTTTAATAGATACGATATTTTTGCTTGGGTTGACTGCACCCATCGCTGAATTGTTCATCATGTGTCCCTTGCTATCAAGTATAAGCCAAGGGCGCATCGCGACGTACTATGCTTCGCCGCTCTCACGCCGCATGAGTGACCACTCGCACATCACACGTAAATATTAGACATCACTAATTATTAAATTTCATCAAAACCGTATGGTAGGGCCCATCGTCTCGTCGTTCTGTCAGATAAAGTTGGATGCCATCAACCAGCGATCCGCGCGCCTACGGCTCCAGCCGAACTGCTTGGTGTCCTACCATAAGCGATTCGCCAGATCCCTGACAGGTGCCTTGCAATTGCAGTCCGCTCTCGAAAGCGGGATTGAGTGATTTTGTTCAACTCGTCAGGATGGGTCGGCTGCGTACCTAATTTTTGGAATCGACCAGCTTGCGGGTCTCTTCGAACTGCGCGCCCTTCGGGTTGCCGACTTCGAATTTCCGGTATTCGTCGGAAGTATCCTCGGGAGATCGCTTGAAACTGTACCATTCTCCATCCGGATCCTCGCGTTTCTCGATGTTCCCGCCTTGAATCCGGTGGCTGTAGCAGGTGCGTTTTTGCTTGCCGGTGTAGCCCTTCGACCGCCAGGCGAGTTCCATGCACATCTTACCGTTGCTGGTGACCAGCCATCTGCCCGCCGCGAAAGATGCCGTGTCCGGCCCGGACGTCCAGGCCTCGAGGCGTCGATTGCCCTGTGCGAAATAGGCTGCTCCGTTTTTCCACACCCATGTGCGATCGGCGTAAAGAAGCGACAGCTCGTAGGCAGTCGGAACGGCGGCGACAACCGCTTGCGCAGGTCCGCTGTCTTTGGCGGCAGCCGCATACGCTGTTCCCGAAAGCGCCGTCTGGCCGCAGAGGGCCAGGAGAAACATAAGCTGCGTGCAACTTGCGAACCGACGGGGTCTGTGTTGCCGACGGTCGACGCAAAGCGGCGGCAATCTGGTCAGAGCTGTCGGTACAATTGGCGTGCGCATGCCTGTTTGGCCCAAGGTAGCACTATCAGCGCTCTGACAGCCTAGGAAACTATTTAACAGTCGCGAGAGCGGTGATGTCAACCTTCGCCAAGCGGATAAACAACAACTATTCGAGACACACGCAGCCGCAATCGTCAAAATTAAGAATTGCGTCGTATATTCCTCCACCTCCGACAATCGCGCTCAAAAGCAACATCCGCAGACGTCAGGGAGGACGCGGTTTCAAATGACGGACGACCCGGAGTTGAATCAGGCCGAAGGTCAGCAATACCTGCAGCCAAGCGACCGGGAGATGGCTGCTACCAGCACCCTGAGCCCCAACCTGGCGATATTGCTGGGCATCCTGTTCATTGCGGTCGTGTTCAGGTTCCACAACATCACCTTGCCACTCGTCGATGCCTTCAGCTGGCGCGAGGTAAGCACGGCAATGATGGCCGACAATTTCCAGCAGCGCAGCTGGAACATCTTCTTCCCGGAGGTCAGCTGGACCGGACCCGGGCCAAGTTATCAGGGCCGCGAGTTCCAGATCGTCAGCTATCTGACCGCCCTGCTCTATCAACTCTTCGGCTGGCACGACTGGTTCGGCCGCATGGTAGCGGCCTTCTTCGGTCTGGTGACGGTGTTTTCGCTGCACAGGCTAACGGCGTTATGCTGGGACGAGACCCACGCTCACGCCGCAGCACTTGCCTACGCGCTGATGCCGGCGGCGATCATGATCGACAGCTCGTTTCTTCCCGATCCCGCGATGCTGGCCCTGGTGACGCTCGGCGTCTGGCTGTTCGCGAAATACTGGGCCGGCGGCAGCGGCTGGCTCCTGCCGCTTGCCACGGCGAGCTTCTCGCTCGGCGTGCTGGCAAAGCCGCCGGGCCTCGCCGCCGGCGCCGTCATCTTCTACCTCATGGTTTCCTGGGTTCTTGAGAACAAGCGAAAGCAGGCGGCCAAGGTCTTCCTGTTGGGGCTTTTGAGCTTGGCCATCATCGGCGCCTATTTCAGCTGGGCCATTTATCTCGGCCGCAGCTATCCGCCGTTTCATGTCGCGGGCAGCGGCTATATCTGGGATTCCGGTTTCTGGACATTCTTCAGGAACAGCTTCTACTTCAAATCCGTATGGAACACCTCAGTCTGGTGGTTCTACGGCTATCCGTTCATGGTGCTGATCGCGATCGGCTTCTGGCTGCCGCCCAGACCCGTCGAAGACCCCAAGCAACGCACTCTTTCGGCCATCCCTTATGTTTGGCTGGCTGCGGCCATCGTCATCTATCTGGCGGCAGCGCGCGAGATCACCAGCAATCCCTGGAATTACCACATCTTCCATGTGCCATTCGCGATGTTCTGCGGCCGCGGCGCGTTTCTCCTGGCAACGCTTGCATCGGGACCCGTTTTGTCCCCGGCGGTCGTGCTGCGCGCGATCTGCATCGCGGCCGTCACGCTGGTCTGGTCGACTTTTCCCCTTGTCAGGACAATGAAGACGCCGATCGCCATGAATGGCAAGCTGCTTGGCGACGAACTGGCGCGGTTAGCGCAGCCGGGCGACCTCGTCGTCGCCATTGCGCCCGAGGTCGGCGATCCCGTCGCCGTCTACTACAGCAGAGCGCGTGGCTGGGTGTTCCCGCCTGGCGGCGGCGATGTCGAATGGTCGAAATTCGTAGCGGACGATGCCACCGCGATCGCGCAGCTCGAGGAGTTGCGCGCGCAAGGCGCGGACCTGTTCGGCACGGCCAAGAACGCCGCCGACAAGCAGGACCGGCTGTTCCTCGAGCATCATGACGGGGTCATCGACTATCTCGACAAGACCGCAACCAAGCTTGTGGATTCGGACGATTTGCTGGTCTATAGGATCAGCCGTCCATAGAACTGCGACAGTCTGGGGCTGTGGGCCTTGGACAGGATATGGTCCCGACGGTTCGGCGGCCCGCGTTCTCCTACCGAAAGTCGGCAAGGCGGTGGGCCAGGCGAACCGATCCCGGATGGCGGTAGGGATACTCGGGCACCACGCGGTGCTGCCATTTGAACTCGGCGGTGGAAACCGGCGGAGAATTGGTTGAAAAGAGCAATCTCAATAATCGTGACCCTGGCCCTACTAGCGTGGGTCGCCAGCGACTCGCGCTGGAAGATGGTGGGCGATGCTTTCGCGAGCATCACGCCCGGCGCTTTCGCGGCCGTGGCGCTTGCGTTGTTCGTCACCTACGTGCTGCGCGCGCTGCGCGTCTGCGACGAGTTCCGCGAGGAGGTGCATGGCCGTTTCGGCGCCTGCCTGCGCGTCATTCTGATCCACAATGCGATGATCAACGTCGTGCCCTTCCGCGGCGGCGAGACGGCATTTCCCCTGCTCCTGCGCCAGGTCTTCGGCATACCGATCATGCGTGCCAGCGCCTCGCTGCTGTGGTTCAGGCTGCAGGACGCCTTCGTCGTCGGCGTGCTGGCCCTGGCTGTGTGGCCGGGCCTGCATCCGGCGATAAGAATCGCGGGCGTGGCCGCGGCAATCGCTGCCGCCTGGTGTCTGCCGCGCTGGGCGCGTGCGCCGCATGACTGGGCAGGCCGCGGCAAGATCGTGGCGAAACTCGGCAGGCTGCGCGATGTCTTCACCGAGGCGACCGGCCGATCGCGCTATGGCTGGTGGTGGACGATCGCCAATTGGTCGCTGAAGCTCACTGTGCAGGGATGGTTGCTGGCAATGCTACTGGGGACATCCTTTTCGACCGCCTTTCCAGGCGTCGTCGGGGCCGAAGGCGCCGCCATACTACCGGTGCAAGGCGTCGCCGGCTTCGGCACCTACGAAGCGGGTGCAGCGGCGGCGCTGCTCACCTCCGGCATTGCCATGAAGAGCGGCCTCCAGGCAGCGCTGGCATTGCATCTGTTCATCTTCTGCTCGGCAATCGCCACGGGTGCGATCGCCTGGCTGTTTCCCTCGAAATCGACACTGCCGGGGAACCCGGCCGTCGGCCCTGCAAGGAAGCCATCCCTATGAGCGTATTGCCCATCCCTGCTTCGGGACTGCCTGACGGCGCGGTGATGCCGGACCATACACTGTCCATCGTCGTGCCCATGTACAACGAGGCCGAGAACGTCGAACCGCTGCTGGTGCGGATTCACCAGGCGATGGAACGCTACGGCCAGCCGTGGGAGGTCGTGCTGGTCGATGACGGCAGCACCGACGCGACGGTGAGCGAGATCAGGCGCCTGGCGGCGCATTACGGCCCGCATGTGCATGCGGTCGAGCTGGTGCGCAACTACAAGCAAACCGCCGCGATGCAGGCCGGTATCGACGCAGCGCGCGGCGACGTCATCGCCACGATCGACGGCGACCTGCAAAATGATCCCTACGACATTCCGCGTATGGTCTACCGCCTGTTGAGCGAGGATCTCGACCTAGTGGTGGGCTGGCGCAAGGATCGCCAGGAAGGTTTTTTCATGCGCAGGCTGCCCTCGCGCATCGCGAACGCGCTGATCGCGCGCGTCACCGGGGTGCGCCTGAAGGACTATGGCTGCAGCCTCAAGGTCTATCGCGGCAACGTCATCCGCAGCGTCAAGCTCTATGGCGAGATGCACCGCTTCATCCCGGCATGGCTGGCCACGGTGACGACCCCCAGACGCATCGCGCAGGAAGTGGTGACGCATCACGCCCGCATCCATGGCCAATCCAAATACGGCATTTCGCGCACCTTCAGGGTCGTGCTCGATCTGGTCTTCATGTACTTCTTCATGCGTTATCGCACGCGGCCCGGGCACTTCTTCGGCGGCATCGGCATCGTGCTTGGCGCTCTGGGTTCGCTGATCCTTGCCTACCTGCTTTGCCTGAAGCTGCTTTTCGCCGAAGACATTGGAACGCGACCGATGCTGTTCACCGGCTTCTTCCTGCTCATCGCCGGGGTGCAGATGGTGACGTCGGGCGTGCTGGCTGAAATGCTGGCACGGGTCTATCACGAAGCGAATGGAGCATCGGCCTATGTCGCACGGCCGCAGCCGGCGCGCAGTGACAATGACGGCTGGCTCCGCCCGCGCCGGCCATCATGAGGTGATCGGGACGCCATCGAGGCTCTCCGTCCCCAGCGTTGACCGGGGCAGTGGCTTCATCGATAGCTTGCTGGGAGGGATTTTGGTTTCAGGCCGACGGCGGACTGGCAGGGTTCATTGATCCCAGGAATGGCGGCCTGAGGGCAAGAGGCAAGGCGCAACGTCTGCGCCAACCTCTCGCCCTCGACTCGCGCCCCCTGGCGAAGACAAGAGCGGCGGATCCTTCATTCAAATCGCGCCGCCACTTTTAGGTCTGATGGTCTAGTAGCGCGAACGGCAGCTGGCGCGCTGGCCGAAACCGCTCGGGCCACAAATCCAAGGCGAACGGCCCAGGAACGGGCCGCCATTGCCCAGACGGTAGGAGACCTTCACCGGCGCCGGCCTGCCGACACGCTGCGGCCGCACGAAGGCCGCATAGGCCTCCTCCCTCGTACGCGTCACCATGGTCGTCTGTGTGAGCGGCTTGCGGTTGAACAGATGCAGCCGCTTCTTCTTGACGTCGTGCACCTTCTTGCCGAGCGTATGCACCACGGACTTTGTGCCGATCGAGCTGGTCTTGGTCGCGTCCTTGCTCTGGCAACCTGAGAGTATCGAGATCAATGCAACGGCGGCGAATGCACAAGCATATTTCGTGCCGATCCTTGCCCTTCTTTCCATAACTTTGTTCATCATTGTCCCCTACCACGAATATAATTCGTTTCAGCGCGGAGATCTATTTGCTTTTTTGGCTTCCGCGCCACGCGAGCAGCCTATCGCCGCTCACATCATGGATTATATATTAGGGGAAACTTATTAAAGATCATGCAAACGACACGATGAACGCGGCCTTTCGGCAATCGATCGGATATAATTAAAGTTTGATCTATTGGGCTCGTGCCTGCAGCCGTCCAGAGTGCCGGCCCGCTACGCGGACGCCTCCAGCATTCAGCGCCGCGTTTCCCAACCTGGATCGAAGTAGAAATTGCGGCCACCGATGTTGCCCTGGCCGGCGCCGGAAACCACATAGGCGATGCGCACGATGCGCAGGCCACCGGCGCCCTGCTGCAGTCCGTAGACGCCTTCCATGCCGCGATCGTAGAAGCCCGCGGCGGGCACGATCAGCGCCAGCACGGCAAGCGACCCCTGAAAGGCGACTTTCGCCGCATTGGCGCGCAACGGAATCCTGTTTTCGATGACGTGCCTTACGACAATCACAACAACCAGCAGCCCGTAGAGGAAGGCGTTGAAGGCGGCGAACCAGTAGAAGCCGGTGGCATCGAAGGGGTTCTCAACGAGCAGGACAGGCAGTGCCGCGCCGATGGCCAGCGCCACATAGGGAGTGAGGGCGCGAGCCGGCAGAAGGTGCTTGGGGCCGCTGCCCTTGGGCGTGACGCGGAAATCGACGAATGATTTGGTCAGATAGTCGCGGATCGACGACAACGTGCCGGCCAGCACCCAAGGCCAACGCGCGAAGAAGAGGAACAGCGTGCCTTCCCAGCTGATCGTCTTGGCCGTCATCGGGCGCGAGAGGCCGAACGCCTTCAGCAGCATCACCAGGCCAACCAGCGCGACCGCGTTCGGCAGATAGTAGAACAAAAAGTCGAGATACATGACATTGGCGAAGTTGCGCCCGGTAGACAGCGCATAGACCGGCATGACGTACATCAGCAACGCAAAGACGGCGAACAGCGGATACCAGAGCTGGCAAAAGAGGAATTGGAATCTCAGCCGCGGCGACAGCTTTGGGAGATAGCTCGGCGAATATTCGAGCAGGATCGTCATCAGACTGCGCGACCACTGGAATTCCTGGGTGATGAGGTCGGCGAAGGTCTGCGGGCCATCGCCATGGGCGATGGCGTCGAGCGCATGCACGCCGTGCCATCCGGCCGCGTTGATCAACATGGAGGTGGAGTGATCTTCCGCCAGTTCAGGACCGAGACCGCCCGCCTGCTTCAGCGCCTTGGTCCGCACGGCATAATGCGAGCCGATGCAGAGCGGAGCTCCACCGCCCGTATGGCCGGACTGCAGCGGTCCGTGAAACATCCCTTCCGGAAACAGCCTGCCGCGCGCCGCCCAACTCTCGGCGGCGTTGTTGTCGCAGATGCTCGGCGCCGAGACATAGCCAACCGAGGGATCGGCGAAGGGAAACAGGATCTCCCTCAGATAGGTTGGCGTCGGTACATGGTCCGCATCCATCTGGGCGACGAAATCGTAACGCTCGTAGCCATAGTGGTCGTAGAAGAACGCCAAATTGCCTTCCTTGCAGCGCGTCCGGCGTGGCCATGTCGTGCGGTGATAGTCTTGCCTGCCGCGCCGCGTCGAAATCATCACGCCGTGAGCGTCGCACCAGCGAACTGTCTCTTCGGAGGGATCCTCGTCGGCCAGCCAGGTATCGTGCGGGTAATCCTGTGCCAGCATCGCTTCGAGCGTGCGCGCAACGACGGCAAACGGTTCGGAGGGGGCCTTGGTGACCACCATCGCGACCCGCGAACGCTTCGGGATCGTGTGAAGCTTGGACGGTTTTTTCGACGCATGCACGTTCAATAGAAAGTACAACGGCATGAGCGTGAGCCATACCAGGATGAGTGTTGCGAACGTGTATGGCCCGAGATGTTCGACATGCTCCGGCTTCAGCCACCAGATCCAGAAAAACCCGAGTGTGCAGAACCAGAAAGCCAGCGCCAGTCTCAGGATCCATTGCTGAAAGGCCGACAGCACGGGCACCAGAAAGGGTCCCTTCTGCGCAGTGACTGCCAGAGCCGCCTCAGATCGATGCGCCCGTCGGCTCTTATGGCCGACGACGCCATCATGCACGGAAGCACTCATACACTTACTCGCCCGCCACTTTGGGCTTCCGCCGACAAGGTGGCTGGAAGCTCCCAAAATCCCAGGATTAGAATTAGCTAACGCTTTCTTAGCGTCAACTAAATTAATTGTTTGTTGAATATGATTATTGGGATTTGGTTAACCTAACGCGTATCGGGGGAGGAATAGCCGCTACCGAGCAGTCAGTCTGGCGGCGAGCCGGTAAACTCTTCGGTGCTGGAAATTCACCGACGGGTCGAGGCAGTCGGAGGGGATCCGGCCAAAGCCGTTAACCATGTTGCGGTCGTCAAGGTTAAGCAACCGTTAATTGTGCTTGACTCTTGGCCCTGACCGGCTCTTAAATTAGCTAGGGATGATATATCGGGATTTTGACGCGAATTTGTGAGTATCGCGGCGAACTTTCTCTCGAACGCCCCCTGTATAGGGGCTTGAGAGGTAATTTTGGGTGGCTCTGTGCCAGGTTCGCACATCCGCCAATGGGGTCGCTCCGAAATCCCGCAGATTCTGCCAAATAGAGCCGATCGGTTTTTGGGTAGTCGTGTCGATCAGGCATCGATGCGCACGGGCGAAGCCTTAACTTCCGAAAGAGGTTGGGGCCATGGGAGATCGACATGAAATACTCCACAGTAAAAGCACTCGCAATCGCGCTGGCATTGGGCGGAAGCGCCGCGTTCCCCACGGCAGGAGGCGCTGGCTCGGTAGCCGCGACGGACCCCGTCCAAACGAGCAGCGCCGCCTCGGCGTTCGGATCCTATGATCCCTACGGCGACTTCAGCGCCGACAAGAGTGCCAGCATCGAAGAGCTGTTCCTGCCTTGGGAAGACGTCGACCTGTCGACGCTGCCGCTTGCCGACGCCTATGCGCTGCAACGCGGACGTTCGCTGCTGATTACGGTTGAGCCGTGGACCTGGTCGAAGGACTGGCGCATCACCCCGCCCGAATTGCGCGACGGCATTTTAAGCGGCAAATATGACGCCAACATGCAGGCAATCTGCGGCCTGGTGGGACAGATGAAGAGCCCGGTGACCATTCGCTGGGCTCAGGAAATGGAAGACAAGAACGGCCGCTTCACTTGGGCCAACTGGGCTCCCAAGGACTGGATCTCCGCTTACAAGCGCGAGGTCGATATCTGCCGCAAGGCTGCCCCCGCCGCCAAGTATATGTGGTCGCCCAAGGGCGAAGAGGGTCTGGAAAAATACTACCCCGGCGACGACTATGTCGACGTCATCGGCCTGTCGGTGTTCGGTCTGCAGAAAAAGGACAATGACGAGGCCGGTCATGACCGTACCTTCGCTGAGCTGCTGAAGCCCGGCTATGACCGCGTTGCAGTGTTCAACAAGCCGATCGTCGTTGCGGAACTCGGCTATGTCGGCAAGCAGGACTATGTCTCGAAATGGCAGGAAGATTCCCGCAAATCCTACGCGGAGTTCCCGGCGCTGACTTCGGTCGTCTACTTCAACCAGAAGGAAGTGTGGCCGTGGCTGGGTGGCTATGGTCTGCCCGACTGGAGGGTGACCCAGCACGTCCTGCCGTAGACGCATCGTGCTGATCGATCCCGACACGATCGGGATCGATTTCCAATCTCCTTGTTTGATCATGATCCATCTCGAACCAGCGGTTCGGGATGAGGGTTGAGGCGTGGCGTAAATCAGTCTGTGGAGAAGTTTCGTGAAACGGGTAATGGGAAATTATCTCGGAGCGGCATTCGCCTGCTCCGTTCTTGTTCTTGCCTTTCAGGTTCCTGCGACGGCCAAGACGGCGACAAGGATCGCCGAGCAGGCGCAAAAAGCCACAGTCGTTCCTGACGAAGGCGTCTACCAGATTTATCAGAACCATTCGTGGCTGTGGGGCAAGAAGGGCGCCGGGTTCTTTGCCGTCAAGCAGAGGCAGTTCGATGCCTGGACTCACGACAAGGGCAAGTCGGGCTATGGCGACGGCATGTGGTTCATTCCCGGCGGCGGCAAGCTCTGCTACCGCGCGCAATGGCATGGCTCCTGGGGTGTGAAGGGCTCGATGACCTGCTTCGAGCATCGCCAAGTGGGCAAGGTTATCTACAAGCGTAAATCGCCTGATGGCGAATGGTACGTTTTCAAGAGCCCGCGTCGAAACCGGTCGGACGAGTCGATGAAATTGAAATACGGCGACTATGTCACAACGAAAATGAACCGGATCAAGGCAAAGCAGTAGATAACCGGATCGAGGCAAAGCAGTAGATATTGTCGTGACACGCCACTGGTCAAGCATGTCGCCTGAACGTTCAGGCGACCTGCCTTAAGCCTTGCGCTCCCAGCGGCGATCTGGCGTCTGTTGCCAGTAGGTGACGGCGTGGCCAGCGCTCTTCATCACCTTCCAGTGCCCTCGCGCCGCCTCGAGCTGGGCGGCATCGTGGCCATCGAACAGGAACACCGCGCGCTCGTAGCCGCCAAGGTCAGGCGGCACCGCACCGTCGACCAGGAACCTAATCTTGGCGTCGTTGGGATTGCCGTCGCCGGTGGTCAACAGAATCGGCTGTTCACCGGGATGAGCCTCACGATCGGTTGCGTGCGCCAGGAACGAATCGTCGCGGAAGGTCCACAGATGCTGGTCGAGCGCATCGCGGCGTTCCTCGGTGCCTGTCTGCACCACGGCGCGCCAGCCACGGTCGACGCTGCGCTCCAGGAGACCCGGCAGCGCATCCTCCAGCGTCGATTCGGTCAGGTGGTAGAACAGGACGTCGGCCATGCTTCAGCCTATAGTGATTGAACCCGTTCACTGCTCATAATTATCGCGCACCAGCCGGTCGAGCAGCCTGACGCCGAAACCGGAACCCCAGGACTGGTTGATCTCGTTCGACGGCGCCCCCATCGCCGTGCCGGCAATGTCGAGATGAGCCCATGGCGTATCCTTGACGAAGCGCTGCAGAAACTGCGCCGCAATGGTGGCGCCGCCAAAACGGCCGCCGATGTTCTTCATGTCGGCGTTCTTGGAATCGATGAGCTTGTCGTATTCGGCACCGAGCGGCATGCGCCACAGCCGTTCCTGCGTCGCCTGCCCCGCCGCCGACAACTTTTCGGCCAGCTCGTCATTGTTGGAAAACAGGCCGGCATAATGTTGGCCGAGCGCCACCATGATGGCGCCGGTCAGCGTCGCCAGATTGACCATGAATTTCGGCTGGAAGCGGTCGTTGCAGTACCACAACGCATCGGCCAGCACGAGGCGGCCCTCGGCATCGGTATTGAGCACCTCGATGGTCTGGCCCGACATCGAAGTGACGATATCACCGGGACGCTGGGCATGACCGTCGACGGCATTTTCGACCAGTCCGATGATACCGACGACATTGGCTTTCGCCTTGCGGGCCGCCAGCGCATGCATCAAGCCGGTGACGGCGGCGGCACCGCCCATGTCGCCCTTCATATCCTCCATGCCCGAGGCCGGCTTTATGGAATTGCCGCCGGTGTCGAAAGTGACGCCCTTGCCGACGAAGGCGATCGGGCTGTCCTTCGGTTTGCCGCCGTTCCACTGCATGATCGCCATGCGGGCGCCGCGCGGCGAGCCTTGCGCGACACCGAGCAGCGAGCCCATGCCGAGCTTCTTCATTTCCTTCTCAGCCAATATCTCGACCTTGACGCCTAGCGCCTCGAGTTCCTTGGCGCGGGCAGCGAACTCGACCGGCCCAAGCACGTTTGCCGGTTCGTTGACGAGGTCGCGCGCCAGCAGGACGCCGTCTATCACCGCCTCGGCATCGGCGAAGGCCTTCTTCGCAGCGGCCGGATCGGCGGTGTGGATGGTCACCTTGACCGACTTCTTCGGCTCTGCCTTGCTGTCGTCCTTGTCCTTCCTGGTCTTGTACTTATCGAAGGAATAGCTGCGCAGGAGAATGCCCGCGGCAAGGTTTGCCGCATCCTTCGCACTCGGCGAGGCGCCGGCCACATCGAGGACCACCGCCACTTCGGTCGCCTTGCGCAGCGACGCGGCAACGGTGCCGCCAAGCTTCAGCCACGCATATTCGTCCAGTCCCGACACCTTGCCGGTGCCTATCGCCACGAGTCTGTCGAGCGACGCTCCCTGCGGCGCCAGAACTTCCACCGTGCTGGCGAACTTGCCCATGAACTCAGCCACGGGAAAGGCCCGCTCCAATGTCTTGCCGGGATCGCCGGCCTTGGCGACGTCGCTCAGGCCGCCCTCATCCGCCGCGAACACGAAGACAGTGCCCTTCTTGTTTACCGCGCTCTGGGACCCGGAAAATTTGGCGAAGGCGATCGACGGTCTTTGATTCATCATGTCCTGCTTTCAGGGAATGCGCGACTTTTGGGGAAGCGGTTCGAAACGATGCGCGACATTTGGTCGTTTTCCGGCATTTGGCAAGACTTTGCCGAATTGGCATCCCATATGACCTATGGAATCGATGACGATTCGTCGCGGCACGGCCCCGCTTTTTGCCGCAACCTGTTGTTAACCATCGATGTTCGCCCTTTCTTATCCATTCCCGCCGACACTCCGCCCAGCCGGGGGGCGTAATGTAGGACAGAACCCGGATCGACCATCTGATGGAGCCAGTTGTGCAGGCGCTGCCGGACAGCTACCTTGTTCGGTGGCATGATGCCGTTCGAAAAAATCGAGAAAAGCCTTCATGAAGGTCGTTGAACGCTACATCATGCGCCGCGCTTTCGTGGTCTTCATGGCCGCTCTTGTGTGGACGCTGGCGATCGTGTGGACGACACAGGTGCTGGCAAAGATCGATCTGGTGACAGACAGCGGCCAGTCGGCGTTGACCTTCTTCGAAGTCGCCGCCCTCATCCTTCCGTCCATCATCCCGATCGTGGTGCCTTTTGCGCTGGTGGTAGCAGTCGCACAGACACTCAGTGTGATGAATTCGGATTCCGAACTCGCCGTCGTCAACGCCGCGGGGGCCTCGCGCTGGACGATCGTACGGCCGATCATGTTGCTGGCGCTCGCCGCCGCCGTTTTTTCCTTTGCCGTCGACAACGGCATCGACCCTTACGCACGGCAGAAGAACCGGGCACTGGTGGCCTCGTCGCGCGCGGATCTGTTGTCGCTGATCATCCAGGAAGGCACCTTCCGCAAGATTGACGACGGGCTGTTCCTGCAGATCGGTGAGCGCCTTCCCGACAATCGGCTGGGTGGCATTTTCGTCGCCGATTCGCGCGAGGAAGGCGTCAACCTCGTCTACTACGCCAAGACCGGCAGCATCGTCGAACGCGGCGGTGAAAAGGTGCTGATGATGAATGACGGCGTCATCCATCGCAAAACGCTGACCGGCGATCTCTCCGTCATCCGCTTCACCTCCTATGCCTTCGACATGTCGGCCTTCATGGCGGCGGCTTCGGCGGTGACGCTCCTGCCCAAAGACCAGACGACGCAGTACCTGCTCAACCCGGGCGCCAACGACAAGTACTATCAGCAGAACCCCTACGAATACCGGGCCGAGGTCAACCAACGGTTCTCGGAATGGACCTATTCCATGGTTTTCGCGCTGATCGCGCTTGCGGTCGCCGGGGATGCGCGCTCGCACCGCGAGGCGCGCGTCAATCCGCTGATCACGGCGATCACGATATCGCTGTTCGTGCGTTGGCTGGGCTTTTTTGCCGCCAGCAAGGCGGATGAGGTCCCGCAATATGCGTATATGGTCTATGGCGTGCCGATCGTGGCTTCCGCGGTGGCGATCTGGTTCATCGTCTCCAACCGAACACTGGAACTGCCCGTGACTTGGGCGGACTGGATGACAAACTTCGCCACGCGCATCGCTGACAGCTGGAATGCTTTCAAATTGCGTTTGTCCAGGCGCGGCGCATCAGGGCAAGGGGTCGGCTGATGGGCTGGACACTGGGCCGCTACTTCTTCTTCCGCTATGTGACGATCACCATCTGGTTCTTCATCGGCCTCCTGGCATTGGTGTTCCTGATCGACTTCACCGAGCTGTCCGGCCGCACCACCGGCCTGCCCGGCTTCACCTACGGCACGGCGGTAGCCATTTCAGGCCTCCGTATGCCGATGATCATGCTGCAGACGGTGCCGTTCGTCGGTCTCTTCTCGGCGATGGCGACGCTGGTGTCGCTGAACCGGCGCTACGAGTTGGTCATCGCGCGTTCCGCCGGTGTTTCCGCCTGGCAGTTCCTCTTGCCCTGCTGCATCGGAGCCTTGCTGTTCGGCGTCCTGTCGGTTGGTGTCATCAATCCGCTCGCCGCGCACGCATTCTCCTGGTCGGAGCAGATCGAAACCCAGCTGCGTTCCGGCAAATCGAATACGGTCTCGGCCGATGCCGCGCCCTGGATCCGGCAGAAAACCAGTTCGGGCGACACCATCATCGGTGCGCGGGCCATCCTGAACCAGGGCCTGGAAATGGCCGATGTCGTATTTTTCATTCTCGACCCGCAAGGCAACATCGTCGAGCGCAAGGACGCCGCCCGTGCCTTCCTGCGCGACGGCTATTGGGAATTACAGGACGTCAAGACATTCCAGAACGGCACGATCCAGGCGTCGGCAACCGATCGCGTACCGACCAATCTAAAGCCCGAATTCGTGCAAGAGCGGCTGGCGCGCCCCGAAACCATCCCCTTCTACGACCTGCCCGGAAAGATCGAGGTTGCCCGCTCCTTCGGCCTCAAGGCAAATGCTTTTGCCATGCAGTTTGATTCGCTCGTGGCGTTGCCGTTCCTTCTCGTCGCCATGACGCTGATCGCGGCAACGGTTTCAATGCGATTTGCTAGGATGGGACAGTCGGCGACGATGATTCTGGGTGGCATCATCGCTGGCTTTCTGCTTTATGTCGTTTCGGTGCTGGTGAAGGCATTCGGCGTGGCGGGATTCGTGCCGACTGTCGTAGCCGCCTGGGTACCGGTCATGGTGGCTATGTTCTTCGGGGTGACTTTCCTGCTATACAAGGAAGACGGCTAGTGAGGGAGGCGTTTTTGCCCAGCAACAGGCAGGCCGGTTTGGCGCGCCTCTATGCGGCGACCGCCTTGGCGTGCGTGCTTGCCTACGCCGTTCCGGCACCGGCGCTTGCGCAGGACGTCGGCGACATGGCGACATCGGTTCCAGCCGGCTCGCAAATGCTGCTGGCGGCCGATACGCTGGTCTACAACAACGACAACCAGACCGTGACCGCCGTCGGCGGTGTGCAGATCGACTATGGTGGCAATCGCCTTGTCGCTCAGCGAGTCGAATACAACCGCAACACCAAGCGGATGGTCGCGAGCGGCAACGTCGAAGTCATCAACAGCGACGGCACCAAGATCAATTCGCAACATATCGACATCACCGATGACTTCGCCGACGGCTTCGTCAATGCGTTGCGGGTCGAAACCATCGACAAGGCCTATTTCGCCGCCGAAAGCGCAGAACGCATGGGCGGCGTGCTGACCACCTTCCACAATGGCGTCTACACCGCCTGCGAGCCGTGCGAGGATAAGCCGGATAAAGCGCCGACCTGGCGCGTCAAGGCCAAGAAGATCATCTGGAACGGCGAGAAGAAGACGGTTCGCTTCGAGAATGCGAATTTCGAGTTCTTCGGTTTTCCGCTTGCTTATCTGCCTGCATTCGAAATTGCCGACCCGACGGTGAAGCGCAAGAGCGGCTTCCTGATCCCGAGCATCATCTACAAGAGCGATCTCGGCGTCGGCGTGAAAGTCCCCTATTATCTCGCATTGGCGCCGACCTACGACCTGACGGTCACCGGCACCGGCTATACCAAGCAGGGCTTCCTCGGTGAGGCCGAGTGGCGTCAGCGCTTCGACAATGGCGAGTACAGCTTGAAGATCGCCGGGATACACCAGCAGAATCCCGACGCCTTCCTCGACACCACTGCCTTCCCATCCAGCTCTGGCCACAACGTCAATTCGGGCAGCGCCGGCGATCCCAACAAATTCCGCGGCATGATGGGTACCCAGGGGCAGTTCGCCATCAACTCACGCTGGAACTTCGGCTGGGACGTGCTACTGCAGACCGACAAGAACTTCTCGAACACCTACGGCATCGACAAGTACAATAGCAGCGTCCACCAGTCGTCGGTCTACTTGACGGGTCTCAACGGCCGCAACTATTTCGACGTGCGCGCCATGCATTTCGATGTGCAGGAAGATACGCCTGACGACAATATCTCTGCGCGAAGCGGACAACAGCCCTGGGTGCTGCCGTCGCTCGATTACGCCTATATTCCTGATGCCTCGGTGGCCGGCGGCCAGCTGTCCCTCAATGTCAACGCGCGTGTCATCCGCCGCGACGATGTCGACGAGACCTTCGTCCAGCCCTACAATGCCCTCACTCCCACACAGCGCGTCCGCGGCATCGAAGGCGAATCGGGCCGTCTCACCGCCGAGGCCGAGTGGAAGCGGAGTTTCGTCACAGATGACGGACTGGTGCTAACGCCGTTGCTCGCGCTGCAGGGCGATGTGGACTACCTCAACGCATCGTCGGCTTCGCTAGACGCCATCGACCGAATGGCAACGCATTTGGGCGAGCAGGACGATATGCGCTCGTCATTTGCCCGTTACATGGCAACCGCGGGCCTCGAGATGCGTTGGCCGGTGCTGTTTTCCATGGCCAGCGGGTCCAGCCATGTCATCGAGCCAATGGCGCAGGTCTTCATGCGCCCGAACGAGCAATATGTCGGCGGCCTCTCAGTGCCCAACGAAGACGCCCAAAGCATGGTCTTCGACGCGACCACCTTGTTCGAGCGCGACAAGTTCTCCGGTTACGACCGCGTCGAAGGCGGTTCGCGCGCCAATGTCGGCCTCCGCTATTCCGGCTCGTACAACAATGGCTGGGGTACCAATGCCATTTTCGGCCAATCCTATCAGATCGGCGGCGAGAACTCTTTCGCCGCGCCGGATCTGGTCAATGTCGGCGCCAATTCCGGCCTCGACACGACCAAGTCCGACTATGTCGGCCTGTTCGGCATCAACAGCCCCAACGGCTTCGCGGCCTCGGTCAGCGGCCGTTTCGACGAACAGAGTTTCGAGGTCCGCCGTGCCGAGGTGAAGGCCGCCTATTCCGGCCTGCCTGTGTCGCTGAGCGCCAAATACGCCTTCATCCAGGCCCAGCCGCTGTACGGTTTCACGGAAGACCGTCACGAAGTCACACTTGGTGCATCCACGCATCTGGCCGAAAACTGGCGCGTCTTCGGCACAGGAACCTACGACCTGCAGCAAAGCCTGCTGGTCAAGGACGGTGTCGGCTTCGCCTACAACGATTCCTGCTTCACTTATCTGATGACCTACTCGCAGTCGCGCGATCTGAACACCAGGGAGGTGTCGCAGACCATCGGCTTCAATCTGTCGTTCCGCACCCTCGGCGAATTCGGCTCGTCGACCAGTGCCATCGACACGATCCAGTAACAATCGGCGACATCGTTTCGCCGCATAGGGCTGGCACGGATTTCGCGCACCTGGAAAGATGAAATTGGGCGGGACCGGGATAGAATTGGGATACCAACGATGAGGAAATACCTCTTTTCAGCAGGTTTCGCGTTGCTCGTGGCGGCGACCTCCGTGTCGATCACTGCAATGACGCCGCCGGCTTTCGCCAGCGAGATCAAATACGTCGTCAACAACATTCCGGTCACCACCGGCGACATAGCCCATCGCGCCGCCTTCCTGAAGCTGCAGCGCAAGAAGGGCGATGCCGGCCAGGAAATGATCGACCAGACGCTTCGTATGGCCGAGGCCAAGCGGCTTGGCATCCGCATCAGCGACGCACAGGTCGAGGCGGCATATCAGCGCTTTGCCTCTAGCAACAAGATGCAGCTCAGCCAGCTTGACGGCGTCATGGAGAAGTCAGGCGTCACCAAGAGCCACTTCAAGGAATTCATCCGCGCCCAGATGGCCTGGAACCAAGCTTTGAGCGCCCGCTACCGTTCCGGCGACGGCACCGGTGCCGTCAGCGAGCAGGATCTCGTGAGAAAGATGCTCGAAAAAGGCGGCGCCAAACCGAGCGCCACCGAATACATGCTGCAGCAGGTCATCTTCGTGGTTCCGGCGGCTGAACGCAGCGCGACGCTGGGCAAACGCAAGCGCGAGGCCGACGCCATGCGCGCCCGCTTCAACGGCTGCAAAACGACGCGCGAATTCGCCAAGGGCCTGATCGACGTCACCGTTCGGGATCTGGGCCGGGTGCTGGCGCCGCAGCTGCCGCTGGACTGGGCCGAGCAGATCAAGGCGACCAAAGTCGGCGGTGCCACCGCCACGCGCGAAACCGAACGCGGCGTCGAATTCATCGGCATCTGCTCGTCGCGCGAAGTGTCCGACGACAAGGTCGCCCAAATGGCGTTTCAGGCCGAAGGCTCCGGCGGCGACAAGGATGCCGACGCGCTCAGCAAGAAATATGTCGACGAGCTGAAGGCAAAAGCCCGCATCGTCAAGCGCTGACGTGAGCAACGCAGTGACTGCGCTCGCGTTGAGCGCCGGCGATCCGTCCGGCATTGGGCCGGAGATCGCCATCGCCGCCTTTATGGCGCGCGAAGCTGCCGCCCTGCCCCCCTTCTACCTGCTCGCCGATCCGGCGCTGATCGCCTCCCGGGCGCGCCTGCTCGGCATTTCGCTGCCGGTCGTCGAAACGACATCAGCGCAAGCGGCGCAGGTCTTTGCCCGCGCCTTGCCGATCGTTCCACTGACTGCCCGCTGCATCGACAGTCCCGGCCGGCCGGATCCGGCCAATGCGGCTGCCACCATCGAGGCCATCGACCGCGCCGTCGCCGATTGCCTTGCCGGCGAAGCCTCGGCCGTGGTCACCTGCCCCATCGCCAAGAAGCCGCTCTACGACGCCGGCTTTCGCTTCCCCGGCCACACCGAGTATCTGGCGCATCTGGCGGCCCGGCACAGCGGCGTCGAGGCGATGCCGGTGATGATGCTGGCAGGACCCGACCTGCGCACCGTTCCCGTCACCATCCACATCGCGCTGGCCGAGGTGCCGAAGGCACTGACCACCGAGCTGATCGTCGCCACCGCGCGCATCACCGCCGCCGACCTTACCGGCCGCTTCGGCATCGCCAAGCCACGGCTGGCGATTGCCGGGCTCAACCCGCATGCCGGCGAAGGCGGCGCCATGGGCCTCGAGGACGAGCGGATCGTGCGCCCGGCGGTCGACATCCTGCGTGCCGATGGCATCGACGCTTTCGGCCCTTTGCCGGCCGACACGTTGTTCCATGTCCGGGCGCGGGCGGGCTACGACGCGGCCCTTTGCATGTATCACGACCAGGCGCTGATCCCGGCCAAGGCGCTGGCTTTCGACGAGGCGGTCAATGTCACGCTCGGCCTGCCCTTCATCCGCACCTCGCCCGACCACGGCACGGCCTTCGACATCGCCGGCAAGGGTGTGGCGCGGCCCGACAGCCTGATAGCGGCGCTGAAGCTTGCCCGGCGGCTGGCCGACACGAACACGAAGGCGGTTGCGGTATGAGATCTCGGGCATGAGCATCGACGGGCTGCCGCCGCTGCGCGAGGTGATCGAGCGTCATGGGCTGCAGGCAAAGAAGGCGCTCGGCCAGAATTTCCTGCTCGACCTCAACCTCACAGGCAAGATCGCGCGCACCGCCGGCGACTTGTCCGATGCAACCGTGATCGAGGTCGGTCCCGGTCCCGGCGGGCTGACCCGCGCCCTGCTTTCCAACGGCGCGCGTCACGTCATCGCCATCGAGCGTGACGAACGTTGCCTGGCTGCTCTTGCCGAAGTGTCCGACCACTATCCCGGCCGTCTGGAGGTTGTTTCCGGCGATGCGCTGAAGACGGATTTCACAGGCCTTGCCAGTCGAGCGACCGGCAATGGCGGCCCGGTCAAGATCGTGGCCAACCTGCCCTACAATATCGGCACGGAGCTGCTGGTGCGCTGGTTGACGGTCAGCGACTGGCCGCCTTTCTACACCTCGATGACTTTGATGTTCCAGCGCGAGGTGGCCGAGCGCATCGTCACGCCTGCCGGCAGCGACAGCTATGGCCGGCTGGGGGTTCTTGCCGGCTGGCGGACGGAGGCGAGGATCGCCTTCGACGTACCGCCACAGGCATTCACGCCGCCGCCAAAGGTCACCTCCTCGGTGGTGCATCTGGTGCCGCGCCCGACGCCCCTGCCCGCCGAAGTGAAGAAACTCGGCCGCGTCACAGAAGCCGCTTTCGGCCAACGTCGCAAGATGCTGCGGCAGAGCGTGAAAAGCCTCGGCGGCGAGGCCCTGCTCGAACGCGCCGGCATCGATCCGACACGCCGCGCCGAGACGCTCAGCGTCGAGGAATTCGTGCGGCTGACCAATGCGGTGTAGCTCTCTTCTCCCCGTTTACGGGGAGAAGATGCCGGCAGGCAGATGAGGGGGCAGCACGAACCTTGAAATGCCAGCACCGCCCCTCATCCGGCCCTTCGGGCCACCTTCTCCCCGTGAACGGGGCGAAGGAAGAGGTCTCAGCCCGTCTTCTCGTCCAACAGTCCAGAGACGAAATCGAACAGGCCTGGCCGGCGGTCGCGTCTTAGCCGCTCGGCGACGACGATGCCGCGCACTTCGGCGAAGGCGCGGTCAAGGTCATCATTGACGATGACGAAATCATATTCCTTCCAGTGCTCGATCTCGTTGCGGGCATTTTTCAGCCGCGTCTCGATCACCGCCTCCTGGTCTTCAGCGCGACGTTTCAGCCGCGCCTTCAACTCCTTCATCGATGGCGGCAGGATGAAGATCGAGACAATGTCGGCGCGCATCTTCTCCTTGAGCTGCTGGGCGCCTTGCCAGTCGATGTCGAACAGCATGTCGCGCCCCTCGGACAGCGCCAGTTCGGCCGGTTCGCGCGGCGTCGCATAGCAATTGCCATGCACCTCGGCCCACTCCAGCAACGCGTCGGAATCACGAAGCCGCTCGAATTCGCGCATCGTCCGAAAATGATAGTGGACGCCTTCGATCTCGCTTCCACGGCGCGGCCTGGTGGTGACCGAGACCGACAGTTCGAGGCTGGAATCGCTTTCCAGAAGATTGCGCGCGATCGTCGACTTGCCGGCGCCGGACGGCGACGACAGGACGAGCATCAGGCCTCGGCGGCGTATGCGGGACCCCAAATCCTTGGCAACCATCGGCTACTCCAGATTCTGGATCTGTTCACGAAACTGGTCGACCACCGCCTTCAGGTCCAGGCCGATCGCGGTGATGGCTGCGGCATTCGATTTGGAACACAGCGTATTCGATTCGCGGTTAAATTCCTGTGCCAGAAAATCGAGCTTGCGACCGACCGCGCCGCCGCCCACCAGCAGTGCCCGGCCGGATGCGACATGCGTTTTCAGCCGGTCGATCTCTTCGCGAATATCGGCCTTGGTGGCCAGGAACGCCGCCTCCATATGCAGTCGGGTGGCATCCAGATTGGCGGAAGCGTCCATCAGCAGCCTGACCTGCTCGGCGATGCGTTCGCGGATCACCGCGGTCTCGCGGGATGGATCCACTTCTGCCCGCAGCGTCAGCGCCTCGATCGTGTCGATATGACCCGACAACAGCAAAGCCAGCGCGGCTCCTTCGCCCTGCCGTGCCTGTTCGAGCCCGTTCAAGGCCACTTCGAGCGCGGCCATGATCGCGGCATCGAGCGTGGCCCTCGCCTCCTCGGTTTCGACGGTTTCAGGAATGTCGAGCACGCCGCGCAGCGAAAGCAATCCATCCGACGTCGCCGCAGCAACGCCGAATTGCTCCTGCAGCCGCTTGGCGAGCCCAGCAAGGTCCTTCAGGAAGGCTTCGTTGACGACCGGCTGCGCCTGCGCGCCAACGGCACGGCCGATGGTCAGCGTCGCCTGGAAATTGCCGCGTGCAAAACGTTTCTGAAGTATTTGCCGGACAGCAGGTTCCAACCGCTCGAAGCCTTGCGGCAGCCGCAGCCGTACCTCGACGCTCTTGCCGTTGACGGACTTGACCTCCCAGGCGATCGAGGTGCCTTCGTGCTCGGCGACGGCACGTGCAAAACCGGTCATGCTCTGCAAATTCATATCGCCCACACGTCCCTGGCACATCGCCCTGAACCGGCTTTCCGGACAGAGCGAGTGCGGCTTGAAAAAGACTGCGCCGCAGGCGCGTCGAAACCGGACGCGCGGCGCTCTTCCAAATGTCAGGGCGTTGCCTGCCGGGCAACGCCTTTCTTCATTTACTGGGCAGCGCCCGCGTCACCGCCGCTGTCGTCGGCACCGTCAGCCGGCCCACTGCCAGCGGGTTTGACGGCATTGCTGTCGCCGGTGCCAGTCGTCTTGGCGGCTTTGGCGGCATCATCGGCCTGCTTCTTCAGCAACGCGCGATAGCGGGCGACGTTCTCGTTGTGCTCGTCCAGCGTCGCGGCAAAGACGTGCCCGCCGGTGCCGTCGGCAACGAAATAGAGGTCGGCGGTCTTCGACGGATTGGCCACCGCCTCCAGCGCTGCACGACCCGGATTGGCGATCGGCGTCGGCGGCAAGCCATTGATCACATAGGTGTTGTAGGGCGTCTGTTTCTGGATGTCCGACTGGTAGATCGGCCGGTCCGCCGGCTTTCCCTTGCCGCCGAACAGCCCGTAGATGATGGTGGGATCGGATTGCAGGCGCATGCCCTTGGCAAGCCGGTTCAGGAAGACGGCGGCAACTCGCGAACGCTCGTCACCCTTGCCCGTCTCCTTCTCGACGATCGAGGCCAGCGTGACGAACTCCTCGACGTTGGCCAGCGGCAGGTCAGGCGCGCGCCGCTGCCAGACATCGTCGACCAGCTTCTTCTGATCCGCCAGCAGCTTGTCGACCATCTGCTGGCGTGTCGCTCCGCGCGTGAAGCGCAGCGTGTCGGTGGCGAGGCTGCCCTCCGGCGGCGTGGTTGCCGGCATGTCGCCGCTCAAGGCATTCTCCTCGGCGATGCGCTGCAATGCCTGGTTGACCGTCAGTCCTTCAGGAATGGTCAGCGAATACATCACCGACTTGCCGCTCTTCAGAAGCTCCATGATATCGCGCATGGATGCCCTGGGCTTGATCTCGTACTCGCCGGCTTTCAGCGCGGAATCATTGCCGAAGGCCCGCACGCCAAGGCGGAATACCCGGGCGTCGCTGATCAACCCGCGGCGTTCGAGCTGGTCGGCGATATCCTGGACGCCGGTGCTCGGCTTGACCAGGAAGGTGTCGCCATTGGCCGAAGGTCCGGGTTCGGTGAATTCCTGCTTGCCGAAATAGACCGCGACGCCGGCCGCCAGAACCACCAGCATCACCGAGGAGATGACGAAGTTCATGAACACGACGACCTGGCTGCGTGACGCACGCGAGCGCTTCGGCGGCGGCGTGCCAGCCTCCGGCCGCAACGCTTCGCTGGCCGTTTTCGGCACGATCGGGCCGGATGTCGGCGGCCGTTGCCCGAATTCTCCGTTGCCTGCCGGATTTGTGTTCATTTCGCCCTACCGTTTGATCGCCCAACGAATCCCCAGCGGCAGAGTAGGGGCGAATATGGCAAAATTGACGGCACGCCGAAGCGCCGCCCGGCAGCCGGACGATCAGCCATTGTAGCGCTGGAAGACCAGCGACGCGTTGGTCCCGCCAAAGCCGAAGGAATTGGACAGCGCCACGTCGATCTGGCGGGCACGCGGCTTGTTCGGCACCAGGTCGATCGCGGTTTCGCGTTCCGGGTTGTCGAGGTTGATGGTCGGCGGCGCGACATTGTCTCTGATGGCAAGGATCGAGAAGATCGCTTCGGCGGCACCCGCCGCCCCAAGCAGATGGCCGATCGACGACTTGGTCGACGACATCGAAATCTTCGATGCGGCATTGCCGACAAGCCGCTCGACCGCGCCGAGCTCGATCGTGTCGGCCATGGTCGAGGTGCCGTGCGCGTTGATGTAGTCGACATCGGCCGGCGTCAACTTGGCCCGGTTCAGTGCCGCCGTCATGCAACGGAAGGCGCCATCGCCATCCTCGGCGGGCGCGGTGATGTGATGCGCGTCGCCGGTGAGACCATAACCCGTCACCTCGGCATAGATCTTGGCGCCGCGCGCCCTGGCATGTTCGAGCTCCTCGAGCACGACAACGCCGGCGCCCTCGCCCATAACGAAGCCGTCACGGTCGCGATCATAGGGTCGCGACGCCGTTTGCGGCGAATCATTGCGTTCCGTCGACAGTGCCCGGCATGCGGCAAAGCCGGCGATCGACAGCCGCGTCACCGGCGCTTCGGCGCCACCGGCGACCATCACGTCGGCATCGCCCCACATGATCAACCGGGCAGCATCGCCAATGGCGTGCGCGCCGGTCGAACAGGCCGTGACGACGGCATGGTTCGGGCCTTTCAGTCCGTGCCGGATCGAAACCTGCCCGGAGACGAGATTGATGATCTGGCCCGGGATGAAGAAAGGGCTGATGCGGCGCGGGCCGCGCTCCTTGAGGATCATCGCGTTCTCGGCGATGCCCTCGATGCCGCCGATGCCGGAGCCGATCAGGACGCCGGTGGCACACCGCTCTTCATGCGTCTTGGGTTCCCAGCCGGAATCCTTCAGCGCCTCGTCGGCGGCGGCAATCCCGTAAAGGATGAAGTCGCCGATCTTGCGCAGTTCCTTGGGCTCGAGCACGGCCTCGGGATTGAAGGTGGCATTGCTGCCGTCACCACGCGGAATGACGTGGGCGATCTTGCAGGCAAGATCCTCCACCTCGAACTCAGTGATGCGCTTGGCAGCGCTGCGGCCGGTCAGAAGCTCCTTCCAGCTGTGCTCGAAGCCCATGCCGAACGGCGACAGCAACCCAAGGCCCGTGACGACGACACGCCTCATCGCAGGTCCTCCCCGGTGATGACTGCGGAAAGCGTCAGGCCGAAGCCTTGTCGATGTACTTCACGGCATCGCCAACGGTCAGGATGGTCTCAGCCGCATCGTCGGGAATCTCGACGCCGAATTCTTCTTCGAACGCCATGACGAGTTCGACCGTGTCGAGGCTGTCGGCGCCCAGATCATCGATGAAGCTCGCCTGCTCCGTCACTTTGTCGGCATCGACGCCAAGGTGCTCGATGACGATCTTCTTGACGCGCTCTGCGGTGTCACTCATTTGGGCATCCTCGTCTTTTGTTTGTCTGTCTTCGTTAGCGGGCAGAATGCCGCTAATCAAGCTGAAAGATGGTCCTGCCGGAAACGCAACGACTACGGACCGGTTTTTGCCCGAACCGCCGGGTTGCGGGCCGCATTACACGAAAAATAGCTGAGGTCCAAGCCGAAATGGTCTCTTTTCACAACCCGCCGGCGTTGCTGCCGAACCTCGTCAAATCATAGCCATGCCGCCATTTACGTGGATGGTCTGGCCAGTGACGTAGGCGGCTTCGTTGGAGGCGAGATAAGCGACGGCGGACGCGACTTCAACGCTGGTGCCCATGCGCCGCGTCGGGATCGCCGCCATGATCGCCTCTTTCTGCTTGTCGTTGAGCTTGTCGGTCATCGCCGATTCGATGAAGCCCGGAGCGACGCAGTTGACGGTGATGTTGCGGGTGGCGATCTCCTGTGCCAGCGATTTGGAGAAGCCGATCATGCCGGCCTTTGAGGCGCAGTAATTGGTCTGGCCGGGATTGCCGGTGATGCCGACCACCGAGGTGATGTTGATGATGCGGCCATGGCGGCGGCGCATCATCGGGTGGGTGAGTTCGCGGGTCAGCCTGAACACGGCGGTCAGGTTGACCTCGAGCACGCTGTCCCAGTCGGCATCCGACATGCGCACGAACAGGCCGTCCTTGGTGATGCCGGCGTTGTTGACCAGGATGTCGACGCCTTCGAGATCGGCTTCGGCTTTCTGGCCGAGCGCCTTGACCTCCTCACGGTTGGACAAATTGGCCGGGAACAGCTTGACCCGGTCGCCAAGCTCGCTAGCCAGCGCTTCCAGTTTCTCGACGCGGGTGCCATGCAGGCCGACGATCGCGCCCTGCGCATGCAACATCCTGGCGATCGCCTCGCCGATGCCGCCGGATGCGCCGGTGACGAGCGCCTTGCGGCCAGTCAATTCGAACATTTTTGTCTCCTGATTGAGAAGAGAACACCCTTTACAGGGATGGGATCAAATGACGCTTTATGCAAGCGCCGCCATGGCCGCCTCGACGTCAGCCGCGGTGCCGACCGACGCGGTGGCGACATCGCGGTTGATGCGCCGCGCCAATCCTGAAAGCACCTTGCCGGCGCCGATCTCGTAAAGCGTGGTGACGCCGTTTGCGCCGAACCATTCCACCGTCTCGCGCCAACGCACGCGGCCGGTTATCTGTTCGACCAGGCGGCGGGCGATCTCGTCTGGATCGCTGGTCGGGCTGACCGTAACATTGGAGAGGACGGGAACCACCGGCGCGTTCTTTGCCACGCCGGCCAGGGCTTCGCGCATGACGTTCGCGGCCGGCGCCATCAGCGCGGAATGGAAGGGCGCGGACACCTGCAGCATCAGCGCGCGTTTGGCGCCTTTCTCGGTGCACAGTTTCGCGGCCAGTTCGACCGCGGCCTTGGCGCCGGAGATGACCAGTTGGCCACCGCCATTGTCGTTGGCGATCTGGCAGACAGAGCCTTTGGCGGCTTCCGCGCAAGCGGCTTCGACATCGGCCTGTTCCAATCCGATGATCGCCGCCATGGCGCCCTCGCCGGCCGGCACCGCCGCCTGCATGGCATTGCCGCGTATGCGCAGCAACCGGGCGGCATCGGCAACCGAAACGAAGCCGGCAGCGGCCAACGCCGAATATTCGCCTAGCGAATGACCGGCGACATAGGCGATCTTGCCTTTCAGCGAGAAGCCGCGCGATTCCAGCGCCCGGATCGCGGCCAGCGACACCGCCATCAGCGCCGGCTGCGCGTTGGCGGTCAGCGTCAACGTCTCTTCCGGCCCTTCCCAGATCAGCTTCGACAGATTTTCGCCGAGCGCATCGTCGACTTCCTGGAAGACCCTGCGCGCTTCGGGGAAGGCGTCGGCGAGATCCTTGCCCATGCCGACCGCCTGGCTGCCTTGTCCGGGAAAGGTGAATGCAACGGCCATGCGAGGGCTCCCAAGGGCTGGTTTTGCTTGCCTGAAGACGGGTTTTTCCTGCCTGTGACGCATGGCGGGGCGCCAAGTCAAGCCCGGTTCGACCCTGCCCGAGGGCAGCCTCGTCCGCCGAGTGCCTGTTGCGAAAGGGTTTTTGGCGATCACTCCTGATGAAAACCGCTCACGATTCGTTTGCTGGCTCTTCTTATTTCCGTTACAGGCGCTAGCTTTGCGTGACAATTCCATGACAATCGAGTGACGTGCTTGTCGCTGGGTGGGGAAGTTAAAGTGGCAAAGAGTTACAAACGCACCGGCAAGGCCGCGCCACAGTTCCTGGAAGACGACCCTTCCACCGGCTATCTGCCGGGCAGGAGATGGCCGGTCGTGCGCTATGGGCTGATCAGCCTGGCGATTGCCGCTATCCTGGTGTTTGCCATCGAACTGATCGTGCGCGGCGACTTTGCCGGAACCATCTCCTTCTTCCTGCAGCCGTTCAAGCCGGGCTGGACCACCATCGTCGTGTTTGCGCTGCTCCTGATCGGCTTCGATGCGGTGCTCGGCCGCAGCCACCAGAGCCTGATGATCGTCGCGCCGCTGACCTTGTCGCTTGCTTTCGTCGGTCACCAGAAGTCGCACTATCTCGGCGATCCGCTCTATCCGACCGATTTCCTCTATGCCCGCCAGATCTTCGCGCTGCTGCCGCTTTTGGTACGCGAACGGCCGATGACCGCGCTTGCCATGGTCGTCGGCATCGTCGCCGGCCTGTCGCTGCTCGTCTACGGCTGGCGGCTATGGCGCCGCAAGGTTCCCGCACTCAGCCGCAAGGGGCGCCTTGCGCGGCTGACGCTGGCAGTGCCGCTACTCGCCTTCTTCGTTTCGATCATGGACTACGCCACCTTCTCCTGGACCAGGGATCGGCTGCAGATCATCCCGATCATGTGGGACCAGAAGGAAAACTATGCCTCCAACGGCTTTGCGCTGGCCTTTGCCCTCAACGTGCCAATGGCGCATGTCTCGGCGCCGCCGGGCTATTCCGACAAGGCGATCGCAGCGATAGCCAGGCCTGATGTGACCGCCTCGGTGCCGGCCGAGAAGCCGGACATCATCATCGTCATGAGCGAATCCTTCTGGGATCCGACCAAGTTGCCTGGCGTCACCATCACGCCAGATCCAATCCCCAATGTGCGGGCGCTGCGCTCGGGCTCGATGTTCTCGCCGGAGTTCGGCGGCATGACCGCCAATATCGAGTTCGAGGCGCTGACCGGCTTCTCCAACGCGTTCCTGCCGGCAGGCAGCATCCCCTATCAGCAATATGTGCGCACGCCGACGCCTTCGCTCGCGACCTTCCTGAAGAGCCAGGGTTACCGGGCGCGCGCCATCCATCCCGGCACCAACTGGTTCTGGAACCGTGGCGCGGTCTATGCCGATTTCGGCTTCAACGATTTCAAGTCGGAAGAGACGCTGCCGCCAATGCAAAAGCGCGGGCCACTGGCATCGGATGCGGCGATGACCGACGAGATCATCAGCGAGGCCGACGCCAGCGACGAGCCGGTGTTCTTCTTTGCGGTCAGCCTGCAAAACCACGGTCCCTACGAGCCGAACCGCTATTACAATCCCACGCATAGGGTGCAGGCGCCGATCAGCCAGTGGGCGCGCGAATCGCTACTCAGCTACGCCGAGGGCTCAGCCGATGCCGATCGCGGCCTCGAACGCCTCGTCGAATGGGCCAAGAAACGCTCCCGCCCCACCGTAATCGCCTTCTTCGGCGACCATCTGCCGCCGCTGGGGCCGGTCTATGTCGAAACCGGCTTCCTCAAGGACAATGTCGCGCCGCGCAAGGAAGCGTCGCCCGAGGCTGCTCTCGAGCATCACGAGACGCCGCTGGTCATCTGGTCAAACCGCACCGGGCCGGCTGAGCAGATGGGTGCCGTCAGCCCAGCCTTCCTGCCCTATCATATCCTGAAAACGGCCGGAATCAGCCATCCCTACTACACCGGCTTCCTGGGCGAGATGAGCGAACGCTACCGTGTCGTCGACCGCAATCTTCTGCTGACGCCGGCTGGCGAAGCCACCCCCGATTGGGCGCGGCAGAAGGAGATCGATCCGGCGATCCGCGATTTCCGCCTGCTGCAGTACGATATGATGTTCGGCAAGCGTCAGGCAGCGCCTGACTTCTTCCCCGAAACGGTCGACAAGGACAAAGTTGTCGCCCATACGAGTTGAGCCCAACGATCCCTCAGGCTCGTCTGTGTCGGATCGCGCGTTCAGTTCGTCAATTGCAGCTTCGAGAACTTGTTGGCGATCTGCTGGAAAACGTCCGGCAATTTGGTCGGATCGTTGACTGCATAATAGCCGCTCGGATCAGAAGCGCAGGCGCTGTAAAGCGCGCGGTTGGCTGCGGTGTCGGATTGCAGCACCATGGTGTAGATTTGCACACCCTCGTTCTTCAATTGCGTGCAAACGTTCTTGGTCCAGCCGTCGACATTGCGCGCAGCGGTCGTCTGGTTATCTGATCCGAAACGGCCGCCGGCCAGATAACCATACGATGTGTAGTCAGATTTCGTCGGCTGTTGGCTGGCGCCATAGACGACGTTCTCGCCGTCGGTGAGCAACAGCACGATCTTGCTGATGCCTGGCGTCTTCCACGGCGCTCCATCGGTGTAGGGCTCGGCGGGCGACAGCACCCGCATACCCCATGACAGGCCCTCGGAGACATTGGTGCCCGAACCGTTCCACTCGGTCATCTGACTGGCAGCCTTGCGCAGCTTGTCGAAATCGTCGGTCAGGGGGACCACCGGGGTCGGACACGCACGGTTCGGACCGATAGTGATGGGAGAGCCGATCTCGGTTATGAGTTCCTTGGCGGGCGCAACATATTTGGCAATCTTTTCCCTGGCAGCCCTGTCATCGGGCGACAGAAGTTCGATGAGATTGCCGAGCAGGTTGCTGAGATCGATGCCCAGGATGTTGATGCCCGACTGGGCAAGCCTGGTTTTGTCGCTGACATCGTTGAGATAGGAGTTGTTGTAGTATTTATCCGAATTGCCATAGGAGCCAGACGGTTTTTGGGCGTCTTCGGGATCATCCGGCGCAAAGTACGGCACGAACAGCGTGTCGGGCTTGGCCGTGTCGGGTGGCGTGTCGGAGATATTGTAAGCGCCTGGCCGCGCCTCGACACAACCCTTCCATCCGGTGCCATTCCATCCGGCATCGGTCCATCCGGTCTTCTTGAGCTGTTTGAAAAGCGCCATGTGGTTCGGCCGCTTGCCGTCGATGACGGGAAAATTGACGCCGTTGGTTGAGGACTTGCCGTCCATGTCGATCCAGGACGGGTCGAAGCCGTCGCCATTGACGTTGACGGCGGTTACGAATGGAACCAGCGAGGCGCGGATCTTGCGCGTCGGCGATTTCGCCGCTTCGAGCGTGTCGAGCAACGATTTTGTCGCCGTCCTCAGCGCCGTCATGCGCGCGCCGGCCATCGAGCCGGTGTTGTCCAGTACCAGCACGACTTCGAGCTGGTTGTTCGATTCGACCGCCGAGGCATCGACCACGATGTGCTTGCTGTCGCCGAACAGGAAGGCGAAGTTGAGATTGACGTCCGCCGAGGCAATCGCCTTTGTCTTGACGAAGTTGACGCCCTTATCGACAGTCAGCGTCGCCTGCGCATTGCCGAGTTCGCCATGACCGACGATGTTGGCCTGGAAATAGCGGTTGAAAGCGTCATTGCGGGTGATGTCGAGATCGCCAAGGTGCGAAGAAGCAAGATTTGCCGAATCAAGAGCGTTCTGCAGATTGCTCTTGGCTCGCATAAGGGTCGAGACATCGGTTGCGAAAGCGACTGCCGTCAGGATGACCGGCAAACCCAGTCCCAGCACAAGCGTGAAATTGCCGCTCTTCGAGCGCCAGAATTTGTTGAAAAGCATCCTTACCCCCGGAAATGCTTGCCGCTTTTGCGCGGTTGTCCGGGCTTTTGCGCCTTCGATGATGAATCGACCGTTGATGGCCAGGCTTCAACTCCACACAACCTGCTGGTGTGGTTAAGACGTGGTTGCCGGAAACCACAACTCCGACCGTTGCTGCTCCCCGATCATCGGCTATGACACACGGGAATGCCGCTTGCGCTTGCTTTGCGGCCGGATTGCTGTATAGACGCCCGCAATCTGCCGGTCCTTGCTGGGGGCTGAACGGAGGGCCGGAGGTTTTTCAGAACCTTCGTGTGAAGCCGGAAGTGCTTCCGCCTCCCGTGTCTCCGCTCTCGACCGTCTCGTCATGCTCCTTTCTTCCCCCTGCCCCTTCGAGGGTTTGCGGGTCAGAGAAGTTGCAGAGGCTTTTGCCGCCGGGAACCGGGAGAGAAACGAAGAAAGGCATAGGACATAATGGCTCTTTACGAACATGTGTTTCTTGCCCGGCAGGACCTCTCGCAGCAGCAGGTCGATGCGCTTGTCGAACAGTACAAGGGTGTCATCTCCGCTAATGGCGGGTCCGTCGGCCGGGTCGAGAACTGGGGACTGAAGTCCCTCACCTACCGGGTCAACAAGAACCGGAAGGCTTACTACACGCTGATGGATTTGAATTGCCCGGCTGCCGCGCTCAACGAGATGGAGCGCCAGATGGGCCTGTCCGAGGACGTGCTGCGTTTCCTGACCATCAAGGTCGAAGCGCATGAGGAAGGCCCGTCGGCCATGATGCAGAAGCGCGAAGAGCGCTCGGAACGCGGCGGCTTCGGCGACCGCGACCGTGGCGATCGTGGTCCGCGCTCGTTCGGCGATCGTGATCGCGGCGACCGTGGCGATCGTCCGCCGCGCTCGTTCGGCGACGCTGGTGCCGATCGTGGTCCGCGCCGTCCGCGCGAAGGCTTTGAAGGGGGTGCAGAATAATGGTCGACATCAATCAGATCCCGACCCGGCGCCCGTTCCATCGCCGCCGCAAGACCTGCCCGTTCTCCGGCGCCAACGCGCCCAAGATCGACTACAAGGACGTGCGTCTGCTGCAGCGCTACATTTCTGAGCGCGGCAAGATCGTGCCGTCGCGCATCACCGCCGTCAGCCAGAAGAAGCAGCGCGAACTCGCCAAGGCGATCAAGCGCGCCCGCTTCCTCGGCCTGCTGCCCTACGTGGTTCGCTAATATCTCAAATGCGGGCGGTTCGCCGCCCGCTCTTTCCCACGGCGACGGGCGCCGCAGGGCCGAACATCAAATCCCGGGTTGAGGTCAAAACCTCTAACTGCCGCAACAGGCAGGACAGCGACACCAGCGCCAAAGGCGCTCAAGCTTCCTGACCTGTTCCCAAGACATTCGGCGTCGATCTCATCGATCGATTGGCGCCCAACCGAAGGAACAAAACCATGGACGTCATTCTTCTCGAACGCGTTTCCCGTCTCGGCCAGATGGGCGATACCGTCAAGGTCAAGGACGGCTTCGCCCGTAACTTCCTGCTGCCGCAGGGTAAGGCGCTGCGCGCCAACGAAGCCAACAAGAAGAAGTTCGAAGGCCAGCGCGCCCAACTCGAAGCCCGTAACCTCGAGCGCAAGTCGGAAGCAGCCCAGGTCGCCGAAAAGCTCGACGGCAAGAGCTTCATCGCCGTTCGCTCCGCCGGCGAAACCGGACAGCTTTACGGTTCCGTTTCGACCCGCGACATCGCCGATCTGCTGACGGCGGAAGGTTTCTCGATCAACCGCAACCAGATCCTGCTCAACCAGCCGATCAAGACCATCGGTGTCACCAATGTGGCGATCGCGCTGCATCCGGAAGTCGAGGTCACCGTCACGCTCAACATCGCCCGCACGGCCGACGAAGCCGAGCGCCAGGCCAAGGGCGAGACTCTGACCACCGCCGAAGCCATCTATGGCGACGACATCAACGACAACGCCCGGCCGGAGAACTTCTTCGATCCGAACACCGAGTTTGAAGGCGGCGAAGACAACGCCTGATCATCCATAGCAAAGAGGTTGAAGCTGCGCTCCGATCTCGATTGAAGCGTGCTTCGATCACTTTGCCGTCATCCAGCCATGCTGGACCAATGCCCGGGCCTCTCGCCCGGGCATTTTTGTGCCAAATGGAACTTTTCGAACCCCTATATATTGTTGCAGACTATGGCGTCGCGCGTCCTTTGGCCGCGCAAAGCACGCTGTGCAACTTTGGTTCGGCGCAAGATCTTCGGGGAAATCGACACTGATTTTCGCGGTCACGCGCCAAGGCAGCCTGTCTGGCCGAGAGGGGACATTTGGTCATGAATATTCTGTTAAAGCGCGTTCTCGACCGCCTGGTGCGTACCGGCAATCTCAAGGTGACTGGTCCCAAGGGCTCGGCTGTGGTTTTCGGCGACGGCAGCGGCGAACCGGTGCACATGCACATCAAGACCGCGCATGCCGAGCGCGCCATCACCTTCGATCCGATGTTGGCGGTGCCTGAAGCCTACATGGACGGCGAACTCGACATTCTCGAAGGCGGCGTGCTGGGCGTGATGCGCATCGCCTTCCAGAACATGGGCAGCGGCGGCATCGACGCCACCTGGTCGAAGGCCATCGAAGGCTTGCGCCACGCCTTCCGCCGGCTGCAGCAGATCAACACCGCCTCGCGCTCGCGGCGCAACGTGCAGCGACACTACGATTTGTCGGGCGACCTCTACCGGCTCTTCCTCGACGAGGACATGCAATATTCCTGCGCCTATTTCGAGCAGCCGGACATGACGCTCGACGAAGCGCAGGCCGCCAAGAAACGCCACATCGCCGCCAAGCTCCGGCTGAAGGCCGGCCAGACCGTGCTCGACATCGGCTCCGGCTGGGGCGGGCTTGGCCTCTACCTCGCCAAGGCGTTCGACGTCGACGTGCAGGGCGTGACTCTGTCGACCGAGCAGCATGGCGTAGCCACCGACCGGGCGCACGCGCAAGGGCTGGAAAGCCGTGTGCATTTCGAGCTGAAGGACTACCGCGAACTCAACGAGCGTTTCGACCGCATCGTCTCGGTCGGCATGTTCGAGCATGTCGGCGTCAACCACTACCGCACCTTCTTCGACAAGAGCGCGACGCTGCTCAAGCCCGATGGCGTGATGCTGTTGCACACGATCGGCCGTTCCGGCGTGCCGTGGGCGACCAGCGCCTTCATCCGCAAATACATCTTCCCGGGCGGCTACATCCCGTCGCTCTCGGAAGTCATGCCGGCGATCGAAAAGTCGGGCCTGGTCGTCACCGACGTCGAGATCCTGCGGCTCCACTATGCCGATACGCTGAAGCACTGGGGCGTGCGCTTCGCCGCCAATCGCGACAAGGCCAAGGCGATCTATGACGAGCGTTTCTGCCGCATGTGGGAATTCTACCTGGCGGCCTCGGAAGCCGCCTTCCGCTGGCAGGACCTGGTGATCTTCCAGATCCAGATCGCCAAGAAGAACGACACGCTGCCGATGACACGCGACTACATGGCCAAATGCGAAAAAGCGCTTGAGATGCGCGACATGGGGCATCGTGAAACGGCTCCCGTCAAAAAGAGCCCGGCCGCCAAGCCGGCTCGCCGCCGCAAGGTTGCCGACCAGGAATAGCATTGCCGCTTGCCATTGCCGGCGCCTGCACTGAAAAAGGTCCCGTGACTGTCGCGGGACCTTTTTTTCATGACCTACGTCCTCTATGCCGCCGCCGCTCTGGCCGAGATCGCCGGCTGCTTTTCGTTCTGGGCCTGGTGGCGGCTCGAAAAGTCGCCGCTTTGGCTTCTTCCCGGCCTCGCCTCGCTTGCCCTGTTCGGCTTCCTGCTGGCGCTGGTGGACATGTCAGCCGCCGGCCGCGCCTACGCCGCCTATGGCGGCATCTACATCGCGGCGTCGCTTGGCTGGCTGTGGCTGGTGGAGGGCGTTCGCCCCGACCGCTGGGATCTTGCCGGTGCCGCGCTCTGCATTTCCGGCGCTTCGGTGATCCTTCTCGTCCCGCGGGGCGCCTGAGATGGAGTTGCCGGCCTCCCTTCGCCAAGGTGTCGAGCGCCTGCTCGAAAACGTTCCTCTTGCGGTACTCAAGCAAGCGGCAAAAACGCTGTCCGACCGTTATCGTGCCGAGTTGCGTGACGGCCGTTTGCACATGGCCGAGGACCTGGCGGTGAAAGCCTATCTGGCGACGCGGCTGCCGGCGACCTATGCCGCGATCCGCGCCAGCCTCGACGCGCTGAGCGACGCAAAGCCCGGCTTTCAACCCAGAAGCCTGCTCGATGTCGGCGCCGGCCCTGGCACGGTGCTTTGGGCCACGACCGACCAGTGGCCCGATCTCGAACAGGCAGTGTTGTTCGAAGCCAGTGCCGCGGTGCGCAAGGTCGGCGAGACGCTTGCCGGCGACACAATTGCCGCCCAGACCAGATGGCTGGCCGGTGATGCCACCATCGACCTTGCCGACATCGAGCCGGCCGATCTGGTCACGTGCGCCTATGTGCTCGACGAAATCGCTCCCGCATCACTGCCGAAGCTCATCGACCGCCTCTGGCAACTCACCGCCGACACGCTGCTTGTGGTCGAGCCGGGCACCCCCGCCGGCTGGCAGCGCATCCTTGCCGTGCGCCGGCAGTTGATCGAGGCGGGCGCGCATGTGCTTGCGCCTTGCCCGCATCAGGCGCCCTGCCCGCTCACCGCGCCCGACTGGTGCCACTTTTCCCGCCGCGTCGCCCGCTCGCGCCTGCACCGGCTGGCCAAGGACGCCGACGTGCCGTGGGAAGATGAGAAATTCATCTATGTCGCGGCTTCTCGCGACGGACTCACATCGCACCAGGCGCGGGTTCTTGCGCCGCCGAAATCCGGTTCCGGCAAGGTTCTGCTCAAACTTTGCCGGGACGACGGCACCGCCGCCGAGCGCTTGTTCACCAAGCGCGACGGCGCCGACTTCAAGCTGGCCCGGCGGCTGGACTGGGGCGACAGGCTGGCTTCCGAATAGACAGCAGCAGCGTTTGCGACCGCCTCGAAGAAAAATTTCGAAGCGATGTCGAATCCAGGCCGTGCCGTTCGACCATTGGCGTTCTCGGACCTTTCGAGACGCCAAGAGTGTCAAACGGCATCAGCCAATAGGAGAAACGCAATGAGCTATATCGCAGGGTTTGTCGCCGCGGTGCCCGCCGCCAACAAGGAAGCTTACCGCAGGCATGTCGCCGAGGTGGCATCGGTGCTGAAGGAGTTCGGCACCACCCGCATGGTCGAAGGATGGGGCGACGACGTGCCCGGCGGCAAGATCACCGACTTCAAGGGAGCCGTGAAGGCAAAGCCGGATGAAGTCATCACCTTTTCATGGCACGAATACGCGGACAAGGCGGCGGCGGACGCGGCCTATCAGACGATGATGAGCGACCCGCGCATGGCGGAGATCGGCGCTTCCATGCCCTTTGACGGCAAGCGCATGATCATCGGTGGCTTCACGCCCTTCATCGACCTGAACACGACCGGCAAGACGGGCTATATCGATGGCTCGCTGGTGCCGGTGCCGGCCGCCAACAAGCAGGCCTACCTTGCCGTAGCGACGAAGCAGGCCGCGGTGATCAAGGAACACGGCGCAACCCGCGTTGTCGAAGCGTGGGGCGACGATGTTCCCGACGGCGAGGTCACCGACTACCGTGGCGCCGTGAAAGCGACGGGCGACGAGGTCGTCGTCTATGCCTGGGTCGAATGGCCGTCGAAGCAGGTGCGCGATGACGCCTGGAAAAAGGTGATTGCCGATCCGCGCATGTATGCCGACACCATGCCCTACGACAACCAGCGCCGGGTCCATGGCGGCTTTGCGCCGATCCTCGACGCCTGATCCCAAGAACCCTAGTTTTCGACAATCCTGGAAAAGGAAACCCACCATGCGTTACGCCTGTCTCATCTATTACCACCCCAAAACATTGTTCGGCGGCAGCCCGGAGGCCAATGCCGTGCTGGCCGAGTGCTCCGGATATGACGAGGTGCTCAAAGCCAGCGGCCACTTTGTAACCGCCGAGGCCCTGGTGCTGCCAGAAGAGGCGATGACCGTGCAGGTCCGCGACGGCAAGATGTCGACCGTCGACGGCCCGTTCATGGAGACCAAGGAGATCCTGGGCGGCATCATCGTCATCGAGGCCCGCGATCTCAACGAGGCGGTGCGAGTGGCGAGCGGCCATCCACTGGCAACGATCGGCTTTGTCGAAGTTCGCCCGGTCGTCGACTTCAGCCAGCCGCCGCCGGTCCTGTGAGCACCACCAGCCCCCGCGATGCCCTGGAGGCGGCCTACCGCACCGAGGCGCGGCGCGTGCTGGCGACCTTGATCCGCCTGCTCGGCGGTTTCGACGCGGCGGAGGAGGCCTTGCATGAGGCCTTCACTGCTGCCGCCGAGCAATGGCCGCGCCAGGGTGTGCCGGCCAACCCCTATTCCTGGCTGGTCTCGGCCGGCCGCTTCAGGACCATCGACCGCTGGCGCCGGGAAGCGCGGCTGGCCGGGGCCCTTCCCGAGCTCACGGCTCTGGCGGAGCCGACGCCGGAACCAGCCATGCCGGAAGACATCCAGGACGATGAATTGCGGCTCATCTTCGTCTGCTGCCATCCGGCGCTGGCGCCGGATGCACGCATCGCCCTGACCCTGCGCGAAGTGGGTGGTTTGACCACCGAAGAGATCGCCCGCGCCTATCTGACGCCTGCACCGACCATTGCGCAACGCATCGTGCGGGCCAAGGCGAAGATCCGGGACGAGGCGATCCCCTACGAGGTGCCCGACCGCGCCGACCTGCCGGTGCGTCTCGAGAGCGCGCTGCAGGTCATATACCTGATCTTCAACGAGGGTTACGCGGCCACCGAGGGGCCGAGCCTGACGCGGGCCGATCTGTGCGCCGAGGCGATCCGGCTCGGCCGGCTGATGGTCGAACTGCTCGACCAGCCGGAGGCGCAAGGGCTGCTTGCCCTGATGCTGCTGCACGAGGCGCGGCGCGCGACGCGAGTCAATGCCAGCGGCGACCTTGTCCTGCTGGACGATCAGGACCGCACGCTGTGGGACCGTTCGCTGATCGCCGAGGCCGACGGCCTGATCGGTCGGGCGATCGCCTCGCGCCGCATCGGACCTTACATCCTGCAAGCGGCCATTGCTTCCGTCCACGCCGAGGCGGCAGGCACGGCGGAGACCGACTGGGTACAGATCGTCGCGCTTTACGATGTGCTCGGCCGCGTCGACCCCTCACCGGTCGTGGCACTCAACCGAGCCGCGGCCATAGGCATGCGCGACGGCCCGCAGGATGGACTGGCGGCAATCGAGGCGGTCATGGCACAAGGCGGGCTGGACGGCTACCATCTGGCGCACGCGGCGCGAGCAGACATGCAGCGCAGGCTTGGCTTGACCGAAGCGGCAAGGACCTCCTACCGGCGGGCGATCGAGTTGACCCGGCAACCGGCGGAACGCCGGTTCATCGAGGGGCGACTCGGTCAGCTTTAAGCGGGATGGCTGCACAGGGCACCATTCTTGTTTTCTCGTTTTGTTCTCCCTATAGATGCGCTACAATCGTTCTTTCGATTCGAGTCAATTGTGATTCTTTCCACCGAAAAAACTCGGCTGTGAATCGCGGGTATCAAAGCTGATTGGACAGGCACTGGTGCAGATAAGTCAGCATGGACTTGTCACGTTCTGATATCGAAAGGCCGGGATCGAAATCGGGGATATCATGGCAGAAGCAGCGCGAAAATTCGGCGTGGCGGAAACACCGCTTTATCGTGAAGCGCCCAACAACATCGAGGCCGAGCAAGCGCTGCTCGGCGCCATCCTCGTCAACAACGACGCCTTCTATCGCGTCTCGGACTTCCTCAAGGCCAGCCATTTCTACGAGCCGCTGCACCGCAAGATCTTCGAGGTGGCGTCCGAGTTCATCCGTATGGGCAAGGTCGCGACGCCGATCACGCTGAAAACCTTCCTGCCCGCCGACGAGAAGGTCGGCGACATGACGATGGCGCAATATGTCGTGCGGCTGGCGGTCGAGGCTGTGACCGTCGTCAACGCCACGGACTATGGCCGCGCCATCTATGACCTTGCGACGCGCCGCGCGTTGATCACGGTCGGCGAGGACATGGTCAACATCGCCTATGACGCGCCGGTCGACATGGCGCCCGGTGAACAGATCGAGGATGCCGAGCGGCGGCTGTTCGAGCTGGCCGAAAACGGCCGCTACGATGGCGGTTTCGAGAGCTTTTCCGATGCGTTGAAGAATGCCGTCGACATGGCCAGCGCGGCCTATATGCGCGATGGCCACCTGTCCGGCATTGCCACCGGCCTGCGCGATCTCGATCATCGTATGGGCGGGCTGCAGCCGTCGGATTTGATCATCATCGCCGGCCGCCCAGGCATGGGCAAGACGTCGCTGGCCACCAACATCGCCTACAACATCGCTGCCGCCTATGAGCCTGCCCAGCAGGCCGACGGTTCGGTCAAGGCGGCCAATGGCGGCGTCGTCGGTTTCTTCTCGCTCGAAATGTCGTCGGAGCAGCTGGCCACCCGCATCATCTCCGAGCAGACCGAGATCCCATCGTCGAAAATCCGGCGCGGCGATCTGACGGAGGCCGATTTCGGCAAGCTCGTTGCCTACACGCAGGAGAACCATAAACGGCCGCTCTATATCGACCAGACGGGCGGTATTTCCATTGCCCAGCTTGCGGCGCGCGCCCGCCGCCTCAAGCGTCAGCGCGGGCTTGACCTGATGGTCATCGACTATATCCAGCTGATGCAGGGTTCGTCCGCCAAGGCATCGCAGAACCGCGTCCAGGAAATCACCGAGATCACTACCGGGCTGAAGGCGCTCGGCAAGGAGCTGGGCGTGCCGATCATCGCCCTCTCACAGCTCTCGCGTCAGGTCGAAAGCCGCGACGACAAACATCCTCAGCTGTCCGACCTGCGCGAATCGGGTTCGATCGAGCAGGACGCCGACGTGGTGCTGTTCGTGTACCGCGAGGAATATTACATCAAGAACAAGGAGCCGGAGAAAGGCACGCCCGAGCATCTCGCCTGGGAGACGAAGATGATCGAGGTCCAGGGCAAGGCCGAAGTGATCATCGCCAAGCAGCGCCACGGACCGACCGGCACCGTCAGCCTTGCCTTCCAGGGCGAGTTCACCCGCTTCTCCGACCTCGCCGAGGAGCATCATCTGCCGGAAAGGTTCGAGTAGGCATGGTCGCGGAGCAACCGATTGGACTTTAGCAATATCTATCAGAGGATGAAATTTGAAGAGTACGAAATCTCCGAGGAAGAACGCGAGCAACTCACTAATTATTTGAAATCAGCCGGGTCAATTTCTCGTCCTCAATCGCATGCCGGTTTGCTGGTGTTCTGCTATTCAAGCGAACCGACGCCCGGGAACATTGAATTGGTGAGGAAATTCCTTGCCAAGCATGTCGAAGACTATACCCGCAGCGCGGCAGTTACCGGGCTCTACCGCATTTGGAAGCTGGGCAAGACCTCCGACATTGATGATCTGCTTGGCCTTTTGGAACGTTGGTCCGTGGAGTCTCAGCATGACACGTCTCTCGCTGCGATCGGGTGTGCATTCCTTGTCATGCATCGGCTTCAGGACCACCGCCTCTCCCTAGGACTTAGGCGACTGCTGGAAACACTGCACGAAGAAGTCAAGCGAGACAACGATTTGGCGGTCGGCTTGTTCATCCACGCGTGTTGGTCAGCATACGACAATTGGGCCGTGAACAACGGACAGCGCCGCATGCATTTCGACGCGATCAAAGAGGCTTTGCCGATTTATTCGGATCGCCAGAAATACCTCTTGGAACCGATAAACTGATGGCCAAATCCCGGGTCCAATTCATCTGCCAGAGCTGCGGATCGGTGCATCAGCGCTGGGCCGGCAAATGCGATGCCTGCGGCGAGTGGAACACGCTGGTCGAGGAAGGCACGTCCGGCGGCATCGGCTCAGGACCGGCCAACACGCGCAATGCCCGCAAGGGCCGCGCGGTGGTGCTGACCACGCTGTCCGGCGACATCGAGGATGCGCCACGCATCATTTCGGGCATCGGCGAACTCGATCGCGCCACCGGCGGTGGTTTCGTGCGCGGCTCGGCGCTGCTGGTCGGCGGCGATCCTGGTATCGGCAAGTCGACGCTGCTCACCCAGGCGGCCGCGGCGCTAGCATCAAAAGGCCACCGCATCGTCTATGTCTCGGGCGAAGAGGCGGTCGCGCAGATCAGGCTGCGGGCGCAGCGGCTTGGCGTCGCCTCTTCTCCGGTGGAACTTGCCGCCGAGACCAATGTCGAGGACATCCTGGCGACGATCGCCGACGGCAAGCGGCCTGATCTCGTCATCCTGGATTCGATCCAGACGCTGTGGACCGACCTTGCCGATTCGGCACCGGGCACCGTCACACAGGTGCGCGCCGCCGCCCAGGCGATGATCCGCTATGCGAAATCCACGGGTGCTGCGATCGTGCTGGTCGGCCATGTCACCAAGGAAGGCCAGATCGCCGGGCCGCGCGTCGTCGAGCATATGGTCGACGCCGTGCTCTACTTCGAAGGCGAAGGCGGCCACCACTACCGCATCCTGCGCACGGTGAAGAACCGTTTTGGACCGACCGACGAGATCGGCGTCTTCGAAATGTCGGACAAGGGCCTGCGCGAAGTTGCCAATCCGTCCGAGCTTTTCCTTGGCGAGCGCCATGCAAAATCGCCCGGCGCCGCGGTTTTCGCCGGCATGGAGGGGACAAGGCCAGTGCTGGTCGAGATCCAGGCGCTGGTCGCGCCCTCCTCGCTCGGCACGCCGCGCCGCGCCGTCGTCGGCTGGGACGGCGCCCGGCTGTCGATGATCCTGGCGGTTCTCGAAGCCCATTGCGGGGTGCGCTTCGGCAGCCACGATGTCTATCTCAACGTCGCCGGCGGCTACCGGATTTCGGAACCCGCTGCCGATCTGGCAGTGGCTGCCGCCCTGGTTTCCTCGCTCACCGGTCTTGCCCTTCCCGCCGATTGCGTCTATTTCGGCGAAATCAGCCTTTCGGGCGCCGTGAGGCCGGTTGCGCATGCGCAACAGCGCCTCAAGGAAGCCGAAAAGCTGGGTTTTGGAAGCGCGGTTCTGCCCTCGGGCAGCGGGGAACTGGCAGGGGGGATCGGGGCCGGTTCTTTCCAGCCGACCGAGCTTGCCGACCTCGTGGCACGCATAGCCGGCTCACGCCGAAGCCGCGTGGACGAAGAAGATTAGAGCATCGGACCCAGAGCCCGATGTTCCGCGCTATAATGCGGCTCATGGAGTGGGGCGAAAGACATGCCGATTACGCTGCTTGACGGAATTCTCGTCGGCTTCACTCTGGTCTCGGCGATGCTCGCCATGGTTCGCGGCTTTTCGCGTGAAGTCCTGTCCGTCGTCTCCTGGGCAGCGGCGGCAGCGGCGGCGTTCTTCTTCTACAAGCCGGTTGTGCCTTACCTCGCGCCCTACATCGAGAATGAAAAGATCGCCATGGCGGCCGCCGCCGGCGTCGTCTTCATCGTCGCGCTGATCGTCGTCTCGGTCATCACCATGAAGCTCGCCGACTGGATCATCGATTCCCGAATCGGCGCGCTCGACCGTACGCTGGGTTTCCTCTACGGCGCCGCGCGCGGCATCCTGGTCGTCGCCGTCGCCCTGCTGTTCTTCAACTGGCTGGCTGGCGCCAAGGCACCGGCCTGGGTCACGGAGGCCAAGTCGCGACCGCTGCTCGAGCAGATCGGCGCCAAGCTCGAAAGCCTGCTGCCCGAGGATCCGGAAAACGCCATTCTCAAGAAGCTCAATCCGAATCAGCCGGCCGCCGAGACGCCAGCTGCTCCGGACGCACCGGCTGCGGATGCTCCGGCGGGCGGCGACGATGCCAACACGCCAGCGCCTGACGACAATGACGCAACACCTCCGGCCAACAACGCTCCGGCACCGGCGGCGCCGGCAAACTGACGCCGAAAACGGCGTCAGGATCCGACGATGGTGTGAACGACCGCACGGCCCGCGTTGCTTTCGGCGCGAACCCGCATTATATGGCGATTTTAGCGGAGCTTAAGATGGCAGACGCAGACGACGTGCTTTCCGCCGAGGCCGACGACCATTTCCACGACGAATGCGGTGTGTTCGGCATTTTCGGCCGGCAGGACGCGGCGGCCATCGTCACATTGGGCCTGCATGCGCTGCAGCATCGCGGCCAGGAAGCGGCAGGCATCGTTTCCTATGACGGCAGCCAGTTCCATGTCGAACGCCATGTCGGCCTGATCGGCGACACCTTCACCAAGCAGCGCGTCATCGACAGCCTGCAAGGCAACCGCGCCATCGGCCATACGCGCTACGCCACGACTGGCGGCGCCGGCATGCGCAACATCCAGCCCTTTTTCGCCGAATTGGCCGATGGCGGCTTCGCCGTCGCCCACAACGGCAATCTGACCAACGCCATGACCGTGCAGCGCGCGCTGCAGAAGCAAGGCGCGATCTTCTCCTCCACCTCCGACACCGAGACGCTTTTGCATCTCGTCGCCACCAGCAAGGAGCGCGATTTGAACTCGCGCTTCATCGATGCGGTGCGACAGGTCGAGGGCGCTTTCTCGCTGGTGGCGATGACGGCCAAGAAGATGATCGGCTGCCGCGATCCGCTCGGCATCCGGCCGCTGGTGCTCGGCGATCTCGACGGCGCCTGGATCCTGGCCTCCGAAACCTGCGCGCTCGACATCATCGGCGCGCGTTTCGTTCGCGACCTGAAGCCCGGCGAGATGGTCGTCGTCACGTCCAAGGGCATCGAGAGCCTGTTCCCCTTCGAGCCGCAGAAGACCCGCTTCTGCATTTTCGAATATGTCTATTTCGCGCGGCCGGATTCCTCGGTGGAAGGCCGCAACGTCTATGAGGTGCGCAAGCGCATCGGCGCCGAGCTGGCGGTTGAAAGCCCGGTCGAGGCGGACATCGTCGTGCCGGTGCCGGATTCGGGCACGCCGGCGGCGATCGGCTTCAGCCAGGCCGCAGGCATTCCCTTCGAACTCGGCATCATCCGCAATCATTATGTCGGCCGCACCTTCATTCAGCCGGGCGATTCGATCCGCCACATGGGCGTCAAGCTGAAGCACAATGCCAACCGCCGCATGATCGAGGGCAAGCGCGTGGTGCTGGTCGACGACAGTATCGTGCGCGGCACCACCAGCCAGAAGATCGTGCAGATGGTGCGCGACGCCGGCGCCAAGGAGGTGCATATGCGCATCGCCTCACCGCCGACACGCGCCTCCTGTTTCTACGGTGTCGACACGCCGGAGAAATCGAAGCTCCTGGCATCGCGCATGTCGATCGAGGAGATGGCCGAGTTCATTCGCGTCGATTCGCTCGGCTTCCTCACCATTGACGGGCTCTACCGCGCGGTCGGCGAGGCCAGCCGCGATAACGACCAGCCGCAATTCTGCGATGCCTGCTTCACCGGCCAGTATCCAACCCGCCTGCTCGACTTCGAAGGCCACGACAATGTGCGCACGCTGTCGCTGCTGGCGACGAGCGGGACGTAGGCCGGACCGCCATCAGCGTTAGTCAAATTCCCGGAATCCATCGCATGACCCTCGACCTTTCCGATCGCGTTGCGGTCGTCACCGGCGCCTCGCGCGGCATCGGCTATTTCATTGCCAAGGAATTGGCTGCCGCCGGCGCGCATGTCATTGCGGTGGCGCGCACTGTCGGAGGACTGGAAGAGCTCGACGACCAGATCAAAGCGGCCGGCGGCCAGGCGACACTGGTGCCGCTCGACCTCGCCGACATGGCCGGCATCGACCGCCTGGGCGGCGCCATCCACGAACGCTGGGGCAAGCTCGACATTCTCGTCGCCAATGCCGGCGTGCTCGGCGTCATCTCGCCGATCGGTCATGTCGAAGCAAAAACCTTCGAGAAGGTGATGACCATCAACGTCACCTCGACCTGGCGGGTGATCCGCTCCGTCGACCCCCTGCTGCGGCTCTCCGACGCTGGACGAGCGATCATCCTGTCTTCCAACGCAGCGCACTCGGCGCGTGCCTTCTGGGCACCCTACGCGGCGTCCAAGGCCGCGGTGGAGACGATGATGCGCTCCTGGGCGCATGAGACGCAGAGCCTGCCGCTCCGGGTCAATGCCGCCGACCCCGGCGCCACCCGCACCGCCATGCGTGCCCAAGCAGTGCCGGGCGAAGATCCCGAGACGTTGCCGCATCCCTCCGAGATCGCCAAACGCATCGTGCCGCTGGCCAGCCCGGACCTGAAAGAGACCGGATTGATCTTCCAGGCCAAGCACAATCGGTTCGTCGCCTATCGCCAGCCGGAATAAAACTAGAGCCTTTTTTGCCGCATGTCGGTTTCCCAAAAACCACTGCATACTTTTAGGCGACATGCGTAGGGATTAAACAGGCCTCCGGCAACGTTTCTTCTGATGTAACCCGTCGAAGACCAACCGGAGGACCGACATGCGTAAACTGCTTCTCGCCACCGCCGCCACCCTGATCGCAGCCGCGGGCGCCGCTTACTCGCAAGATGCCAAGATGAGCTTCTTCGTCACCAGTGTCGGTTCCAGCAAGGGTGCCGACCTCGGCGGCCTCAAGGGCGCCGACGCGCATTGCGCGTCGCTGGCGGAAGCCGCCGGCGTCACCGGCAAAAGTTGGGCCGCCTATCTGTCGACCAGCGACACCGACGCCCGCGACCGCATCGGCAAGGGGCCATGGGTGAACGCCAAGGGCGTCAAGATCGCCGACGATGTTGCCTCGTTGCACAGCGATGCCAACGGCATCACCAAACAGACAGCGCTCAACGAGAAAGGCGAAGCGGTCAACGGCCGCGGCGACACGCCCAACCGCCACGACGTGCTGACCGGCTCCAAGCCCGACGGCACCAAGATCGCCGACCAGACCTGCGGCGACTGGACGATGAGCGGGGCGGAAGGCGCCGCGATGATGGGCCATCATGACCGCGCCGGTCTCGACGATTCGGCAGCGGCCAAATCCTGGAATTCCTCGCACGCCTCGCGCGGCGGCTGCAGCCAGGAGGCGCTCAAGGGCACCGGGGGCGATGGCTTGTTCTATTGTTTTGCCACCAACTGAGCCGATTGCGCTTCGAAATCGGGCTGGAAACCCCCGTCACATCACGCGGCTGTGATGTGACGGCGGGAAGCTGTGCGGCGGTCAGGCTTTCGTCATTTCCATGGAGTTGGTAGGGTCACAGCGACTCCCACAACAGCGCCCAACTGGCAGAACAAGGAAATCCCCATGGCTACGACCGCAGCAGCGTTGGTCTGGTATCTGGTAATCGCCGGCCCGCAAGGCGGCATGGTCGTGCTGCCCAGCACCTTCGACAAACGCGAACAGTGCACCGCCGCCATCACCGAATATCAGAAGCAGCCGACACCGGCCGGCTGGTCGGTGCAATGCGTGCCGAGCGCCTCGCCCTTCACTGACGAGGGCGACGCCGAAGAACCGTCGGCGCAGTAAGCATCAGCGGCGTGCGCTCACCGTCAGCTCCGGCTTCTGGCTGATGGTCTGGAACACCACGCAATAACGCTCGGTCAGCTTCAGCAGCGAGTCTACCCGCTCCTGCGGCTCAGCGGTGTCGAGGTTGAAATTGAGCCGGATGGCGCGAAAGCCGACCGGTGCATCCTTGGCGACACCGAGCGTGCCGCGAAAATCGAGATCGCCTTCGGCCTCCACCGTGGCGGCGCCGAGCTTGAACTCGAGCGCCGTCGCCACCGCCTTGAGCGTCACCCCGGCGCAGGCGACCAAGGCCTCCAGCAGCATGTCGCCCGAGCAGAGTTCAAGCCCTGAGCCGCCTGTTGCCGGATGCAAGCCGGCGATGGCGAGCGCCCTGCCCGTCTCCACCTTGCAGGCAACCGACTGGTCATCGATCGAGCCCTTGGCGCGAAGCGTGATCAGAGCCTGCGAAGCATCGTCACGGTAGGCCTGCTTCAGCGGCGCCTGCATGGCCTTCAGTTCGGTCGCATCCATCCGCTTTTCCCCTTTCGTCGACTGCTTGCGTCACCGGCATACGCCGTCCGGTCGAGATTTGCGCCGATCACCGTGGCAAGGCAATGCCGTTCCGCAACAGGAGACAGCGGTCAACACCGATATCCCAAATGGGACATTGACGGACAAGGTCCCAAAAACGTCTGATCCGGGCAAGTCATCACTCCATTTCCCGGCGGTCCCAAGATGCCCCGTACCCTCTCGACAAGGCCGAAACAGGATGGGTTTCGCGCGCCCGGCGAATTCGAACCAAAGTCAGGCTGCTGGCTGATCTGGCCGGAGCGGCCGGACACCTGGCGCCTCGGCGCCAAGCCCGCGCAAAAGCTGTTCGTGGATGTCGCCGCGGCGATCGCGCAAAGCGAGCCAGTGACGGTGGCGGCCTCCGCTCGCCAGTGGCAGAATGCCCGAGCGCGATTGCCCGGCCATGTGCGTGTCGTGGAGATGTCCACCAACGATTCCTGGTTGCGCGACAGCGGTCCCAATTTCGTCGTCAACGATCAAGGCGGCGTGCGTGGCGTCGATTGGATCTTCAACGCCTATGGCGGTTTTGACGGCGGCCTCTACGCGCCATGGGACCTCGATGATCTGGCAGCGCAAAAAGTGCTCGAAATCGAGAACATGGATCGCTACCGCGCACCGCTGATCGCCGAGGGCGGCGGGTTGCAATGCGACGGCCAGGGCACCCTCATCACGACGGAGCAATGCCTGCTCAACCGAAATCGCAACGCTCATCTCGGCAAGGCCGAGGTGGAACGCCAGCTTGGTGACTATCTCGGCGTCGACACCGTCATCTGGCTGCCGCGTGGCCTTGCCTTCGACGAAACCGACGGCCATGTCGATGACGTCTGCTGCTTCGTGCGCCCCGGCGTGGTCGTGCTGAGCTGGACCGACAATCGGGAGGACCCGCAATATGAGATTGTGCGAGAAGCCGAAGAGGTGCTGCGTTCGGCCCGTGATGCGCGTGGCCGCGCACTGGAGATCCACCGGCTGCCGCATCCCCTGCCGATCGAGATGACGCCGGAAGAAAGCGAGAGCGTGGACCGGCTGGATTCGACCTGGGCGCGACCGGCCGGAAACCGGATCGCGGCGAGCTACATCAACTACTATCCGGGCAACAGCGTCGTGGTGGTACCGCAGTTCGGCTGCGATCTCGATGTGAAGGCCAAGCAGACGCTGGCCGAGCTGTTTCCCGACCACAAGATAGTCGGCATCGAGAACTCGCGCGAGATCTTGCTGGGCGGCGGCAATGTCGCCTGCATCACCTTGCCGGTCTATGCCCCGCAGCGACGCTGAGGGACGACGCATGCCGAAAACAGATAGCGAAAACGGAGGACATCTATGCGCGCTCTGATCTTCTCAACCCTGCTTGCCTGCGGCGTCTGCGCAAATGCGGCTTCGGCTGACGAGGAAAAGATCGTCAACGTCTACAACTGGTCCGACTACATCGCGCCGGACACCGCCGAGAAATTCGAGAAGGAAACGGGCATCAAGGTTCGCTACGATGTCTATGACGGCAACGAGGTACTTGAAACCAAGCTGCTCACCGGCGGCTCGGGATATGACGTAGTCTACCCCTCAGCCTATCCGTTCCTGAAGAACCAGGTGAAGGCGGGGGCGTTCCTGGAACTCGACAAATCGAAGCTTGCCAACCATTCGAAGATCGATCCGCAGGCCCTGGCGCTGATCGCAGGCGCCGACCCGCAGAACCTGCATGCCGTGCCCTATATGGCCGTCACCGACGGCATTGGCTACAACGTCGCCGCCGTGAAACAGAGGCTGCCGGACGCGCCGACGGATTCCTTCGCCATGGTCTTCGACGTGGACGTGGTCAAGAAGCTCTCCGATTGCGGCGTGGCCATGATCGATGCGCCGGCTGAAGTCATCCCGATGGCGATGAACTATCTTCACATCGACCCCAGATCGACCAGTCCCGACGACCTCGCCAAGGTCGAGGACCTGATGGGCAAGGTGCGGCCCTACATCCGCTATTTCCATTCGTCGAAATACATCAACGACCTCGCCAACGGCGACATCTGCGTGGTGTTGGGCTGGTCGGGCGACATACTTCAGGCAAGGACCCGTGCGGCGGAATCCGTGAAGAAGCTGGAGATCGCCTATTCCATCCCCAGAGAAGGCACGCTCATCAACTTCGATACGATGGTGGTGCCGAAAGATGCGCCGCATCCCGACAACGCCCAGGCCTGGATCAACTTCAATCTGCGGCCCGATATCGCCGCGGCCAATTCCAGCTATGTCTCCTATGCCAATGCGATACCGGAATCCCTGCCGCTGATGGACAAGGCGATAGCCAGCGATCCCGGCGTCTTTCCGCCTGATGCCGTGAAGGCCAAGCTGTTCGTGGTCGACAACAACGACCCAAAGCTGCTGCGATCACAAAACCGCATGTGGACGCGCATCGTGACGGGGCAATAGCGCCGGCGTAAGCCGTCAGGCTCAAGCGGCTTCGCGGAAGGCCGCCAGCAGCTCGACCTGGGAGTGCACGCCGAGCTTGCGGTAGATCTGCTTGATGTGGTTGCGGACGGTGCCGGGTGAGACGGCGAGGCTTCGCGAAATCGTCTTGGCGTTGCCACCCTCGACCAGATGCCGCGCAACCTCGGCCTCGCGCCTGCTCAGCCGCGAGCGTCCGTCACCGATTGCGGCGCCCTTGTCCCGGGAGCGGCACAGATGAAGCAATCTTTGCAGAATGAGCCTTGTCGCGCTGCTTGCCGCGCAAGCCATCTCCAAATCCTGATCGCCAAAGGCCGGTGCCCCGTTTCGCCGCAGGAAGGTGACATAGCCAGCGGTCAGCCCGTCGAGATTGAACACGCCGGTGATCTCGTCGAAACTGTCGGAAGGGCCGAAGAATTCGCGATAGTAGGGGGTACGCTGGAAGTCGCCATTGCGGAGTGCCGACAGCGGCAACAGGAAATCCTGTCTTGTGCTGGCGAACCTCTGGAAGAAGGGATCCTGGCGATACAGTCGTGCATCGTAGTCGCGGTTCCAGCGATCGGGGCCGGCATCGTCGATGGTCAGGGATGTGATGTCGCGACGGTAAAAGCCGACATAGGCGCGGTCGGAGCCAAGCAGCCCGCTCGCCGCCGCTGTGAAGCGAGCGGACAGTTCTTCGGGCGTTGCAGCCATGGCCGCGGCGGCGACACCACCGCTCCAGTGTCCAAACCGATCGAGAGAGATGTTCGACTGCATTCCGGCTCACATTAGCGCAAGCCGTTGCAGGTTCAAGACAGCCATTTCCTTTGACTTCGATCCTCTCGGCCATACCTATGCGGGAGTCGTTCTCGCGGAGCCATCATGCTGGTCAAGCTGAAACTGATCTTCCTCATCCTGCCGATGCTTGCCGTCCTGGCGCAGCCCGTCCTGGCTGAAACGGCGGAGCGGCCGGCACCTGCGGGCGGTGTGCTGTCCCTGCTGCCGCCGCCGCAGACCACCAACCATTCGATCACACTGGCCGGGCGCAAGCTGGATTACCAGGCAAAGGCAGCGACCCTGTCGCTGCTATCGGGCAACGGCGACGTCACGGCGGAGATCTTCTATGTCGCCTACACGCTGGAGCCGCCGGCGAGCGTGGCCAAAGACCCGCAGCGGCCGATCACCTTCGTGTTCAATGGCGGCCCTGGAGCAGCGTCCGCCTATCTGCATCTCGGCGCACTCGGTCCACGGATAATCGCGACGGGAGCCGACGGCGAACTCCTGCCCTCACCGCAAAGACTGATCGACAATCCGGACAGCTGGCTCGACATGACGGATCTCGTCTTCGTCGATCCGGTGGGAACCGGCTATAGCCGCGAGGCACCGGGGCAGGACACGCGCGATTTCTGGGGCGTCAACCAGGATGCCAGCTCGATTGGCGCCTTCATCCGGCTCTATCTCGCGCAGAACGGCCGCACCGGGTCGCCGCTGTTCCTCGCCGGCGAAAGCTATGGCGGGTTCCGCGCGGCGCTGCTCGCCAGGACATTGCAGGAAGATATCGGCATCAGTCCGAGCGGCATCGTGCTGATCTCGCCGGCGCTGGAGTTCACGCTGGTGCAGCCCGACGAATTCGAGCCGCTGCATTGGGCGCTCGAACTGCCTTCCCTGGCGGCGGTGCGGCTACGCACCGAAGGCGTCAGCGGCGATGCATTGCGGGAGAAGCTGGCCGAAGTCGAACACTATGCGATGGGCGATTACCTCACGGCAATCACCAGCGGACTGGAGCAAGGCAGGCGGCTGGCGAGCCAGCGCGTCGCTGAGATCACCGGCCTGCCACTCGATTTGGTGCAGCGGAACTCCGCTCGCATCCCCACCGGCCTGTTCGCAAGGGAATTCGCTCGCGCCAGCAGCAAGGTGCTCAGCCCTTATGACGCCACGATCGGCACAGCCGACATCGCGCCTGAGAGCGCCCGCACCGCCGGCCCGGATCCGGTGCTCGACCGCAGCGTGCCGGCGCTGACGTCGGCGTTCGTCGGCTATATCCGCGAAGAGCTGAACTTCCGCACCGATGTCAGCTATCGGCTGCTCAATGGCGAAATCAGCCACAAATGGGATTACGGGACCAGCGCCTCGCGGCAAGGCTATGCCGGAGTGATGGACGATCTGCAGCGCGCACGCTCACTGAACCCTTCGCTTGGTGTCGTGATCGTCAACGGCTACACCGACCTGGTCACGCCTTACCTCGCCTCGCGCTACCTGGTGAACCAGATCCCATCGCTCGCCGATGCCAAGCCTATCCGTCTCGATGTCGTCGAGGGCGGGCACATGATGTATTTCAGGTCCGACGGCCGACGCGCGCTGAAAGAAGCCGCTTCGGAGCTTTACCAGGCGACGCAGTAGGCTTGGCGACAGTGCAGCTCGGCATGGACCCCTGCCCCAACATAACCAGCGGGCTGGCGTAGCGCCGCAGCGATTTTCGCCCTTATAGCTTGGTGCCGAGGGAACTGAATTCACAGCTCCTCGTGTCGCTCCTCACAGCATTCTGCCGCTCCGGCAATTTGGTCCCACGCGCCTTATGGCCGATATCGCCATTCTCGAAACACGCGAGCGGGTGCTTGCAGGCATCCTGCTGACCGGTGCGGCCTATTTGCTGTTTTCGACACAGGATGCTTCGATCAAGCTGTTGGTCGTCGGCATGAGCGTCTGGCAGATCATGTTCTTCCGCAGCATTGCCATTCTGGGCGCGTGCGCGGCGATCGGCGGACGACAGTTGTTTGCCGACACGATGCGCTCGCCGATCGTGCGGCCGATGCTGGTGCGCAGTGCCTTCACGCTTGCTGCGTGGCTCTGTTACTACAACGCCGCGCGCAGCCTGCAGCTCGCCGAGCTGACCACCGTCTATTATGCGGCCCCGATCATCGTCACAGTGCTTTCAGTGTTCCTGCTCGGCGAAAAGGTGCCGATGCTGCGCTGGCTGGCGGTGCTGATCGGCTTTGCCGGCGTGTTCGTCGCTTGCGATCCGACCCATCTCGGCCTGTCCGTGCCGGTGCTGCTGGTGCTGGCGGCGGCCTTCTTGTGGGGCATCGCCATCGTGCTCTTGCGCAAGACCGCCCTTGCCGAGCGCTCGATGATCCAGCTCCTGCTCAACAATTTCTATTTCCTGCTGTTTTCGGCGGTGCCGGCATTGTTGTTGTGGCGGACACCGGACGGGGCTCAGTTGCTGCTCCTTGCCAGCGTCGGCGCACTCGGCGGCCTGGCACAATATCTTCTGTTCGAAGGCATGAAGCGCACACCGGCTTCGGTCCTCGCGCCGCTGGAATACACCTCGCTGTTGTGGGCATTCGCACTCGGCTTTGCGATCTGGGGCGACGTGCCGCGCCGCGAGGTGTTCCTGGGCGCTGCGCTGATCGTCGCCGCCGGCCTGTTGATCGTCGGCACCGAGCATTTCCGCAAACGGCTATGATGTGCATGGCCATGATTGCTGACACTACGATGTCAGGACCAAGCGGCGTAGGCTGGCAGCATGACTGAGATTGCAGCTACCATCGACACTGCGGCAGAGCGTACGCTCGGCATCATCCTGGTGTCGTCATCGGCGGCAGTGTTCGGCCTGACGGGCGTGCTGACCAAGTCGATCCATGCCGACCCGCTGACCATCATCTGCTGGCGCGGCTTTGTCGGCGCGATCCTGATCAGCTTCTATGTGCTGTGGCGGCGTCACCGTTCCGGCAACCGCGAAACGCTGCGGCTTGGCTGGCGCGGCTGGCTGCTGGCGGTAGAGGGAGCTCTGGCCAGCATCGCCTTCATCTCGGCGTTCAAGTTCACCTTCGTCGCCAATGTCGCGGTCATCTATGCCACAGCACCTTTCGTCACCGCGCTGCTGGCCTGGGTTCTGACGCGCGAACCCTTCCGGTTGCAGACGATGGTCGCCGCCGCCGTGTCGCTGTGCGGCGTGGCGATCATGGTCTGGTCCGGCTTCGGCACCGGCAATCTGTTCGGCGACGGACTGGCACTGCTGATGACCATCGGCAGCGGCCTCTACATGATCATGGTGCGCGCGTTCCGCGACACGCCGGTGGTGTGGGCCGGCGCGGTTTCGGCGTTCCTGCTGTTCCTGCTCGGCTGGTTCGTCACCGATCCGCTGGCGGTTTCGCAAAGGGATGCCGTTCTGCTCGCCACGTTCGGCGCGTCCTTTGCGTTGTCCTCGATCCTGTGGACGGAGGGCGCGCGGCTCATCCCGCCGGCCGAATCCGGACTGCTCGGCTCGGCCGAAGTGCCGTTCGCGATCCTGTTTGCCTTCCTGTTCCTGGGCGAGATTGCACCAGCCGCCAGCATGATCGGCGGCGTCATCGTGTTGTGCGCGGTGTTCGCCCATGCGGGGCGGGATTGGCTGAGGGCCCGCTCGCAACGCATGGCCGGCCCGCAACGCGTGGCGTCAAATATTTCTTAAAAAAGTGACACAGTCACGGAACCATCATCCGGGTCAGGCATTATGGGTGCGACGGGCCATCCCCAAGTCCCCCCAAACCCCTCGGCCCGTCCTACTCCAAGCCGACCGTAAGGTCGGCTTTTTCTTTGGGCATTCAGCCCGACAAGGCAAGGTTGCCGCTGAGAAGGGCCGCCAGATCGCCCGCCGGACCATCGGAGCCAGCGCGCAACCGGATGGCGAACTCAGCCATTGGAACCTGCGGCAGGCCAAGCTCGCGCGGCGCCTCGACAATGCCGGAATGGGCAAAGCGAGCCGTTCGCAGCGTCAGCGCGACACCGGCGTTCACCGCCGTGCGCAGGCCGGCCAGACTGGCGCTGCCGGCAGCGATGCGGTAGCGGCGGCCGGCAGCATCGAGTGCGGCAAGTGCTGCCTCGCGAAAACCGCAATACGGATCGAGCAGCGCCAGCGGCAATTCCTCCTGCCGCGAAGCCAGCCCTTTTTGCGAACACAGCCATATCATCGGCTCGCGCAGCACGCCGACCTCGTCCAACGCCGCTGCCTGGCGCATGACGATCGCCAGATCGAGGCCGCCAGACTGCAGCGCCTGCGCCAGCTCGGCGGAACGGCCGACCCGCAGTTCGATCCTGACGCGCGGATGACTGACGGCGAAGGCACGCAGCAGATCCGGCAGGCCGCTGTCGGCGAAATCCTGTGTCGTGCCGATGGCGACGCGTCCGGCAGCCCGGGCGCCCTTCAGTGTCAGCCATGCCTCGCGATGGGCGGCAAGGATCCGCCTGGCATGGCCGACGAGGTCTTCGCCTGCAGGGGTCAAGCCGCGCCCTCGCCCTTGCGGCGCCAGCAACGGCTCACCGACGATTTCCTCCAGCCGCTGCATCTGGGTGGTCACCGCCGAGGGCGAACGGCCGATGCTTGCAGCCGCCTGGGCCAGTGAGCCGCTGTCGACGAAAGCGAGGAAGGTTCGGAGCAGATCGGGATCGAGCGTTTCCATACTTCGATGTTATCGAATCTTCAATTAAAAACAATTCGATTTTTTTGATCTAAAGTTGGTGGCATGGCTGTTTCAACGGCAATCGGACGCCGCTCAAGCCAAGGAGAAGAAAAATGCCCATCATCAACATCAGCGTCACCGGCAAGCCCGACGCGGCTCTTTCAGCCAGCATCGCAAAGGAGGCCACCGAAATCACCGCGACGCAGCTGCGCAAGGACCCGACGATCACGGCAGTTGCCGTGTCCTATGTCGATCCGCAGCACTGGTTCGCCGGCGGCGAGTCGCTGGCCGAGCACGGCACCAGCACGTTCTGGCTTGATATCAAGGTGGTCGACGGCACCAACACCAAGCTTGAGCTGGAGGCCTATCTGAAGGCGATCTTCGCGGCCTTCGGCCGTCTGCTGGGCGGCGTGCACGAGGAGAGCTACGCCTTCGTACATGAAGTGCCGGCAGCCGCTTACGGCTATGGCGGCAAGACGCAGGAATTTCGTTTCATCAGTGGACGGCTGCAGGCGGCATGACAAGCAGCTTCCCGCACCAAGGGAAGCAAAAGCTCCGCATTGACCTTGCTCCCACATCGTCTAGGTTCTGGCCGAAGCGGCCGCAAAAGAGCCGAGATGCTAAGAATGTTGGGAGAGACGCGGCATGGTCCTGACACTGGCGCTGCTTGCGGGTCTTGTTCTGGCCTGGCTGCTGATCGGAGTGGTGGAAAAATTCCGCCTCGGCCTGCGCTTTACCCAGGCGCTGCTCTATGTGCCGTTCAAGCTCGCCTACCGGATCGCCGACAGCCGTATCAGGATCGCCCGCCAGGCGCAGGCTCCAGTCATCTACGTCATCTCGCATCAATCGCGCTTCGAACCGGCGCTGATGCTGTCGCTGCTGCCGGAAGACACACTGCACATACTCGACGAGGCCTCGGCGCGCTCGCCGTGGCTTGAACCTTGGCGCGAGCTTGGCCGTACCATCGCTTTCAACGCCGAACATCTCTTCGTCAGCCGCCGGCTGGTGCGCGTGCTGAGGGGCAAGGGCCGGCTCGCCGTCTATCTGCCGGATGCGGTCGAGCCTGACGTCAAGATGTTTCGGTTGTTTCGTGCCGTCACCCGCATCGCCATGCAGGCCGATGCCAAGATCGTGCCGATCTTCGTCGGCGGCGCGCGCGGCCTGCCGGTGTCGCTGACACCCGCGGACAAGGCGCCACGACACTGGTTTCCGCAGCTGTCGATCAGCGTGCTGGAACCTATGACCATCGCCGAACTGGTGGCGCGGAACCCCGATCAGGCCTCGAACACCAACGCGCTGTTCGACCGTGTCGCCGAGGCGCGGCTCTTCGGCACCAACCTCGATCGTGGCCTGTTCCTGGCCATGCGCGATGCCGCCGACCGCGTCGGCGCTTCGCATACCATCATCGAGGACGTGATCTCCGGGGCGCTGACCTACCGCAAGCTGTTCATCGGCGCCCGCGTCCTGGGCAGGCGCTTTGAGGCGGTGACGGCTCCGGGCGAGGCGGTCGGCGTGATGCTGCCCAATGCCAATGGGGTCGTGCTGTCGCTCACTGGGCTTCTGTCGTCCGGCCGGGTGGCGGCGATGATCAACTATACGGCCGGACCGGCGAGCGTCACCGCTGCCGTGCGCACGGCGGTGATAAGGACCGTGATTTCCTCCCGCGCCTTCGTCGAGAAGGCCGATCTGGCCGATATCGTCGCGGCGGTCGAAAAGGGTGGTGCCAGGCTGCTGTGGCTGGAGGATGTGCGGGAGAGCGTTACCGCGCTGGACAAGCTTGCCGCCGCTCTGCTGTGGCGCTGGCCGCTGCAGCGGCAGGATGCGGCCAAGCCGGCCGTGATTCTGTTTACCTCGGGCTCGGAAGGCACGCCGAAGGCGGTCGTGCTGTCGCACAAGAACCTGTACGCCAACGCCATGCAGGCCGAGGCGCGGATCACCATCTCGCCGGCCGACATCCTGCTCAACGTGCTGCCGGTGTTCCACTCCTTCGGCCTGACGGGCGGCACCATCCTGCCGCTGGTCACCGGGGTAAAGCTGTTCCTCTACCCCTCGCCGCTGCACTACAAGATCATCCCCGAGGTGGCGCGCAAGGTGAAGCCGACCATTATGTTCGGCACCGACACGTTCCTCGCCAACTATGCGCGCACCGCCAAGGACGGCGATTTTTCCAGCCTGCGCTTCGTCGTCGCCGGCGCCGAGGCGGTGAAGCCGGAAACCCGCCGCGTCTATCGCGAGCGCTTCCAGGCCGAGATCATCGAAGGTTTCGGGCTGACCGAGGCGGCACCGGTGGTTGCCGTCAACACGGCAATCCATGGCCGCGACGGCACGGTCGGCCGGCTGCTGCCTGCCATGCGCATGAAGCTGGAGCCGGTCGAGGGCATCTCCGACGCCGGCCAATTGTGGCTCGACGGGCCGAACCTGATGATGGGCTACATGACGTCGGACCGCCCCGGTGAGTTGCAGCCGCTGACCGGCTGGCACGATACCGGCGACGTCGTCGCCGTCGACCGCGAGGGCTTCATCACCATTCGCGGCCGCGCCAAGCGCTTCGCCAAGATCGCCGGCGAGATGGTGTCGCTAGGGGCGGTCGAGATGCTGGTGCAGTCGCTGTGGCCGGAGGAGCGCCACGCGGCTGTGGCGGTGCCGGACAAGAGACGCGGCGAGCGCATCGTGCTGGTCACCACCGCCGACGATGCCAATCCCGACGAGCTGCGCAAATTCGGCAAACAGGCGGGCGCCGCCGAACTGATGGTGCCGAACGACATCGTCAAGGTGGAGGAAATCCCGGTGCTGGGTTCCGGCAAGACCGACTATGTGTCGACGAGGAAATTGGCGATCGACAGGCTGGGGCTCGGCGTCGCGGCCTGAGTCAGATCAAGCACTTCTGCGAATTTTCTAACCTATATCGGAGGGCGGCACTTTCTCGCCCTCGCGCTTGGCGCGCTTCGAATAGGCGCGCACGCTGAATGGCAGGAAGATCAGGTAGCCGGCGACCGAGGCGGTCAGCGTGTACCATGGATAGGTCATCAGCAGGAGCACGTAGAGTACGACACCGAGGATGATCGGCAACACCCTGTCGCCCGGGATCCTTAGGCTCTTGCCGGAATAGACCGGCAGCCGGCTGACCAGCAGGAAGGCGACCAGGATGGTGAAGCCGGTGGCGACGAAGGCGGCGGGGCGACTGGGCTCCAGCCCTGTGCGCAGGAAATAGAGATAGAGCGGCAGCATCACCAGCACGGCGCCCGCCGGCGCCGGCACGCCGACGAAATATTCGGACTGCCATATGGGGCGATCGCCCTTCTCGTCGTCGAGCACGTTGAAACGGGCGAGGCGCAACCCGCAGGCGATGGCGAACAGCAGTGCCGCGATCCAGCCCGGCGAGCCGGCGCGGTCGAGCAGGAAGGCATAGAGCACCAGAGCCGGGGCAACGCCGAAATTGACGATGTCGGCCAGCGAATCCATCTGAGCGCCGAATTTGGAGGTCGCCTTCAACATCCGCGCCAGGCGGCCGTCGATGCCGTCGAGGAAGGCGGCAAGCAGCACCATCACCACCGCCGGCTCGAAGCGGCCTTCGAAGCCGAAGCGGATGCCGGACAGGCCGGCGCAGATGGCGAGCACGGTGACCAGATTGGGCAGCACCATGCGCATCGGGATTTCGCGGATGCGCGGACCGCCGCTGGCATGGGCCTCGAACTTTTTGTATTGCGTGCCCACCGGTCAGGAAACCCGAACAAGAGGCGTGCCGGCAACACCGCCGAATTCAGCCAGCACGGTTTCGCCGCCAACCGCCGTCTGGCCGACGGCAACGCGCGGCGTGGCGGTCAGGGGCAGGAACACATCGACACGCGAGCCGAAGCGGATCAGGCCAAAACGCTCGCCAGTGCCGATTGAGCCGCCGGCCTCGGCCCAGCAGACGATGCGGCGCGCCACCAGGCCGGCGATCTGGACGGCCGCGACCGTGCCGTTGGGGCTCTCGATGACCAGGCCGTTGCGCTCGTTCTCGGTGCTGGCCTTGTCGAGTTCGGCATTGAGGAATTTGCCCGGCCGGTGCTCGATTTTCGCAATACGGCCGCGCACCGGGGCGCGGTTCACGTGGCAGGAGAAGACGTTCATGAACACCGAGATCCGGGTCATCTCTGCATTGCCGAGGCCGAGTTCGCGCGGCGGCACGGCGGGTCCGACCGCCGAGATGATGCCGTCGGCGGGGCTGACCACCAGGCGGTCATCGACCGGCGTGACGCGCTCGGGATCGCGGAAGAAATAAACGCACCAGGCCGTCAGGATCAGACCGATCCAGAACAGGATCGAGGAGAAATAGCCGAGGAAAAGCGTCGCCGCGCCAAAGGCCGCGATGAAGGGATAGCCTTCGCGATGGATCGGTACGAATGCGTTCTTGACCGTATCGACAAGGCTCATCTGCTAAAAACAGGCTCCGTTTCCAAGTCCGGCCTCAATAGCCGAAAGCCCCCCTCGCCGCAACGCAACAATGGGGAAGGCCGTATCGGGTGCGCCGGCAGGGGTCGCGATCCGCTTGCCCGGTCAGTATCGTTGTCGGCAGAATTCGGGATACCGACGGTTCAAGGCGCGGGAAAAGGTTGCCCGTCCATGATCCCAAATCCCAAGACGTTCTGAAGCCCGCACCGGCCAGGTGTTCAGCGTCGAAGCGCCGGCACCTGGCATCGGTTGGCCGTAACGGCTTTTCTAAAGCCCCGGAACCCGCTGATAGTTGGCGATGTCGGCGCGCACGCCGAGCCGGGCGATCATCTCGTGCGGGTTGAAAGCGATGCGCTCGTGCGCGGCCTTGACGATCGGCACGACGTTGTCGATGGCTGCCTGGCTTTCCCATTCGACGATGGTGACGAGGTTGAATTCGCCCGGCCCGGAGAATTGCTCGAGCAGGAAGTCCTGGACGAAGCCCTGTTGCAGGCGCAGCAATTCATGCGTTGTCCTGACCTTGGCGAGTATCTCCTCGCGGGCGGCGGCAGGCACAACGAATTTGTCCACCCTGAACACGCTGCGGCCGTCAACGCTCTGATTTGTCTTGCTCATTTCGATTTCTCCGTTCCTGGATCATGGTGTTTTTTGGGCTCCAGGAACGGCCTACAATCTCAACTTATGTTGAGGTCAAGCGCAAAATCAGGTCATGCGCCGAACTTTCAATTCACCTCCGACGTTCGCCGACGAACGACAACGCCAAGCTCGTCGCCCTCGCGGGCGATGCGTAGGCGCTCCTCGGCCTCGGTCGCCTCGCGCTGGCGGTCCCACATCGAGGCATAGAGGCCATGCTTGCGCATCAGCTCGGCATGGGTGCCGCGCTCGGCGATCTGGCCGTCCTGCAGCACGATGATCTCATCGGCCGTGATTACCGTCGACAGGCGGTGGGCGATGACGATGGTGGTGCGGCCACGGCTGACCAGATCGAGCGCGGCCTGGATCTCCTGCTCGGTGTGACTGTCGAGCGCCGAGGTGGCTTCGTCGAGCATCAGGATCGGCGGCGCCTTCAGGATGGTGCGGGCGATCGCCACGCGCTGCTTTTCGCCGCCCGAAAGCTTCAGCCCGCGTTCGCCGACCATCGACTTGTAGCCGTCAGGCAATCGCTCGATGAACGGACCGATCTGGGCTAGTTCAGCGGCTTTCTGCATGTCCTCCTCGCTGGCTCCGATGCGGCCGTAGCGGATGTTGTAGGCGATGGTGTCGTTGAACAGCACGGTGTCCTGCGGCACCATGCCGATCGCGCCACGCAGGCTCTCCTGCGTCACGTCCCTGATATCCTGGCCGTCGATCAGCACCTGGCCGGACTGAACGTCGTAAAAGCGGAACAGAAGCCGCGAGATGGTCGATTTGCCGGCACCCGAAGGCCCGACAATGGCGACGGTCTTGCCGGCCGGCACCTCGAAGCTGATGCCCTTCAGGATCTTGCGGTTCGGGTCATAGGAAAAATGCACGTCGCGGAACTCGACCTTGCCGGCGCTCACGGCGAGCGGCCTGGCATCCGGCTTGTCGACGATCTCCTGCGGCACATCCAGAAGGTCGAACATCTGCTCGATGTCGGTCAGCCCCTGGCGGATTTCGCGGTAGATGAAGCCGATGAAATTGAGCGGCACCGACAGCTGCATCAGCATGGCGTTGATGAAGACGAAGTCACCGACCGTCTGCGTGCCGGCCTGCACTTCAAGCGCCGACATGCACATGACGATGACGGTGCCGAGGCCGAAGATGATGCCCTGGCCGAAATTCAGCCAGCCGAGCGAGGTCCAGATGCGCGTCGCGGCGACCTCGTAGCGTGCCATGGAGCGGTCGAAGCGCTCGGCTTCCATGCTTTCGTTGTTGAAATATTTGACCGTCTCGTAATTGAGCAGCGAGTCGATCGCCTTGGTGTTGGCGTCGGTGTCGCTGTCGTTCATGTCGCGGCGGATCGAGATGCGCCAGTCGCTGGCGCGCACCGTGAACCAGACATAGACCCAGACGGTGACCGCGACGACGACCACATATTTCCAGCCATAGGTGTAGGCGAAGATGCCGGTGGTCAGCGCGAATTCGAGGATGGTCGGCGCGGTGTTGAGCATGATGAAGCGCACGATCGTCTCGATGCCCTTGGTGCCGCGCTCGATGATGCGCGACAGGCCGCCGGTGCGGCGCTCGAGATGGAAGCGCAGCGACAGTTGGTGCATGTGAACGAAGGTGCGGAAGGCGAGCTGGCGCACCGCGTATTGGCCGACGCGGGCAAACAGCGCGTCGCGCAGCTGATTGAAGCCAAGCTGCACCAGGCGCACGACATTGTAGGCGACGACCAGCATGACCGGCGCCAGCAGAAAACTCGGCAGCGGTGGTACCGATTTGGAGTCGCCGGCCAGCGCGTCCGTTGCCCATTTGAAGAAATAAGGACCGGCGGCCAGCGTCAGCTTGGCGACGACGAGCAACAGCGTCGCCCAGGTGACCCGGGCTCTCAGATCGGCGCGGTCCGCCGGCCACATATAGGGCCACAAATTGAGCAGCGTCTTGAAGGTCGAGGAGTCGGAGACGGTTTTTTCGGCCATTTTTGGCGCCTTCTTCTTATTTTCAGCGGCCGGAGCAGCAGGAATTGACGAGGGCGGCCACCGATGCAGAAACATCGGCGAGCGCGGCACGGTCGATCGCATAGCGCGAACGCTGGCGATCGGGCTCGAAGCGAACCAGCCCGGCTTCGACCAGTATTTTCAGATGTTGTGACACGGTGGACTGCGCCAGATCGAACCGATCGACGACTTCGCGGCAGTAGCAGGAGTTGCTTGCGGACAAGTATTTCAGGATTTCGATCCGAGCCGGGTGCGAAAGTGCTGCCAGCCGGGTGGCAACGGCTCGGCTGTCCGGGGTGCAGCCAGGTGCGTTTGTTTCCATAAGGGATTCAGTCATCGTCCATCGGCGATAGACGATGAGCAGGTCTGCGGCAAGCTACCCCGATGGGTAGAGCGACCTAATCTCCCCCCTTGAGGGGGAGATGTCACCAAAGGTGACAGAGGGGGTCGGTGCGTCCTGACGCGACGTCGTTTGGAGAAAAGAGAAGGTCGGCGCTTCACGCGCGACGCCCCCTCTGGCCTGCCACCTCCCCCTCAAGGAGGGAGATTGGCCAATCGCCAACCCTACTGCGTCTTGGCCGGCGCTGTCGTTGCCTGCTCGCCCATCGCCTTGAGGTCGGCGGCTTCGCCTTCCTTCGACTTTTCCGGGACCTTGAACACCTGCCCCGGCCAGATGCGGTCGGGATCGCTGATCTGGTCCTGGTTGGCGAGGTAGATGGTCGAGAATCGTACGCCGTGACCATAGACGCGCCGCGAGATCCGCCACAGCGTGTCGTTGCGGCGGATGATGACGGCGCCGTCGGCATGTTCAAGCTTGGGCGCCACGGTCTCGGGCACATCGCTTGGCGGCGTCGCCTCCGCCACAACGGCCGGAGCCTCGGTGGCGGGAGCAGGCGTCGTGGCCGGAGCCGTCCCGGCCGCGGCCGGCGCCTCGGCGGCGGCAGGTGCGGCCGGCTTGGGCTGAACGGGCTTCGGCGCCGAGGGTGCCACGGCGGCGACCGCTTCGCCCGGCTCGCGCTCGAACGGCACGGCTGCGCGGGCCACAACTGTCACACCGTCGGTATCGAGGCCGTCGACACGTATTGTGTAGCTGCCGACCGGAATGTCGCGCGTCGCCTCGACCAGGAAATGACCATCCGTCGACGTTTGCGCATCACCGAGCAGGATGTCGTTGGCATAGGCGCGCACCTTGCGGCCGGCATCGGCGAGACCGGCGACAAAGATCTTGCTGCCGTCGATCTCGACCGCCTCGACGACGATCTTGGGCTCGGTCACGCCTGCAACGGGCGGCGTCGCCGGCGCAGGAGCCGGTGCTGCTTCCACCACGGCAGGTGCTGGGGCGGCTGGTGCCGGAGCAGTTGCGGGCGCTTCGGCTGCGGGAGCAGCCGGCGCGGTGGCCGGAGCAGCCGGCTTTGCCGCGGGCGCGGGAACGGTCAGCAATTCGGCCGGCTTGCCCGGCTCCTCGACCATGGCCAGCACCTGGCCGGCCGCATCCTTGGGAACCGAAACCACGGCGGTCTGCACCGAGGGCGTTACGACATCGCCCGTGGTCGCGCGCAGCGCGATCGTATAATCACCGGGCTTCAGCGGATCGTCGAGAATGATAACGAAGGCGCCATCGGGACCAGCGACCGTCGAGCCAAGCACCGTCGAGCCGTTGAGGATCTCGACCTTGGCGTTGGGCGCCGCATTGCCGGCGACGACAATCGAGCCATTGCTTTCGACGCGCACGACATCGAAGGACGGTGCGACCGGACCGGCCGCAGCCGGCGCCGCCGCGTCCGCGGCCGGTGCGGCCGGTGCCGTTGCCTGGGGCACCGCGGCGGGAGCCGCAGGGACCTCCGCGGCGGGCAGCCGCGCTTCGGTGCTGGGATCGGCCGATTTTGGCGCTGCGGGCGGCGTCTGCGCCGCCACTTGCGCCGGCGGCGTGGGATTGAGATACGGGTCGAGTGCGCCCGATACATAGGCGGTTCCCGCGGCCGCGACGGTCCCACCCGCCGCGAACAGAAACGCCTTCAGTGGATTAATCGCCATACTTCCCTACCCCTTAGCCACCTAACGCCGGTCTAGCCTGTTTTACCAATACCGACAAGAAAAAGCCCGGACTTGTTAACTCTTGGGGCTTGACCCGGCTTTCAGACCCAATCACCAATCATCGGCATGAACACGATTCGATCCGTCTGCGTCTATTGCGGCTCGTCTCCGGGCCGCGATGAAACCTATATCAAGGCCGGACACCTGCTCGGACGCTCGATTGCCAAAGCGGGACTGCGGCTGGTCTATGGCGGCGGCACCAAGGGCATTATGGGTGCTGTCGCCGAAGGCGCGCTCAAGGCCGGCGGCAAGGTAACGGGCATCATTCCGCGCTTCCTGATCAACAAGGAAGCGAGCGAAACCGCGCTTGACCGGCTCGATGAACTCTTGATCACCGACAACATGCACGAGCGCAAGCACAGGATGTTCGAGAAATCCGACGCCTTTGTGGCGCTGCCGGGCGGGATCGGCACGGTCGAGGAGATCGTCGAGATCATGACCTGGGGGCAGCTTGGCCATCATCGCAAGCCGATCGTCTTCGCCAATGTCAAAGGATTTTGGGATCCGATGCTGGCGTTGCTCGATCACATGGCCGCCGAAGGCTTCATCCACACCGCACAGCGGGTCAAGCCGCTGGTCGTCGACGACCCTGAAGCGATCGTCGCCGCCATCATGGTGGCAGGATCGTCCGTCGATGCTCCGACCGAGGGCGTGCAGTCGGTGATCGACAAAATGTAGGGGAGTAAGGAAATAGGGCAGTAAGGCAGTATGTGAATTGCCTGGAGTGTCCTGCCCTACTGCCCTACTGCCCTACTGCCCTACTGCCCTCTTCCTCCGCAGCCTGCCGCAAATCGGCAATCACCGCCCGCCGGTCTTGACGCCGCCAGGCGAGATGGAGTGAAACCGTGCGGTCGAACCACGGCAGGTCGCGAAACACGATCCGCGGCGGCGCAGCGGAACGCAGGCTGGCTTGCACCGTCGCCAGGCCGAGACCTGCGCTGACAAGGCCAAGCGAGGTTAGCGGATCCGCCGTTTCATAGGCGATGTCGGGCAAAAAGCCGGCTTTGGCGCAGGCGGCAAGGAACTGGCCGCGATTGGTGTCGTCCGGCTGGCGCACGACGGTGATCCAGGTGCGACCGTCAAGGTGATGCGGCCCAACCTCTGGTATTTGAACAAGCGGATCATCTTCGGGGATCGCCAGCACCAGCGGCTCATGCCGCAGCGCCATGGCGGCGACATCCGGGTCGTCATCAGGTGGCGGCGAGTAGACAAAGCCCAGATCCAGCGACCGCTGCCGTAGCCCTTCCAACTGCGCCGCCGAACGCAGGCTTCTCAGTTGCAAGTGGAAATCCGGCCGGTCGCGACGGAACTGGCGCAGCATCCCGGCGACAAGCCCGGCATGAACGGCGCCTTCGACATAGCCGATGGCGAGCCGACCGACGGCGCCGCTGGCCAGGTTTCGGCCGAACTCCTCCAAACGTCGCGCACTGGACAGCAGGGCGCGGGCCTCGGTGAGGAAGGCGCGCCCCTCGGCGTTGAGATGGACCCGCTGCTTCGATCTTTCAAAGAGGGAAACACCCAACTGCTCCTCGAGCTGGAAGATCTGCCGGCTGAGTGGCGACTGGGAAATATGCAGCATCTCGGCGGCGCGCCCGACATTGCCGGTTTCGGCGACGGTGACGAAATACCTGATCTGGCGCAGGTCGAACATTTTTTCTCCAGGCTCCAGTCCCCCGAGGTCTCAACTTTAGCCTAACCAGTCTTAGACAGTCTGACCAGCGGGAGCGATAGTTCGGCCATCCAACCAAAGGAGACCGCCATGCAGTTCTTTGCCCTTCTCACCCGCAACACCGAAAAATTTGCCGATGCCGATTTCGCTCCGCTTCTGCCCGGCGAAGCCGAACAGCGGCGCACGCTCTATGCCGAAGGCGCGGTACGCCAGGTGTGGAACCGAGGCGACATCCCGGGCAGCGGCATGATGCTCGAAGCCGCCGATGATGCAGAGGTTCGCGGCCATCTCGCCACCTTGCCGCTGGTCAAGGCCGGCATGATGGACATTGCCGCAATCGTGCCCCTCAAGCCCTACCCCGGCTTCGGCCCGAAGCACTGACCGGGGCACAATCCGGGGTGGCGAAGGCGTCACCACCGGATTGACGTGGGTGATCGACAGACCGTGATCGGCTGTCAAGAAACCGTCACACCGAACCGGGTTCGCTCGTGCTAGAAATCAAGGCCAGGCAGCCGCCGTGCGGTGCCATTTCGGAACATGCATCTGGCACCGCCCATGGATATCACTCTCGCCCCGGAAGGCACCGACCTGTCGCCCTACCTGCCCGACGAGCACGGATTGTTCTTCATCTATCATTTCACCGCTGAGGGCGTGCGAACCAGGGACGCCACCGCCGCGCACTGGACATGGCGCAGCTACCAGCTTTCCGACATGCGGGCCCGCCATGAGATCGGCGCCGATCAGGCTTTGCCGGCACCGGTGCGCGAAGCTTTCCTGTCCGCCAGCCATGGCTGCCACATCGACCTCGAGGACGACTGGCTCTATGGCGATCTGCCGGACCTGCGCCATGACTATTCGGCGGAAGCGGGCGGGCTTGGCCATTTCCGCTTCGCGCTCAACGACACGATGCTGGTCGGCGCCCGCAAGCAACCGCTGCAGTCGGTCGACAACATCCGCAAGGCGATCGAGAATGGATCGCGCAAGTTCCGCTCGCCGGCCGAGTTGATCGAGGCGGTTGTCGGCCAGTCTTTTGACGGCATGGTGGCTGAACTTGCGGCACTCGGCGACAGCCTCGACGGGATCGAGGATCGCATCGTCTGCGACGCATGGCACAATGAACGGCAATCCCTCGTCGACGCGCGCCGGCATCTGGTTGTGATCCACAGGCAGATGGCGACGTTGACCAATCTGTTTCGCCATCTCGACCACTCGCACCGTAACGACCTGCCCGACAGCATCAACGACATGGCCGCGCGTCTTTCGCACAGGGCGCAGACGCTGCACTATGATGGCGAACAATTGCAGGCACGCGCCCGGCTGTTGCAGGACGAGCTTATGGCCAAGCTGACGACGCAGTCGAACCGGCTGCTGTACGTGTTGTCGGTGATGACGGCGGTGCTGTTGCCAATGACCATCATCTCGGGCCTGTTCGGCATGAATGTCGGCGGCTTGCCGCTGGTCGACACGCCAATGGGCTTCTGGGTGGTGACGGCGGTAGCGATGGTGATCGCGGGCGCGACCTATCTCTTTGTCAGGCGGCTCGGACAGATGTAACGCCCGCCCGGCGACTTTCACGCCGAGGCGCGAAGATCCTCGATGACGGTGCCGGCGGCGGCGGCTTCCGCTTCGTGGTCGGGCTCGCGCCAGGTCTCGGCCAAGCCAGCCGCATACCATTCGCGCATCGCCGGCAGGGCAAGCAATTGCGCTGGATAGGCTGCAGCCGCACCCTCGAAGGAGAGCCCATAGGACTGGGCGCGGAACGCCACCGGGGCAAAGAAAGCGTCGACGGCGGTAAAATGAGCGCCGGCCAGAAACGGCCCGCCGAAACGGGCAAGGCCATCGTTCCAGAGATCGCCGAGGCGAAAGATGTCCTGCTTCAGCGCATCGGACATCGGGAATGGCTTTACGCGCACGCCGCAACTCATCGGGCATGCCCCGCGCAATGCGGTGAAGCTCGAATGCATCTCGGCGGCGGCCGAGCGTGCCCAGGCGCGCGCCTTGGCCTCGACAGGCCACACGCCATGGTGGCGTTCGGCCAGATATTCGACGATGGCCAGCGAATCCCAGACCGCCCAGCCATCGTCGATCAGGCACGGCACGCGGCCGCTCGGCGAGAAGGGCCGGTACAGATCCCAACTCGATGCGGTCGGGAATGGCGTCAGCCGTTCCTCGAACGGGATGTTCAGCTCTCGCATCAACACCCAAGGCCGCAGCGACCATGAGGAATAATTTTTGTTGGCGATATGCAGCAGGTACATAGGGGATCCTTACCTTGCAGCCGGCACCGCCGGCCGGATCTCGCGGCCACGGAACATCGACCAGGAATACATCGCGAGCGCTGTCCAGATCAGGCCAAAGGCAATCGCCTGGGTGGTGCCGAAAGGCTCGTCGAAGATCAGCACGGCGATCAGAAACACAATGGTCGGCGCGATGTACTGCATGATGCCGATGGTGGACAGCCGCAGCAGCCTCGCGCCGAACGCAAACAGCAGCAGCGGGATCGATGTGACCGGACCGCAGCCGATCAGCAATGCCGTATCGGTGCCACTGCTGGATAAGATGTGGTCCTGTTCGGTCGCGATGAGATAGACGATGTAGCCAAGCGCCGGCACCGACAGCAGAAGGACTTCGAGCAAAAATCCCTGGCTCGGTCCGATCGGCAGCGTCTTGCGGAAGAAGGCGTAGGCGGCGAAGGAAAACGCCAGCGCCAGCGACACCCAGGGCAGCTTGCCGCCCTCGACGGTCAGCACGGCGACTGCGACGGCCGCCAGCACCACCGCCGCGATCTGCAGCCGGTCGAGCCGCTCGCCAAGCAGCAGCGCGCCGACGACGACGTTGACCAGTGGATTGATGTAGTAGCCGAGCGCGGTTTCGACGGTGCGGTCGACAGCGATCGCCCAGACATAGATGCCCCAGTTGACCGAGATCAGCGCCGCCGTCAGCGCGGCCATGGCGATGGTGCGCGGCGAGCGCAGTGCCGCCTTGAAATCCGCCATGCGGCCGGCCCAGATCAGAACGGCGGCGGCGATCGGCACGGACCAGACGATGCGATGGGCAATGACTTCGGCGAGCGGCAGATGAGCGACCGCCTTCATGTAGAAGGGCAGCAATCCCCACAGCAGATAGGCGCCGAGCGCCAGCAGAAAGCCGCGCCGGGCCTTGGAATCCGCGTCCAGGGTAATTGCTTCAGTGGCCATGGGCCAACGCTATGGCCCAGTCACCTTGGCAAGACCATCGCAAAGTTCTGATGGATCAATGGACTTTCGCTGATGGTTCAACCCTATTCGGCGGCCACCAGTCCGGCCATCTCGCGGTTCTTCATCAGCTTGTAGACGATGGAATCCATCAGCGCCTGGAACGAGGCGTCGATGATGTTTTCGGAAACGCCGACCGTCCACCAGCGCGCGCCGGTGCCGTCGTGCGATTCGATCAGAACGCGGGTGATCGCCTCGGTGCCGCCATTGAGGATACGCACCTTGAAGTCGGCCAACTCCATGTCGGCGATCTCGCCCTGGAATTTGCCGAGGTCTTTGCGCAGCGCAATGTCGAGTGCGTTGACCGGGCCATGCCCCTCGGCCACCGACATCTTCTCCTCGCCGTCGACCACCACCTTGACGATCGCTTCGGAGACCGTCTTCAATTGCCCGTTGGCGTCGAAGCGGCGCTCGACCATGCATCGGAACGAGGTGACGTTGAAGAACTCCGGCAGGCCGTGCAGCATCTTGCGTGCCAGGAGCTCGAAGCTGGCATCGGCGCCCTCATAGGCGTAGCCCTCGGCCTCGCGCTCCTTGACCACTGATATCAGCGCGTCGAGCCGGTGATCGTCCTTCGGCACCTCGATGCCGCGCCGCCTCAACTCGGCGAGGAAATTGGCCTTCCCGCCCTGGTCCGAAACCATGACGCGGCGGCGGTTACCGACCGTTTCCGGGGGTACATGCTCATAGGTCGCCGGCTCCTTGGCCAGCGCGGAGGCATGGATGCCCGCCTTGGTGGCGAAAGCAGAGGCCCCGACATAGGGCGCTTGCGCTTCCGGGGCGCGGTTCAAGAGTTCGTCGAAGGCGCGGGATAACCTGGAAATGCCTGTCAGCGCCTCAGCCGAAATACCGGTGTCGAAACGATCGGCGAAGGCCGGTTTCAACGCCAGCGTAGGCACGATCGAGATCAAATTGGCGTTGCCGCAGCGCTCGCCGATGCCATTGAGCGTGCCCTGGATCTGGCGCACGCCGGCCTCGACCGCGGCAAGCGAATTGGCGACCGCCTGGCCGGTGTCGTCATGGGCATGGATGCCGAGATGATCGCCCGAAATACCTGATAAAATAACCTTCTCGACGATGGCGCGGACTTCCGAGGGCTGCGTGCCGCCATTGGTGTCACACAGCACCACCCAGCGCGCGCCGGCATCATAGGCGGTCCTGGCGCAGGCCAGCGCATAATCGGGATTGGCCTTGAAGCCGTCGAAAAAATGCTCGCAGTCGACCAACGCCTCCTTGCCGGCGGCGATCGCCGCCTCGACGGAGGCCTTGATGGCGTCGAGGTTCTCCTCATTGGTGCAGCCGAGCGCGACACGGACATGGTAGTCCCAACTCTTGGCGACGAAGCAGATGGCATCCGACTTGGATTGCACGAGCGACGCAAGGCCGGGATCGTTGGAAGCCGACACCCCAGCCCGTTTGGTCATGCCGAAGGCGACGAATTTGGCGCGCGACGTACGTTTCTCCTGGAAGAAGGCGGTGTCGGTCGGATTGGCGCCAGGATAGCCACCTTCGACATAGTCGAGGCCAAAAGCATCGAGCAGTTTCGCGATGGCGATCTTGTCCTCGACGGAAAAGTCGATGCCAGGGGTCTGCTGGCCATCGCGCAATGTGGTGTCGAAGAGATAGAGGCGCTCGCGGGTCATGGTCATTTGCCTGCAAACTTGTCCGTCGCGCGGATCAGCCGATCCAAAATCCCCGGCTCCGAATAAGCATGACCGGCGCCCTCGATCAGGTGGAAATCCGCCTTTGGCCAGGCCTTGTGCAGCGCCCAGGCATAATGCGCCGGGCACGGCATGTCGTAGCGGCCATGGACGATGGTGCCGGGAATGTCAGCCAGCTTGTGCGCGTCGCGCAGCAACTGCCCTTCCTCCAGCCAGCCGGCATGGACGAAATAGTGGTTCTCGATGCGGGCAAAGGCGATGGCATAGTCGTCCTGCCCAAATGGTCCGCTGGTCTCCGGCTCGGGCAAAAGCGTGATCGTTTCGCCTTCCCACAGGCTCCAGGCGCGGGCCGCCTCGATCTGCGCCTTGCGATCCGTGCCGACCAGCCGCTTGCGGTAGGCAGCCATCATGTCGCCGCGCTCGGCCTCCGGGATCGGCGCCAGGAAGCGCTCCCATTTGTCCGGGAACATTTCCGAGACGCCGAATTGATAGTACCATTCGAGTTCGGCTCGCGTCAGCGTGTAGATGCCGCGCACCACCAACTCGCTGACGCGATCGGGATGCGTCTCGGCATAGGCGAGCGCCAGCGTCGACCCCCAGGAGCCGCCGAACACCAGCCATTTGTCGAAGCCGGCCATTTCGCGCAGGCGTTCGATGTCGGCGACCAGGTGCCAGGTCGTATTGGTTTCGAGCGAGGCGTTGGGCGTCGATTTTCCGCAGCCGCGCTGGTCGAACAGGATGACATCGTAGAGCTTCGGGTCGAACAGCCGCCGGTGTTTTGGCGAAATGGTGCCGCCCGGCCCGCCATGCAGGAACACCGCCGGCTTGGCGCCCCTCGTGCCCGAACGCTCCCAGTAGACCTGATGGCCGTCGCCGACATCCAGCATGCCGGAATCGAACGCCTCGATCTCGGGATAAAGCGTACGCAATTGACTGCTCATAGCTGCAAACCTTTGGTCGGCCAGTCCGCTGTTTCATGGTCTGGGTGCTGGAAGGAGATGATGGATTCCTGCCTGTTGTAATAATCAGGATCCTGGTGGACGGGCTGATCGAAGATCGTCTCCACCCAGGGCAGCCGCGCGGCGTAGTTGACCTGGATCTGCGGGGCAAGATCGGAGCGGTCGTCGAAGGCACCGATAGCGATCTCAAGTCCACCGGGCTGCCGGTAGGTCAGCGGCGTCCCGCAGCGGGCGCAGAAACCGCGATCGATGTTGACCGACGACTGGAAATAGCTCGGCTCTTCATGGGTCCATTCGACGCCGTCCCTGGGCACCGTGACCAGTGCACCGAAGAACGAGCCGAACTGCTTCTGGCACATGCGGCAATGACAGATCGATGGACGGCCGAGCGCTCCATGAATGCGAAAACGCACGGCGCCACACTGGCAGCCGCCGGTTCTTACCTGATCGGTCATGATCTTTCCTTTGGCGGCCATTGTTCGGTGTCGTGGTCCGGATGCTGATAGGAGACGAGATCCGCCAGATAAGAGGCCGACGACACGTCGGCCATCGTCTCCTCGCCCGGCAATTGCGGGATCGTATCGACATAAGGCAGCTTTGCCTCGGTGCCCCATTGGATCAGCGGCACGATCTCCGCCGGATTGTCGAACGCGCCGATGGCGAGGCCAACGCCGTCCGGCGCGGTGAAGGTCAGCGGCGTGCCGCAATCGGCGCAAAAACCGCGATCGACATGGTTGGAGGAGCGGAAGTATTTCGGCTCGCCGCGCGTCCAGTCGAGCCGGGCGCCACGCACCGAAACCAGCGGCGCATAGAACGAGCCGAACGCCTTCTGGCACATGCGGCAATGGCAGACCGAAGCGTCGCCGAGCGCGCCTTCAACGCGAAAGCGCACCGCGCCGCACTGGCAGCCGCCGGTGTAGACCGGCCGGTTGTCGAGGCTCATCACCGCTCACTCCGGGACATGGCAGACGGCCTCGACATTGTTGCCGTCGGGATCGAAGACGAAGGCGCCATAGTAGCTCGGGTGATAATGCGGCCGCAGGCCTGGCCCGCCATTGTCCTTGCCGCCGGCGGCAAGGGCTGCGGCATGGAAGGCATCGACCTCGGCGCGGCTGCGCGCGGTGAAGGCGACGTGCTGGTGATCCCTGGGCTTGTCCTTGCCGGTACTCAGCCAGAACACCGGCCGGTCACGGCCATAGCCGCCGACCTTGGCACCCCCGGTATATTCCAGTGGCACCATGTAAAGCAGAGCCGCACCAAGCGGGGCCATCGCCTTGTCATAGAAAGCCTTCGAAGCGTCGAAATCGGCAACGGTGATGCCGAGATGGTCGATCATCTTTTTACCTCCCAGGTGGTGATGCGCTCGCCAGTGACCAGATCCTTACCGTCCTTCAACTGTACACCTTGCGCCAGCAGTTCGTCGCGGATGCGGTCGGCCTCGGCCCAGTTTTTGGCGGCGATGAATGCGAGACGCTTGGCGATTGCCTTGGCGACGTGGTCTTCATCAACCGTCGCCGACGCGACATCGAAGCCGAGGAAGAGCAGCGAAGCCTTCAGCGCAGCCGCCGCATCGTTGCCGTCCGCTGCCTCGCCAGCCAGCTGCGTCAAGACCTGGAAGGCGGCATAGGTTGCGAGATCGTCCGACAAGGCATCGATGACCTGCACGGGCAGCAGTCCTGCGGCGGCCGGCGCAAGGTCGGCCGCCCGCTTCCATTTGCGCAGCGTGTTCTCGGCCTCTTCCAGCTTGCGCACGGAAAAGTCGATTGGTTCGCGATAGTGCGTCATCAGCATTGCCAGCCGCAGCACCTCGCCCGGCCATTTGCGGCCGCCAAACGTCTCGGTCTCGAGCAGTTCGTTGATCGAATAGAAATTGCCGACGCTTTTCGACATTTTCTGACCTTCGACCTGCAGGAAGCCGTTGTGCATCCAGATGTTGGCCATCACGTCCGTGCCATGGGCGCAGCGCGACTGGGCGATCTCGTTCTCATGGTGCGGGAAGATCAGGTCGAGGCCGCCGCCATGGATGTCGAACACCTCGCCGAGATAGGCGGCCGACATTGCCGAGCATTCGATGTGCCAGCCCGGCCGACCCCTGCCCCATGGCGAATTCCAGCCAGGCTCCTCCGGCGACGACAGCTTCCACAGCACAAAATCGCCGGGATTTTTCTTGTGCGCGTCGACGGCGATGCGAGCACCGGCCTGTTGCTCGTCGAGATTGCGCTTCGACAGCTGGCCGTAGTCCGGCATCGACGCGGTGTCGAACAGGACTTCGCCCGCGGCAACATAGGCATGGCCGCGTTCGATCAGGCTTTGAATCAAGGTGATCATGTCGACTTTGCCGTCGGCGCGGGGCTCGACGAATTCGGTGGCGCGCGGCTCGACCGTCGGCTCCAGGCAGCCGAGAACCGCCACGTCCCGATGGAACTGATCGGCGGTCTTTTCGGTGACCCGCCTGATCGCCTCGTTGAGCGAAAGTGTTCCGGAAGCGATCTCGCCGCCGAAGTCGCGTAGAGCGCGCGCGTTGATCTTGTCGTCGACGTCGGTGATGTTGCGCACATAGGTGACGTGCGCCTGCCCATAGACGTGACGCAGCAAGCGGAAAAGCACGTCAAAGACGATCACCGGCCTGGCATTGCCGATATGGGCAAAGTCGTAGACGGTCGGGCCGCAGACATACATGCGCACATTGTCTGGATCGATCGGGACGAAATCCTCTTTCGTCCGCGTCAGCGTGTTGTAGAGGCGCAGGCCCTGCGATGCGTCGGACATTCGTGCCTTCCCGGTTCAGAACTCAATTTGACGAAGCCAGCCCTGCGCGAAACGCAAATCAGGCTCCAGCCTGCTGGCCGGGGCGTTTGTCCAATCTGGGGAAAGATGAGGCGAAAACGTCCGGACCAGCGCGAGGCTAGCCAATAATGCAAATGCCACAAATGGCGAAAGACGTTTTCATGGGCAGCTTTATCGCCTTGGCATGTGTTGCCGTCAAGTCGCAAGTTTCGGCAAAAACGTCGCTGGATCACAGGTAATGATGCACTGAAACATTTTATTAAACATGTCGGCACAGTCATGAAACATTCGCCGGCTAGATCAGCAGGCGTCACGATTTGGTCAGAATCGGCCATCAAACGCAGACACGAAAATGTTACCTGGGAAGAGAGACATGCCCCGAACCAAGCAGGAAGCCAACCGAGCCAAGCAGCCGGCACTGGCCAACCACTACCGCGCGATCGGCCCGGCCGCGATCGTCGCCGCCCTCCTTCACACCGCGAAGAAGAAAAAGCCGGTACAGAAGATCGTGTCGCCCCGCGCCGCCTGAAGTGGTGTGCGGCCCGGCGCCAAGGGCGCCCGGCAAATGGCGCAGACATACGCCGCTGAAGAACAGTTCAGCTAGAACAACGTCATCTGATTGTCGTCCGCGCCGGGCTTCTGGCGCTTGACCTTTTCGGGCTCCGGCCCGATCTCGCCCCGCTCCTGAATCTCCGGTCCGGTGTTGGCGACCTTGTTGACCAGGCCGGAGACGGGAATGGCCTCGAAGAAATCGAGTTGAGCCGGCCGCAACAGATCGGCGACATCACGCGGTTCGAGCGTGCGGCAATCCAGCCAACGGGCGAAATCCCTGGGGTCGATCACCACAGGCATGCGGTCGTGGATATGCGCGATATCGGCATTGGCGTTGATGGTCAGAATGGCGCCGGTATCCATTTCCGAACCGCCCGGCTCGGCATAGGTCTCGACCAGGCCGGCAAAGGCGACCAACCCGCCATGCCTGGGCCGGATCCAGTAAGGCTGGCCTTTCTTGCCGCCGGTTTGCCGCCATTCATAAAAGCCGGAAGCCGGCACCAAGGCGCGGCGATGGCGCATGGCGGCCTTGAACGACGCCTTTTCGGTAGCCCCTTCGGAGCGCGCGTTGAACAGCAGCGGAAACTCCCTGGTATCCTTGACCCAGGTCGGGATCAGCCCCCAGCGCACCAGCATTGGCTGCCGGTCGGGCAAATTGGAGCCCGGCGCCCGCGGGGGGCCGGCGACCGCCATCAGGATCGGCTGGGTTGGTGCGATGTTGTAGCGCGCCGGGAAATCCTCCAGTTCCGCCAAGCCTAGCAAGGCGGCAGTCTGGTCCGGCGTCGCGGTCAAGGCAAAACGTCCGCACATGGTCGATTGGCGCCCTTTGAAAGGTTCGGTTCCTGAAAGTGCCGGTGCAACCGGCATTGCGCAACCGCTAAAGCTTGCCCATGCTGGGCGGTCCACAACAGACCTGCCTACACGCCTGATCGGGAACCCATGAACGAAGCGCGCAAGACACTTCCGGCAGTCTCGGTCGCCGTCGTGCGTGCAGACACCCTGCTTCTGGTCAAGCGAGCCCGGCAACCCTCGCAAGGGCTCTATGCCTTTCCGGGCGGCAAGGTCGAACCCGGCGAGACGCTGGAGGCAGCGGCAGAGCGCGAACTTCTGGAAGAAACCGGTTTGCGCGCCACAAATTATTGCCCGCTGCGGGAAATCCACATCGACGGCAGGGATGACAGCCACCCGGTCGATTATCTCCTCACGGTCTTCGGCGCCGCCTATGCCGGCGGCGAGGCGGTAGCCAGCGACGACGCAGAGACGGCGGCCTTCTATACACTCAGCGAGATGGCGGCATTGCCGCTCGCCGGCTCGGTGTTCGCCGTGGCCGAGGAGTTGTTGGAACCCGACGGAGACGACGGGCCGAAGCCCTGAAAACCGCCTTGCAGGCGACAAATTGTTTCGCCACAAAGACTTATCCTGTTTGGCAGAGCCACGCCGTTGGGTAGAGAAGGCTTATGAACCGTCCGTCCATGCTCCTCGCCGTGTGCCTTGCGGTCGGCGCGACCGTTTCGATACGGCCCGCGCTCAGCGCCGAATCGCCGTTCGAGCCTGGGTTGATGCGGCTGGCGGAGGTTCTGGGCTCGCTGCATTTCCTCCGCAATCTGTGCGGCGAGAAGGGCGACCAGTGGCGTGTCGAAATGACAAAACTGCTCGATTCGGAAAATCCGGACGCCGAGCGGCGCGCCCGCTTCATTGCCAGCTTCAATCGCGGCTACCGCTCCTTCGGCGGCACCTATACGAGGTGTACGTCCTCGGCGACCGAAGCCATCAGTCGCTACATGAAGGAAGGCGAGACGCTGTCTCGCGATATCGCCTCGCGTTACGGCAACTAGGCACTCGCTCATCAACAACTATCCGGATCATTGCTGGGCATTAGCCGATATATCGGCTTGTGCCGGGCGATCTCTTGGTGCAATCCTCATGTTGCACTTCTGCAACAGTATTAACGAAACCTTACCGCACGAAAGCGGAATTAACTCAAACTGAAGGTTTTCGCCCCGCAGGCCGCCCCAATCGGCTAAGTTTGACTCGGACTGAACGCAGCTTCGCACAAGGCAATTGGGCTTTGTAAAAGACGATCAAAAAAATGTCGTATTTACAAATACTTAATTGTCCCTGCGTGTGAAATGAACAGATCAGGCCTGATCTACATCGACGGATCGCAGCTTGAAAGGGTGGACATTCGCTTATGGAACATGGTGTCAACGACATCGACGCGCTGGTCAGGGAAGAAAAACGCCTGACCGCCGTGGAAAGCCACAGCGAGGCCTGGGCGGAAGGTCTCTCCGCCGGGATAGAGCCCGAGATCATTGCCGAAGCAGCGCTCGAAACAGCCTTCGGCGAGATGTTGCGTGCCAATGGCGAGACCTCGGCCCTTGCCCTGCTCGACCGTATGCGTGAAAAGGTGATTGCTGGCGCCTTCGAACCTGAACGGCTGCGGCACTGAACCGAGGTCCGGTTCTTTGACGGCAACATGCCGCTCGGGCGTCATGCCCGGAAGCAGGGAGAAACGGGCAGTGAGTTTTTCGATGTCAGGCAAGCCGTGTGGCTTGGTCCTTCGCATCTCCTTCGCCGCTTGCTGTGCCGCGATTCCCCTGCTTGTGTGTCTCGCGAGCAGCCCCGTGTATGCACTGAGCGAAATCAAGCGCGAAGAGCTCCCCCCGACAGTCACGCCGCCGGCCGACGACGACATGTCGCCCTCCGGAAGCGCCGTGCCAATGCCCAATCCGGTCGGAACACCGCCGCCGGCCAGCCAGCCGACTGCTCCTGCCGAAGCCGAGCCGGACAGTCCGGCGGATGGCGGCGTGACCAGACCGCGTGTCGATCCGGAAACGCCGGTGCCTGAGGTCGTCTACGATCTCGGCAAGCTGCCGGAACCGGTGCGGCGCATGCACGATCTGATCGTCGAAGCCTGCAAGGGCGGCGATATCGAAAAGCTGCGGCCGTTGATCGGCACGGGCGAGAGCATGACACAGATATCGCTGACCGACATAGACGGCGACGCCATCGCCTTCCTCAAGGGCCTCTCCGGCGACCCAGACGGTCAGGAGATTCTGGCCATCCTGGAGGAGGTGCTTAATGCCGGCTACGTCCACCTCGATGCCGGCACGCCACAAGAACTCTATGTGTGGCCGTATTTCTTCGCCCTGCCGCTGGACAAGCTGGACGCCAAGCAGCGGGTCGAGCTCTTCAAGATCGTCACCGCCGGCGATTTCAACGACATGAAGCAGTTCGGCGCCTATATCTTCTACCGTGTCGGCATCACGCCTGCCGGACAGTGGTCGTTCTTCGTCGCCGGGGATTGAGCTTTCTGCCTCTGCCCTGCAGAGATCCGGGAGCCTAGACGGGCAATGCCTCGGAAAACTCCACCGCTTTGCCCTGGCCTGGCGTGACGATTTCCCCCTCCCACATGACACGTCGGCCTCGAATGACGGTGCCGACCGGCCAACCCGTCACTTCCCTGCCATCATAAGGCGTCCAGCCGGCTTTCGAGCCGGCCTGCGCATTGGTGATCATCTCGCGCCGCATCATGTCGACGATGGTGAAGTCGGCGTCATAGCCGGCGGCGATGCGGCCTTTCCTGGCCATGCCGAAGATGCGCTGCGGGCCATGACTGGACAGGTCGACGAAGCGCTGCAAGGTCAGCCGACCGGCATTGACGTGGTCGAGCATGATCGGCACCAGCGTCTGCACGCCGGTCATTCCCGACGGTGAGGCCGGATACGGCTTGGCCTTCTCGGCCAGCGTGTGCGGCGCATGGTCGGAGCCGAGCACGTCGACGATGCCTTGCGCAATGCCGTGCCAGACGCCGTCGCGATGGCGGGCGGCGCGCACCGGCGGGTTCATCTGGATCAGCGTGCCGAGCCGCGCATAGTCGTCGGCGCTGAGCGTCAAATGATGCGGCGTCGCCTCGCAGGTCGCGACATCCTTGTGCTGTTCGAGGAGCAAAATCTCCTCGGCGGTCGAGATGTGCAGGACATGAATGCGGGCGCGCGCTTGCCGAGCGATGCGCACAAGCCGTTCGGTACAGCGCAAGGCGGCGATCTCGTCACGCCAGACAGGGTGCGATGCCGGGTCGCCCTCGATGCGCTCGCCAAGACGCTCGCGCAGCCGGAATTCGTCTTCCGAATGAAAGGCGGCACGGCGGCGCGTGTTTCTCAGGATCGAGGCGACACCTTCGTCGTCCTCGACCAGCAGGTCGCCGGTGGACGAGCCCATGAAAACCTTGATCCCGGCCGCGCCCGGCAACCGCTCAAGCTCGCCGACATCCCCAGCGTTTTCGCGGGTACCGCCGACCCAGAAGGCAAAATCGCAATGCATGCGATCCGTGCCGCGCCGAACCTTGTCGGCAAGCGCTGCCTCGCTGGTGGTCAAAGGATTGGTGTTGGGCATCTCGAACACGGCGGTGACGCCGCCAAGCACGGCCGCGCGCGAACCCGTTTCCAAATCTTCCTTGTGCTCCAATCCCGGCTCACGAAAGTGCACCTGGCTGTCAATGACGCCCGGCAGGATATGCAGGCCGCGGCAGTCGATCGTCTCGCCCGCCGAGGCCTGGCGGAGATCGCCGATGGCGGCGATGCGCCCGCCCTTCACGCCGATGTCGCGAGCCCCTTCGCCGTCGTGGTTGACCACGGTGCCGCCTGTCAGGATGAGGTCGTAGATCATGGCCATGCTCTCTTGCGGGGGGAGTGCCAGCGGCTTACGTAAAGGCCGACCGTTTTGCAAGATCAGGTTGCTTTTCCGCCCATGCCCTTTGCCCAGCTCAAAGACCGCGCCCTCGTTTCCGTATCAGGTCCGGATGCCGAGCATTTTTTGCAGAACATCCTGACCACCGATCTCGACATCCTGGCTCCCGGCGAAGCCAAGCCCGGTGCGCTGCTGACGCCGCAAGGCAAGATCCTGTTCGATTTCCTGATCTCCCGCACCGGCGAGAATGCATTTTGGCTCGAATGCCGCGCCGACATATCGGACGATTTCATACGCCGGCTGACGCTCTACAAACTGCGCGCCAAGGTCGAGATTGCCAAATCCGATCAGGCATTTGTCACCGTTGCATGGGGACATGAATCAACACCCTCGCAATCCGATTCAACGGCGGCCGCCGACACGCGCTTTCCGAAGGGTGCCGTCACGCGTTCCTATGGCGAAACAGATGAGCGCAGCGATCTTGCCGCGTGGCAAGCCTTCCGCATTGCCGGCGGCATTGCCGAAAGCGGCAGCGACTACCAACTCGGAGACGCCTTTCCCCACGACGTGCTGCTGGACGAAACCGGTGGCGTCGGCTTCAAGAAGGGCTGCTATGTCGGCCAGGAGGTCGTCTCGCGCATGCAGCATCGCGGCACCGCCAGGCGACGCGTTCTGATCGTGTCGGCTGACGGGTCCCTGCCCGCGCCCGGCACCGAACTGACCGTCGAAGGCAGGCCGGTTGGCACGCTCGGCTCGACCGCCGGCACGATCGGCCTGGCGATTGCGCGCATCGACCGGATCAAGGCGGCGCTCGACGCCGACCTGCCGATCATGGCGGCGGACGTTCCGGTTACACTAGCCATTCCCGGTTGGGCAAAATTCGCCTTCCCGCAGGAAGCCGTCAGCGCGGAGGAGGCCTGATGGCGGCCGACCGCGTCGGCGCGCCGGCACGCGCCTGGCAGCGCATGTTGTCGGGCCGCCGGCTCGACCTGCTCGATCCCTCTCCGCTCGACATCGAGATTTCAGACATTGCGCATGGGCTCGCCCGCGTTGCCCGCTGGAACGGCCAGACCAGCGGCGAGCATGCCTTTTCGGTCGCCCAGCACTCGCTGCTGGTCGAAGCGCTGTTCCGCGACCTGGTGCCCGAGGCTTCGGCCGACGCCCGGCTGGCGGCCCTGCTGCACGACGCACCCGAATATGTCATCGGCGACATGATCTCACCGTTCAAATCGGTAATGGGCGGCAGCTACAAGGATTGTGAGTTGCGGCTGCAGCGCGCCATCCATCTGCGCTTCTCGCTGCCGCCGGAGCCAAGTGCTGCGCTGCGCAAGGAGATCAAGCGCGCCGACCAGATCGCCGCCTATTTCGAGGCAACGCTGCTCGCCGGCTTTTCGACCGCCGAGGCGACCGAGTTCTTCGGCCGTCCGCGCGGCTTCAATGCCGACCGCTTCGATTTCACGCCACGCTCGGTGACCTGGGCGCAAAATGCGTTCCTGAAGCGGTTTTCCGCGATCGAGACGTCGCGGCACCAGGTTTCGGCAACCGCAATCGGCTAAAGCGCGTCGCGCTGAAACGGATTCATGCGCCGCGCTTTAGGTCTTTGTTTTTATGCATGTCGTTTCCCCCAAAACCGAGGTCACTTTTGGGCGACATGCATTAAAACGCTAAATTAACCGGCGGCGGCCACAATAGCGCGTTCGATCACGGTCCGCAGGCGCGCTCATGCCCGTCGCTGATGCCAAGGATGGTTCGACCATCCCGAAACGGGAGGCCGAAGGCATGGACCGCTCCCGCCACATGGAAGACGAACTGCGCGAGCAGAACCAACGCTTTTCGGCTGCGGTCGAGAACATGTCGCACGGCCTGTGCATGTTCGACGCCGACGAGCGGATGATCATCTGCAACGGCAACTACCTGAACATCTTTTGCCTCGAAGCCAGCGTCATAAGGCCCGGCATCCGGTTCCTCGACATTCTGCGCCACAGCGTCGATATCGGCATCGCCTCGCAAACCGCCGACGAACTCTACGCCATCCGCAAGCCCTATATCGATCAGGCAAAGCCCTCGACCTACGAAGAAACACTGTCGGACGGCCGCATCGTCAGCATCTCGCACCGCCCTCTGGCTCTGGGCGGCTGGGTCTCGATCTACGAGGACATCACCGAGCAGCGCCGCGCGCAAGAGGATCTCAAGGAGCAGCACCGCCGCTTCGACGCAGCGCTTGCCAACATGTCGCAAGGCCTGCTGATGTACGGCGCCGACGGCAAGATGATCGTGCGCAACCGGCGTTTTCTTGAACTCTACAATGTCACCGCGGCAGACTTCCCGCTTGGAACGACGCACCGCGAGGCGCTCGAACGATTGCTGGAACTCGGCATCTATGCGGAGATCGACGTCGACAGCGAAGTCGCCAAGACCGAAGCCTGCCTGACGGCGGCAAAAATGCATTCGGCCTACCGGCATCTTACCGACGGCAGGACGGTTCTGGTCACACGCCGGCCGATGAACGGCGGCGGCTGGGTAGTGACCTTCGACGACGTCACAGAACGTCGCCGCACCGAAGAGCGCATGACCCATCTTGCGCATCACGATACGCTGACGGGACTGCCCAACCGCTCGATGTTTCGCGAACGGCTCGACCTTGCGCTGGAAGCCACGGCGGTCACGCCGCTGGCAATCTTTTCGCTCGATCTCGATCGCTTCAAGGCGGTCAACGACACCTGGGGACATCCGGCCGGGGACTGGCTGCTGAAGAGCGTGGCCGAGAGGCTGCAGCGCTGCCTGCACAACGAAACCGACGTGGTCGCCCGTTTCGGCGGCGACGAATTCGTCATCATCCAGTTCAACTTCAAGGGCATTGCCAATGCAGAAAAACTCGCGAAGCGCATCGTCGAGACAATCGGAAAGCCGTTCCGCGACAAGAGCCGCGAGATGCATGTCGGCATCAGCCTGGGCATCGCGGTTTTCCCCGACGACGGTGGAGATGCCGACACGCTGCTGAGGAACGCCGATACGGCGCTTTACCGGGCGAAGAGTGAAGGGCGCAATCAGTATCGGTTCTTCGAACCCGGAATGGACGCTATGGTACAGGCACGGCGTGCGCTGGAGATCGACCTCGAGACCGCGCTGCCGCGCCAGGAATTCGACCTCGACTTCCAGCCCATCATGAACATCGCATCCGGGGAGATCGTCGGCGCCGAAGCCTTGATGCGCTGGCATTCGCCGACACGCGGCACGGTGGCGCCGGACAGCTTCATTCCGGTCGCCGAAGACACTGGATTGATCGTGCCGCTTGGCGAATGGGCGCTGAGGAAAGCCTGCACGGCGGCGGCCGACTGGCCCGCCGGCCTGCGCGTCGCGGTCAATGTCTCGGCCGTGCAACTTAAAAGCGGCAGCTTCGCCCGCAGCGTCATCTCGGCGCTGGCTTTCTCCGGCGTGCCAGCCGATCGGTTGGAACTTGAAATCACCGAAACCGTGCTGATGGACGAAAGCGAGGCGGTGCTGAGGACGCTGCGGCAGTTGCGCGAACTCGGCATCCGCATCGCGCTGGACGATTTCGGCATCGGCTATTCCTCGCTCGGCTATCTCAGGCGTTTTCCCGTCGACAAGATCAAGATCGATCGTTCGTTCATCCACGACCTGGGCAATCGTGACGCCGCGGCGATCGTTCGCACCGTCATCGGGCTGGGCGCCGAGCTTGGCATCACTGTCACCGCCGAGGGGGTCGAGACCGAGGTGCAACTCGACATCCTGCGCGGCAATGGCTGCACAGAGGCGCAGGGCTATCTGATCGGCGTGCCGTCAACGGCGGCCGAGATCCAGCGTCTGTTGAAATCCCGAGCACTGCACAGCCAGACCGGCTGAGGCCGGCCATCGTCAACGCAGCGTGTCGATGTATTTGCCGTGGAAGCTGACATAGCCGGGCTCGACCACCTTGAGATGCCGCTCGATCAGCGCATGAAACCGCGGCAGTTGATGAAACGGCACGCCTGGATAGGCATGATGCTCGGCATGGAACGGCATGTTCCACGCCAGCCTGCGGACCAGCCAATTGGTCAGCGTGGTCCTGGTGTTCTCCAGCATGTTGGCGACGAACGGACAACGGCCGTGCTCGGCTAAGAGATAGAGGCGCAGAAACGGCTGCCCCAACAGAGCGGGCAAGATCCAGACATAGACAAGCACCGAGAGCCGGAAATAGACGGCCAGCAGAAGGATCACGGCATAAAAGGCAATCATGGCGCGTGCCTCGATGCGCACCTTATCATAGCCCTTTGGCGGAACGTAGCTTTCGCGACCACCGCCCGCCGCGTTGGCATAAAGCGTCTTCAGGTGGCCCCACCATAACGGGATGCCGGATATGTGGACGAGGTATTGCCGCCATGTCTCCGGCTTGGGGAACGCCAGTTCCGGATCATTGTCGGGATCTTGCGTGTATCGATGGTGGGCGAAGTGGAAGTAGCGGAACCAGTCGGCCGGGAGCGCGATCGCCAGGCTGCACACCCGCGCCACGGCATCGTTCAGCCATTGCGCCTCGAAAGCCGTACGATGAACCGTCTCGTGCAGCAGCGTGAACAGGAAGACGATGAGGATACCTTGCGGCAGCATCAGCAATGGCCAGAACGGCACCTTGGCGGCGATCAGCGATCCGACGACCACGATCGCGCCCCAATGAGCAGCAAGCTGAACGAGGCCCGCAACATCAGACTTGGCGGTCAGCCGGTTGCGCTCCTCCTGCGTCAACGATGAAATTACGTCACGATGATCCACGTGCTTCGATCCAGACTGGAGTTTGATGAACCCATTGTAGCCAATGAACAACCTTTCCAAAAACGACGATTTCTGCAATCTAGATAAGCAGAACTTATCTATTCGGTGATTATGGCCGTACCTCCCTCTCTCAAAGGACTTCAAGCTTTCGAGGCTGCGGCCCGTACAGGCAGCTTTGCCGCGGCAGCGGAAGAGCTTTCGGTGTCGGCCGCTGCCGTCAGCCAGCTCATCCGCGCGGTCGAGGAGCAGATGGGCCGCAAGCTGTTCCACCGCGTCAACCGGCGCGTCGTCCTCACCGAGGCCGGCGTAGAGATGCTGCCCAGGCTGACCATGGCCTTCCAGGAGATCGGCAGCGTCGCGCGCCAGCTGGGCGGCGATACGTTCCGCCCGCGCCTTATGGTGTCGGTGCCGCCATCCATGGCCATGGGTTGGCTTTCACAGCGTCTCGCTGGTTTTGTCGCAAGCCATGGCGCCGTCGACATATCGCTCAGAGGCGACGACGACCCGGTGCCGTTCGACCGTGAGCTGATCGACATCAGGCTCTCCTATGGGCCGCATTATCGCGAGCACCCGACCGAGGACATCGTCCAGGACGCGGTCTATCCCGTGTGTGCACCCGGGCTGGCGGACACGATCAAACCCGAAGGCCTCGCCAGCCTGCCGCTTATCCACACGGGCTGGGGACCGACTGGTGCGTCCTTTCCGTCCTGGCACAACTGGTTCGAGGCGGCCGGCATCGAGCCCGGCCGGGCAGCGCAGCGCGGCCTCTCGGCCAACTCATCGCGCGCAGCGCTCGACCTTGCGATTTCGGGATTGGGCGTGGCGCTGGCGCAAGGAATCTACTGTGCCGAGGCGCTGGAAGACGGCCGGCTTGTCAGGCCCCTCGCCCAGGCACTGGAGCTACGCCAGCCCTATTGCCTGACGATCCCCGAGCGCAGCGCCAGGCGCGACGTCGTGGCGGCGTTTCGCCAGTGGCTGATCGACGAATGCCGACGCGCAGTGAACTCGCCGGCACTGCGTTGACGTAGCGTGCGGCGATGATCAGAGGTGCCCGCTCAAGGCCTCAGCCATGTCCTTGTTTGTCGCCACAGGGATGATCTCGAACTCCACCAGATCCGCCCATTCGATGACCCAACGCTGCAGCAGCGTGACGTCATCGGTCTCCACCAGCAGGAAGCAGCGGCTCATGTCCGCCGCGATCCAGCTGTGGTGCACGAGAAGCTCGTCCGGTTTCAGGCGGCCGCGGTCGCGAAAGCGGCGATAGATCTCCTTGCGATCGCAGCCGGTGAAATCCTCGATCACGATAAACTGCATGTTCTACCCCCGATCAAATTACCGCCCCGGCCGGTCCAGCCGCTCCAAGAACCACTGCGTCAGCCGCACCCAGACCTCGTCCTTCTCGCCGGAATCCTCCCAGCCATGGTCGAGGTTGGGATTGTCGTTGACCTCGATGACGAAGACGCCGTCCTTGGTCTCCTTGAGGTCGACGCCGTAGAGCCCGTCGCCGATGCAGCGCGCCGCCTTTACAGCCGTCTCGACGACATGCGCCGGCGTCTCCTTCAGCGTGAAGGTCTTGATGCCGCCCTGGTCGGGCTTGCCGTTGGCCTTGTGGTTGACGATCTGCCAGTGCTTCTTGGCCATCAGATAATGCACGGCAAACAGCGGCTGGCCGCCGAGCACACCAACGCGCCAGTCATACTCGGTCGGAATGAATTTTTGCGCGATCAGAAGGTCGGAATCCTCCAGCCATTCGGTAGCAAGCGTCTTCAGTTCCTCGAAATTGGCGCATTTCTTGACGCCGCGCGAGAACGACGAATCCGGGATTTTCAGCACCAGCGGAAAGCCCAGCGTCTGCGCTGCCAGTTCGAGATCCGAGGTGCCGGCGATCATCACCGTCGGCGGCACCGGCACCTTGTTGTAGGCCATCAGCTCGTTGAGATAGACCTTGTTGGTGCAGCGGATCATCGACAGTGGATCGTCGATAACCGGCATGCCTTCCTGCTGGGCGCGGCGGGCGAAACGATAGGTGTGGTTGGAGATCGAGGTGGTCTCGCGAATGAACAGCGCGTCGTAATTGGCGAGCTTGGCGAGGTCCCGCTTGGTGATCGGCTCGATTTCGACACCCATCTTCTCGGCGATCTTGGCCCAATAGCGCAGCGACGATATCTCCGATGGCGGCAATTCCTCATGCGGGTCGACCAGCGTGGCGAAGGTGTAGCGCGCCGGCGTGCGGCCCTTGGTGTCGCGCCATTCGCGGTTGGTGTAGGTCTCCAGGCACTGGATGAAGCTTTTTTCCTCGTCCTCGGTCATCCGCGCCAGCGGATGGAAACCGATCTTGCGGATCGAGGCCCATTCGGCGCTGTCCTTGATGTGGACTTCGAGCGCCGGCGCGCGGAACCAGTCGAACAGAAGTTTGGCGAAGCGGTCCCAGATTTTCGACGGGCCGATGCCGAAGAAGATGCAGACCTTTTGCGGAAAAACGCCGGCGAGATCCTTGCGGCATTTGTTGAGCGCCAGCTCCAGTTCCGGCAGCGCGTGTTCATAGAGCTTGCGCTCCGACAGGTCGATCATCGTTTCGACCGTCGGGATCACCTTGTGGCCGCGCGAGCTTGCCAGCAGCGACGCATAGTAGCCGCGGCTCTGGTAGCCGTAATTGTTCGACAGGTTGATGACCTTCGGCCGCTGGCCGCGAAACAGTGACGGGTGCGCGAGATAGTCGCGATTGGTGATGATCTTGTGCGGTGTCGCCACCTGGTCGAGATCGCTCTGCCTGCCGGTAAGGATGACCCAGGTCATTATCTGTCACGCTTTCCCAGAGTGATGGCGGCACGCAATCCATCGCGACCGAACTGCGCCATGTTCATGAAGATGCCGTAAGGCACGGGAATGTTGGCTGCATCAAGGATGGTCTCCTGCCTTTCATCCTCGACCCAAGGGTCGTGGATCAGGATATGGTCGCCGTCATCGCCGATCGCCAGCACCCAGTGCGGCACCTTCTTGCCGAACATCAGGAAGCCGCTGATCAGCACCAGCACCAGCTTTCCCCCAGCGATCGCAGCGCGGATATCGTCGATTGTGAATGCACGGTAATTCACCGGGATGCCGTAAAGTTCCGCGCGTCGGCGAAAGTCGACCTGGGCCAGTTCCATCACCCTGCGCTTGTCCTCACTGCGTACCGATTGCAGGAACAACGCGCCATAGAAGGAAACGTAGATCTCCACCGCGAGCCCGCTTTCGTAGCCCGACACAGCGAGGCCGAATGGCTCGCAACCACCGGGACCCGACATCATGAAGACGGTCGTCGCTTCACGCCACAGGCGGATTTCCATGACCGGATCCGGCACGAAGCCGCGATCGAAATTGGCCATCGCCATCATCAGGCAGCACGGGCCGCAGGTGAATTCGCAGGTCTGCGGGTAGAACGGCACCTTGGTGGCGATCGGAATGTCGCCACGCAAGGTCTTTTCGTAGCGAAGTGCCGTTTCGCCATCCTCATAGTAGCCGGGCTCGCGGCCGATCTTGCGATACCCGGCCTGTTCGTAGATACGGATCGCGCGGCTGTTGTCCTCGCGAACTTCGAGACGCAGCATCATGCGGTCGTGCTCGAAGGCGGCATCTTCGGCGGATCCGAGCAGCATGCGGCCGACACCCAGCCCGCCGAAAAACGGACTGGTCGCAATCGAGTAGAGGCGCGCCACGCCGCTGCCCTTGCGAAACAGCACGATCGCGTAGCCGGCCAGGCGGCCATCGACTTCAGCGACCAGCGTCTCGGCGGTTTCACGCTCGATGAACAGGCGAAAGGAGCGGCGGGAAATACGGTCGCTTGAGAAAACAGCTTTCTCAATGGCGGCGAGATCATCGACGTCAGACGCGCGGGCCGTGCGGATCTCGGCAGGCATGCGGCTTCAGAAAACCTCGATTGGTGGTGGAAATGGCCCTACTCGAACACGTCCTTGACGCCGACCAGGGCGTTGGGAAAACCGGCGTCCACCTGGGCGCACAAAGTCCGCTCCACCACCTTGAATCTTCGCCTCGTGTTTCCAAAAACCGCTTCCGATTTTCGGGGCGATGCGACGGCATTCATCAAGCGCTATCGCACCTCGATTAGGGCCGAATTGTGACAAATCCGACGCCGACTCGACGGGTGTGAAAGGGCCCTTCGGCCGGATCGGCATTCGCGGATCGACGGCACCGGCAAAAGCAATGCCGTTCAGCTTGCCAGCCCGTTCAGAAGTTGCGTGTAGGCGCTCCTGGCGACCTCGGCCAGCCGCTCGCGCGGCAAGGAGCCGACCACGGCGCAGCCATAGCCCTTGTCCAGCCAGTAGACGGCCTCGGGTCCATCTTGCGCGGCGGCGTAGGTGCCCTTGGCATTCTCCGTCGATTCCGTGGTGACAAACAGCGATATACGCTGCCCATTGCCGTCCTCGTAAAGCAGCATGGCGGCCTTGCTCTCGCCTGCCGGCAACAGCCGGCCGCCGACCAGCTGGAATCCGTCGGCGGTCAGGTCCGGCGCCACCAGATTCAGCCCTATCCGGTTGGACAGCCATGTCTGCAGATGGTCCTTGTCGCTGGCCGGCACCTCGACGGCATGCCGCTTTTCGGCGGCATAGATGACATGAGCCGCGATTGCCTGCTCGGCCAGCCGATCTTCGGCCGGGTCCTCCTGGCCGATGCCATCGATGCCGGCAAAATAGCCACCAAGTCCGCCTACGGCCAGAAGCACGGCGGCAGCAGCGGCAAGCCACCAGCGTGAGCGTGACACAGCTGCCTTGACCGGCACCTCGCCAAGCACGACCTTGCGCAAGTGCCCAGGCACGGCTTCGTCCAGCACGTCGGCGAAGGCGGCACGCAGCGCCGCCCGGTCGGCGGTGAAACGGGCGCTCCTGGCCTTCATCTCGGGATTGGCGTCGAGCCAGGCATCGTAGGCCGCGCGCTCATCGCCGGGCAGCTCGCCATCGAGCGCCATATGGATGTCACGTTCGGAAAAGTCGCGGCGGATCATTTCTCGACGATCCTTATCGCGCGGCGGCGCGCTGTGTCGTCCAGCAACCCGCGCAATTCCTCACGCCCGCGCGCAATGCGCGACATCAGCGTGCCCGCAGGCACGCCCAGAATGTTGGCGGCTTCGGCATAGGAAAAACCTTCGATGGCAACCATGACAAGGGCTGCGCGACGGTCGGGGCTGATCGCCTGCAATGCGTCGACGATCTCGCGCGAGGCAATGCTCTCCATCTGCTCGGCCGGCTGGGCAACGGCCTCGCCCGCCTCCAGCGGCAGCATCGCCGCCTCGCCGCGGCGGTTCACCTTGCGCATCTGGTCGATGAACAAATGATGCATGATCGTAAACAGCCACCTCCGGGGGCTTTCTCCCGTCTGCCAGTTGTCGAGCCGCACAAGCGCCCGCTCGAGGCAATCCTGGACAAGGTCGTCGGCAGCGTCGCGGTCGCGCAAAAGCGAGCGTGCGTAGCGGCGCAGGCGCGGTATTTCGCCAAGGATTGCTGCCTTCTTTTCGTCCATGACCGCTGGTTTCGAGGTCGCCCTTATTGATCCCAATTGAACGCGCCTTCCGGGCACGGCGCAAGCGGCCAGCGCGAAGCGGTCTCCCGCCCCGGTCACCCAAGCAATGCAATAACGCTGGCTAGTGCCGATTTATTCCCGGTCGGGGTGAAATCTTATTGTTCTTGCTTGCCTTTATCCGTTTTCCCGCGCCGCCCGCGTCAAAAGCCGCTGATAAAACAGGCCGATGCCGATCAGCACGGCGCCAAGGCCGATGAACGACAACGCCCTCAGCACACCTTCCAGCTCCGACATGTCGAAGATGAAGACCTTCAGCACGGCGATCGCGATCAGCGCGGCCGAGGCGACGCGCAGCACCTGCGATTTCAACCAGACACCGGCTGTGAGGAGCGCAACGCCAATCACCAGCCAAAGCGCCGAGTAGGTATAGGTTTCCAACTGGCCGAGGCCGCTCCACAAGCCGATGAACTCGCCCTTGAACAGGCGCCTCACCGACAGCGTGGCATAGGCGAAGGCAAGCACGGCAGCCACCACGGCCAGCATCTGCGCATACCATTTTGGCCGCTTGTCCCTGGCGTAGAGCGCCAGTCCCCCGGCGGCGACCGCAGGCAGGAGATAGGCGAGGAACAACAGGTTGAACACCGGGATCCGGCCTGTCGATTCGTCTGACAACAGCGGATTCAGCACGACGAAGTGCCTGACAACGATGAAGGCGACCGAGGCCACACCGGCGGCCATCGAACCATAGCGCAGCACCGAGCTTGGCGAGCGCATGTCGATGGCGACCAGGATGGCGCCGGCGCCGATGGCGATCAGGGTGTAGATCGACTGTTCGGCGAGCGTCATGGCACCCGTGTCGATGACGCCGCCGTGCATGGCGTGGCGCACCAGCATAGCGAGCGTGAGCAGCGCAAACAGCGCCGCAGCCGCCTCCATGGCAAGGCGCGGCCGGCCATTCGTGGTGCGCGCAAGCTGCCAGGCGGCAAAGCCGAAGGCCAGTGCCGGCACGCCGTAGCCTGGCAGCAGCCAGTTGAACACCGGCGTCGTCGACAGGAACCCGGCACCGACGATGGTCGGGTCGAAAGCGACGCGGCCAAGCACCGCGATCACCGCGCCGACCGAAATCCAGCCGAGCACCGGATAGGCGCGCCAGCGCGTAGTCAGCGCCGGCACGATGGCCGCCGCACCGAGCAGGATGGTGGTCCAGCCGGAATCGAAAGCCATATGCATGAGCAGGAGCCCGGCGATGGCCGCGCCGCCCAGGGCAAACGACACCGCGACACCGCCCTTGAGCGGCGGCTCCTCGGCCCGCGCGATCCACTCGCCGCCGGCGGCGAAAATGACGACCAGCAGTGCCGCTGCGGCAGCGTAGACAAGGTCACGGTCGAGATTGCCGAAGGTGAACCAGAGTGCCAGCAGGATGACCAGCGGGACAATGACGCCCCACGCTGCCCATGAGGCCGCGCGGATCTGCGTGCCGGCGGCGAACCGGCGCGCGGCCCAGAAGCCGGCGCCGATGAAGACCAGGCCGAGTACGATGCCGATGCGCAAGGTCAGCGCGTTGGACGTGGCCACCGGCAGTCCGTCGACGCCCAAGGCGCCGCTGGAAAAATCGGAAGCGATCGAGGTTGGCGGGATGATGCCGAGATAGATCAGCACCGTGACCAGTCCCGCGGCATAGAGGAGCGGCAGCGCCAGCGGACGATAAAGCGCGACCCCCACCATCGCGGCGATCACCACCGCGCCCGGCAAGGCGTAGCCGGCGGCAGCGAAGGCCGGGTCGACCGACAGGCCCAGCGCCGAGAATGCGACGAACAGGCCAGGCACGATGGACGGCCAGTCGAAAGCCCTGGCTGGTCCAGGTTCGTCGTCACGGCGAGCGAGCCAGACAAGGGCGAGCACGGCCAGCGTGACGGCGTCGATGAACAGGATGGCAGAGAGGTTCGCCCCTGGCGCATCGGTCATATAGAGGATGGTCCAGACACCGGCGCCGAAAAAGGCGGCCGCCATCAGTAATTTCCAATCGCGCATGCGGGCGATGGCGCCGGTGGCGGCAAGCACGATCGCGAGATAGCCGAAAAGCGCCCAGGGATTGGGTGCCTGCGAGGCGACCAGCACCGGCGTCACCATGGCGCCGACAAGGCCGATGCCGGCCAGCGCCTGGCCATGGACAAGAGCTGCCGCGATCGTCGCCACACCGATGACGCCGAGCAGCGTGAAGGCGAGTGCCGGGCCGATGAAGCCGTAAATGCCATGCGCGGCATAGACGGTGCCGAACAGGATGAAGGCACCGGCAGCAGTCAGGATCGCTGGAATATAAGCGCCGGCGGCCCCTTGCACCGGCACCTTGAAGCCGGTGCGCCGGATGAACTCGCCGCCGGCGACCAGCACCAGGCCGAGCACGCCGGCCATGGCCAGCCGCACGCCGGGACCGAAAATGCCGGCTTCGATGGTGTAGCGGATCAGGAACAGGCCGCCCAGCGCCAGTGCGATGCCGCCAACCCAGACCGCCCAGCGGGTTCCGAGCGCGGTTTCGACGTCGGATTGGCGGGCGGCTTTCGCCGCTGCGGGAAGCTCCGCAGGTTCCACTGCCGTCGGTGCCGGTTCTGGAGCGGTCCACGGCCCGGAGACGATCTCGCCGGTCGAGTCTTCCGTGTCCGTGGCTGGCGCCGGGGCTGTGACCGCTGCGCTTACCTCCGGCGGAACGATATCGGCCGCGGCCGCTGTGTCCGGAGCCATATCGGCGGGCGCGTTGTCGGCCACCGCCTGTTCGGACGGCCTGGCCGCAGGCGGCACGGCTCCCGAGAGCACAAGGCTGCGCAGTGCGCCAAGCTCGCGCTCGACAAGGCCGATGCGGCTCTGCTGGCGCGAAATGATGACGAACAAGGCGATGATGGCGACAAGGCCGATCAGGCTTTCAAACATGGCGGTTCCCCCAAACCAGGCCAGTTTTCACTGACATTCGTCTTACTGACATTCAAATGCGGCGGCCAGACGGCCAGAAAATCCAAGCTCGGAAAACTCAATGCGCCGCCAGTCAACGCGCCGCCAGATTGGCGGCCGGAAAGATCGAGCATGTTTCGGTGCCGAAAGCCAGCAGCTTGCCGCCGGCATCCTTCAGCGTCGCTTCCGACACCGCCAACGTGCGGCCCTTGTGAACAACCCTGCCCTCGCACACCACCTCGCCGGTCTTCGGCGTGATGGGACGCGTCAAATTCACCTTGAACTCCGCCGTGGTATAGGCCTCGCCCTTTTCGAGCAGCGTCTGCACGGCACAGGCCAGTGCCGAATCGAGCAGCGTCGCCGCCCAGCCGCCATGCACGCTGCCCAGCGGATTGAGATGGCGCTCGCTCGGCATGCCACGAAAGACAGCGCGCCCTTCCGAGACTTCGGTGAGAGTGAAATTCAGCTGGAAGGAAATCGGCGGCGCCGGATACTTGCCGTCGACGATGCGCTGCAGCAATTCCAAACCGGTGTATTTCAGGATGTCGGCGTGCGGAATGGTGCCGAGGCCGAGCGGTGAGACCCGGCCAGGATAAAGTTCGACCTCGCTCATGTGATGATTTCTCTGGCTGCGTCTTCGCCAGCTATGGCCTTGCCGCGCGCGTGATGTTTGCGCAAGGCGGCGAGGAAGCCGGTACGAGCGTCCGGCGGCTCGATGCCGCGCGGCTCATAGACGTGGCGGTTGAAGAAGAAGCCGGTGAGCCGGAAGGCGTCGTCGACATCAGCCGCATCGGCGCGCAGGCCGGAGCCGCGCTGCAGGAAGGCCGGCAGAGCCAGCATCTTGTCGCGCCACGGCAAACCGGCTTCGCGCGATACCGCACGTCCCGACTTCGGTGAGACATAGGCCAGGTCCTGTCGCGTGCCGGTGGCGGCGCATTGGCTGAGATCGAGGCCGAAGCCGAGTTCGTCCAGCACCAGAAGCTCGAAGCGCGCCACCAGTTCGCCGGCAACGTCGGCGTCGTCGAGATGGACGATCATCACGGCAAGCGTTTCGTAGAGACCTTCATGCGCGTCGCGCTCGGGCAGCAGGCGCAGATGCGCGGCCATGGTCTGCAATCCGTAGACGGCGACGGCACTGTCCATCAACCGGGCCGCGTTCATCTCGATCGCCTCGGCCTGGAACGTGCCGAGATGTTCATCAAGCCGCGCACGCCACAACAGGTCGACACGGTTGCCGGGCTGGAGCACGGGCTGCTGCTTGCGCGAACGGCCGCCGCGAACAAGGCCGAGATGACGGCCATGCGCTCGCGTCAACACCTCGAGAATGGCGCTGGTTTCGCCATGCTTGCGGGTGCCGAGAATGATTCCCTCGTCGCGCCATTCCATTTCAGGAGCTTTTCACCGATCGGGTGGCGAAATCAAGGTATGGGCTTGGCCCCCGGGTAACTCTCATGCCAATGCATAAAAAACCGCCCGCAGCGATGTGCTGCGGGCGGGCTGGTGAGGTCAGTCGATCCGTTAGAAATTGCGCTGGAAGCGAACGATGCCGCCGACGCTGCTCTTCTTGTCGGCCTTCGTCCAGTTGTTGAAGTCCAAGTCGTCGAATTTTCCTGCATTGAGGTAATCGACTTCAGTCGTGATCGTAAAGCCGGGCACAATGGTATAGGCCACGTTGGCCGCGACGCCGAGGTTCTTCCAGTCGTCATAGGAGACCTGGGCGTTGAACGAGGTCTTGTCGTTGAACTTGTAGGTGCCGCCGCCCCAGATCGCCCAGTTTCCGCCCCATGGCTTGTATTGGGTACGGCCTGTGCCGAAGTCGTTGATGTTGTCGTTGGTGCCGTAGCCGCCCATGACGAACAGCGTCAGTTCCTTGCTGACGTTGACGTCCAAACGGACCTTGCCGGACACTTCCTCATAATTGCTGTCATAGGCCACGACGCCGGTGATCGCACCCCAGTCGCCCTTGTACTTCAAACCGCCGACGACATGCGGAACATAGCTGTCGATCGTGTTGACGCCGGTGCCTTCTTCGAGCGAGACCACGCCCGTGAAGCCGCTGCCTGCGTCGAAGTAGTAGCTGATGAGATTGGTATCCTTGACACCATACGGGATGAGCGTGTCCTGGATGACGTTGCCGGCATAGCCGATGAACTGGTCGTATACCGTTTCATCCTTACCGACGCGCAGGCCACCGAGCTGGATCCAGGCGAAGTTGAGGGTGGTGGCCTTGTTGCCGGCCTGCCAGCCGGTGCCGTCACCGGTATAGTCGCCGGAAGAGTTGCCGAACTGGAAGCGGGTCTCGGTGAAGGTCTTCAATGTGCCGAGCTCGGTTTCCTGGCCGGTATAAGTCCTCAGCGTGAAGCGCATGTTCTTGTAGTAGGTGTCGTTCCTATCGCCGTCCATGTGATCGGCAACGTTATTGGCGCCATCCAGCGCGCCGGAATCGCCGACGCCCATGTCGTAGCGGAGGTAGCCGCCGATGCGCAGGCAGGTCTCGGTGCCCGGAATGTAGAAGTAACCGGCGCCGTAGACGTCGCAGATCTTGACGTATTCGGCCGGTTCCGGTTCGGCGACGACGACAGCGTCGGCGGCGCGCGCGCCGCTGACCGCGATCAGGGCCGCGGCTGAGCCGAGAAGGAGGCTCTTGATGTTCATTTTCTGACCTCTCCAGTCATAGTTATAAATGGCTTCGGATTTGTGGCTGGCGGCAATGTTTTCCCGCCTCACCCCCACAACGAAAAAGGCTCACACCGCTCGCCCTTTTCAGCGGCGAACATACCCATCGATCATCTGCCTTCAATGACGATTTCCGGAATAATGACAATTCCCCAAACAGATTAATGCCGTGTTGCACAAATAACACTTGATAATCCGACGAGCGGCACAAATGGCACAATGTCATTTATTAAATATATATACGGATACTTTCGCGTCTAACTATACTGATAACGTGTATATTTCCAAAATGGCCGCATAATACGCAAAATATACCTCAATTCCGTCGAAATTTATTCGATTCTTGCCGCCTCCCCTTCTGTTGCTAGATAACGCCCATCTGCAAATCCCGCTCTGATACCGAGGCGAAAAGCGGGATGACGCTTCCAAGGGTGTCTGCTCCCTCCAAGGCGGTCGAAACTTCCTGGAGTGCCGTCGTGTCGCCGATTGTGACAGCAGCCAGCCGTTGAAAAACGATTCCTCCGTGACGCCCTCTCAGTCGACCTGAACGACGCAGGCGATGCGCTCCCCTCCGCCTCGATCAGGCGGGTGGGCACGCATAGGTCCGGGAAAGCATCGCCTCGGCCAGAATGTCCCTGGTCGCGCCATACGGGGGCGGATGGATCGGCGACAGGATCAGGATCTGGTGGGCGAGAGCGCCTTGAACGTTTGGCGCCTCACCCCCGCCGCGCGTGATCGGCAAGCACCTCATCGATCACATGACGGGATTTTTCAACCTCGACAGGGTTGACGCCGATCTGTCCAGCTACCGTGATCAGCGCCTTCCAAAGCGTCCAGCCACGACCACGCGCCCACATCGCCTCATCGGCTGGAAGGCCGGCGCGAAACGCCTCCCGGCTTTTGCCTTCAAACAATGTCCAGGCAATCGCCAGATCGCAGGCGGGATCGCCAACGCCGGAGGTTCCGAAGTCGATCACCGCGCCCAACCGGCCTTGCCTGACCAGCAGGTTTCCCCAACTGACGTCGCCGTGGAACCAGACCGGCGCACCGTGCCATGGCGCGGCAAGTGCTGCCTCCCACACCGCGCGGGCTGCGACCGTATCGATCTTGCCGTCGAGGGCTTCAATCGCTTGCCGGGTTTCGCCATCGTAGACGCTGAGTGCTCCGCCGCGAAAGAAGTTGTGTTGTCCCGGCGCCGGTCCGCCAGTGGCATCGATCCTTTGCAAGGCGAACAGGAACGCGGCCAGGTCGGTCGCGAATCGCGGCAAGCTGGCGATACGCTCGCGCTCTGCCGTCTCGCCTTCGATCCAGCGGTAAACGGACCAGTGCCAGGGATAGCTTTCGGCCGGAACTCCCATCGCCAGCGGCACCGGGATCGGCAGCGGCAACAGAGGTGCGAGCCTCGGCAGCCAGCGATGCTCCTTTTCCACCTGCAGGGAATAGGCCGCGGCGCTTGGCAGCCGCACGGTCATCTCGTCGCCGAGATGAAAGGTTCTGTTGTCCCAGCCGCCAAACTCGACGGGCCTGACCGCAAGCTTCTTCCAACGGGGAAACTGCGTGGCGATCAATCGGCTGACAAGCGCTATGTCGATGTTCGGCTTGCTGACCATCGAGCCTAGCGCGGAAACTCGAGCCCCATCTCGCGATAGCGCTCAGGGTCGTCGCCCCAGTTCTCGCGCACCTTGACGAACAGGAACAGGTGCACCTTCTGTTCGAGGATGCCCGCTATCTCCATGCGTGCCGCCTGGCCGATGGCGCGGATTGTCTCGCCCTTGTGGCCAAGAACGATCTTCTTCTGGCTGTCGCGCTCGACATAGATGGTCTGGTCGATGCGCACCGAGCCATCCGGCTTCTCTTCCCATTTCTCGGTCTCGATATGCGAGGAATAGGGCAGTTCCTGATGCAGCCTTAGATACAGCTTCTCGCGCGTGATCTCGGCCGCGAGCTGGCACATCGGCAGGTCCGAGATCTGGTCTTCCGGATAGTACCAGGGGCCGACCGGCAGAGCCTCGGCCAGATAATCGAGCACGTCCTTGCAGCCGGAACCGGTCAGCGCCGACACCATGAAGGTGCGCTTGAACGGCACCCTTTCGTTCGCTGCCGCCGACAGAGCGAGCAGCGCTTCGTGCTTGACGCGGTCGACCTTGTTGAGGATCAGCACCATCGGCTGGCGCACATCCTTCAGCCGTTCGAGGATGGCGTCGGCGTCGCCCCTGATGCCGCGTTCGGCATCGATCAAAAGCAGCACGATGTCGGCGTCCTTGGCCCCGCCCCAGGCGGTGGTCACCATCGCCGTGTCGAGCCTCCGCTTCGGCTTGAAGATGCCGGGCGTGTCGACAAAAACGATCTGCGCATTGTCATGCGTGGCGATGCCGCGCACGATGGCGCGGGTCGTCTGCACCTTGTGGGTGACGATCGACACCTTGGCGCCCACCAATTGGTTGACCAGCGTCGACTTGCCCGCATTGGGCGCGCCGATCAGCGCGACAAAACCGGAATGCGTGGCGGCGGCTGCGGTCGCCGGCTCTTCGGTAGCGGTCATGCCGCACTCCCTTCACTGGAGGGTCGCGCGCCCTCCGATTTTTGGGCCGATGTGGTGGCCCAGACGCCTTCGCGCACAAGAAATGCCGAAGCCGCCGCTTCTTCGGCAACCCTGCGGGAGCCGCCAGTGCCGCTTATCGGCGCAAAACCGCGGACCTGCAAGGACACGGTGAAGACGGGCTGGTGGTCCGGGCCTTCGCGTTTTTCGATCACGTATTCGGGGCGTGCATCGCTGGTCTTGGCAATCCATTCCTGCAGATCGGATTTCGGATTGAGCGGCTTTGTGATCACCGTATTCGAGCGCGGTTCCCAGTAGCGCAGGACAAACCGCCGCGCGGCCTCGATGCCACCGTCAACGTAAACCGCCGCGATCAGGGCTTCGACCGCATCCGCCAGATAGTTTCCGCCCGAGCCACGCGACCGCATCTTCAAGGCAGAATCGGCGCGGACCAGATCCTCCAGCTGCATTTCGATGCCGATCTCGGAGCATGTCCGCGCATCGACCAGCGCATTGAAACGCGGCGCGATTTCACCTTCCGGCGCATCGGGAAATTTTTCGAAAAGCATATCGGCGACGACAAGCCCGAGCACGCGGTCGCCAAGAAATTCAAGACGCTGGTTGTTGGTGGCGGCCTTGACCGCACTGGAATGCGTCAAGGCGGTCTCGAGCAAGCGGATATCCTTAAAGACGTGGCCGGTCTTGGCTTTTACCAAACCGGCCAGAGTTTCGCCTGTCGGACGCTTCAAAGCCATCAATTGACGAAGTGGAACAGGCGCGAAGCGCGCATCAGCGACGGCCATTTCCAGATTTCGAGAGGGCTCGCCTTGCCAGCGATCGAGAAGAAAACAAGATTGGCGCGGCCAACCAGATTTTCCGCGGGAACGTAGCCGACGGTGAAACGGCTGTCGGCGGAATTGTCCCGGTTGTCGCCCATCATGAAATAGTGGCCGGGCGGCACATCGAATTCGCGGGTGTTGTCGCCGATCGAGTTCGAATTCAGGTCGAGCGTGTCGTAGCTGACGCCGTTGGGCAAGGTCTCACGATAGACATCGATCGGGCGCGATTCCTCGGTGATGTCGGGATTGTCGATCTGGCCTGTTTTCACGCGCGGCACGCCGACGCCGTTGATGAACAGCTGGCCGTCCTTGACCTGGATCTTGTCACCCGGCAGGCCGACAACGCGCTTGATGTAGTCGACGGACGGATCAGGCGGGAACTTGAACACCGCCACGTCGCCACGCTTCGGCTCGGCGCCCCAGATGCGGCCCGAAAAGATGTCGGGGCCGAAAGGCAGCGAGTACCGCGAATAGCCATAGGACCATTTGGTGACGAACAGATAGTCGCCTTCAAGAAGCGTCGGCCGCATTGATCCCGACGGGATCGAAAAAGGCTGGAACAGCAGCGTGCGGATGACCAGGGCGAGCAAAAGCGCCTGGACGATGACGCTGACGGTCTCGCCAAGCCCGCCGGATTTCTTCTCGGATTTTTCAGCCACGCTCATGTCGTCCTCGATTGTGCGTTGGATGGTATAGAGTCTCGGCGCGCGCTGGGCAACGTCAATGCCGGTCGTCAGAGGCAATCAATGTGGCGCTTCTTCGACGGGCAGCGCCTCGATGATCACAAAGGCTTGAGCGAGCGGGAAATCATCCGTGATGGTGAGGTGGATTGCCGCCCGATGGCCGTTTGGCAGGATCTTGTCCAGCCTGGCCTGCGCTCCTCCCGTCAGAGCCATGGTCGGCGCGCCACTGGGCAGGTTGACGACACCCATGTCGCGCCAGAACACCCCCTGCGCCATACCGGTGCCCAGCGCCTTGGCGCAGGCCTCCTTGGCGGCGAAGCGTTTGGCATAAGAGGCCGCGCGGGCGCCTCGATTGTCCGAACGCGCCTGTTCGACCTCGGTGTAGATTCTCTGGATGAAGCGCTGGCCGTGACGCTCCAGCGATTTCTCGATGCGTCTGATGTCGATCAGGTCGCTGCCGATGCCGATGATCATCGCGCGGTGGAACCGATGCTTGCGCCGGGATGGGACGATTGCGCATGCCGGCTTGCGCGCTCGGCCAGACGTTTGCGCCGCTGTTCGCGGAAAGCGTTCATGCCCCAGCGCGTGAGGGCGTAGAACAGCAGCCCGAAGGCGAGCCCGAGCGGAACCGCGCCTATCAGCATCGGTTCAAGGACCGGTTTCCACAATTGCGCGAAGGAGAGGTTGTGCAACATCTCGCCCAGATGTGCCGGCGGCCCATGCGTCGGCAAGCGGTCATGCAGGATGAGCTTGCCCGTTTCCCACGACGCCCCCCATAGCAACGGGAAGGTCAGGGGGTTGCCGAAAAAAACCGCGCCGAGAGCGGCCGCCACCAGATTGCCGGCGATCACCCAGCACAGGAGGGCAGCGATGATGAAATGGAAACCGACGGGAAAGAATGAAGCGAAGACCCCGGCTGCAACGCCGGCCGCCACCGCATGCGGTGTGGCCTTCAGCCGCAGGATGCGCTTGGAAAAATACTGAAGCGAGCGCGAAAATGAGCGGCGCGGCCAAAGGTAGGTACGCACCCGCTCGTAAAGGCCATCAGGCTTGCGGCGTCGAAAAAGCACTCTGTTCCCGTTCCACGGCTCCCGCAACGGCACCTTAGCCGGGCGTGGCAGCCACATCTTGCGCTTGACGATCACCCAATGGCAATCGCAAGCATGATATAACGACGCGCTGACAGAAGAACAACCAAGCACCGTCTGTCCGATGCGCACTCGTCGCCGCCCCTCGGGGTGGTTCTTGCTTCGAACATTGGACAATCGCGGCGAATTTAAGGAAAACTGGCAGTCGCTTTTTCGAAGAGCACCAGCGCTACGGCAGGTATTCGCTGACCTCGACCAGATTGCCGTCCGGGTCGCGGAAATAGACCGACATCATCGGACCGCGGGCCCCGATACGTTCAACCGGACCGAGTTCCACCGCCACACCATTGGCCGCGAGCCGGGCACGGACCTCATCCAGTGGCCCGTCCGTGACCAGGCAGAAATCGCTCGAGCCCGGAGCCGGCGACTTCGCCTTCGGCTCGAAAGTGCGGCCGACCTCATGCACATTGATCTTATGGATACCGAAAGCCAGCGCCGTCGGCCGATCCGCCGCGTCGATGCGCTCAAAACCCAGCACGCGCTGGTAAAACTCACAGGTCACTTCCAGCGAAGCGACCGTCAGCACGAAATGATCGATGCCGGTGATCATTTCCAATTTGTCTTCACGCATGTCGCTTTCCCCAAAACCGCCGCACACTGTTGGGCGAAAAAAATGCCCCGTCAGATGTTGCGGCTGCCGGGCTTGATCGCCGGGATGGCGGCAAGCTCCGGCGGCAGCCGGTCGGCCGGATAGGCCGGGACCTCATACTCGGCCAGCGCGATGAGCGGCACACCGACATCGGTCTTGCCAGCCGAACGGTCGATGATGCAGGCCGCGGCCACTACCTCGGCGCCAAGATCGCGCAGGCACTCGATGGTCTCTCGGATTGACAGGCCAGTGGTGACGATGTCCTCGACGATGACGACACGCGAACCCCTGGCGATCTCGAAGCGGCGCAAGCGGAACTCGCCGCCTTCCCGCTCGACCCAGATCGCCGGCACGCGGAGATGGCGCGAGGTCTCGTAGGCTGGGATCAGCCCGCCGATCGCCGGGCCGACGACATAGTCGATCTTGCCGGGCACGCCTGCGCGGATTTTCTCCGCCAGCGCCTTGCACAGTAGCTCGGTCTTGTCGGCATGCATGAACACGCGCGCCTTCTGCAGGAAGACCGGACTGCGCAGGCCCGAGGTCAAAATGAAATGCCCTTCCAGAACAGCACCCGCCTCGCGGAAAATGCCCAGCACTTCATCGGTGTTCATTTCTGCCTCTTTTTGATTGACCATGACTTTGTCCGAAACCGGAGCATGATCTAGCCATTGACGCGTCTTGCGTCGCTGACGCTCGAATTGTCCTTGAGCTGCGACAGCAGCCGGTTGAGGTGCTTGAGATCCCAGACTTCGAGATCGATCAGCATTTCGGTGAAGTCGGGCGCAGTGCGCACCATCGACAGCGTATGGATATTGGCGTCGTTCGAGGCAACCACCTGCGCTATATCGGCGAGTGACCCCGGCGCGTTGATGGCGGTGACCGAGACACGCGCCGGAAAGCGTTCCTTGGTGCGCTCATCGATGTCCCAGCGCACGTCGATCCAGCGCTCGGGCTGGTCATCGAACGCCTGCAGCGCCGGCGACTGGATCGGATAGATGGTGATGCCGGTGCCCGGCTGGACGATGCCGACGATGCGATCGCCAGGCACTGCCCCTTCCGGCGCGAAACGCACCGGCAGATCGCCGCGCACGCCGCGAATCGGCACGGCGCCATCGCGTGGCTGGTCCTTGTCCTTGCGCGCGGCACGACCCGGAATCTGGAACAACATGCCGGCGGCATTGCGGATCTTCGACCAGCCCTCCTCGCGCGGCTTGGGGACGGCCGTAGTGACGCGCTCATCCTTGTAGTCGGGGAATACCGCCTTCATGACGTCGGTGGAGGCGAGCTCGCCGCGCCCGACGGAGGCCAGCACATCCTCGATGTCCTTGCGCGCCAGCCTGTGCAGCACCTGCTTCAGGCTCTCCTTGGTGAAGGTCTTGCCGGCACGCTCGAAGGCGCGTTCCAGGATGCGGATGCCGAGACCCGAATATTGCTTGCGGATGGCGTTCTTGGTGGCACGGCGGATGGCCGAGCGCGCCTTGCCGGTGACGACGACCGATTCCCATGCCGCCGGCGGCACCTGCGCCTTGGAGCGGATGATCTCGACCTCATCGCCGTTCTTCAGCTCCGTCATCAGCGGCATGATGCGGCCGTTGACCTTGGCACCGACGCAGGTGTCGCCGACATCGGTGTGCACCGCGTAGGCGAAATCGATCGGCGTCGCGCCGCGCGGCAGCGCAATCAACATGCCTTTCGGGGTGAAGCAGAACACCTGGTCCTGGAACAGCTCCAGCTTGGTATTTTCGAGGAAATCCTCGGGATTGTCGCCCTCGGCAAGCTGCTCGATGGTGCGCCGCAGCCAGGCGTAGGCGTTGGTTTCCTTCGAAATCGCGTGGGCGGCGCCATTCGTCTTGCCGCCGGTGTCCTTGTAGATCGAATGGGCAGCGACGCCGTATTCGGCGATCTTGTTCATCTCTCGGGTGCGGATTTGCAGCTCGACACGCTGGCGCGACGGGCCGACGATGGTGGTGTGGATCGACCGATAATCGTTCTGCTTCGGCGTCGAGATGTAGTCCTTGAAGCGGCCGGGCACCATCGACCACGCGGTGTGGATGGCGCCAAGCGCCCTGTAACAATCCTCGACCGTGTCGACGACGACGCGGAAGCCGAAAATATCCGAGAGCTGCTCGAAGGACAGCGCCTTGGCCTCCATCTTGCGGAACACCGACCACGGCTTCTTCTGCCGGCTCTTCACGCCGGCGTTGATCGCATGCTTCTCGAACAGCGTGGACAGCGCCTTTTCGATGTCCGTCAGCACGCCCTTGTTGCGCTCGAAGATTTCGGCAAGCCGTGCGGTGACGGCGCGATAGGCTTCCGGATTGATGAAGCGGAAGGCGATCTCTTCCAGCTCCTCGCGCATGCCTTGCATGCCCATGCGGCCGGCCAGCGGCGCGTAGATATCCATCGTCTCCTCGGCGATGCGCAGGCGCTTGGCCTCCGGCATGTGGTCGAGGGTGCGCATATTGTGCAGGCGGTCGGCGAGCTTGACCAGCAGCACGCGGACATCTTCTGAAATCGCCAGCAGAAGCTTTCTCAGGTTTTCCGCCTGCTCGGCCTTCTTCGAGACGAGATCGAGCTTCTTCAGCTTGGTCAGGCCCTCGACCAGCTTGCCCATTTCGGGGCCGAACAGATCGTCGATCTCGGCCCGTGTGGCGGTCGTGTCCTCGATCGTGTCGTGCAGCAGGGCGACCGCGATCGTCGCCTCGTCCATATGCATCTCGGTGAGGATGGCGGCGACTTCGAGCGGGTGCGAGAAATACGGGTCGCCGGAAGCGCGCTTCTGGTGGCCATGCTTCTGCATGGCATAGACATAGGCCTTGTTGAGCAACGCCTCGTTGACGTCAGGCTTGTAGCGCTGGACGCGCTCGACAAGCTCATACTGACGCATCATGGGCGGGATCTCGCAGCGGTGAAATGAATCATGCGCCGCACTGCTGTACGGCGCATGTCATAGATAGCCACGAAACTGCCAGGACGGAAGTGCCGGATGCTTGATCCAGGCTCTTAGTAGTCGTCGCTTTTTTCCGGTGGCACCAGACCCTCGATGCCGGCCAGGAGATCTTCCTCGGTCATGCGGTCGAAGGTGATGTTCTCCTCGGCGTCATCGGCGTCGGTGGCAGCAACGGCGGTGCCGGTCTGATCGGCAATCGCCTCGCCGTCGGCCTCGGGCTCGTCGACCTCGACATGCTTCTGCAGCGAATGGATCAGATCTTCCTTGAGGTCGTCGGGCGACAGCGTCTCATCGGCGATCTCGCGCAGCGCCACGACCGGGTTCTTGTCGTTGTCACGCGGCACGGTGATCGGCGCGCCCTGGCTGATCTGCCGGGCACGGTGGCCGGCAAGCAGCACCAGTTCGAAGCGGTTGTCGACCTTGTCGATGCAATCTTCAACGGTTACGCGGGCCATGGATTGCCCCTTTCATGCGATGGATTTGATGGAAAACAGGCGCGGTCCATAACCCGAACGCCGCCAAAATACAAGCATCATGGCAATGGCCGGGCTGCAGGGCGCCCAATCCTTCGTTCAAACACCCGATTCGGCAAAACTGGCTGTGCCTATGTGTTCGGTGTCCCGATCACAATTGCTTGCAGTGCCGCACGCGCCCTTGGATTGCCGTGAATCTGGCGCTATCTCGGATGCGTAGAGGTCAGCCGGTTTATTATGAGCCTGACCGAACGTCGCTATCGCATTTCGTTTAGACGGCCGTTTATTTCGAGAAGGAATATTTTCCATGTTCGACCCTCGTGAAAAAATCGCCCTATTCATCGACGGCGCCAATCTCTATGCGACGTCGCGCGCGCTCGGCTTCGACATCGACTATCGCAAGCTCCTGTCGAGCTTCCAGAAACGTGGCTATCTTCTGCGCGCCTATTATTACACGGCGCTGGTCGAGGATCAGGAATACTCCTCGATCCGTCCGCTGATCGACTGGCTCGACTATAACGGATTCAAGGTGGTCACCAAGCCGGCCAAGGAATTCACCGACTCGACCGGCCGCCGCAAGATCAAGGGCAATATGGACATCGAGCTCACGGTCGATGCGCTGGAGCTCGCCGATGTCGTCGACCACTATGTCATCTTTTCCGGCGACGGCGATTTCCGCACGCTGGTCGAGGCGCTGCAGCGGCGCGGCCGCAAGGTGTCCATCGTCTCGACCATGGCCTCGCAGCCGCCGATGATCTCCGACGATCTGCGCCGCCAGGCCGACCATTTCATCGACCTGACGACCTTGAAGAACGACGTTGGCCGCGATCCGTCCGAGCGGCCGGTGCGCAGGCCCGAGCCGGCCGAAGTCGACGAGGATGATTACTGAGGCCGGTCGCCTTGACCGCCCTTTGCGCCTCAGAGCCTAGTCGCGACTGCCCGCTCTGCCCGCGGCTGCACGACTTCATCGCCGAGTGGCGGCAGCGCGAACCATCCTGGTTCAATGCGCCGGTGCCGACTTTCCTGCCCTCGGAAGGTGACGCGACGGTCCAACTGCTGATCGTCGGGCTGGCGCCCGGCCTTCGCGGTGCCAACCGAACGGGCCGCCCGTTCACCGGCGACTATGCCGGCGACCTGCTCTACTCGACCCTGATTTCGCACGGTTTTGCACGCGGCGAATTCAAGGCCAGACCCGACGACGGATTGGAGCTTGTCGGCACGGCGATCACCAATGCCGTGCGCTGCGTGCCGCCTGAGAACAAGCCGGTGGGCGCGGAGATTGCCACCTGCCGGACATTCCTGGTGCCGACGATCGCCCGGTTCCCTAATTTGCGCGCCGTGCTGGCACTGGGATCGATCGCGCATCAGTCGACGGTGCGGGCGCTGGGCGGGCGCGTCGCCGCCTACCCGTTCAAGCATGGCGGGCAGCTGCCGGCCGGTGGCGTCACGCTGTTTTCGAGCTATCACTGCTCACGCTACAACACCAACACCGGCGTGCTGACCGAAGCGATGTTCGTTAGCGTTTTCAGCCAGATAGCGGAATTCTTGCGGACATAAATGTTTTTGCAGTAATTAGAGTTGGTGTCCGCAGACATCAACTCAGTGCGGCAGTGCATTCAGCGCATCCAACATGGCTGGCCCACCCTGCAGCACATTCAGGTCGACATCGCCATTGATGCCGTCAACGCGACCCCTGTTGTGGTACTGCCAGTAGACCCAGTCGTTGCGATCCGGCTCCAGGAGCAATGAGCGGAGCCAGAGCGGACGGGCAGCAATGCGCCCTGCATACGCTTCCGCTGCGTCGTCGGTCAGATAGACCACCGCCGGCTTGCCGAACGCCGCCTCGACTGGAGCGAGGAACGCGGCCAGTTCGGCGTTCAATTGTTCGGGCGTCGGCCGCTGCGGGCAGTTGCCGCCGAATTCGATATCGACCACGGGTGGCAGCAGGGGCTGATCGTGCGGCACCACCGAGATGAAATTCTTCGCCTGGTCCGCACCCGGCCGGCAAAAGGTGAAAAAGTGATAGGCGCCGACGGCGAGACCGGCGGCCCGGGCCTCTTCCAGATTCCGTGCGAAAGCATCATCGACATGATCGCCGCCTTCGGTCGCCTTGATGACGGCAAAGGCGACATCGTCGGCGGCTACGCGCCGCCAATCGATCTGGCCCTGATGATGGGAGACGTCGATGCCCCTGACCGGATATTTATCGCGATCCGGCGAGAATGACCTGAAATAGAGATAGCCGCCTGCTGCGAGGAAACACAACAAGACCAGGCTGGCCAAACCAAAGAGAACAATCCGGTTCTTCAAGCGAATGGCCCCGCCTACCCACGCTCTTTTAACAGCCGGCCCTTCTCGCGCGACCAATCGCGCTGCTTCTCGGATTCGCGCTTGTCGTGCAGCTTCTTGCCGCGGCCGACAGCGAGCAGCAGCTTGGCGCGGCCCTGGTCGTTGAAATAGATTTTCAGCGGCACCAGTGTCATGCCTTCGCGGTCGACACTCTGTGCCAGTTTCGCCATCTCGCGCTTGTTGAGCAGCAGCTTGCGGCGCCGCCGCGGCTCATGGTTGAAGCGGTTGGCCTGCAGATATTCCGGCAGATAGGAATTGATCAGCCAGATCTCGCCACCTTCGACCGAGGCATAGCTGTCCTGGATGTTGGCCTGGCCCTGGCGCAGCGACTTGACCTCGGTGCCGGTCAGCACCAGACCGGCCTCGACCGTGTCAAGCACCTCATAGGAAAACCGCGCCTTGCGGTTTTCCGAAACGGTCTTGTTGTTGGGATCGGCTTTTCTGACCTGGTTCATGATGCTTAGAGTCCGTTTCGAAACTCGCTCCTGCGAGTCAGATGATGGTGTCATCGAGAACCGGAGCGGAGCGTACATATAGTACGTGAGCACCGGAAGCGCAGGTGACGCCTTCAGATGGCCGCAGGAGTAGAGTTTCCAAACGGGCTCGCTAATTAATCAAGCCGGCGTGCTTCATAGCCGCATCGATCTTGTCGGCAGTCGACTGTTCGATCGTCACCAGCGGCGAGCGCAGCACGTTTTCGACCTTGCCTAGCTTCGACAGCGCATATTTGGCGCCGGAAACGCCAGGCTCGATGAAGATCGCCTTGTGCAGCGGCAGCAGGCGATCCTGCAGATCCAGCGCCCTGACGCTGTCGCCGGCAAGCGTTGCCTCCTGGAATTCGGCGCAGAGCCGCGGCGCGACGTTCGACGTCACCGAAATACAGCCGACGCCGCCATGGGCGTTGAAGCCGAGCGCCGAAGCGTCCTCGCCCGAAAGCTGGATGAAATCCTTGCCGCACGTGGCGCGCTGCTCGGAGACCCGTTCGACCTTGCCGGTGGCATCCTTGACGCCGACAATATTCTTGAAGTCGTGCGCGAGCCGGCCCATCGTCTCCGGCATCATGTCGATGACCGAGCGCGGCGGGATATTGTAGATGATGATCGGCAGCTTGGTCGCCTTGGCGACCGCCGCGAAATGCTCGTAAAGACCGCGCTGTGTCGGCCTGTTGTAGTAGGGCGTGACGACGAGGGCGGCATCGGCGCCGGCCTTCTCGGCATACTGCACGAGGCCGACTGCTTCCTCGGTGTTGTTGGAGCCGGCGCCGGCGACGACCGGAACGCGGCCCTTGGCCACCTCGATACACACCTTGACGACCTGGCGGTGCTCGTCATGCGACAGCGTCGGCGACTCGCCGGTGGTGCCGACCGGCACCAGGCCCGTCGTGCCCTCTGAGAGTTGCCATTCGACGAACGCGCGAAAGGCTTTCTCGTCGAAACGCCCGCTCTTTTCGAACGGTGTCACGAGCGCAGTAAGCGAGCCTCTCAGCATGTCGTCCAACTCCTTGGCACTTCTGGTGTTTTGTGTCGGTGTTTGTGGTCGCGCCTTCTAACCGAAAGCGAAGCGGCGCACCATAGTCTCGACATGGTTGCGCGGCAAGCATTGCCATGGTGCCAGCAAGCGCAATTCGAACAGCCTCGCTAACCCTTTGTTTACGGGCTCTTCACGACCTAAGTTTAGGCTTCGAGGCATCTTCGCCAGCCTGTGGAATGCCAGGACAAGGAAAGACTTAAGGATCATGCCGGGCGGTCGGCCTCACCTTTTCGCGCTGCTTGGCGCCACGCTCGCGCTGATGCCGGGCATGGCGATCAGCGGTAGCGTGGACGTACGGGTCACCTCAGCCATTCCGATGCCAGGCGCGGCAATTGCGCTGCCTGACCTGCAGGATAGGACGCGACAGGCGCCCTTGCCCGACGTCGCCCCCCTGAAAAGCGGGCTGGATGCGTTGGCGGCGGGCGATAGTCCCCGCGCTCGTGGTGTGCGCGATGGCCTTCCCGCTCAGTCGCTCGACCAGCATATCCTTGCCTGGGCGATCGCGCTTTATGGCGGCGACAAGGTTCCGAGCGGCGATATCACTGCTGCGGCCAAGACGCTGCCCAACTGGCCAGGGACCGTCGCCCTGCGCAGGAACAGCGAGCGCGCACTCTATCGCGAGAACCCTGCCCCCGACATCGTTATCAGGGCGTTCGACGGCAGCCAGCCGCAGACATTCGAAGGCGTGATGGTTCTTGCCCGCGCCTATGTGGCGTCAGGCAATATCAAGGCGGCACGTTCGGTGCTGTCGCCCTTCTGGCGCACCGCGATCCTGGAGGCCAGGGACGAGGCGGCGCTGATCAAGGAATTCGGCAGCTTGATCCCGGCCACCGACCACCGTTTTCGCATGGAGCGCATGTTCTATGCCGACCGCGCGAATTCCGCCTTGCGCGTCGCCGGCCTGGCCGGCGCCCAGCAACTCGCCGAGGCCTGGGCGGCGGCCGACAAAGGCGACAAGAACGCGCCCAAGCTGCTGAAAGCCGTGCCGACAATGCAACGTTCGGCCGGCTACTTCTTCGCGCAGGCCGAATATCTGCGCAAGCAGGAGGATTTTGCCGGGGCCGCCGCCATTGTGATGCAGACGCCGACCGATCGCGACGCTCTCGTCGATCCGGATGCCTGGTGGGTCGAGCGCCGGGTGCTGTCGCGCGAACTGGTAGACCAGGGCGACATGAAGACCGCGTACAAGATCGTCGCCACACACGCCGCCGAAAGTGCCGCCAATGCGGCAGACGCCGAATTCCATGCTGGCTGGTATGCGCTGCGCGGCCTGAACGACCCAAAAACCGCGGCCAGTCATTTCGCTCGCATCGCGGACCTCGCCCAGGGGCCGATGACGCTGTCGCGCGCCTATTACTGGCTCGGCCGTGCCGCGGAAGTCGGTGGTCCGGGCAATGCAAAGGACTATTTTGCGCGCGCCGCTGCCTATGGCACGACATTCTACGGCCAGCTTGCCGCCGAACGCGTGGGCCGGCAGGCGCTGAACATCGCCTACCCCTCGCCAAGTGCAGCCGACCGGCAGAATTTTGCCGGCCGCGAGGCCGTCAGCGCCATCAAGCGGCTGCAGGAGGCGGGCTACGACCGCTATGCCGAGACGCTCTATCGCGACCTTGCCGGGCAGTTGACCAGTCCGGGCGAACTGGCGCTGCTGGCTGTCCTTGCGGAAAAGCAAGGGAACCATTTCATGGCGCTGAAAATCGGCAAGATCGCCGGGGCGCGTGGCATCGATGTCGGCGCATTGTCGCATCCGCTCGGCGTCATTCCCGATTCGGCCGACATTTCCGGCTCGGGCAAGGCGCTGGCCTATGCGATCGCCCGTCAGGAAAGCGAATTCAACATCGGCGCCGTGTCCAGCGCCGGCGCGCGCGGGCTGCTGCAGCTGATGCCGGGAACCGCAAGGCAACTGGCGAAGAAGGCCGGGCTGCAGTTTTCGCAAACACGGCTGACCACCGATGCCGGCTACAATGCGACGCTTGGCTCAGCCTTCCTCGGCGAACAGCTCGATCGCTTCAACGGCTCCTACGTGCTGACCTTCGCCGGCTACAACGCCGGCCCCAACCGAGCCAGCCAGTGGGTGGCCAGATATGGCGACCCGCGCGGCAAGGACATCGACGCGGTCGTCGACTGGATCGAGCGGATTCCCTATACGGAAACAAGGAGTTACGTTCAGCGCGTGATGGAGAATTACGAGGTCTACAAGATGCGTATTTCGGGCAAATACGACATTGTCGGGGATCTGGTGAACGGGCGGAGTTGAGGCTTTCTGTCCTTCTCCCCTTGTGGGAGAAGGCAAAAGAGCCTTTCATTTGACCATCCCTGCCCTCGCCTGTAGCTGTCCAGATCGGTACAGCGAGATCGAACATTCCGATGGCAAGCGAGCAAAGATTCTCCGACTTCTTCTACAGCGCACCGGATGGGCTGAAGCTCCATGCTCGCATCTACGGTGAGGCCAATAGCGGACCCTGGCCGGTTGTCTGCCTGCCTGGCCTGACCCGCAACGCCAGGGATTTTCACGAGCTGGCGCTCTATCTGTCGACGCATGCGGCAACTCCGCGCAAGGTCATCGCCTTCGACTACCGTGGGCGCGGGCAGTCAACCTATGATCCCGACGTCAAAAACTACAATGTCGGCGTGGAGGCTGGCGACATCCTGGCCGGGCTGACGGCGCTGAACATCGAGGAAGCGGCCTTCATCGGCACCTCGCGCGGGGGATTGATTATCCATGTGCTCTGGATGATGCGGTCATCCGTCCTGAAAGCCATTGTTTTCAACGACATCGGACCGGTGATCGAGACGGCCGGACTTGCCCATATCCAGTCTTATCTCGAGCGCGACCCGGCACCGAAAACCCGCCCAAAGGCAATTGCCGCCCAGCGCAGCGTGCATGGCGAAGACTTCCCCGCCCTTGCCGGCGCCGATTGGGATCGCATGGTATGGGCTCTCTACCGCGAAACGGATGATGGGCTGATGCCGGATTTCGATCCGAAGCTGGTGGATACCGTTGCCGGTCTCGATCTGACGCAGAAGCTGCCTGATCTATGGCCTCAATTCGAGGCGTTGGCCGCCATCCCGTTGCTCGCCATACGTGGTGCCAATTCGAGATTGCTGTCCATAGATACGCTGAAGCAGATGAGAGAGCGCCATTCCATGATGGAGACGATCACTGTCGAGGGCCAGGGCCACGCGCCATTCCTAGAGACCGGCAGTCTACCGGGCGACATAGCCGCTTTTCTCGATCAAGCCGAGCGGAAGAATATCCTGAAGTAAATCCCATGACCAAACAAGGTCACGGGAATAGCCACAAAAGTATAGGCAGACTTCTTCAGCCTACTTGGCTTTTGAACTTCTCCGAGCCGCTTTCGGCGACTCCTTTGCGGCGGCGGCTGCCTCGTCCTTCTTTTTCCGCCCTGCCGTCGGCGACGAAGGCGTCGTCATAGGCGAAGAAAACACGGAGCCTTCAGCGCGATTGCCGCCCGGCTGAGTCGATCGAGGTGTTTCCAGCACGATGACACAGCCATCGAGATCGTTGGTGGCCAGATGCGCGTAGCGCATGGTCATCGACAACGTCTGGTGGCCGAGCCACATCTGCACGCGCCGGATGTCGATGCCGCCCTGGACAAGGCGCGAGGCGCAGGTATGGCGCAGTATGTGCGGCACCACCTGGTCGTCTGCGCCAAGTCCGACTTCGGCCTTCGCGTCGTTCCAGATGGCACGAAACTGTGCCTGGCTAAGCTTTGTGAACGGTCCTTTGGGCCGGCGACCCTCAGTGGGAGGCAGCTTGATGACCTCCTTGACCCGCTCGGTCATCGGAATGGTGCGGCTGCGGCCGGATTTGGTGATCCAGAAACTGACGCGATGCTCCTGGATATCGTTCCAGATCAGCCCGAGCGCCTCGCCGAGACGGCATCCGGTGTCGACCAGGAAGACGGAAAGCCTGTAGGCATCCTCGCTGCGGCTCTTGATGGCGGCGAACAGGCGCGCCTCTTCGTCCCTTTCGAGGAAGCGAATCCGACCCGCCCGCTCCTTCTGGCGGCGGAACTCGGGCAGGCTGTGGATATCTCCCATCTTGTGAGCCTTGCGCAGCAGTTTGCTGAGGGCAGCCATCTTTCGATTGATGGTTGCGTTGCTGTTGCCGCGCTGGCGCAAGGTGCCGATAAGGTTGTCCAGGGTACTTTGGTCAAAGGCGCTGAAACGCTCCCCAAGGAGAATTTCGTCTATTTCGCCGATGAACGAGCTGACATTATACTTATGCCGCCCGTCGTCCCACAATATGTCCCGATATGCTGAAAAAAGATCTCCGACCCGATGCGACTTTACTTCTCTAATCTTGTTGTAGGTGTATAGAATCTTCGGACTTTGAGAAGAAAACATCGAAAAATGATCAGAGGACTCGCCCTCTTGAATCGCTTCGTTCGTCATCATTTGCCACACCCCCGAGTGGGATAGGTCAGCCCTACCCGCTTGGAAGCGTCCTTTCAAGAGAATTTAATCACGCGGTTGTGATTTCATCCGCCCATCAGCGGATCCCACGAAACCATTCCACGGATTTATTCAGCTACCGTTACCCCCATCCTTCTGTTTGCCTTGATCCAGTCGCGAAAACAAAAACAGCCCGGGCGTTGTGCGCCCGGGCTGGATTTCACCTGTAAGGAACCAGCCCTTAGAACGAGCGCTGGAAGCGGAGGATACCGCCGATGTTGCTTTCCTTGTCGGCGCTGGTCCAGTTGGACGCAGGGTAGCTGCCGGCATTGAGGTAGTCGACTTCGGCCGTGATCGTGAAGCCTGGAACCACATCGTAAGCGATGTTCGCCGCGATGCCGAGGTTTTCGTCTTCATCATACGACACCTGGGCGTTGAACGAGGTCTTCTCGTTGAACTTGTAGGTGCCACCGCCCCAGACTGCCCAGTTGCCGCCCCAGAGCTTGTACATGCCGCGGCCAGCAGCAGGAATAGCATAAGACCCGTCGTTGTAGTTATCGTCGGTGCCGTAGCCGCCCATGATCCACAGCGACAGTTCGTTCGAAACGTTGACGTCCAAGCGAACCTTGCCAGCGACTTCTTCGTAAGCGCTGTCATAAGCGACGACGCCGCTGATGGCGCCCCAGCCCTGCGTCCACTTCACGCCGCCGACGACATGCGGAACGTAGCTGTCGATCGAGTACGGGCCGTAACCTTCTTCAAGCGAGACGACGGCCGAGAAACCGTTGCCGGCATCGAAGTAGTACTGGACGACGTTGGTGTCGAAGCCGCCGTAGGGAACCAGCGTATCCTGGATGACGTTGCCGGCATAGCCGATGAACGTATCGAAGGCCGATTCGTCTTTACCGACACGGAGACCACCGAGCTGGATCCAGGCGAAGTTCAGCGAGACGCCCTTATTGTAGGCGTTGCCAGAGTAGCTGCCGTCGCTAAATCTCGTGTTGCCGAAATTGAAGCGGGTCTCGGTGTAGGTCTTCAACGTGCCGAGTTCGGTTTCCTGGCCTGTCCAGGTCTTCAGCGTGAAGCGGGCGTTCTTCTGCCAGGTATCGTTGACTTCACCGTCTTCTTTGTCCCGGGCCCAGGCACCATCGAACGAGCCGACATCGCCAGCGCCAATGTCATAACGGACATAGCCGCCGATGCGCAGGCAGGTTTCGGTGCCGGGGATGTAGAAGTAGCCAGCGCCGTAGACGTCGCAAATCTTGACGTATTCAGCGGGTTCCGGCTCGGCGACGACGACGGCGTCGGCGGCGCGCGCACCGGAAACTGCGATCAGGGCCGCAGCGGAGCCGAGGAGAAGGCTCTTGATGTTCATTTTCTGACCTCCAGTCAAAAGTTAAAAAACGGGTCTGGGTATTCTTTGCTGAAGGACAGCGTTCCCTGCCCCATCCCCACTACCGAAAAAGATGCGCACCGCGCCGCTCCTTCGAAATCGACATTACCCATGAGGCGGCGGCGTTCAACCACGATCGTACCGGCGAAAGGGCTGCCTGGCTGCTATCCCCCGGCGTTGTTGCACAAATGACACGATTTGGCCTCACTCAGAAAGCTCTCGTTAACCATCAGGCCCGCCGCAACCCCTTGTTTGCCGCCGAATCCGGCGAACGGCCGTCGGAATCATGGCGAGTTCCCGAGTCGCTAGCCAGGAAACAACCGCAGGACCGCCTCATCCATGGAAGGCCACGGTTCAGTGCATCTTATTTTTCCATATAATGATGCGGGCTTGTTGATTGTGCCGGCGCTTTTCTTTATCCACCGGCGCAACGGAGAGGTGGCCGAGTGGTCGAAGGCGCTCCCCTGCTAAGGGAGTAGAGGTCAAAAGCTTCTCGTGGGTTCGAATCCCATCCTCTCCGCCACCCTACGCCCTGCGGGCTTCGGGTGGCAGGCCACCCGGAACCGCATTCGGACGTGGGAGTGTCGCCCGAAGCTACGAAGTAGCGTAGGGGACCATGTGGTACGTGTATTTCCTGCAGCTTCATAATGGCGATGTCTATGTCGGGTCGACAAACGACCTTCGACGCCGGTTCGAATCGCATCAACAGGCTTTGTGACTTCGACCAGGGCCTATCCGCCTGTAGCCCTGAAGACCTATATCGCGGTCGAAACCGAGGCCAACGCACGGCAACTCGAGCGATATTTCAAGGCCGGATCGGGCAAGGCTTTCGCCAGTAAACGGTTTTGGCGGACAGAGCCCCGCTGAAGGCCTTTTTACCTATCGCCTGAAATAGAAAGAAAAAAAGACCTGATAGCTGGTTTTTGCCGACCTCCGCTCTCGATTCTGACTGGAGGTCAGAAAATGAACATCAAGAGCCTTCTCCTCGGCTCCGCTGCGGCCCTGATCGCAGTTTCCGGTGCGCGCGCCGCCGACGCCGTCGTCGTCGCCGAGCCGGAACCCGCTGAATACGTCAAGATTTGCGACGTCTACGGCGCTGGCTACTTCTACATCCCCGGCACCGAAACCTGCCTGCGCATCGGCGGCTATATCCGTTACGACATCGGCGGTGGCGACCTCGGTTCGTTCGATGGTGCAAAAGCCGCGGATCACCAGGATGGTGATGACCACAATACCTGGATGAAGAATACCCGCTTCACGCTGAAGACCTGGACAGGCCAGGAAACCGAACTCGGCACGTTGAAGACCTACACCGAGACCCGCTTCAACTTCGGCGACGACAACGCTTTCGAGGACGTCAACGCCGCCCATAACCGGGACGTCTCGCTGAACTTCGCCTGGATCCAGCTCGGTGGCCTGCGCGTCGGTAAGGACGAATCGGCCTTCGACACGTTCGTCGGCTACGCCGGCAACGTCATCCAGGATACGCTGGTTCCCTACGGCGATTTCGACACCAACGTCGTCCAGTACTACTTCGATGCCGGCAACGGCTTCTCGGCAGTGGTCTCGCTGGAAGAAGGTAACGCCAATGACACGATCGACAGCTATGTTCCGCATGTCGTCGGTGGTGTGAAGTACACGCAGGGCTGGGGCGCCATCACCGGTGTGGTCGCTTATGACAGCAACTATGAGGAAGTGGCCGGCAAGGTTCGCCTGGATGTGAACGTCTCCAACGAACTCTCGCTGTTCATCATGGGCGGCTACGGCTCGGACGATAACCTCAACGACAACCTCGGCAATCATGTCGACGCCAATGGTCGCGGCTTCTACAAGATGTGGGGTGGCAATTGGGCAGTGTGGGGCGGTGGTACCTACAAGTTCAACGAAAAAACCTCGTTCAACGCCCAGGTGTCCGCTGACGATTGGAAGAACGTCGGTGTTGCAGCGAACATCGCTTATGACGTTGTTCCGGGCTTCACCGTCACGGCCGAAGTCGACTACCTCCATGCAGGCCGATTTGGCGATGTCAACTATATCAACCCATCGTTCACACCGGCCGACAAGAAGAACAGCATCGGCGGTCTCCTCCGCTTCCAGCGCTCGTTCTAATATATTTCGACTTGTCCAAATCGAAACCCGGCGGGCAACCGCCGGGTTTTTTCATGCCGGATTTCCAAGGGACTCGTCAAAATGCACCTGTGCTGCCAGCAGCGGAGCCTCTGCACTTCTTGAATGTTAGGGGCCAACGGTAGCCAGCCGACGAGGCGGAGCCCTGACAGCTCCGGCAACCAGGGCTATTAGCCAGTCCGGCAGCGCCTGAGATTTCGCGCCAAGCGCTTCGAGCGCCGACCAGCAGAAAATAATCAGCCAACCGGCGATTGCGTTTGGGATCGTCGGGTGCGGAATCACGCGCATCCGTACGCTTCTTCAGCTCAGCAGTGCCAACTAAAATCGGGGTGACGTGCATGAGAGGCACGCCAGCCCCGTTTGAATTACGTTTCCGCCAAGTCGCCCAAAGCATCGATTAGAGGCTGGATCTCGCCTTCATAATTCTTCCAGCGCTTGACAGACGATTTGTAGATGGGTTGGCGAACCTGCCAGCGGCTGGGCGTGTTGACCGAACCATCCCTGTCGAAAAAACGCAGGCAGGCGTCATCCCAAGGCAGCCCAAGGTAATCTATGAGGCGGCGTGACTGCGCCTCCTGATCTTCGACCAGCGTTTCGTACTGGTTTTCGAAGATCAGGCCCGGGAAAACCTCGTTCCAATGCTGCATCAGACGGTCATATTCGCGATAGTAAAGACCGAGTGTCTTCAGATCGGTGTTGTAACTGTGCCCCTCGCCGAATTTCAAGACATAGCAAGAGACGCAATTGTCGATGGCGTCACGGCGGCAATGGATGATCTTTGCGTTGGGGAAGAGAAGGCCAATCAAACCGATCAGTTCAAAATTATGCGGCATCTTATCCACGATCCTAAGTGCCGCGGGCGCCCGCTCCTTCAGATAGGACAAATGCTCCTCGGCCAATGTTCGGGACAAGCCTTTTGTGATCGACGCGATCGCCGAGTTCAAATCTCCGGCGGACGACCTTCTGAGTTCAATCGCATTCGCCACCCGCCTAAGCTTCATTAGTTCGCCCGCGCCATGTACATCAGGATGACTGGCGCAGATCTGTTCCGTAAGAGTTGTGCCTGAGCGAGGCATGCCGACCACGAACACGGGAATTTCCGAAGGATTTCCGTAATCGGCCTTGGCAGCCAGCATCTCAGGCGTGAAGGTCGCAATCAGTGAGTCTATCCAGCGACGGTATTGGTCGATATCGAAGTTGCGGCCTGATGCCTGTTTCGACTTGTTGAAATGGTCGAATGCATCCTTATAGCGTTTGAGATCATTCAGCACCTTGCCGGCCGCCAGATGAAGGTTCTCGGCACCATCCGGTTCAAGCTTCGGATTTCCAAGTTCGCCAAGAATGGCTTTGAGCTCCTTAGGCTCTTCGGTGAATTTTTGTGTCTGCACGAGGTCATTGTACGCCGCCGGCACCTTGATACGACGTTCGATTGCCTCCTGAAGATAGGCGGCAGCTTCAACCATCCGTCCCACGCTGGTGAGCGCGCGAGCCAGTCCGATCCGCACCTTTGGATGATCCCGGTTTATTTTTAGTGCCTTCTCATAAAGCGGCAAAGCCATCTCAGGTTTGTCAAAGTCGATATAAGCGTCCCCCAATGCACAAAGTGCTTCGATAAGATCTGGCTGCAACTCCAAGGCGTATTGCATATGTCTGATTGCTGGCGAATATTCACTGACCTTCACATAGGCCGAAGCCAGCCCAAGGTGGTAGTAGGGGTTTTTTGGCTCCTCGCCGACCGCGCGTGCGAAATATCGCAAGGCCGCCTCATCGTCGTAGCCCAGGCAAACAGTTCCCAAAATATATAGGGCGAGTGGATGGTTGGGCGTGCGCGCCAGAACTTGCAGGCATAAGTCCTGAGCTTCGCCGAGCCGTTTGGCTTGTTGAAACTGATATGCCTGCTGCAGCAACGCCTCGTCGGCCTGCGCACGCGAAAGCGAATTCGCTTTCGGAAGATTCGGTTGCGGGAATTTGGGTTTCGGTCCGGTTTGGACCTTCAGGTGCTTGGACCAGGCAGGCGGCAGACGATTGTTCATTGCGTCTCGCTAGCAAAAAGATACGCAGGAATCCAGCGTTACGATTGCGGACCGCCGGGTGCTTGCACGGCCAAGTCGGCCACGCTAGCAAGAAGGCCCTTTCAAGCGAGCTTCCACCATGCACCAGCGCCCTCCCCTCATGCCGCTCATCGCAGCGCTTCCCTCGACGGTGCCGTTTGTCGGCCCCGAAGCGCAGGAGCGCGAGCGTGGCCGCGCTTTTCGCGCCCGCATCGGCGCCAATGAGAGCAGCTTTGGTCCCTCGCCGCGCGTCACCGCTCGGATGGCCGAGATCGCCGGCGACATGTGGATGTATTGCGATCCCGACAATCACGATCTGAAGGTGGCGGTCGCCGCGCATCACGGCGTAAAGGCCGAGAACGTCGTTGTCGGCGAAGGCATAGATGGCCTGCTCAGCCTGGTGGCACGCATGTATGTCGCGCCTGGTGACGCGGTGGTTACCTCGCTCGGCGCTTACCCGACATTCAACTTCCACATTGCCGGTGTCGGCGGGCGGCTGGTGACAGTCCCTTACGAGAACGACCGGGAAAGCCTGGATGGCCTGCTGGCGGCGGTGCGTAGGGACAAGGCCCCGCTGGTCTATCTCTCCAACCCCGACAATCCAATGGGTAGCTGGTGGGAGGCGAGCGAGATCATCCGCTTCATCGAGGCGCTGCCGCAAACCACCATGCTGGTGCTCGACGAGGCCTATGGCGAACTCGGGCCGGCCTCGGCGATGCCGCCGATCGATATCTCCAGGCCAAACGTCATCCGCATGCGCACCTTCTCGAAGGCTTACGGGCTGGCGGGCATACGCTGCGGCTATGCGATCGCCGAGGCCCAGGTGATCCGCGACTTCGAGAAGATCCGCAACCATTATGGTGTCAGCCGCATGGCGCAGATCGCCGGCGTCGAGGCGCTCGCCGATCAGGACTATCTGCAAAGCGTGGTGGCGCGGGTCTCGGCCGGTCGCCGACGCATCGCCGGCATTGCCGAGGCAAATGGCCTGAAGCCGCTGGCGTCGGCGACCAACTTCGTCACCATCGATTGCGGCGGCGATGGCGCTTTCGCGCTGAAAGTTCTGCAAGGTCTGCTGTCACGCGACGTCTTCATCCGCAAGCCGATGGTGCCACGGCTCGACCGCTGCATCCGCATCAGCGTCGGCCTCGATCACGAGCTCGACATTCTTGCCGAGGAGTTGCCTGGCGCGCTGGCAACAGCGCGGGGAAATTAGGTTCCGTCTGCAGGCAAACCAGCTGCAAAGCAGCCTAAAAATCCATTTCCCAGGTCTGGCCGGTCAGATCCTTGCCGAAGCTGTGGTGGTGCTCCTGCGAGACCAGCCTGAAGCCGGCGCGTTCGTAAATTGCGCGCGCCGCGACGAGGATGTCGTTGGTCCACAGCACCAGCTTGGTGTAGCCGCAAGCCCGGGCCTGGTTCACGCATTCCGCGACCAGTCGTTTGCCGATGCCGAGGCCGCGCGCCGACGCCTCGACATGCAGCATTCTCAGCTTGGCCATTTCGTCGTCCTGATGAACCAGGAACACCGCGCCGACCGGCTCACCACCGCGCTCTGCGATCCAGCAGAAATCGCGGCCGGGCACGAAATTGCGAATGAAATCGGCGCCGATCTCGGCGAGCATGGCCTCGAACTCGATCGTCCAGCCATATTCCTCGGCATAGAGTTGGGCCTGGCGCTGCACGACCCAGCCGACATCGCCGACGCGATGCGGCCGCAACGTCACCTCGCTGCTGTCACGGGTGGGATCGCCCAGCAATTCCCCCGCCTTGCGCAAGGCGCTGCGCAGTTCATGCAACCTGTCGTCGGGGACGCTTTCGATCAGCCGCGCCGTGTCCCGATCGGCCGCCGCTTGCAGTCTGGCAAGCGCTGCCTCGCCTCGTGAGGTCAGCGAGAGGACCCTTCGGCGCCGGTCAGCCGGGTCCGTTCTGGCCTCGGTTAGCCCCTGGCCCGCGAACTTGCGCAGGATTCGCGTCAGATAGGCGGCATCGACACGCAACTGTCTTGATATTTCGGAGGCGGCCGGGCCATTCTCCAGCCGAAAAGCCCCAGCCAGGAAACCTCGCTCGCCCGCGATTTCGGCGGAAGCCGGGTTGCTGCGGTGACCTAGTTCGAACAGCACGCGCGCCTCGGTCAAAGTGAATGCACTTTGTGTCAGCGTCTCGTCGAGAAGGCCGACGGTGCGCGTGTAGAAGCGATTGAAGCGCCTGACATCGGCCACCAATGCGTTGCGTTCGTCCAACATCCGCGGCCACTCCTGAGGCAGCCGTATTTTCCAAAATTAGTGGACGGAGTCAATTAAATTTCGAGCCCGAGAGGACAGCCATTGCGCCCGCGCACAGTTCCCGGTTGCATTCCTCACGCCACGCGCCAGATTCAAAACGGGACAGGCTTGGAGAGATTCATGGCTGATCGTCGCAGGGTAGTGCTGACGCGGGTCTACGGCAATGTGCAAGGCGTCGGCTTCAGGGCCTGGGCTCGGGATCAGGCCACGAGCCTTGGCCTTGCGGGCTGGGTCCGCAATGAGGCGGATGGGTCTGTAACGGCCCAGATCGCTGGGCTCGATGAGGCGGTCTCGACAATGATCGAGCGCCTCTGGAAAGGGCCGGTCGGGGCTTCGGTTTCCAGGGTCGACGTCGAGGACTTAGCAACACAACACGTTCTTGTCGGGTTCAGGATCATTGCCTGAGCGCGCCGCTTGAATTAATCGAACGTTCGTTTTATTATCGCTCCACAGAGGAGCTGACATGGCGCGCACGACCGGATCCGATGGCGAAAAGACCGAAGCGACCATCCGTGGGGCGGCGGTCAACCTCATCGCGCGGTTTGGCTACGAAGCAATGTCGATGCGCCAGCTTGCCGCCGAGGTCGGCGTCCAGGCGGCCGCGCTCTACCGCTATTTTCCAACCAAGGAAGAGCTTCTGTTCACGCTGATGCGCGAGCACATGGAGGGTCTGGCCACAGCATGGGAGGCAGCCCGCCCGGCGAACGCAGATTCGGCGCAACTGCTCTCGGCCTATGTGCGCAATCACATCGCCTTTCATATCGAGCGACGGCACGCCACGCATGTGTCGAACATGGAATTGCGCAGCCTGTCGCCCGAACGGCTGACGCAGATCCTGCGCATGCGCACTGCCTACGAAAAGGAACTGCGCACTATTTTACGCGATGGCGCCGAGACGGGCACCTTCAGCATCGACGACACCGGGCTGACCGCCATGGCCCTGATCCAGATGATGACTGGCGTCATCGTCTGGTTTCGGCCGGGCGAACGCCTGTCGATCGCCGAAGTGACCGCGACATATCTTTCAATGACAATGCGGCTCGTCGGCGCGAAGATCGACGCCTACAGCGCCGCGCGCCCCTTCGGGCGCGCAAAGGACGCTGCAGCATTTTGATTTCGCGCATGATCCCTTTCCGAAAATCAAAGCCGATTTTCGGGGTCATGCGCAGGGAGGAGAAAAATGTACACGAACACGCTCAGCTTCGGGCATGACGAGGAGATCGAGGCGCTGCGCGACTTGGTGCGGCGCTTCGCCCAGGACCGGATCGCTCCGATCGCCGCCGACATCGATCGCTCGAACGAATTTCCGGCGCATCTGTGGGGTGAACTCGGTGCGCTCGGCCTGCTCGGCATCACGGCCGATCCCGATTTCGGCGGCAGCGGCATGGGCTATCTCGCGCATGTGATCGCCGTCGAGGAAATCTCGCGCGCTTCGGCCTCGGTCGGCCTCTCCTATGGTGCTCATTCCAATCTCTGCGTCAACCAGATCAACCGCTGGGGAACGCCAGCGCAGAAGGGAAAATTCCTGCCGCCACTGTGCTCGGGCGAGCGGGTCGGCGCGCTGGCGATGTCGGAACCCGGCGCCGGCTCGGACGTCGTCTCGCTCAAGCTGCGTGCCGAAAAGCGCAACGACCGCTACGTGCTCAACGGCACCAAGATGTGGATCACCAACGGGCCTGACGCCGAGACCCTGGTCGTCTACGCCAAGACCGACCCGGACCTGAAATCGCGCGGCATCACCGCCTTCATCGTCGAGAAAGCGATGGCCGGGTTTTCCGTGGCGCAAAAGCTCGACAAGCTCGGCATGCGCGGCTCCAACACCGGCGAACTGGTTTTTTCGGATGTCGAAGTGCCGTTCGAAAACGTGTTGCATGAGGAGGGGCGCGGCGTCGAGGTGCTGATGTCGGGCCTTGACTATGAACGCACCGTGCTTGCGGGCGGCCCGATCGGCCTGATGGCGGCCTGCCTCGACGTGACGATCCCCTATGCGCATGAGCGCAAGCAGTTCGGCCAGGCGATCGGCGAGTTCCAGCTGGTGCAAGGCAAGCTGGCCGACATGTACACGGTGATGAATGCCGCGCGCGCCTATGTCTATGCCGTTGCCGCCGCCTGCGACCGCGGCCAGACGACACGCAAGGACGCCGCCGGCTGCGTGCTGTTTGCCGCCGAGAAGGCGACGCTGATGGCGCTGGACGCCATCCAGCTGCTTGGCGGCAACGGCTATATCAACGACTATCCGACCGGCCGCCTGTTGCGCGACGCCAAGCTCTACGAGATCGGCGCCGGCACAAGCGAAATCCGCCGCTGGCTGATCGGCCGCGAGATCATGGCCGAGGGGATGTGATGCCTAGCAAGGGAATGCAAGTGTGCCGGACTGCGGATTGCTTGACACGTCAAACACCCATCTCGTGGGAGGCTGTAGTTTTGCGAGTATTGAGAGATAAGCAGGGCCATAGATGATCCTCTCATTGGCGCATCCAATCACAAGGCGGGGAATATTTGCGATGGCTTTGTTTTCCTCAATTGCGGGCTTTCTCGGACAAGCCAAGGCGCAGAAGCGGCGCTTCTCTGACATTGCGGAATTCAGAGGGCTCGTAATCGCCGCACTCAAACGGCAGCCGGGTGTCGATAGCGCTATCGTAGACCCATCGGATCCCGCAAAGATCAGTGCAAAAATCGGCGGCGTGGAAGTGACGCCCGACGTCACAAACGTGTTCGGCTACTTAAACTCATACCCCGACGAGGACGCTGATGCGGCTATAGACAGACTTGTCCGAAGCCTCACCGAAACGCGACCGACCAAGGCGAGCGAAGAAAATCTCATCGCGGTGATCCGGACCCAGCAATATGTCGAGCACCTCAAATCGATGGGTTTGGATTTGTTGTATGAACCGCTGGTTGGTGAGATCTCGGTTGTCTATATGGTCGACCTTCCGGATTCGGTGTCACCCGTGGCACCAAAAGACTTCCCAGGTCGGGCGCTTTCGGATTTGCGGGTCGTTGCGCTGGACAACGTAAAGAAATGGCTTCCTAGAATTGTTTCCGACGGAGAAGCCGCGTTAGCGTGCCTGTATTATGTCGACGGCAATACTATGTTGTCCACAAGCCTTATACTTGTTGACGATTTCTGGTTGTCAATCAAACCACAGTTTCCTGGCGATGTTTTGTTCGCCCTGCCACGCCGAGACCAGTTGTTCGTCTTCGATGCAGGCAATCCGCAAGCCCAAAGCGCGGCCAGGCAGATGATAGACGTTACGTTCAAGGACGGTTTCAATCTGCTGTCCGACAAGATTTTCGAACGCCGCAACGGCAAACTCCTGGCGCAGATGTAGGGGTTGGACATGGCTCCATTGCAAACCCAGATATCCCCCTCCTCCGAAGCCTTCCGTGCCAATGCCGAGCGCATGCGGGCGCTGGTCGCCGACATTGCGGAGAAGGCGGCGGCCGTCGAGCGCGGCGGCTCGGATGAAGCGCGCGAGCGGCATGTTTCGCGCGGCAAGCTGTTGCCGCGGGAGCGCCTGGCGCAATTGCTCGACACCGGCTCGCCCTTCCTCGAGATCGGCCAGTTCGCGGCATGGTCGATGTATGGCGAGGAGATCTCTTCGGCCGGCATGATCGCCGGCATCGGCCGCGTCGAAGGCACCGAGGTCATGGTCGTCGTCAACGATGCCACGGTGAAGGGCGGCACGTATTATCCGCTGACAGTGAAGAAGCATTTGCGGGCGCAGGAGATCGCGCAGCAGAACAATCTGCCTTGCATCTACCTCGTCGACAGCGGCGGTGCCAACCTGCCCAACCAGGACGAGGTGTTTCCCGACCGGGAGCATTTCGGCCGCATTTTCTACAACCAGGCCAATATGTCGGCATCAGGCATTCCGCAGATCGCCTGCGTCATGGGTTCCTGCACGGCGGGCGGAGCGTATGTGCCGGCGATGTCCGACGAGACGATCATGGTGCGCAACCAGGCGACCATCTTCCTCGGCGGTCCGCCGCTGGTGAAGGCGGCCACTGGTGAAGACGTCAGCGCCGAGGATCTCGGCGGCGCCGATGTGCACACGCGGCTTTCCGGTGTTGCCGACCACTATGCACTCGACGACGACCATGCGCTCGCCATTTGCCGACGCATCGTCAAAAACCTGAATCGGAACAAGACTGTAAGTCTGAACTTACAGAAATCGATTCCGCCGCTTCATCCCGCGGATGAACTGTACGGCATCGTGCCTACCGACCTGCGCCAGCCCTATGACGTCCGCGAGGTGATCGCGCGCATCGTCGACGGTTCCGAATTCGACGAGTTCAAGCAGAACTACGGCACCACGCTGATCACCGGCTTTGCCCATCTGCATGGCATGCCGGTCGGCATCATCGCCAACAACGGCGTGCTGTTTTCCGAAAGCGCTGTGAAGGGCGCGCACTTCATCGAGCTATGCTGCCAGCGTAAGATCCCGCTTGTGTTCCTGCAGAACATTACCGGCTTCATGGTCGGCAGAAAATACGAGGCGGGCGGCATCGCCAAGGACGGCGCCAAGCTGGTGATGGCGGTCGCTACCGCCCGCGTGCCAAAGGTGACGATCATCATCGGCGGTTCGTTCGGCGCCGGCAATTACGGCATGTGCGGCCGCGCCTATTCGCCGCGCTTCCTGTGGATATGGCCGAACGCCCGCATCTCGGTGATGGGCGGCGAGCAGGCGGCAACGGTGCTTGCCATGGTCAAGCGCGAAGGCATCGAGCGCAAGGGCGGGGAATGGAGCGCCGAGGAGGAGGCGAAATTCAAGAAGCCGATCCTGATGAAATACGAGCATGAGGGCCATCCGCTCTATTCGTCCGCACGCCTCTGGGACGACGGCATCATCGACCCTGCGAAGACCCGCGACGTGCTGGCACTCAGCCTGTCCGCTGCGCTCAACGCCGAAATCGAGGAGACGCGCTTCGGCGTGTTTCGGATGTGAGAATGGACGGTCAACTTCGACGGACAAACGGCGGAACTATAGCGGCAGGCCGTTGCTGCCGTGCGAAAAGGCTGAACTGTATGGACCAATCGATTCATCAGCATAGGCGGCTTCGATTCTCAAACAGTGAACTGGCGGTGAGGCAAAATATTCGCTACTGCTTATCCAGCATGGGGCAATGGGGACAGGCTGGAAATGAAACTGAAATATTGCCAGGGAACGGCTGCTTCGATACTTTCTGCATTTCTAATATTAACAGCGACCGACGCCGGCTCGGCGGAATCGCTCGCAGGACGCAAGGGAGACGTGCGTTTTCCGCCGACCTTGGGTTCGGGCGAATGCAACGTTGCCTACAAGGGTTATGTCGCGGCGAGCGGTCATTCGGCCTACGCTACAACCTTTTATTCGCGTGTCGTCGACCTCTACATTGTCTGCGGGACGAAGCTCAACGCGCCGTCCCAGAAGGCGGCGGAAGAGACGGCGCTGCGCAATTGCCAAGCCGGCTTGACACGGTGGAAGCTCAAGACCGCGAGTGGCGGCTGCGCAATTTCGTCATCGAAATAGATACTACCGACCGCAAGGTAGAGCACTCCCTTGGTAAGGGAGTGCTCTACGCCGAGGGCTGGAATGGCTCACGGGACAGTACCCCCCTCTGCCCTGCCGGACATCTCCCCCACGTGGGGGGAGATCGATGGTCGCTATCGCTTTCGCCAAATTCCAACACTGAAAGTTCGCAGCGAGGGCAAAGCTGCCAATCTCCCCCCTTGCGGGGGAGATGTCCGGCAGGACAGAGGGGGGTGTTCAAGCGCCCTGCTTCCCATGGACTTCGAACCTTACATGCGGAGGCTCCATGTTCGCCAAGATCCTGATCGCCAATCGCGGTGAGATCGCTTGCCGTGTCATCCGGACGGCGCGCAAGATGGGTGTGCGCACTGTCGCCGTCTATTCGGATGCCGATGCGAGATCCCTGCATGTCGAGATGGCCGACGAGGCGATGCATATCGGCCCCTCGCCCGTCGGAGAAAGCTATCTGCGCGGTGACAAGGTCATCGCCGCGGCCCTGGCAACGGGCGCACAAGCCATTCATCCCGGCTACGGCTTCCTGTCGGAAAATCCCGATTTCGTCGACCAGGTGGCGGCGGCGGGGCTGATTTTCATCGGCCCGTCGGCGGCCTCGATCCGGGCCATGGGGCTGAAGGACGCCGCCAAGCGGCTCATGGAAAAGGCCGGCGTGCCGGTCGTGCCGGGCTACCATGGCGAGGCACAGGAAATCGTGCTGCTTGCCTCCAAGGCACGCGAGATCGGCTACCCGGTGCTGATCAAGGCGCGCGCCGGCGGCGGCGGCAAGGGTATGCGCCGGGTCGAGCATCCCGATGAGTTTTCCGAGGCGCTGTCCAGCGCGCGGCGCGAGGCGAAAGCCGCTTTCGGCGACGACCGCGTGCTGGTCGAAAAATATGTCGACAAGCCGCGCCATATCGAGGTGCAGGTGTTCGGCGACAATTTCGGCAATGCAGTGCACCTTTATGAACGCGACTGCTCGGCGCAGCGCCGCCACCAGAAAGTGATCGAGGAATCGCCCGCGCCCGGCATGACCGAGGCTTTGCGCAAGGCGATGACGGATGCGGCGGTGAAGGCCGCCAAGGCGATCAATTATTCAGGCGCCGGCACCATCGAGTTCATCGTCGATGCCTCGCAGGGCCTGAAAGCCGACCGCTTCTGGTTCATGGAGATGAACACCCGCCTGCAGGTCGAACATCCGGTCACCGAAATGGTGACCGGCACCGATCTGGTCGAGTGGCAGTTGCGGGTCGCCAGCGGCGAAAAGCTGCCGAAGACGCAAAGCGAGATCGCGCTCGTCGGCCATGCCTTCGAGGCGCGCATTTATGCCGAGGACGCGACGAAAGGTTTTCTGCCGGCAACGGGCACGCTGCACCATCTGAAATTTCCAGACGCGGCCTCCGAAGGCGCCACGATGCGCATAGAGACAGGCGTGCGGGCGGGTGACGCCATCTCGCCCTATTACGACCCGATGATTGCCAAGCTGGTCGTCCACGCCACGGACCGTCAGGGGGCTCTGGAAGCGCTTGGCGCGGCGCTATCCCGGACCGAGATCGCCGGCTCGACCGTCAACACCGCCTTTCTTGCCGCTCTGGCCGCCGATCCGGATTTTGCTGCAGGCGATGTCGACACCAGCCTGATTGGCAGACACCAAGAAACCTTGGCGACCGTCCCGCCGCCGAGCGACGAAACCATTGCTGCCGCCGCTCTTGCGGCCTCCGGTGCCGGCGCAACCCCGTCATCCGACGATCCGTGGTCGTCGCTTGTCGGCTATGCCCATTTCCACAGCGTGGCGCGACGCACATGGCTGAGGTTCGGCGAAGACGATATCGCGGCGAAGGTTTCGGTGCGGGCGGACGGACGATTCCAGGTCGCGCTGGACAAGCCCTATGGCGACACCAATTCGCATGATTTTCGCGCCACGCCACGCCTCGCCCGCTGGCCAGGCCATATCACCGTGTTCGAAGGCGCCGTTGGCTACACCTTCGCCGTGCCGGACCCGTTGGCACGGGCCGATGAGGCGGCGGCAAGCACCGGCAGCCTGCGTGCGCCGATGCCGGGATTGGTCAAGCTGGTGCGCGTGGGAAAAGGCGATACGGTGATCAAGGGCCAGCCGCTGCTGATCCTCGAGGCGATGAAGATGGAGCACACCATCGCCGCGCCGCATGACGGCGTGATCGCCGAGATCGCCACAGAGGGCGCACAGGTCACCGACGGAACGGTGCTGGTGCGGTTCGTCGAGGAGCACAACGCCGCGACCACAGCAGTGAGCTGACGGTTCGGAAGGCCACGACAGGGGAAGCAAAAAAATGGCCGGGATGAACCCGGCCATTTCTCTATGCCATCCAGTCGCCAGGGTGGCGATTACTGCGCGATCGGCGCGTATTTGCCGTCATGCCACTGGTTGATGTCGTAGCTGGCATTCTTGAGGTCGCCCTTCTCGTCGAAGGTGACATCACCGACAACGGTGCTGATCGGCGTACCGTTCTTCAACGCTTCGGCAACCTTGGCCGGGTCGTCGCTGCCGGCACGCTTGATGCCTTCGGCGAAAGCCTGGATGGTGGCGTAAGAGAACAGCGTGAAGCCCTCCGGCACGAAGCCGCCGGCCTTGATCTTCTCGACGGCTGCCTTGGCTTCCGGCTTTGCCTGTGGATCCGACGGGAAGACGAACATGGTGCCCTCGCCGGCCGGGCCGGCAACCTGCCAGAATTCGGGCGAGGCGATGGAGTCCGGCATGATCAGCTGGAACTTCAGGTTCTGTTCCGCCGACTGACGCAGGATCAGGCCGGCTTCAGGATGATAGCCGCCGAAATAAACAACGTCGGCCTTCAGATCCTTGAGCTTGGTGACGAGAGCCGAATAGTCCTTCTCGCCAGCGTTGATGCCGTCATAATAGACCTCCTTGAGGCCGCCGGCATTCATCGTTGCCCTGACGGCGTCAGCCACGCCCTGTCCGTAGGCGCTCTTGTCATGCAGGACGACGACATTCTTGCCGGCAAACTTCTTGGCGATCCATGGGCCGATGAAGGCGCCCTGCGCATCGTCTCGCGTATAAAGGCGCATGATCGTCGGCCAGCCGGCCTTGGCTGCCGCATCGGTCAGCACCGGGTTTGACGAGGCCGGGCTCATCATCAAGGCGCCGGCTTCGGCATAGACAGCTGATGCCGGAATGCTGGAACCCGAGCAGGCATGGCCGTCGATGAACTTGACGCCATCGGCGACGACGCGGTTGGCAACCGACACGGCCTGCTTGGGATCGCATTGGTCGTCTTCGATGCTCAGCTTGATCTGACGACCGTCGACACCGCCCGCGGCGTTGATCGCATCGGCGGCAGCTTGTGCGCCCTGCTTGAACTGATCGCCGATGGTGGCGAGCTGTCCGGTCATCGGGCCGACCACCGCAAAGGTGATGTCGTCTGCGAATGCGACCGGCGTGCTCAACATCAGGCCGAATATGGCCGCGTTCAAAATACTCAATTTTTTCATGATGGTAGAACTCCTCCACTCACGCGCGGCCGCCCCGGCCGCGCTTCTTCCAGAGAGGCCGGACAATTTCATCCTTCATTCGGCCTGTCTAGGCGCATTGGCGCCGCTCGATTGGGCCTGCAAGACGTCATCCACGCAAAAAGCCACGCCAGCCTTGTTCCGGCTGGTCGCGGCTTTTTTGCCCGTCGAGCAATCTCCAGGCGCCCCCGCGCCTAAAAATCCGCTCAGCTTCCCTGTGTCGCGCACGACTGGGCCTTGCAGCCTGCCGCGTTCTTTCCCTTGCCTTCGTGACCGTCTTGCGCGGCCTTCAATTTCGCCGGGTCTGGCCGTCTGTGCGGCTTTGATCCCGGAGCTTCCCTGTCTTCGATGGATCTGTTTGCGATTGGCAGATTTCAGTGCATGGTCATCCATTCGCGGGCTTCGCGCAGCGCCGTGGCGATCTCGACCTTCGACATGGCGGCCGACAGTTCCGAGCGCAGCTCGGCGGCGCGGGCCGAGCCCTTGATAGCGGCGATGTTGAACCATTTGTGGGCGGCAACGACGTCGGTCTCGCAATCGCGGCCGGTCGCATACATCATGCCCAGTTCGAAAAGGATGTCGGCCTGGGCAGTTGCTCCCATGGCGCCGAAACCTGCTTCAAGCATTTCAAAACGTGCCATTTCAATCCCCTGTTTTCCGGCCCTGTCAGGCTCCCGAGAGCTGCCTTCTTTCGTCTTGCCGGCTGCTCTTCCGATGCTTTCGAGAATGCCGTGCAGGCTTGAATCCGTCGTTAAATGGCGTGCTTAATTTGAGGAAAACAAAGCTAAAACAAGAGGTAAACGCCGAAATTCGTTAAGGATACAAACCCAGCAATTCAGCCTGCTTGCCTCAAATTTGACGAAAGTTTTCTCGCGCGGGGGCAAGACTTCGCTAACCACGGCGAACAAAGGCGATGCGCCGATCGTTTCATTTCATCGTCGAGGAGGCGCTTTCAGGCGGCTGCAAAATCCCAAAGTCTTCCGCTACGGCACCGCTTTTGTTTTGCCGGGAGCTGGATTAGCTTACGTTTGCGTAAGCGGCAGACCGGCGAGGCGGAGCATCCGGCCGGACATCCACAGGGAGGAAGACATGTTTCGAAAACTGAGCCTGGCCCTTGCGGCCACATTGATCGTGGCGAGTGCGGCATGGGCCGATCCGATCGAAGGCAATTGGAAGACGCAGGCCGGCGAAACCGCGGCCATCGCCGGCGGCGGCTCGTTTTCCATCACGCTCAAGTCCGGGAAATATGCCGGCAAGACCATCGGCTCGCTCAAGGCGACAGGCGACAACAAATATGCCGGCAACATCACCGATCCGGCAAACGACAAGACCTATTCGGGCAAGGCGACATTGTCGGGCAGCTCTCTCAAGATGAGCGGCTGCGTGCTCGGCGGACTGATCTGCAAGAGCCAGACCTGGCACAAGCTCTGATCGAGCGCATCCTTGCGACATGATGACGGGGCCTCGACGGGCCCCGTTTTCGTTTGTCGACACATCCTGCGCCGATGATGCTCGATACCCACCGGCGGCTATCCAAACCGACGCCGGCGCCGTCGAAACCCGTCAATCATCTTGAACGGCAGATGAACGCCGGCATCAGAGCCGGTTCAGTTGCATCAGGGCATTCTCCGGCGTGTTGAAGGAGACCGACCCAATGCTTGCTCGCCGCTTCACCATCGTCTGCCTGCTGGTGAGCCTGTTTGGAATGTTCTTCGCCATCCTCGTCGCCGAAGCGGGCCGTCCGGCCCGCGCCTGGGACGAAGCCAGTTCCAGAACCTGCCGCCTCGCCTGCCCCACCCATCTTCGCAACTGACCAAAGAAACCAAGACCTCGAAAGAAAAGCTGAACGCCATGAACCGCATCGCCGCCAACACTCTCAAGACCCTTCGGCTTCTGCCGCGGGCGGCGCTTATCCTGACGGTGCTGGCCGCTCCGGTTCTGGCCGTGCCGATGATGCGCACTGACGCCGGCTCGACGATCGACGCACCAGCCCTGAAGAAGTCCGGCGTCGGCTTTGTGCTCCTGGTCAGCCTGCAGCGCGGTTGAAGAAAAACGGCGCTTTGGCCGCCTTCGGTCGCGACACCCCTCCCAAGTGCCGATCCAAGTCTCTATATTGAGCCATGGAAAAGCGAATCTACCCACAAGCCATCGAATCTGTCGTCATGCCGGAGCCTTTTGGCCGGCAAAGCTTTGATAGCGCCGAAAAAGCAGTCAAGGCACTGCAGGCGCTTTACGACCGCAACACCAAATTCCTGCGCGACTCCTTTGCAGAGCTGGCGGCAGCAGGCGGCGACAATGGCAAGCGCTACCGGGCCTTTTATCCGGAGATCGGTGTCACCACCAACTCGTTCACCCAGATCGACTCGCGCCAGGCCTATGGCCATATGCCGACGCCCGGGCATTTTTCCACCACCATCACCCAGCCGGGCCTGTTCGAAAGCTACCTCGTCGAGCAGTTGCGCCTGATCATGCGCAATCATGGGGTTGCGGTCACGGTGTCGGAATCGACCACACCCATCCCGCTGCATTTCGCCTTCCTTGAAGGCACCCATGTCGACGGCGCGACGGCAGAGCGCATCAAGCGGCCGATCCGCGACCTGTTCGACGTGCCGGATCTCGATGGCACCGACGACCAGATCGCCAACGGCACCTTCGAAGTCGCCTTTGGCGAGCCGAGGCCTCTGGCGCCCTTCACGGCGCAGCGCATCGATTATTCGCTGCACCGGCTGTCGCACTATACGGCAACCACGCCGCAGCAGTTCCAGAACTTCGTGCTGTTCACCAATTATCAGTTCTACATCGACGAGTTCGTCGCCCGTGCCCGCGACCTGATGGCCAATGGCGGCGGCGGATACACGGAGTTCGTCGAGCCGGGCAATGTCATCACCAAGAGCGGGCAAAGCGCGCCCAGCGAAGGCGTTGCACCGCCGCGCCTGCCGCAGATGCCGGCCTATCACCTGAAGAAATCGGGACATGGCGGCATCACCATGGTGAATATCGGCGTCGGGCCTTCCAACGCCAAGACCATCACCGACCATATTGCGGTGCTGAGGCCGCATGCCTGGGTGATGCTCGGCCACTGCGCCGGCCTGCGCAACACCCAGGCGCTTGGCGACTATGTGCTGGCGCATGCCTATGTGCGCGAGGACCATGTGCTGGACGACGATCTTCCGGTCTGGGTGCCGATCCCGCCGCTTGCCGAGATCCAGGTGGCGTTGCAGGAAGCCGTCGCCGAAGTCACCGGCCTTACCGGCTATGACCTGAAGCGCATCATGCGCACCGGCACCGTCGCCACCATCGACAATCGCAACTGGGAACTGCGCGACCAGCGTGGCCCGGTCCAGCGTCTGTCGCAATCTCGCGCCATCGCACTCGACATGGAATCGGCGACCATCGCCGCCAATGGCTTCCGCTTCCGTGTTCCCTACGGCACGCTGCTGTGCGTTTCGGACAAACCGCTGCATGGCGAGTTGAAGCTGCCCGGCATGGCGACCGAATTCTACAAGCGCCAGGTGGCGCAGCACCTGACCATCGGCATCAGGGCGATGGAGAAGCTCGCGGAAATGCCGATGGAGCGGTTGCATTCGCGCAAGCTCAGAAGTTTTTCGGAAACGGCGTTCCAGTAGGCCGATGCCACGCATCGCGGCGGCATTTCTCATCTTGATTGGGCCGCATTTCTGCCGATAAGCAGGCGGCATGGAGAGAGCGAGCCTCGGGACATTGCTGATTTCGGTTGCATTCCTGGCAATGCTGGCCTGTTCGATCGCTCTGGTGGCCGGGTTTTTCGGAACGCTGCATCCCGCCTTCGATTCCTTCTCGCATTTCCGCGTCCACCTTGCCGTGCTGATGGCTCTTTGTGCGCTGCCGCTGCTGGCCACGACATTTCGCCTGCAGGCGGCCGTGGCACTGCTTTTTGCCGTGGCGGCCTTCGCCACCACTTCCGGGTCGCTGTCCTTCTCCCGCCTGTGGCCGGTTCAGGCCGCCTATGAAGCCAAGAACGACGACCGCGCGATCTACAAGCTGCTGCAGATGAACCTGCGCTACGACAATCCGACGCCGAAGAAGGTGCTGTCGCTGATCGGCCGGACCAATCCCGACGTGATCACCCTCGACGAGGTATCGGCGATGTGGGCGACCGAGCTTGGCTATATCAGCAGCGCCTATCCATACCGGATCCTCTGTCCCTATCCCAACGGGATATTCGGCGTCGCGCTGCTCTCGCGGAGGCCCTTTGCCGCGGGCACCGAGGCGCGTTGCGAAAGGCGCGGCGCCATGGCGACAGCGACCGTCGACTTCGGCGGCATCGACGTCGATGTCGCGGCGATCCACCTCAGTTGGCCGTGGCCACGCGAGCAGTACTGGCAGATCGGCGAGTTGACGGAGCCGCTTTCCGCGCTCGGCGAGACGGCCATCATGGCGGGCGACTGCAATGCCGCGCCATGGAGTGCCGCCGTGCGGCGGGTCGCGGCGCTTGGCGGGCTGACCGTGATGCCGTCCGCCGGCCCGACCTGGATCCACATCAAGCTGCCGGACTTCCTGCGGCGCTTCGCCGGCCTGCCGATCGACCAGGTTTTCAGCAAGGGCGGCGTGACCATCCATTCCGCGACACGGCTGGAGGACACCGGCTCGGATCACCTTCCGGTCATGGTGGAGTTCTCGCTCAGGCTGAACCAGCAAAAGCCGCTCGATGAACATGAAACCGCGACCGCGGCCATAAGCCAGACCGGCAAGACGCCAGGCTGAAGGATCAGGGCCTGACCAAAGCGATGACGAGATGCTGGACATGGCCGCCATCGCGATGCTCGCGCGCATCGAAAGCGAGCTGCTTGGCCTCATATACGGCATTGGTGGCCTTGATACGTCGCTGTGCCTCGCGACGTGTCTTGTAGCAGAACCGGTCGTCGGCAATCCTGAGGCCGGAGATCGATCTTTCCGTGGCCCGCATCATCTCCCTGGCGATGCGGCCATGGGTTTCCTCATGGGCGCGGACGCCGGCGAAGAACCGCGTCCATCGCTTCCGGAGCGTCGGCGTGGTGGCCGAGGCGACACGCGGAAACGTATAGAAGAGATTGAGCGTGCCGTTGGCGCGCCGCAAGCGGCAAACGCCATTGTCCTGGCTGGTGTCAAGGTCCCAATCCACTGCGTAGCCGGTCAACGCGATGGCGTGCGTCATGAAGCCGTGCTTCGGCCCCTTGCGGTCCATAGCCTGCATCAGCGCCAGCCCCGTGGTCCCGGTGATGTCGTAGGTCCGCGTCTTGACCACCACCCTGGTGCCGGCCGAGGCCGCCGAAGCCAAACCGAACAGCGCAGCGATCGCCACAAGGCATGCCAGAACCGCCAGGCGCATTGGCCATCTCCTTATCGTCAAGGAATGGAACCATAAGCGCGCGGCAGTTTCAACAGTCCTAATGTTTCACATGCCACGGGAGACCCGAGCCGTCGTCGGGGCTTTGCACGCTGTGGCCGGCGCGAGCCTACATGCCCTGGTAGACCGGGCCTTCTCCGCCTTGCGGCGGCACCCAGTTGATGTTCTGGTTCGAGTCCTTGATGTCGCATGTCTTGCAGTGGACGCAGTTCTGCGCGTTGATGACGAAGCGCACATCCTTGGCCGTGGGATCGGCGGCGGCATTGCCGTCCTTGTCGACCCACTCGTAAACCCCGGCCGGACAGTAACGCGTCGAGGGGCCCGCAAAGACATCGTGCTCGGACCGCTTCTGCAGTTCCATGTCGCCGACAAGCAGGTGGACCGGCTCGTTTTCCTCGTGATTGGTGTTGGACAGGAACACCGAGGACAGCCTGTCGAAGGTCAGCACGCCATCGGGCTTCGGATAGGCGATCTTCTTGTGCCGGGCGGCAGGCTCGAGCGTCGCATAGTCGGCCTTGCCATGCTTCAGCGTGCCGAAGGGCGAGACACCGAACAGCGTGTTCAGCCACATGTCGAGGCCGCCGAGGCCGACACCGACGATCGTGCCGAAGCGCGACCACAGCGGCTTGACGTTGCGCACCTTCTTCAAATCCTTGCCGATGTCGGTCGCGCGCCAGGCTTCCTCGTAGGAAGCGAGTTCGTCGTTGGCGCGCCCGGCACCGATCGCCTCTGCGACATGCTCGGCCGCCAGCATGCCGGACAGCACGGCATTGTGCGAGCCCTTGATGCGCGGCACGTTGACGAAGCCCGCCGCACATCCCATCAGCGCACCACCGGGGAAGGAGAGTTTCGGCACTGACTGCCAGCCGCCCTCGGTGATGGCGCGCGCGCCATAGCCGAGGCGCTTGGCGCCGTCGAAAGTCCCGCTGATCGCCGGATGGGTCTTGAAGCGCTGGAATTCCTCGAAGGGCGACAGCCAGGGGTTCTTGTAATTGAGGTGGAGGACGAAGCCGACCGCCACCTGATTGTCCTCGAGATGGTAGAGGAACGAGCCGCCGCCGGTCTTCAAGTCAAGCGGCCAGCCGAAGGAATGCTGGACCAGGCCCGGACGGTGGTTCTCCGGCTTGACCTGCCAGAGTTCCTTCAGGCCGATGCCGTATTTGCCCGGTTCGCGGCCATCGGAAAGCTTGTATCTGGCGATCAACTGCTTGGCGAGCGAGCCGCGAGCGCCCTCCCCGATCAGCACATATTTGCCCATCAGCGCCATGCCGGGTGCGAAACCCGGACCGTGCGTTCCGTCCTTCTCGACGCCCATGTCGCCGGTGACGACACCGGTGACGGCGCCTTGCTCATTGTAGAGCAGGCCGGCGGCGGCAAAGCCCGGATAGATCTCGACACCGAGCGCTTCGGCCTTGGTCGCCAGCCAGCGGCAGACATTGCCGAGCGAGACGATGTAGTTGCCATGATTGTTCATCAGCGGCGGCATCAGCATGTTGGGCAGGCGAAACGAGCCGGCAGGACCAAGGACCAGGAAATGGTCCGATGTGACCCGCGTCTTGAAGGGATGGCCGTCCTCGTCGCGCCAGCCCGGCAAGAGCCGGTCGATGCCGATCGGATCGACAACGGCGCCGGAGAGGATATGGGCGCCGACCTCACCGCCCTTCTCCAGGACGACGACCGAAAGCTCGGGATTGACCTGCTTGAGGCGGATGGCGGCGGCGAGGCCCGCCGGTCCGGCACCGACGATAACCACGTCGAATTCCATGCTTTCGCGTTCGATGTCGCTCATCAACCCCTCCGCACTGGCTTATCCCATTCGGGTATCTTGCTGGCTCCCGCGCTGCATAGCGCATCAATTGACGACAGGAAACCGGCGCATACGTGACAATGCCGTTTTGGCCAAAAAGTCGCGCATTGCGAGGCTGGAAGACTGCTTTTCGCCCGGCATTGCCTGCGAGGCGCGCGTTTTTAATTGTTCGACGGCTTGCTTATCGGCCATACTTCACGCCATGCGCATTCCTGGGCCAGCCGGCTTTTCATCCACGCGCTTTCTTTTCCCGCCCGGCCGGATCCGCCGGGCGCTCCTTTTGGCCCTTCTGATGCTGGCGCCGCATCACGCTGCCGCCGACGAAGTGAAGGTCTGGGCGGCAGGCGCCTACTCCTTCTCCGACGAGCTTGGCGGCTTCCACATCACCGGCGCCTCGGGCATCGGAACGAAGGACGATCCTTTCGTCATCACCGAAGAGCTGAATTCGTCAACGCCGGTGACGCTGACGATCCGCACGACAAAACCGATCCAGGCATTCGGCAAGGCCGGCGAATTCGCCAACGGCATGATGTATATGCGCATCGAGGTGCTCAACAACAGCGGCCAGGCCTGGGTCGAATTCCAGTTCGAATTGCAGGAGATCCTGAATCGACCGAGCGTGTTCGGCGACGGGCTTTCCTTCGACCAGCGCAACAAGACGCCAGACAATATCTTGTCGAGCAATTTCGCCGATTTCGATCGCGATTTCGAACCCTATGACCGGCTGCTGTTCAGGAATGGCAAGGTCGACCCGCTGAAAACCGCCAGGTTCGAATTCCTGATGACTGATTACACGCCGCGCTGGACGTTTTACCTCGTGCAGGATCCACGCATACCGACGGGATGAGGCGCGGATGCGGGGCGCGCTCTCCCCCCTCGAGGGGCGGCACGACCGGACGCGACTCCCCTTCGCCGACAGAGGAGGTTGACGCTCTACGCGCGACGACCCCCTCTGGCCTGCCGGCCATCTCCCCCTCAAGGAGGGAGATTGGCTGTCATCACCGCTTTCGCCAATCACAAACTTGCAAATCGTGCTCGCGCGGATGAATGTGCCGGCATGACTGCCGCTTCCCCAAACAACAGACCTGACATCGCCGACTTGCTGGCCTTTTATGCCAGCGTGGGCGTCGACGAGGCGCTTGAAGACCAGCCCGTGAACCGATTCGCCGAGGTTGCGCCAAAGCCCATGGAGCGCGCGGCGGCGTCTTCGGGTGATATCGCCGCACCGCAGCGTTCGACGAATATGTCTCGCCCCGAACCAGGTGACAGATCAAGTGCGCCGCCGGTTGCGCGCCCAACGTCGGCCACCGTTCCCGACGAAGCGCAGGCGGCACTGGCTCGCCAATTGGCGACGACAGCAACGACGCTGGACGAGCTTCGCCAGCACATGGCGGCATTCGAGGGCTGCAATCTCAAGGCCACCGCCAAGAGCCTGGTGTTCGCCGACGGCAACCCGGACGCCGCCGTGATGCTGGTCGGCGAGGCACCCGGCCGCGACGAGGACATCGAGGGCCTGCCCTTCGTCGGCCGATCGGGCCGGCTGCTCGACCGCATGCTGGCGGCGATCGGGCTCGACCGTACTTCAGTCTATATCGCCAATGTCATTCCCTGGCGGCCGCCGGGCAATCGCACGCCGACGCCGCACGAAACCGAGATCTGCCGGCCGTTCATCGAGCGGCAGATCGAACTGGTCAATCCGAAGGTGCTGATCAACCTTGGCGGCCCGTCAGCCAAGACCTTGCTCAACACCTCGGAAGGCATATTGCGGCTGCGCGGCAACTGGCGCGCCCACACGACGGCGTCCGGCATCGCCATCCCGGCCATGCCGACGCTGCATCCGGCCTATCTCCTGCGAACCCCGTCGCACAAGAAGCTGGCGTGGCGGGATTTTCTCGAAGTCAAGGCGAAGCTGCGCGCACTTGGGTGATTGGCCAGTCTCCTCCACGAAGGGGGAGATTGGCTGTCATCTCCGCTTTCGCCAATCTCCAATGTGGATAGGCGAACGCCGGCAAGAACTATGACCTCAGACGTAATTGAAATGCCCCCCTCTCCCAGTCTAACCATGCCCTCATGACAACAGCCCAAACCTCCGCCGGCAGCCTCATTCGCGAGTGGCGCACCCGCCGCCGCATGTCTCAACTCGACCTCGCCATGGAGGCCGAAATCTCGCAGCGGCATCTGAGCTTCGTCGAAAGCGGCCGCGCCGCGCCCTCACGCGACATGGTGCTGCATCTGGCCGAGCAATTGTCGATACCGCTGAGGCAGCGCAACCAGTTGCTGCTCGCCGCCGGCTTTGCGCCGAGCTTCGGCGAGCGCTCATTGACCGACACCACGATGGCGCCGGCGATGGCGGCGGTCGAGATCGTCCTCAAAGGCCACGAGCCTTTCCCGGCACTCGCCGTCGACCGCCACTGGAACCTGGTTTCGGCCAATGCCGCCATTGCCCCCTTCCTTGCCGATGTCAGCGAGGCTTCGCTGCTGACGCCGCCGGTCAACGTGCTTCGCCTCAGCTTGCATCCCGGCGGCATCGCGCCACGCATCGTCAATCTCCAGGAATGGCGGACGCATCTGCTCGAGCGCCTGAAACACCAGAATGACGCGAGCGGCGACGCGGTGCTGATCGAACTCGAGCGTGAGTTGAGGACTTATCCGTCCGGCTTGAAAGGCAGCCGGCCGGTGTCGGTAGAGCCGAACCCCATCGTGCACCCGCTCAGGCTTGCGCACGGCGACCAGGTGCTGTCGTTCATCAGCACCATCACCGTCTTCGGCACGCCGCTCGACGTGACCCTGTCGGAACTGGCGATCGAATCGTTTTTTCCAGCCGATGAGCAGACGAGAACGGTGTTGGTGCGGTTGGCGAAGGAGCGGGCCGAGCTGTCGTAATCACCCTTCAGGCAAAGATGCCTTGCGCGTGCGGGTGCGCTCCAGGCCAAGCTGGCGTTCGCGCCAGATGATGAAAATGCCGGCGGCGACGACGATCAGGCCGCCGACAAGCATATGGAGCGTGGCGACGTCGCCGAAGACGAGATAGCCGACGACGACGCCGAGGATCATCGACGTATATTCGAACGGCGCCACAACCGAGGCTTCGGCATGGCGATAGGCTGCCGTCATCAGGATCTGGCCGAGGCCGCCGCAGAAGCCGGCGGCAACAAGAAGAGCCGCCTGGAGCGGCGTCAGCGCCTGCCAGCCGAATGGCAGCGACAGCAGCGACATGACGCTCGCCGTCACCGAAAACCACAGCACGATGGTCGCTGTGCGCTCGCTTTGCACGAGATTGCGCACCAGGAGCATGGCGACGGCCGAGATCGCCGCGGCGACAAGAGCGGCGATGACGCCAAGCACTTCCTGATCGTCGAGCGCCTCGTCGGAACTCAGCAGCGTCAGTTCCGGCCAGGAGATGATCAGCACGCCGACCAGGCCGACCGCGACCGCACTCCAGCGATAGACACGGATGGCCTCGCCGAGGAAGATGGAGCTGAACACCACCACCAGCAGCGGCTGCGCGTAATTCAGCGTGATCGCTTCCGGCAGCGGCAGCCGGGTCAACGCAAAAAAGCCGAGCCCCATGGCGCAGACGCCGACCAGGCCGCGGGCGATGTGGTTGAACGGACGGTTGGTGGTGAAGGCAGTGCCGAGTTCCTTCCTGAAGGCCAGGAAGGCGATGATCGGGAAGATAGCGAAGAAAGAGCGGAAGAAGACAATCTGGCCGGCCGGAACCGTGCCTGCGGCTTTGATGCAGGTCTGCATGCCGACGAAGACCGCCACCGACACGATCTTGAACATGATGCCGGTTAGCGTGTTGTGCCCGCCGGCATCACCGCTGGCTGTGGCCGGGGGGCTGCCGGGGCCTGCTGTCACGCTCCCGACGCTTCTCGGATGGTCGCCCAGATACGCGCCGGCGTTGCCGGCATATCGATGTGCTTGACGCCATAGGCGCGCCAGAGCGCGTCAGTCACCGCATTGAGTGCCGCCGGGGTCGAGCCGATGGTGCCGGCCTCGCCCGCGCCCTTGATGCCGAGTGCATTGGTGGTCGAAGGCACGTTGCGGGTCTCGAAATGGAAGAACGGGAAATTGTCGGCGCGCGGCATGGCGTAATCCATGAAGCTCGCCGTCAAAAGCTGTCCGTCCTCGCCATAGATGGTGTCCTCGGTCAGTGCCTGGCCGATGCCTTGCACGACGCCGCCATGCACCTGGCCGGCGAGCAGGATCGGGTTCACGGTGACGCCGAAATCGTCGACGATGGTGTAGCGGACGATCTCGGTCGCGCCGGTGTCGGGATCGATCTCGACCTCGCAGATATGAGTGCCGTTGGGATAGGTGCATTCGTCCTGCACGAACTCGCCAAAGCCCTTGAGATCATCCGGCGTCTTGGCGGCCTTGGCGATGGCGGAAAAATCGATCGAGCGATCGGTGCCGACGATGCGGGCAACACCATCAGACAGCTCAATGTCGCCGGCCGAGGCTTCAAGCTCGTCGGCGGCGATGCGCTTGATCTTGTTGGCCAGATCCTCGCCCGCGCGGGAAGCCGATACACCCCCCAGCGGTATGGAGCGCGAGCCGCCGGTGCCGCCGCCGGCTTTCAATTCATCGGTATCGCCCTGGCGGACATGGATCTTGTCGATGTCGAGATTGAGCTTTTCCGACAGGAACTGGGCATAGGCGGTGGCGTGCCCCTGTCCGTTGGTCTGGGTGCCGATCTTCAGCGTCACCGTGCCATCGCCGTTGAGTTCGACGAAGGCCGGTTCGGAGCCCGGAAAGGCACAGGCCTCGATATAGGTCGCCATGCCGAGGCCGCGGATTTTTCCGCCGGCCTTCGATTGCGCCAGCCGCTCGGGAAACGCTTTCCATTCGGATTGCTCAATAGCGCGCTCCATATGGCCTTCGAATTCACCGGTGTCGTAGAGGCGGCCGGTTTGCGTCCGGTAGGGAAATTGCTCCGGCCGGATGAAGTTGCGGCGGCGGATCTCCTCGACAGGCAGGCGGAGATCGTGGGCGCAGGCATCGACCAGCTTTTCCAACAGGAACGCCGCTTCCGGCCGGCCGGCACCGCGATAGGCATCGACCGGGCAGGTGTTGGTGTAAAGGCCGGTCACCGAGACATCGAGCGCCTGGATATCGTAGACACCGGTCGACATGGTGACGCCGATATAGGGGATGAACGGGCCGTATTGCGAGATATAGGCGCCGATGTTGGCGAGCAGGTCCACCTTCATGCCGAGAAAGCGGCCGTCCTTGTCCAGCGCCATCTCGGCCGTGACGAAATTGTCGCGGCCTTGCGCGTCGGTCAGGAAGTGCTCCGTGCGGTCACCGGCCCATTTCACCGGGCGGCCAAGCCGCTTTGCCGCTTCCAGCACCAGCGGATATTCGCGGTAGACGAAGCTCTTCGGCCCGAAACCACCGCCGACATCAGGCGTGATGACGCGCAGCTGGTCCTTCTTGATCTTGAACACGCTGGCCAGGATATACTGCATGGAGTGCACGCCTTGCGACCCGGTGGTCAGCACGAAGCGCTTCTCCTCGACGTTCCATTCGCCGATCGCGGAGCGCGGCTCCATGTAGTTGCACACCAGCCGGTTGTTGACGAACTCGATGCGGGTGACATGGGCGGCCTTGGCGAAAGCCGCTTCGGTCTTTTTCTTGTCGCCCATGTGGTAGCTGAAGGCGCGGTTGGAACCAAGCTCCGGCCAGACCAGCGGCGTGCCTTCGGCCAATGCCGTTGCCGTCCCGGAGGCCGCATCTTCGCCGTCATAGTCGACATCGATCAGTTCGGCGGCATCCTGCGCCAAGGCTCGGCTGTCGGCGACGACGAAGGCAACGGCATCGCCGACATAGTTGACGCGGTCGCCGCACAGGATCGGGATGTCGCGCGTCGGAGCCTTGGTGCCGTCCGGCTGTTCCTGCATGACGCCGGATTTCAGATCGCCGAGATGGGCAAGATCCTTGCCGGTCAGCACCAGATGAACGCCAGGTGCCGTCTTCGCCGCCTCGGTCGAACCGATGGTGAAGCTGGCCTTGGCGACCGGCGAGCGCAGGACATAGCCATGCAGGACGCCAGCCGGCTGGATGTCGTCGGTATAGCGGCCCTGGCCCTGGATGAAGGCGGCATCCTCGCGCCGCAGCACGGATGCGCCCATGCCGAATTTCGGTGTGACGACGGTCATGGGTGCCTCGTGATGATGACAGGAGAAGGAACGCCTGAAATAGGCATTGCCTCAGTTTTGTCGAGGGGCCGTTTCGTGTAAAGAGCGCGGACTTCAAATTTCTTGGACCAGCGGACACAATCCGCCGCCAACGCAATCGACAGGAAAACCCACGGAATGCGCACGGACACCGGCCAGGTCTTCAAACTCGAAGACTATCGCCCCAACGACTACCTCATTCCGAAAACCGACCTTACCTTCCGCCTTTCGCCAAACGCAACGCGTGTCACCGCCGTCCTCACGATAGAGCGCCGTGACGACGTCTCCGTGTCGGCACCGTTGGTGCTCGACGGCGACGGGCTGACGCTTAAGCGCATCGAGATCGACGGCAAGAAGGTAAAACCGGCGGATCTGCTGGCGACGCCTGACCAGCTGACCATCCTCAAGCCACCGGCGGCGCGTCGCTTCCAGTTGCTCATCGAGACCGAGGTGGCGCCGGCGGGCAACGAAGCCCTGATGGGCCTCTACCGCTCGAGCAATGTCTACTGCACGCAATGCGAAGCGGAGGGCTTTCGCCGCATCACCTATTTCCTCGATCGTCCCGACATCCTGTCCGTCTACACGGTGCGCATCGAGGCAATGCGTGACGAAGCGCCGCTGCTCCTGTCCAACGGCAACCCGGTCGACAGAGGCGACCTCGGCGACGGCCGGCACTATGCCGTGTGGCACGACCCTTTCCCCAAGCCGTCCTATCTGTTCGCGCTGGTGGCCGGCAATCTCGGCCGGCTTGCGGACAGTTTCGTCACGCTATCGGGCCGCACGGTCGAACTCGGCATCTATGTCGAGCCCGGCAAGGAGAAGCTGGCCGGCTACGCGATGGATGCCCTGAAGCGGTCGATGAAATGGGACGAGGAGGCATTCGGCCGCGAATACGATCTCGACGTCTTCAACATTGTCGCCGTGTCCGACTTCAACATGGGCGCGATGGAGAACAAGGGCCTCAACATCTTCAACGACAAATATGTGCTGGCCGACCGGGAGACCGCGACGGACGCCGATTTCGCCAATATCGAGGCGATCATAGCGCACGAGTATTTCCACAATTGGACAGGCAACAGAATCACTTGCCGCGACTGGTTCCAGCTCTGCCTGAAGGAAGGCCTGACGGTTTTCCGCGACCACGAATTCTCCGCCGACCAGCGCTCGCGCGCGGTCAAGCGCATCGCCGAAGTGCGCACCTTGCGCGCCCACCAGTTTCCCGAGGACCAGGGTCCGCTGGCGCATCCGGTGCGGCCGCGCCGCTACCGCGAGATCAACAATTTCTACACTGCGACGGTCTACGAGAAAGGCTCCGAAGTGGTGCGGATGATCCGCACAATTCTCGGTGCCGACGTCTTTCGCGCCGGCATGGACCTCTATTTCGAGCGACACGACGGTGACGCGGCGACGATCGAGGATTTCATCAAGGTGTTCGAGGATGCGTCCGGCCGCGACCTGTCGCAGTTCGCGCTCTGGTATCATCAGGCGGGCACACCGAACCTGACGATCAGTTCGACGCACAATCCGGCGGCGCAGGAATTCACGCTCGAAATCGAGCAGTCGGTGCCGCCGACACCCTCCGAAAGCCGCAAGCGGCTGATGCACATCCCGCTGGCTTTCGGCCTGATCGGCGCCGGCGGCAAGCCTGTGCCGTATAGCGGCGTCGAAGGCGCCAGCGTCGAGGACGGCGTCATCCATATCCGCAAACGTCGCCACATGGTGCGGTTTTCAGGCGTCACCGAGCGCCCGGCCGTGTCGCTCAACCGCGGCTTTTCGGCGCCGGTGACATTGTCCGTCGAGCAGAAAGCCGACGACCAGTTCTTTCTCGCCCGCCATGACAGCGACGCCTTTTCGCGCTGGCAGGCCTTCAATACATTGCTGACCGATGCACTGATCACCGCCTTCCGCGAGATCCTCGGCGGCAAGCAGCCGGCCTTTGCACCGCGGCTGATCGAACTCGCCGGCAGCATCGCCGGCGACGAGACGCTGGAGCCGGCCTATCGAACACTGGCGCTGGCATTGCCCGGCGAAGCCGACATCGCCCGCGACATCGGCCGGAACATCGACCCCGATGCTATCTATGCGGCTCGCGAGGCACTGGCTTTGGCGATCGGCACTGCGAACCGGGACGTTTTTTCGGGCCTTTACCGCGGCCTTGCCGACAAAGCAGCGTTCAGCCCCGACGCGGCGAGCGCCGGACGACGCGCCTTGCGCAACACCTTGCTGGATTATCTGTCGCTGCAGCCGGGCGGAGCAGCACTCGCCGCCGGGCATTTCCAGTCGGCGACCAACATGACCGACCGCGCGGCAGCACTTGCCGTGCTCGCGCATCGTCACCACGGTTCGCCCGAGGCGGTCGAGGCGCTGGCGGCTTTCGAGACGACCTATGGGTCCGACCCGCTGGTCATGGACAAATGGTTCCAGATCCAGGCCAGCGTTCCGGGACCGCAAACCGTCGACACCGTGAAGGCCCTGACCAACCACCCGGCCTTCTCGATGGGCAATCCGAATCGAGTTCGCTCGCTGATCGGCACCTTCTCCAGCGCCAACCAGACCGGCTTTCATCGTGCTGACGGCGAAGGCTACTGGTTCTTTGCCCAGACTGTGCTCGAGGTTGAAAAGCGCAACCCGCAAGTGGCGGCCAGGCTGGCGACGGCGCTCAGATCGTGGCGTTCGCTCGAACCTTTGCGGCAAGCCAAGGCAAGGGAAGCGCTGCTGTCGATCGCCGGCGCCGAAAACCTGTCGGCGGATCTGCGGGATATTGTCGAGCGCACGCTGGCTTAGGAGCCTTTCCTAGCTACCGGCGCCTGGCATAGCGTCGGTAAAAGCGATTATTTTAGTCGATTTTTAATCTTTTTTGGCCGGACCACTGGACAAGGCGAATCACCTTTGATTCTTTACTGACGATTCGGATGTGCGGCGTTTGCCGGATCACCAAGCAGCATAGGCAAATTCGGGGAGTGCCATTTATGGCGAAGGCGGACGCGTGGGGCGCGCCCGGAGGGACGGCTTTTGCGCGTCGCGAGACGCGCGGCGACGGTCTTGCCGGGAATACGCGGCTCATCGCCGAACCGGCCTACCGGCGGCTTCTGGCCGCCGAGCCGCTGCTGCGCCGATCAATACCCGTCCTCATCATCACCTTCCTGATCGTCATCGCGGCGCTGCGCGTGCTGTCACTGATGAACGAGCGTGACGATGTCGAGCGCAATGCCAAGGCGATCCTGACGCTGGCGGCGGGCCAGCTGGCCAGTTCGCTCGCCACCACCTCGGAAACGGTGCCCGGTGCCATACAGGATCTGCTGGAGACCACCAGCCGTCAGGGCGCGATGGGCCGCAGCCATGTGCTTGTCATCACCGACAGCGCTTTCAAGATCGTCGCGGTGACGCCGCGCTCAATGCCATGGCAGGGCCATTCGCTCGACGGCCTCGTCGAGGGCGGCCAGCCCTTGTTCATGTTCGGCGATCGTGCCGGCGTCATGGACGTCAACATCGACGGACGGGATTGGTACGCGGCGGTCAGCCTGGCGGATGGCGGAAAGGGCGCATCGGCGGCCCTGGTGCCACAGGACGCGGTTTTCGATGCCTGGCGCAAGACCGTTTCACTGAACGTCACCCTGTTCGTGCTGACGGCCGGCGTGCTGATCGTCATCCTCTACGCTTATTTCGGCCAGGCCGCGCGTGCGCAGGCGGCCGACCGCATCTATCTCGAAGCGCATCAGCGCATCGATATGGCGCTGGTGCGCGGCCGCTGCGGCCTGTGGGACTGGGACATGGTGCGCGGCAAGATGTACTGGTCGCGCTCGATGTACGACATGCTCGGCTACAAGCCCTGCGACACGATGCTGTCCTTCGGCGAGGTCGATCAGATCATCCATCCCGAGGACGGCGACCTGTTCGAACTCGCCAACAGAATTGTCGCACGCGAGATCGATCATATCGACCAGGTGTTCCGGATGCGGCATTCCGACGGCCAATGGGTCTGGATGCGCGCACGGGCACAGGTCATCGATCCGGAAGCGCCGGAGATCCAGCTGATCGGCATTGCCGTCGACGTCACCGAACAGCGTCATCTGGCGCTGCGTTCCGAGGCTGCCGACCTTCGCCTCAGGACGGCGATCGAGAACATCAACGAATCCTTCGTGCTGTGGGATTCGACGCAGCGCCTGATCATGTGCAATTCCAAATACCAGCAGGACAATGGGCTTTCGGACCGCGACGTGATGCCGGGCACCGCGCGCGCGGCGCTGGAAGAACGCATGCTGGCCTTTGCTTCCGAACGGCGGCTCGCCCACACCAGCGGCCTGCAGGGCGGCGCCACTTTCGAGCGCCAGCTGGCCGATGGCCGCTGGCTGCAGGTCAACGAACTGAAGACCCGGGACGGCGGCATCGTCTCGGTCGGCTCGGACATCACCCAGATCAAGCTGCACCAGGAGAAGCTGGTCGACAGCGAGCGCCGGCTGATGGCGACGATCCATGATCTCAGCCTGGCGCGGCGGGCCGAAGAGGAGCGTTCGCGCGAACTGGTCGACCTCAACCGCAAATACATGAAGGAAACCGAACGCGCCGAAGCGGCGAACCGGGCCAAATCCGAATTCCTGGCCAACATGTCGCATGAGTTGCGCACGCCGCTGAACGCGATCATCGGCTTCTCCGAACTGATGGAACAAGGGCTGTTCGGCCCGCTCGGATCGGAGCGCTACGAGGAATATGCCACCGACATCAACAGCAGCGGCAAATATCTGCTGGGCGTCATCAACGATATTCTCGACATGTCCAAGATCGAGGCCGGCCAATTCTCGCTGGACCGGGAAGAAATCGACCTCGGCCCGCTCATCAGCGAAACCGTACGCGTCGTTTCGCTGCAGGCGGCGCAAAAGGCCATCACCGTGGAAACGCGCATTGCCGATGCGCTGACGCTGGTCGCCGATCGCCGTGCGATCAAGCAGATCGTCATCAACCTTTTGTCCAATGCGGTGAAGTTCACCGGCCAGGGCGGCCACATATCGGTCAGGGCCCGCAACACATCCGGCGCGCTGGTGCTGACGATCGAGGACAATGGCTGCGGCATCCCCAAGGATGCGCTCGGCAAGCTCGGACGACCTTTCGAGCAGGTGCAGAACCAGTTCTCCAAGAGCCATGCCGGGTCCGGCCTTGGTCTTGCCATCTCACGTTCGCTGGCCGAACTCCAGGGCGGCGCGCTAAAGATCCGGTCGAGCGAAGGAGTCGGCACGATCGTGTCGGTGCGCATCCCGGTGAAGAAGGCCGCGCCGGCGATCAAAGCCGCAGCCTGAAGATTTCATCACCATTCCAGGCTTGATCCCACCTCGCAGGCCCGAGGTGAGATGCTTTGACAAAACTATCTATTTTATCTATTTTAGATAGAAAAGAGAGGCATTGCCATGCGAGTGACTTCAACAGAATTCCAGCAGAATGTCGGGCGTTTTCAGGACGCTGCCCAGCGTGCGCCGGTCGCAATCACAAAGAATGGCCGGACCCACACGGTACTCCTGTCGGCGGCGATGTTCGAGGTGTTGGTCAAGGGACGAGTCGCCCGTAACGCGGAAGAACTGGACGATGAGACGCTGAACGCCATCGCCGAAAGCGCCGTACCGAGCGAATATGCCGGGCTCGATGCGATGCTTAAAGACTGGACACCGTGAGCCTGCCCAAACCTATCCCGGGTCTGGTGATTTCCTATTCTTACCTCTGGGTGAGAGAACACGAAAAGGATGCCGAAGAAGGTCGCAAAAACCGACCATGCGCCATTGTCGCCGCGCGCCGGGTCGTGGAGGGCCGTGAAGTTATAACGGTCGTTCCGGTCACACACTCGCCACCGGCTGATCCTGCCGATGCAGTAGAAATACCTGCGCCACTCAAAGCCCATCTCGGCCTCGATGACACGCCGTCATGGATCGTCGTGACCGAAACCAATGGCTTCCTCTGGCCGGGTCCCGATCTCAGGCCCATCGCGGGCAGCAAACCGTCCCGATTCGACTATGGCATGCTGCCGCCGCGTTTCTATGCCTATCTGCGCGACCGGATTTTGCAGTCTCACGCGAGCCGGGCGCTCCAGCAGATTCGGCGAACAGAGTAGCTGCATGAGACCGGAAGAGCACGAAACGTCTTCGGTTCCAGGGGACGATCGCTTCACGGTCATCCCGTACGAAGCAAAAGATCGAAATCCTTCCTGACCGTCTGCGACGTCTCCTTGAGGTGCGCTTCCAGCACACCGAAATCCGGCAGGTCGGTCACCGCCAGAAGCAGATCCGAAAGCCCCGGCGGAACGTCGTCGCGCTCAAAGGCTCCGGTGAGGCACAGCCGCGTCATCTGGGTCAGTGCCAGATAGAGCGCGTAGGCGTCGCCAAGCTCCTGCCTCACCCCGGCAGCCGCGAAGCCCGGTGCCAGGCGCGACAGGATCTCGGCGGTGCCGGTGGCGCGGCGCCCGGTCTCGACCTGCCCGGTGATTTCAGCCACCTGGGCGATGAATTCCAGATCGATCAATCCTCCGGGAATAAGCTTGATGTCCCAGAGATCGCGCGGCGGCTTTTCCTTCTGGATCATAGCCCGCATGTCCGCAGCCTCGGCCATCACCTTTGCAGCATCGCGCGGCTGGCCAAGTACAGCCGCTACTTCCGCTTCAACCTCGCCGCACAGGCTAGCGTCACCGGCTATGGCGCGCGCGCGGGCCAGCGCCATGTGCTCCCAGGTCCAGGCTTCCTGGCGCTGGTATTTCTTGAAGGCATCGATATGGGTGGCCACCGGTCCCTTGTTGCCGGACGGCCGCAGGCGCAGGTCGAGTTCGTAGAGCACCCCCTCCGCCGTCGGCGCGGACACCGCCGCGATCAGCCTTTGCGTCATGCGGGTGTAGTAATGCGAAGGTGCCAGCGGCTTGTCGCCATCGGACTCTTCGGCATCCGACGCGTGGTCGTAGAGCAGGATCAGGTCGACATCCGATCCGGCGGTCAGCTCGCGGCTGCCAAGCTTGCCCATACCGAGCAGCGCAACCGCGCCGCCGGCAATGGTGCCGTGGCGGGCCGCGAATTCGGCCGTCACCGCCTGCAACGCAGCCTCGATGGTGAGATCCGCCAGATCAGAAAAGGCGCGGCCGGCCCGCGCCGGATCGATCGAGCCGGCGAGCAGCCGGACACCGATCAGGAATTTCTGCTCGGAGGCAAAAATGCGCAGCCGGTCGAGCACATCCTCGTAAAGCCGGTCGCCCCCGACGAAGGCGGAAAGCCGCGCCGACAGATAGGCGCGGTCCGGTAGTTCGGTGAGCAAGGCCGGGTCGAGCAAACCATCGAAGACATGCGGCCTGCGGGTGATGATCGCCGCCAGCCGGGGGGCGGCCCCCATGATCGTCGCCAGAAGCTTCAGCAGGGCAGGATTGGACTGCAGCAGGGAGAACAGCTGGATGCCAGCCGGCAGGCCGGCGAGAAACTCGTCGAAGCGCATCAGAGCTTCGTCGGCCCGGCGCGTCTGGCCGAAGGCGCGCAGCAGCGCCGGCGTCAGTTCCGTCAGCCGCTCGCGTGCCTCCGCCGACTGGGTGACGCGATAGCGGCCGAAATGCCAGCCACGGATGACGCGGCAGATGTCGCTTGGCCGCTGAAAGCCGAGCCCGTGCAAGGTCTGCAGCGTATCGGGATCGTCAACATCGCCGGTGAAGACCAGGTTGCCGATGCCGGTCGACAGTTCGGGTGCTGTTTCGAACAGTGCCGCGTAGTGGCGTTCGACCTGCTGCAGCGAGGCACGGAACGCTTGAGAAAAGGCAGAAGCATCGGCAAAGCCGAGCATGCGGGCGATGCGCTCCAGGCCTTCATCATCTTCCGGCAGCGTGTGCGTCTGCTCGTCGGCAACCATCTGCACGGCATGTTCGACGCGGCGCAGGAACCAGTACTGGCGGGCAAGCGCATCGCGCGCCTCGGCGGTGATCCAGCCGCGGGGCGCAAGCTCGCCGAGCATCGGCACGGTCTCGCGGCCACGCAGTTCAGGGAAGCGTCCGCCGGCGATGAGCTGCTGGGTCTGGACGAAGAACTCGATCTCTCGAATGCCGCCGCGGCCAAGCTTGACGTTGTGGCCTTTGACCGCAATCTCGCCATGGCCCTTGTGGGCGTGGATCTGGCGCTTGATCGAATGGACGTCGGCAATCGCCGCGTAGTCCATGTATTTGCGCCAGATATAGGGCTGCAACTCCTTGAGGAAGGCCGCACCCGCGGCCAGATCGCCTGCCACCGGGCGTGCCTTGATCATCGCGGCGCGCTCCCAGTTCTGGCCGCGCGCCTCGTAGTAGCGCAGTGCCGCCTCGACCGGGATCGCCAGCGGTGTCGAACCGGGGTCTGGGCGCAGTCTCAGATCGGTGCGGAAGACATAACCGTGTTCGGTGCGGTCCTGCAGGATGCGCACCAGGCGGCGCGTCAGCCTCGAAAACAACTCGGTGGCGTCGAGCGGATCGACGACGGCGGGCGCTTCCGGATCGAAGAAAACCACCAGATCGATGTCGGAGGAAAAATTCAGCTCATGCGCGCCGAGCTTGCCCATGGCGAGCAGGATCCAGCCCGACTGTTTCGACGGATTGCCGACATCCGGCAGTTTGAGTTTGCCCTGGCCATGCGCGTCGCGCAGCAGGAAGTCGACGGCGGCGCGGGTGCAGGCGTCTGCGAGGTCGCTCAACCGCCGGACCGTCAGCGCCGTTTCGGCCTCGCCGGCAAGATCGGCCAGCGCGATGAGGAAATGCGCCTCCGCCTTCCACTGGCGCAGCTCCATCATCAAGCCGGATTCCGAGACTGCTTCGGCTAGATGCACCTGGTCGATGGCGGCGCCGATCACCTTCAGCCGAGCCTCGATCGTCTGCTCGAACAGCCCGTCCAGGATTTGCGGCCGGCGACGTGCGGTATCGCGCAGGAACGGCGACAGATCGAAGACGGCAGCAAGGAAATCCTGGCCCTCGCCCTTGCCGGCCAGGAACTTGGCCAGCCGCGTCAGTCCTTCTTCGCATGCCGCGGAAGCGATCTCGGCCAGTTCCAGCCGCGCACGGTCTTCGTCCAGCGGAGCCAGGCTGGTCTCCGGCTTCAGCAGCCATCCAGTCTCCACCCGCTTCGCTGCAGTGCTCATCAGTGATCCTCCCGAGCCGGGAAACTCATGACCACGGATAATCCGGGATTGCCAGGCAAGAGTTCAAGCCGGCCATTGTGGAACGTCATGACCGCCTTGGCGAGGCTGAGGCCAAGACCGGAACCTGGCTGCGAACGGCTCTTCTCCAGCCGCACGAAACGTTCCGTGGCGCGCGCGCGGTCGCCATCATCCGGAATGCCGTGTCCATTGTCGGCAACCGACAGGCGAACGTCCGCACCGGCTCGCTCGAGCGTGACGCGCACCGCCGGCTGGGCATTGGCGCCGGTGGAATATTTGATGGCGTTGTCGACGATGTTCGACAGCGCCTGACCGATCAGTTCGCGGTTGCCGTTGACGGACACCGCCTCGGGCGCGTCTGCTTCCAGCGACACGCCTGCCTCTTCCGCCACCGGCTCGTAGAGTTCGACGACATCGCGCACGGCCTCCGCCAGATCGACGCGGTTGGTGTTCTCCGAGGAGTAGCCAGCTTCCAGCCGGGAAATCATCAGGATGGCGTTGAAGGTTTTTATCAACTGGTCCGACTCGGCAATGGTGCCTTCCAGTGCCCGCCGGTAGTCGGTGGGCTTTTGCTTGCCCGAAAGCGTCGCTTCGGCCCGGTTGCGGAGCCGGGTCAGCGGCGTCTTCAGATCATGCGCGATGTTGTCGGAAACCTGCTTCAAGCCTTCATTGAGCGTGGCGATCCTGGCCAGCATGGCATTGAGATTTTCGGAGAGCCGGTCGAACTCATCGCCAACCCCCGTCACCGGCAGCCTGCCCGACAGATCCCCGCCCATGATGCGACGGCTGGCTTCCGACACGCTGTCGATGCGCTTCAGCGCGGCGCGACCGACAAAAAACCAGATCAGCAATCCGCCCAGCCCCATCATGCCGAGCGCCAGCATCAGCGCACGGCGGATGACCGCACGAAACCGCTCCGGCTCGCCAAGGTCGCGGCCGACCAGCATGATCATCTGGTTCGGCAGCCGCAGCACCAGCGCAATGGCGTTGTGGCCCTTTTCGCCCTGCGCCTGCGCATCGTTCTGCTCGGATTGGGTGGTGGTGCCCTGCTCGGCGGGAAGGTTGCGCAGGCGCTCGAGCTCTCCCTCGCCAAAACGCTGATAAGAGAACGGACTGCTGGTCCAGCCTTCGGTTTCGAGAACGCCCGGCTCCAGGCTCTGCACATTGCCGGTCAGGATCTGTCCGTTGGCGTCGGCGATCAGATAGAGGTTGGCGCCGGGCTGGCGCGAGCGGGCCTCGACTACACGGACCAACACCGGCAGACCGCCGCGTTGATAGGCGCGAGCCAGACCGAGCACCTCGTCATTGATGGTGTCCTGTGTCTGCCCGGTCAGCATGCGCGCCGACAACGAGGTCATATAGAAGACGAGCGCCACCGCGCAGAGCGCGAAGAGCAGGAGGTAGAGCGCCGAAAGCCGCGCTGCCGTTGTCTTCATGATGGCTGGCACGGAAAGAGCCATGCCGCAGCTAGCCGCTCTTCAGCATATAGCCGGCGCCGCGAACCGTATGCAGGATGGGCTTGTCGAAGCCCTTCTCGATCTTGCCGCGCAGCCGGGAGACATGGACGTCAATGACATTGGTCTGCGGATCGAAATGGTAGTCCCAGACATTTTCCAGCAGCATGGTGCGCGTTACCACCTGGCCGGCATGCCGCATCAGATATTCGAGCAATCGGAATTCACGCGGCTGCAGCGTTATCTCGCGTGACGCACGGCGGACCGAATGCGACAGCCTGTCGAGTTCGAGATCGCCGACGCGGTAGACGGTTTCGGCTTCCTTGGCGCTGGCGCGCCGGTTCAGAACCTCGACGCGGGCGAGAAGCTCGGAGAAGGCATAGGGCTTTGTCAGGTAATCGTCGCCGCCGGCGCGCAGACCCGTGACCCGGTCATCGACCTCGCCGAGCGCCGAGAGGATCAGCACCGGCGTTGTGTTGCCCCTGGACCGGAGACCGGCAATGACCGACAGGCCGTCGCGACGCGGCATCATCCTGTCGATCACCATCACGTCGTAGTCGCCGGCGTCGGCGAGCGCAAAGCCGGTTTCGCCGTCACCGGCGACATGAGCAGTGTGACCGGCCTCGGCAAAGGCTTTCTGCAAGTAGTCCGCAGCCTCGCGATCGTCTTCTATGACGAGAATCTTCATAGGGCTGTTATACGCGATTTCGCCGGAAGGTTGAGTGGCAGACATCTGCATTGTGGCCTTTGCCAAAGCGCACCGCGATCAAGATTGCCCGAAGCCGTGCGAGATAAAGCTGCTCGCTGCCGATGTCATTTTGCGTCGGATCGCGGAAGCGCTTTTGAAAGTGTGCGGCAGCGGACGATGGGAAGCCCGCTGCCGCCGGGGGAAGGCGCGATGACTGACTAACGCGCGCTCCTCCATGCTTTCCCGTACGGCGGCTCGGGGGTGTTGAAACTGCCGCACTGGAAAAGCCCAACCTGCCGCCGAAACGCCCTCACCCACCCTGGAAAGGCCGAGAGAACGCTCCGGGGCTGACCTCAGCCCTTGGCGACGGGCAGCGCGACGAAACGATTGGTGTCGTCGCGGGTGATCTGCATCAGCACTGCCTTGCGGCCGGATTTGACTGCATCGGTCATCGCCTTGGTGACGTCGTCGGTGCCGTTCACTTCGGTCGAATTGACCGATGTGATGACGTCGCCTGGCTGGATACCGCGATCGGCGGCATCGCTGTCGGGATCGACATCGGTCACCACCAGTCCCTTGCCGTTTTCAGACTTGGTAACGGTCAGGCCGAGATCAGCCAGCGTGTCGGGCTTGGCCGGGGCGGCGGGCTGCTGCTGGTCGACAGAGGCCTGCTTGTCGCTCGAGGGCAGTTTGCCGAGATCGACCTTGACCGTCTGGCTCTTGCCGTCGCGCCACACGGTGACGTCGACCGACTTGCCAGGCGAATAGGCGCCGATCAGCCGGGCCAGTTCCTTCGGCGAAGCGACATCTTTTCCGTCGACCTGGGTGATCACGTCACCGGCCGTGATGCCCGCCTTCTTGCCGGGACCATCATCCTGGGCACTGGAAACCAGTGCGCCGTTGTTGGACTTCAGACCAAGCGACTCAGCGATGTCGGAGGTGACCGGCTGGATTTCCACACCGAGCCAGCCGCGCTGCACGGAGCCGCTCTTCATCAGGTCCTGAACGACCTGCTTGGCGGTCGAAGCGGGAATGTCGAAGGCGATGCCGACGCTGCCGCCGGATGGCGAGAAGATCGCGGTGTTGATGCCGACGACCTGGCCGTTGAGGTTGAAGGTCGGACCGCCAGAATTGCCGCGGTTGACCGATGCGTCGATCTGGATGAAGTCGTCATAAGGGCCAGCGCCGATGTCACGGCCGCGGGCGGAGACGATGCCGGCGGTGACGGTTCCACCAAGGCCGAACGGATTGCCGACGGCCACCACCCAGTCGCCGACGCGAACCTTGGAGTCATCGGCGAAGTCGACATAGGTAAACTTGCCGACGCCGTCGACCTTGAGCACGGCGAGATCGGTGCGCGGGTCGGTGCCGACCAGCTTGGCGTCGAGTTCCTTGCCGTCATGCATCACCACGGTGAAGGCCGAGCCTTCTGAAACAACGTGATTGTTGGTGACGAGATAGCCGTCATCCGAGATGAAGAAGCCCGAGCCCTGGGCAACCGGCCGCGGCTGATCGTTGTTGCGGTCGCGGTGGCTGAAGCGCCTGTTGCCGCCACCCTGGCCGTCCTGGTCACCAAAGCCACGGAATTCCTTGAAGAAGCGGCGTAGCTGTGGATTGTTGGGCAGGTTGTTCATGCCATCCTGGTCGTCGGACGGGTCGGAGCCATCATCGGCGGCCGGGCTGATCTTGGCCTTGACCTTGACACTGACAACGGCGGGAGAAACGCGCTCGACGACATCGGCGAAGCCCGGCACCTGCGGCGCCTCGACGCGCACGGCATCGGCCAGAACAGGGCTGGTTCCGCTGGTCAGCGCGCCAACCCCGATCGCACCGGCCACGGCGACAGATGCGACGGCAGCCATGAGACGCTTGCGGGTGACGGAATATGAATTGGGGGCAATATTCATGGATCTCTTATCCTCTTTCAACGGACGCTGCTTGGTCGGCATCCTCGGAAAGGAGAATTAGAGCGGCACACATTACAGCGCCATTTCCGACACATGAAACTTTGGTAATGTTTGCGGGTGACGGCGGACGTCAGTCGCGGCGCAATATGGCGTCCAACGATGCCTGTTCTTCGGCGGACAGGGATTTTGTTGCCAGCACGCGGCGCGACCGCGCGGTCAGCACGATGAAAACACCTCCCACCAGCAACAGCAGGACGGGCGTGCCCCATAGCAACGCATTGCGCAGGTCGAATCGCGGCTTCAGCAGCACGAACTCGCCATATCGCGAAACCACGTAGTCCATGACCTGCTGGTCGGTGTCGCCGGCGACGAGGCGCTGACGCACAAGGACGCGCAGGTCGCGGGCAAGGTCGGCATCGGATTCGTCGATCGACTGGTTCTGGCAGACCATGCAGCGCAAGCCTTCCGACAGCGCCCGCGCCCGCGCCTCCAGCGTCGGATCAGGCAGCACCTCGTCAGGCTTCACCGCCAAGGCCGTGCCGGCAAAGAACAGCGCCAGCAGCAGGACAATGGAGGTCAGCGAAAGCCGCGCGTTCATGGCAGGGTCGCGGATGGCGCCGCGCTCGCCTGCTTGCGCCGCCGCGACGGCGCGCCGACGCGCAGGCGCCGGTCCATCAGTGACATCGCCGCGCCAACCATCATCATCAGGCCGCCGCCCCAGATCAACGTCACCAGCGGCTTCCACCACAAACGCACGACGACGGAACCGTCATTGCCCTCGTCGCCGAGCGAGATGTAGAGCTGCGAGAAACCAATCGTCCTGATGCCCGATTCCGTCGTCGTCATCTGCCGCACCGGATAAAACCGTTTGGCGGAGCTGATTTCGCCAACAGGGCTGCCGCTGACGCCGATCAGTTCGAAGCGGCCGAGATCCTCGCTGTAATTCGGTCCCTGGGCCGGATAAAGCCCGACGAAACGCAGCGTATGGCCGGACAGTTCGACGGTCTCACCGGCATGCATCGACAGGATCTTCTCGGTGCCGAAGCAAAGTGTGCCGACGATGCCGAGCGTGGTCAGGCCGAGGCCAAGGTGAGCGAAGGCAGTGCCGAAGACCGAGCGCGGCAGGCCGAGCAAGCGCCTGACCATGATCCCGGCGGCGACATTGCCGACCCCCGATTTGACGGCGAGATCGGTGAGCGCGCCAAGGATCAGCCAGACGGCAAGGCCAACGCCCAGGGCTGCGAACACCGAGGCGCCGTCGATGAACAAAGCGGTGACCAGCGTCGCCAGCAGCGCCGCTGCAAAGGCCACCATAAGGCGCTGCGCGACGGCGAAGACATCGCCGCGCTTCCAAGCCAGCAACGGCCCGAACGGAACCACGAGCAGCAACGGTACCATCAGCGGTCCGAAGGTGAGATTGAAGAACGGCGCGCCGACCGAGATCTTGTCGGCTGAAAAGGCTTCGACGGCGAGCGGATAGAGTGTGCCGACGAGGACGGTCGCCGTCGCCGTCGTCAGGAACAGATTGTTGAGGACCAGCGCCCCTTCTCGGGAAATCGGCTGGAACAGGCCGCCGGTCGTCAGCCGGGAAGCGCGCAGCGCAAACAGCGCCAGCGAGCCGCCGATAAACAGCGTCAGTATGCACAGGATAAACACGCCGCGCGTCGGATCGGTGGCAAAGGCGTGCACCGAGGTCAGCACGCCTGAACGCACGAGGAAGGTGCCGAGCAGCGACAACGAAAAGGTCAGGATGGCGAGCAGCAGCGTCCAGATCTTCAGCGCCGAGCGCTTCTCCATGACGATGGCCGAATGCAGCAGCGCTGTGCCCGCCAGCCACGGCATGAAGGAGGCGTTCTCGACCGGATCCCAGAACCAGAAACCGCCCCAGCCAAGTTCATAGTAGGCCCAGTACGATCCCATGGCGATGCCGCCGGTCAGGAACATCCAGGCGACCAGCGTCCACGGCCGCACCCAGCGCGCCCAGGACGCGTCGATGCGGCCTTCGATGAGAGCGGCGACCGAGAAGGAAAAACAGATCGAGAAGCCGACATAGCCGAGATAGAGGAACGGCGGGTGTATGGCGAGGCCGAGATCCTGCAGGATCGGGTTGAGATCGCGGCCTTCGATCGGCGCCGGATTGAGCCGGATGAACGGATTGGACGTCGCCAGGATGAAGAGGAAGAAGGCGGCGCCGATGGCGCCTTGCACCGCAAGCACATTGGCGCGCAGCGTCGCCGGCAGGTTGGAGCCGAAAGCGGCGACGAGCGCGCCGAAGAAGGTCAGGATCAACACCCAAAGCAGCATCGAGCCTTCATGATTGCCCCAGGTTCCGGTGATCTTGTAGATCAACGGCTGCAAGGAATGCGAGTTTTCCCACACGCTTGCCACTGAGAAATCGGAGCTTGCATAGGCACTCGCCAACGCTGCGAAGGACAGCGCCGTTAAGGCAAAGCCGGTCACCGCGACCGGACCGCCGACGGCCATGAGGCGCTGGTTGTTCAGGCGCGCGCCAAACAGCGGCACCACCGTCTGCACCAGCGAAAGCGCAAACGCCAGGACGAGGGCGAAATGTCCGGTTTCAACCATGCCCGTGATCCATTGTCGCTCTCCTGCCGGAGCTATTCACTCTTGTTCTCCTGCCAGACGCCCTTGGCCTTGAGGCCGTCCGCAACCTCCTTGGGCATGTAGCGCTCATCATGCTTGGCCAGCACGCTATCGGCAACAAAAACCCCGTCCGGGCCGAAAGTACCCTCGGTGATGACGCCCTGCTCTTCGCGGAAAAGGTCGGGCAGGATGCCGGTGTAGGTGACCTTGACCGATTTGTGCGTGTCGGTCACCGAAAAGCCGACCGTTGCCCCCTGCCCGCGCTGGATCGTGCCTTTTTCGACCAATCCACCCAACCGGATGCGCTGGCCAGGCTGGACACTGGCGGTGGTGAGATCGGCCGGCATGTAGAAAAAGGAGGCCTTCTGGCCAAGCGCGTAAAAAGTCAGCCCCGTCGCGGCACCCAGAAAGACCAGCCCGCCCGTGATCACCGACAATCGTTTCTGCTTGCGCGTCATGTCTTGTTCTACTCCGTCGCCGCAAGGCCAAGCGAAGCGGCAAAGGCGGTGAATTTCTTCGCCTGCTCACTGTCTGCGCCAAAGACGGCGATGGCGCGACCGAGCGCCTCACGCGCCTGATCGGCCTTGCCGAGCACGACATAGGAACGAACGAGCCGCATCCATCCTTCCGGATCACGCGGATTTTGCCGCAGTTTGTCGTCGAGGCCGGCGACCATCGTATTGATCATGGCCTCCCGATCCTGCGGCGACATCGAGGATGCGGCGTCGACATCGCCGGCATCGGGACCGTTGCTGGCGCCGCTGGAGGCGACGTCGGAGCCTCCGGATTTGGCCAGCGCCTGCTCGACGGCACCGCGCCATGGCGAGTCCGGCGGCAATCTGCCCAGCATCGCCTGCCATGCCGTGGTCGCTTCCTTGGCGCGCCCCTCCTGCGCCAACGCCATGGCCAGGTAGAAACTCGCCTTCGCGTTGGCCGGATCGAGCTTCAGGGCTGCCTCGAAGGCATCCTGGGCATCGGCCGAGACAATGCCGCCTGCCGCGCTGGCGATCGCCTCGCCGAGACCGGCCTGGCGAACGGCGCTGTCGCCATCGAGCCGAATGGCGTTGCGATAGGCTCCCGCCGCGTCGGAAAAGCGCTGCATGCGCAGATAGACCGGTGCGAGCACGTCCCAGCCCCTGCCGTCAGTGGGATTGGCGGCCAGATGGGCTTCGGCCCGCGCCACCAGCTCGTCGACCGAACTGTCGGCGGGATTCTTGGCCAACCGCTCGCTGAGCGGTTGCGACGGCAGGTCAGGAGAGCCAAGCTGGACATAGAGCCCCCAACTGACCAGCGGCACCGCCAGCACGGCTACGGTTGCCACCAGCCTTGCCGTGATCGACGCTCGGCCAGGGTTTGCGCCGCCGGCGGTACCCGCATTGTCAAGGCGAAGGATGCGGCGAGCGATCTCGGCGCGGGCCTCGGCGGCTTCGGCCGGCTGGATCAAGCCACGCGCGGCGTCGCGGTCAAGCTCGGACAATTGGTCCCGATAGACTTCGAGATCATGTTCGCCGCTCGACGACGCGCCCTTGGCGCTGGCGGCCAGCGGCAGCAGCACCGCCAGGCTTGCACCCAGCGTGAGAATGGCGGCTATGACCCAGAACAGCATGGTTCTTCCAATACCGGCAGAGCTCTGCCGTGCCAACAGATGCATGCTGCGACGCTTTGACGACGCCAGCCGCCAATCGTCGGCAGACGGTCGTCAGGTCAGCGGCGTCCAGCTGCCGTCGGCGTTGCGGCAAGCGGTTCCGCGCGCCGTGACCCCGGCGCCGGCGGAAAACACCGTCTGCGTGTACTGGCGGCAGTCCTGCGAACCGACGCGGTACGGCTGGGCCGGAACCACCTCGCCGTAGCGCGAAGCCTGAGCGCCTTTCCACGTCACCTTCTGGCCGCTGGTCGTATATTCCAGCGCCTTGTATTCAGCCTCGAGCGCGCTGCGCTTCTCGGTCTCGCTGAGGCCGTTGCCGATCGTCCCGCTGATGAGGCCGCCGCCCATCGCCGAAATGATCGTCGTGGTCACCTTGCCGCTGGAAGGAGGTGTCGAGGCCGGTGTCACTGCTATGGCTGGACCCTTGCCGCTCAAGGTGGTGCAGCCGGAAACGGCCAGCAATGCGGAAACGAGAGCGACGCGAATCTTCATGCCAACAACCGATTTTCTTGAGTGGGAGCCTGCCATGGATGCGCCGGGGGCCGCGTCATCGGAGAAGTTGGCGTGGCCATAGTATTGATATTTGTCGGAAATTTGGCCGTTGGCAGCTGCGAGACCAATCGACATGCCGCCAATAACATCTCCCGTCCCTCTATGTCGATTGGCCCTGGTGAACATCACTGAAGGCTCCGCAATCGCACCACCGCCTTCAATCCGCCCATACCGGACCGTTCGAGCGCCAGAACGCCTCCATACTCGTTGACGAGGTCTGCGACAATGGCCAGCCCCAGACCTGTTCCGGGCTTTGTCTCGTCCAGACGCCGTCCTCGCTTCAGCGCCTCGCGCGCCTTGTCCTCGGGAATGCCCGGACCGTCATCCTCTATGCTGATCTCGAACAGGCCGGCCGGGTCGTCCTTGCCGGTCAAGGGCACGACCGAAACCTGCACCGCGCTCTTTGCCCATTTCATCGCGTTTTCAAGGAGATTGCCCAGCAATTCCTCAAGATCCTCGCGCTCGCCGGCGAAGACGATTTCGGCCGCCGGCAGCGACAGCGACAGATTTGTCTGCGGATTGAGCTTCTGCAGAACCCGCACCATGCGCTGCACCAGCGGCGTCACCGGCGTGCGGTAGACGACGCTGTCGCGCTGTGCCGCGACGCGGGCGCGCTGGAGATAGTGTTCGACCTGCTTCTGCATGGAAGCGGCCTGTTCGGCGATCAGCTGCCCCTTGGCGCCGCCGAGCGCGCGGCCCTCGTTGAGAAGTACCGCCAGCGGCGTCTTCAGCGAATGGGCGAGATTGCCGACCTGTGTTCGCGACCGCTCGACGATGCGCCTGTTGTTTTCGATCAAGGCATTGGTTTCGTTGGCAAGCGGTTCGATCTCGGCCGGGAAGCGGCCGTCGAGCCTCTGGGCGGTGCCTTCGCGCACCATAGCGAGCGCGTTCCTGACCCGGCGCAGCGGCTGCAGGCCGAGCAGGATGGCGATCGCGTTGATGGCGATCATGCCGACGCCGAACAGGCTGAGATAGGTCAGCAGGCGGCGCTGGAAGGTAGCGATTTCCTGTTCGAGTTCGCTCTGGTTGCCCATGACGCGGAAACGCGCGGCCCGGTTCTTGGCGTCGAGAACGAATTCGCTCTCGAAAACTTCGAGTTGCTCGCCGTCGATGCCTTCAGCTGCGTAGCTGCGCTGAAAGCTGGCATTGAACGGCACCTCGGCAACGCTCGGTGATGGGATCGTCGTGGTCATCGACGACGAGTGGAGATCGCCATGCACGCCCTCCGAAGCGGGCTCGACCGACCAGTACCAGCCCGAATTCGGCTCCGAGAACCGAAGGTCGCCGAGGTCTGGCGCGCCGGTCAGCGCCCCGCTGTCGGAGATGCCGATCGAACCGATCAGGTTGAACAGATGCGCCGAAAGCAGGCTGTCGAAGCCGCGCTCGCTGGCCTGGCGGTATAGGGTGGTGATCAAGGTGAAGATGACAACGAGCGTCACGATCGCCCAGACCGTGGAAAAGGCGATAACGCGGAACGTCAGCGAACGCGGCCACAAACGCAGCGAAAGCGGCGTCCTTGCGGTTGGTTTGAGCGGTTCCGAGTTACGCCTCCGGCTCACGCATGCGGTAGCCCATGCCGCGCACGGTTTCGATCATGTCGATGCCCATCTTCTTGCGCAGCCGCCCGACAAACACCTCGATGGTGTTGGAATCGCGGTCGAAATCCTGATCGTAGAGATGCTCGACCAGTTCGGTCCGCGAGACCACTTCGCCCATATGGTGCATCAGATAGGCGAGCAGGCGGAATTCGTGCGACGTCAGTTTCAGCGGCACGCCGTCGACATCGGCCTTGGAGGCCTTGGTGTCGAGACGCAGCGGCCCGCAGGTCAGTTCGGACGAGGCATGGCCGGCTGCTCGCCGGATCAGGGCTCGTAACCTCGCCAGCACCTCCTCGATGTGGAACGGCTTGGTGACGTAGTCATCGGCGCCGGCATCGATGCCGGAGACCTTGTCGCTCCAGCGGTCGCGCGCCGTCAGGATCAGCACCGGCATCTTGCGGCCGCCGCGCCGCCAGCGCTCGACCACACTTATGCCGTCCATCTGCGGCAGGCCGATATCGAGCACGACCGCGTCATAGGGCTCTGTGTCGCCAAGGAAATGGCCTTCCTCGCCGTCGAAGGCGCGGTCGACGACATAGCCGGCATCGACCAGCGCATCCGATATCTGCCGATTGAGATCCTTGTCATCTTCGACGACGAGTACACGCATGCGGAGTTCGATACCTGTTGAAGAGCTTTGTCAGATTGAAGGGCTTGGTCAGATGAAGAGCTTTGTCAGATTGAAGACTGGGGCAGATATAGGCCGATTCCGGCGGCCTGGGAAACGTAGCCTAAGGTTGATTGGGTCAGTTCAGCGGAACGACGATCTCGGAACGGCGCGGACGTTGTCCGTCCTTGCCTGGAACGAGCACCACGATGACACAGACAGGCTGACCGCCGCGCGTCGATTGCGAGGCCTTGGCCAGCGTTCCGCCATTCTGCTCGGCCACCTGCTGGCCGATGGCGTAGCAATCGGACGCAGCCAGTACGATCGGGCTGGCCAGGTCGGGCGGCGCGATGACCGGTATCGCCATCGCCTGCGACGCGAACAGTCCGGCAGCACAAAGCGCCAGTGTCGCGGTTCGGAGGGGGGAGCGAAGCGTTTTCATGACCGGCGTTGTAACGCATCGGTGCTGAACGTGAAATGAACGGTGAACGCCGCTGAAAACATCCTCGCCACACCCCTGCAACGCGAGACAATCAACCTGGAATTTCACCGCCTCGAACAGGTGAAATCCCGCGAAAGTCCAGTCTAGACTCGGTTTTGACCATATTGAAAGCGCATCAGGCATTTTCCTGCGTTATCGCGCGAAAACGCAGCAGCCCGTGATGCACGAGCAGATCCTCGTCATGGCGGGCTTCGGCAAATTCCAGCGACAGTCGTGTCTGGCCGCGAGGGCCAATCACCAATGCTGCGTCGGCAAGGCGCGCCTGGATGGCGGCCATGATGGCTAGCGTTTCGGCGTCGCCATGGGCTTTCGACCAGACATGCAGCGTAATCAACTGATCATCGGTGTTCTCGGTGCTCGTATCCCAGTCGAAAGCAGAGGTCTGGCCGCAGGTCACGTACGGAAAAGCGGCATTGTCGGTTGGCCGTTCGAGCAGTCCGGCGCCGCCCAGCAAGGCCGATAGCGATGCATCGCTTTTCAGCCTGAGAAACAGTGCCTGCTGTAAATCGCCTGGCGCGGTCATCGTCTTTTCCTCCAGTTCTTGCGCTGCCGATTATTGCTTTTCGGAAGCTGTCCGCGTTCTGCGTGTTCTGACAGATATAGCCATTCGACGCGCGGAGGCGATGGCGATTCGTCATCGGAATGATGGATGCCGATGATCTCGAAAGGGCGACTTTGCCAACACCATCGTCCGCGGGCACCGCGCCGTGAACATGGACTCTCGATTCCTGGTTACATATTCTCGCTACAGGGTCGCATGACGATCCACGAAGCAATTTCGGAAGCTGACGATGCTCGATGCAGAAAAGACCAGGGCTGCCTCGCGGTTGTTGGTAGGCCACTGGGACCAGGGCACCCGTCTCGGCGCCATACCTGAGGCGTTGCGCCCACAAACACGGCTCGAAGGTTACGCCATCCAGTCGCATGTCCTGGATCGCTCGGCGGCCTCGCTTTTCGGCTGGAAGATTGCCGCGACCAGTCTGGCCGGACAAAGGCACATCAATGTCGACGGCCCGATGGCCGGACGTCTCCTGGCCGAAAAAGCGGTGGAGGTCGGCGGGACCGTTTCCCTGGCGACGAGCAAGATGCGCGTGGCCGAGATCGAGTTCGCTTTCCGATTCGGACGCGAACTGCCGCCTCGTCCGGCACCCTATGAAATCGCTGAAGTGATGAAAGCCGTGGCGACCTTGCACCCGGCGATCGAAATTCCGGACTCACGCTATGACGATTTCTGCGCCGTCGGGGCGCCGCAGCTCATTGCGGACAATGCCTGCGCCAATCTGTTTGTCATCGGCGAGGCGGCGGAAGGCGACTGGCGCGGCGTGGACCTTGCAAAGCACCCCGTGGTCGCTTTCGTTTCCGGAAAGTCGCAGCACAACGGATCGGGAGCGGCCGTGTTGGGCGATCCTCGCATCGCGCTCACCTGGCTCGTCAACGAGCTGTCGGGCCTGGGCATAGCGCTCCAACCGGGACAGGTGGTGATTACAGGCACCTGCGTGACGCCGATAAGCGTCGAGGCAGGCGACGAAGTCACCGGCGATCTCGGCCGGTTTGGCCGCGTCTCGGTGCGGTTTGTCTAGGCTCCGCGCTGCCTGGCCACGAAACTGCGCACCGCCAGCACCAGCACGGTGATGATGATCAGGATCACCGAGAGCGCGGCGATCGCCGGGTCGATGTTGTCGCGCAGGCCCATCCACATCAGCCTCGGCAGGGTGATGGCGTTGACCGAGGTGATGAACAGGGTGACGCCGATTTCTTCCCAGGACAGCACGAAGGAGAGCAGTGCCGCTGTGATGATGCCGAACTTGATGTTGGGCATGATGATGCGGGTGGCGCGCTCCCACACAGTGGCCCCTAAGCCCCGCGCGGCAAGGTCGATGCGCCGGTCGAGCTGGCTGAGCGAGACCAGCATCAGCACGGTGGCGAAGGGCACCGTCATCACCGAATGCGCCATGGCGACGCCGAGCCATGTGTCATAGCCGAAGAACGTGCTGAAGCCCGAGATCGAGGTCAGCAGGAAGTAGAGCGTGATCGCCGAGACCACCGGCGGCACCACCATCGGCAGTAGCACGAAGCCGACCAGGGCCGCGGTGAAGCGGGGCTGGAACATCCAGACGCCGAGGCTGAAGCACAGCGCGAGCACGGTTGAAAAGGCGCTGCTGACGACACCGATGCGGATCGAGAGCAGGATCGATTGGAGCCAGCGCGGGTCCTCGACCAGCGCCCGGTAGTGGCGCAGCGACAGTTCGCCCGACGGCATCGCCAGCATGCGGCTCGGCGTCAGCGACACCGGGATGACGGCGAGCAGCGGCATCAGCAGGAACAGCGCCACGAGGGCGGCGATGATCAGCGAGACGGGACCGGGGCGGTAGGTCGGCATCAGATCAACTGCTTCGGTCTGACGTATCGGAACAAAAGCGCCATCAGCGCGCCGACGAACAGCACCAACACGACGCTGATCGCCGCCCCCAGGCCCCAGTCCGGGCTCTGGAAGATCCTGAGATAGATCAGCTCGGCGATCATGACGCTGCGGCCGCCACCGAGGATCGCCGGCGTGACGAAGAAGCCGAGCGAGAAGACGAACACGATCATCGCCGCGCCGATGATGCCGGAGCGCGTCATCGGCACGAACACTGTCCAGAAGGTGCGCATGCGGCTGGAGCCGAGCCCGCGCGCGGCCAGGAGCACGCGGTCGTCGAGGCTGCGCATAGCCGATGCCAGCGGGAAGACGGCGAAAGGAATGAGGAAATGCGTCATGCCGACGATGACGCCGAATTCGTTGCGCACCAGCGCCAACGGTTCGGAAATGAAGCCGATCGCCTGCAGCCAGCTGTTGATCAGGCCGCGATTGGAGAGCAGCGCCACCCAACCGAAGGCACGGGTCAGCACGGAAATCCAGAAGGGAACGAGAATGCAGAACTCGGCGACCAGGCGCTGTGCCGGGGTTCCACGCACCCAGACGACGGTGATGGCGTAGGCAGCGGCCACCGAAACCACGGTGACGACCGCCGCGATGCGCAGCGTGCGGATGAACACCGACTGCACGAGATCGTCGGTAAGCAGCGCCTCATACTGGCCGAGGCCGGGCGTCGGCAGCGTGAAGCTCCATTTGACGACGCCGAGGAACGGCCAGGCATAGGCCAGGACAAGAAACAGGAGCAGCGGCGCCATCAACAGCGCCGCGCCCATCCTGTCGGAGAGATAGGATCTCATGTCGACCCGATTACCCCTGCCCTGATCAGGCCGAGATGATCTTGGTGTATTCGTCGAGCGCCGGCCCGTAGTTCTTGGCGTACCAGTCCATGTCGAGCGCGATCTGCTTCTTCATGTTCTCGGGATCGACCGGGTTGATGCGCTTCTTGTCGGCAGGGATCAGCGCGTCTGCCGCCGGGTTTGCAGGACCTTGGCCGAGCTTGTCGAACATGACCAGCTGCTTTTCAGGGTCCTGGGCACTGGCGATGAACTTCATCGCAGCGTCCTTGCCGCCGGGATTGCCCTTGAGCACGGCGAGCGCACCGGGCGAGATCAGGCCCTGGTCCCAGATGAACTTGATCTTGCCGCCGCTATCCTGCTCGATCAGTGAAGCGCGGGTCGACCAGACGATTGCCATCGAGGCCTCGCCATTGAGCAGCACGCTCTGACTTTCGGCGCCGCCACCCCAATAGGCAACGACGTTTTCCTTGAAGGCGGCGATCTTGTCATGGGCGCGCTTCAGGTCGAGCGGGTAGAGCGACGCAGGCGCGATACCGTCGGCGAGCAGCGCCGCTTCCCAGCTCGACACGCCCCATTTGTAGAGCGAGCGCTTGCCGGGGAACTTCTTCACGTCGAAGAAATCGGCCATGCCGGTCGGCGCGTCCTTGCCGTACTTCTCGGAATCATAGGCGATGACATAGGAGAAGAAATAGGTCGAGGCGGCGTATTCCCAACCAAAGCCGGGCCGCATCTTCTTCTTGTCGACGATGTTGTAATCGATCGGCTCGAGAGCCCCCTGGGCGCCGAGCGTGATGGCCGAGAACGGATCGACATCGACGAGATCCCAGGTCGGCGCGCCGCTCTTGAATTGCGCGGCGATGGCACCTTCGGTCGGACCCGAACCGTCCATCTTGACGGTGATGCCGGTGTCCTTGGTGAAGGCCTGGCCATAGGCGGCATCGTAGGCGGTGATGGCATCGCCACCCCAGTTGACCAGCACCAGCTCCTTGGCCTGCGCAAAGGCACCTGTCGAGCGCAGCAGCATCGGCGTGCCGGCCAGCACGAGTGCCGCCAACTGTGTGAACTGCCGGCGCGAGATCTCACCGCGGCCTGCCCTGGCGGACAGGCTCTCGATGGCTTGTTTCTTGGTATCATGTGTCATGTCAGTTCCCCTTTTTGTTGTTGATAGTGCCGGAATCGGTGCTGCGATATCTCGCCACACCGTTCGTCATTGCCCTCCATGCGGAAGGAGGAAACCCTTTTCCGCCGGCCAGGTGAGCCAGACGGAGTTGCCCTTGCTCAACGCCGCGGCAGCCACCTCGCTCGGCACCGAGACCGTGACCTTGGCGCCTTGCCGCGTCGTCAGGTCGAGCCGCGTTGCCGCGCCGAGATAGGTGGAGTTGGTGGCGGTAGCGGCGATCCCATTCTCACCATCTGCCGCCTCGCTCGATATCGACATGTATTCGGGCCGGATCGCCAGGATGGCATCGCCGCGCACGAGTTCGGCCTTGCAGCCCATGCTGACCGCGCGGTCCTCGCACAGGCCGGTCGAGCCATTGCCGGCAGGCTTGACCCCCTTCAGCGGCAGCATGTTGATCTCGCCGAGGAACTCGGCGACGAAGCGGTTGTCCGGCCGGTCGTAGACCTCGTCGGGCGCTCCAACCTGCAGCAATTTGCCGTGGTTGAAGATGGCAACGCGTGACGACAGCGCCAGCGCCTCGCTCTGGTCGTGGGTGACGAAGACGAAGGTGGTCCCGGTCTCCTGGTGCAGCCGCTTCATCTCGGCCTGCATCTGGCCGCGCAGGCCCTTGTCGAGCGCGGAAAACGGTTCGTCGAGCAACAGCACGCCCGGTTCGAACACCAGCGCGCGGGCCAGCGCCACACGCTGCTGCTGACCGCCTGACAATTGCGCCGGCAGTTTTTTCTCGTGGCCCTTGAGGCCGACGCGCTCGATCATCTCGCCGACGCGGCGCTTGATGTCGGCGGCCGATTTCTTGCGCACCTTGAGTGGGAAGGCGATGTTGGCTTCGACGCTCATATGCGGGAACAGCGCGTAGCCCTGGAACACCATGCCGGCGGCACGTTGCTCGGCCGGCCGGTCGGTGATGTCGACGCCGTCGCTGAACAGCTTGCCTTCGGTCGGCTGCACGAAGCCGGCAAGGATCATCAGGAAGGTGGTCTTGCCCGAACCGGACGGCCCGAGCAGGGTCAGGAACTCGCCACGGCCGATATCGAGCGACAGATTGTCCAGCGCACGGAATGAGCCGAAGCTCTTGCCGATCCCGATTGCCTTGATCTCTGCGGCACGGCCGGGTTGCTGCATACTGCCCTTTCCCTAACGCTTGTCGAAATCGTAGGCAGGGTGCCGGCTCACCGCAACCGAATAGTTTTCGCGTGATCGGCAAATTCCATTCATCTATGGCGAGATGTCGCCACCTGCCCTCAATACGGCAGAATGCGGTTCTCCTGGAGTTTCGACCGCAGCCATCCTGCTAACGCTTCCAGCACCGGATGCGAAGCCTTGGCGTGTTCGGAGACCAGGAAATAGGAACGCGGCGACTTGATCGCTATGTCGAACGGCCTGACCAGCCGGCCCTCGCTCAGCGCCCGCCGGCTGGTCAGTTCGTCGCCCATGGCGATGCCCTGGCCGGCAATCGCCGCCGAAAAGACGAGGTTCATGTCCGAAAAGAAGATGCCGCCCTCAATGTCGGGGTTTTCCACCTTGGACAGCGCCAGCCAGCGCGCCCAATCCTCGGTGTCATCGAGATGCAGCAGGTTGGCGCGCAGCACGTCCGACGGCCGGGAAAAACCACCGACCTTGTTGAGCAGTGTCGGGCTGCAGAGCGGCGTGAACGAGATTTCACAGAGCGGCTCGACCGCCCGGTTCGGCCAATTGCCGACACCAAACGCAATGAAGGCATCGGCATCGGCATTGCTGACATCGTCGAGCCGGCGCGGCGTCAGGATGCGCAGCGCCACGTCAGGATACATCTGCCGGAACTCGCCGATATGGGTGCACAAGAACAGCGAGGCGAAGCCGGGCGTGCAACTGACGGCGAACGAGCCGCCGACTCCGGTGCCGGCATCGCGCGTCACCGCGTCGCCAAGAACGGTGAGCGCCTTGCGCACGTCGCTGGCGTAGCGCTGGCCGCGCGGCGTCAGCGCCACGCCCTTGCCGATGCGTTCGAGCAGATCGAAGCCGAGGTCGCGCTCCAGCAGGCGAAGCTGATGGCTAACAGCGCTGCGGGTCAGGTGCAACTCGTCGGCGGCGCGCCAGACGCTGCCGTGGCGGGCGAAGCTGTCGAGCGCGCGCAGCGCTTGTGTCGATGGTATACGCAAGGAACCTCAGGTGAACCGAATTTGCACGAACCGGGAAAACATATCACTTTTTAGCGACCCGCTTCACTGCTTTCTTCTCATGCCATGGAGAAACCGGTGGCCACCTCGGCGCAAGCAACCGCCCTTGCCTGTCTCGACGGCATCCAGCCGTTGTTGTCCGCGTGGACACGCACCATCTTCGATTACGGCGAGACCGCGTGGCGGGAGTATCAATCAGCCGCCTGGTATGTCGAGCGGCTGAAACTCGAAGGCTTTTCCGTCGAAGAAGGCTCCGCCGGCATGCCGACCGCCTTCTGCGCGCATTGGACCAACGGCCCCGGCCCGACCATCGGCATGTACGCCGAATACGACGCGGTGCCGGGCAATTGCCAGGATGCCGCTACGGTCGAGCGTCCGCGCCGGGGACTTGGCAACCAGGCCGGCGGCCACACCGACCCGCATTCCGGGCTGGGCATTTCGAGCCTCGGCGGGCTGCTGGCGACCAAGGCGGCGATGCAGCGCCACGGCATTTCAGGCACGCTGCGCTTCACCGGCGAGCCGGCGGAAAAGGTGCGCGGGTCAAAGCCGATCCATGCCGCCAAGGGCTATTATGACGGCCTTGCCGGCATGATCTCCTTTCATCCGTTCTACATGCTGCCGCTCTGCAACACGGCGCGCTGGGACACGCATTGCGGCGCGGCCTACGCGATGATCTATCGCTTCATCTGCGACCAACCGGAGCGCTGGGCGCTGGCTGCGGGTGCTGCACCCATTCCGCAAGCACATTCGGCGGCGCGCGCCCCCGGCGCCAACGACGCATTGTTGATGATGTACATGGCCTCCAAGGCTCTGCGCGATTCCATGCTGCCGCACCAGGGCGGCTGGTCGATCAGCGAAGCGATTCTGACGGCGGGGCAAGCAACCGCCGACAATTTGCCGGCGGGGCTGGCCGAGATCCAGTACATGATCCGCGTGCCGACGCTTGCCATGGCCGAGCAGGTCACCACGGTGCTCGACCGCAATGCCGAGGCCGCTGCCAGCATGAGCGGCTGCCGCCATGAGCGGCATTGGGTGTCGAAGTCACGACCGGGACTTGCCAATCATGCCATGGCCGAAATCGCCTATGAAGCGCTGTCGACGGCTGGGCCGCCGCGCTGGGACGAGGACGCCAAGGCAGTTGCCCGCGAAATACAGGTCAATGCCGGGCGCATGGCGAGCGACGAGCCGTTCATCGAAGAACTCGAGCGCTTGATCGAGCCGCAGGCGGCGGAAGCGATCCTGCGCCGCGATCTGGCGCCCTCGCAAGTCAATTCGACCTCCGACGATTACACCGACATGAGCTGGCATACGCCGACAGCGCGGTTCTATGTCGCCCGCCCGGCGCTACGTTCGGAGACCGGCTACCCCTATCCGGCATGGGTGATGAATGCGCTGGGCGGCATTTCGGCGACGATCGACCCGATGGTCATCTGCGCGTCCAAGACGGTCGCGCTGGCGGCGCTCCGCCTGCTGGAAGACCAGACCGCCCGCGATGCAGCGATGAATGAATTCGTCGCCCGCACCGGCGGCGGAATCGGCGGTTCGAACTGGATCGCGCCGCTTTGCGACTACGACCCGCCGATCGGGTTTCGATGGCCAGAATATGTCACCACCCCGCGTGGACGCGACTGGTGGATACCGAGCAATCAGACACCCCAAACCACCTCACGAGGAGCATCCCATGACCGTTCATGACCGCATTGTCGCCGAGCCGTTTTCGCTGCAGCGCCGCAACCCCGCCGGCGGCACCAAGCCGCTGACCGCCTGGGGTTTTGCCAACGAGACCGACGTGCTGACCGACGTCCTGCTTGGCTCACCCAATTTCCTGCGCCATCTGTCGACCAGCTCGCTGTCGCGAAAGCATCTGCGCGAGGCACCCTGCAACGTCCAGATCGCCCAGGCCCAGCACAAGGACCTGGTCGCCGCCTACGAGCATTTCGGCGTCAACATCCACTGGCACGAGCCGACGCCTGAGCTGCCGATGCAGGTCTATTCCCGCGATTCCAGCGTCATGACGCCTTACGGCGCCTTCATTACCGCCATGGCCAACTGGTGGCGGCGCGGCGAGAACTATGCCGCGATCCGCACCTACGAAAAGCTCGGCATCCCGATCTACGACATGGTCACCGCAGGCACGTTCGAGGGCGGTGACTTCAACGTCATCGAGGACGGCGTCGTGCTGATCGGCTGCGGCGGCGCGCGTACGCAGGAAGAAGGCGCCCGCCAGGTGCAGGCATGGTTCGACAAGGAAGGTTGGGAAACCCGCATCGCCTTCATCGACGAGTATTATGTTCATATCGACCTGATGGTGGTGCCGATCGCCGAGAAACTGACCGCTGTCTGCCTCGCCTGCACCGAACCCGGCATTGTCGACTGGTTGAAGGGCAAGGGCCACGAGATCATCGACGTGCCGTTCCAGGATACGATGGCGCTGGGCTGCAACTTCATGTCGCTGGGCAAGGACCGGGTGATCGCGCCGACCTCCAGCCAGGTACTGATCGGCCAGCTCAAGGCGCGCGGCTTCGAGGTCGCGGCCGTCGACATGAGCGAGATCTCGAAGACCGGCGGCGGCATCCACTGCATGGCGCAGGCGCTGAAGCGCGAACCGGCCTGAGGAGTGGGATAGCGCTACGCTGCTTCGCTCACATTCGCATCACCATGATCGGCATCCTGGCGGCCGAGGGTGCAAGGTCGCGCGCGCAAAACGGCTGAGATCGCCGGCTGGCGGCACCGTGTGCCCCGCTTGCGAGTCGCAACGCTGCCCGATGCGAAACTTGCGCGATAGCTAATATAAGCGCACAGTAAAAACGTCTTTTGGGAGAGGACAGCTCATCTGCAAATCGGGAGGAAAGCATGAACACCATGAGCCTCACCACGCTTGAACGCGGCAAAACGACAGTCGACGCCGCAGCCCTGGAAGCGTTTTCGGCACAATTGCGCGGCAAAATGCTGAGCGAAGGCGATGGCGCGTACGACGAAGCACGGACCGTCTGGAATGCCACGGTCGACCGACGGCCCGGGCTGATCGTGTGCTGCGTCGGAGCTTCCGATGTCATCAGTGCCGTGAATTTCGCCAGGGAGAACAGGCTTCTCGTCTCGGTGCGCGGCGGCGGCCACAACATTGCCGGAAGTGCGGTCTGCGATGGTGGCCTGATGATTGATCTGTCATTGATGAAATCGGTGCGGGTCGATGTCGCTGCGCGGCGGGCATGGGTCGGGCCTGGCGCGACGCTTGCCGATGTCGACAAGGAAACGCAGGCCTTCGGGCTGGTGGTACCGACCGGCATCAACTCGACCACCGGCATATCCGGCCTGACGCTGGGTGGCGGCTTCGGCTGGATCACCCGCAAATTCGGCCTGACCATCGACAATCTTGCCTCCGTCGATGTGGTCACCGCCGATGGCAAACTGCTCCGGGCCAGCCAGACTGAAAATCCCGATTTGTTCTGGGCGCTGCGCGGCGGCGGCGGCAATTTCGGCGTCGTCACCGCATTCGAGTTCCATCTCCATGAGTTTGGACCGCAAGTGCTGGCAGGGCTTGTCGTCCATCCCTTCGCCGATGCCGAAAAGGTGCTGCGGGAGTATCGCAAGGCGCTCGAAACCGCTCCTGACGAGTTGACCTGCTGGGTAGTCATGCGGCAGGCGCCGCCGCTGCCCTTCCTGCCCGCGGAATGGCATGGCAAGGAGGTTCTGGTTCTGGCCATGTGCTATTGCGGCGATATCGAGGCAGGTGAAAAGGCGACGCAGAAACTTCGAGCCATCGGCACGCCGATTGCCGATGTCGTGGGCCCCAGCCCGTTCACCGGCTGGCAGCAGGCATTCGACCCACTGCTCACGCCCGGCGCCCGCAACTACTGGAAGAGCCATGACTTCACCGAGTTTTCCGAGGAGGCGGCTGCGGTCGTCAGGGGGGCAATAGCCAAGCTGCCGGGACCCGAGTGCGAGATATTTATCGGCCATGTCGGCGGCGCGGCAGGTCGCGTCAAGGCGGACGCAACGGCGTTCCCACAGCGCAGTTCGCATTTCGTCATGAACGTTCACGCCCGCTGGCGCGAACCCACGATGGACAAGGCTTGCACCGACTGGGCTCGTTCAATCTACGAGGCGGCCAAACCTTATGCCGCCGGCACCGCCTATGTGAACTTCATGCCGGAGGACGAGGTCGACCGGGTCGAAGCGGCCTATGGTGGCAACCATCGACGGCTTCTGGAAATCAAGCAGCGCTACGACCCGCTGAACCTGTTCCGCATGAACCAGAATTTGCGTCCGAAAGAAAGCTTGCGAGCCGCATGAGACGTGCCGTGCTGCAGTGAAAAAGCTCACGCCTCCGCTGGAGGCGCGGGCACATGCTGTTGGCGCCGGGCTGTATTCTTGGGCCGGCCCATCAGCAACAAACCCAATACTGTGTCTTCGCCGCCCTTGTGAGTGCTGGAAAAATGGAGGAATAGTCTCCCGGAATGCATCGCCCTGAAATTGCCGGTTTGCGGTTCTCAGGTCGTGCAATTGCTAGCCGGATTCCGAATGGCCAGTCCCGAACCGCGCAAGAGAAGAGGTCCGATCGCCGCCCGGCTGCTGGCGCTCGATGCGTGGATCGATTCCTCGCTCTATGAGATCGGCTTCAAGGCGCGCCAGTTCTGGGAATCAGCGACGATCTTCTCGCGGCGCTTCCGCGTCAACGGCTGGCGCCGTGGCATCATCGAACTGTTGAGCGAAGGTTTCACGCTCGGCGCCGTCGGCATCGTGGTGATGCTGGCGCTGGCCATTCCGGCTTTCCAGGACACGGCTGGCGACTGGCGCGCCCAGGGCGACTTCGCCGTCACCTTCCTTGACCGCTATGGCAACGAGATCGGCCAGCGCGGCATCATCCAGCGCGATTCCGTGCCGGTCGACGAGATGCCCGATCACGTCATCAAGGCGGTGCTTGCCACCGAGGACCGTCGCTTCTTCGATCACTACGGCATTGATGTGCTCGGCCTGTCGCGCGCGATCTTCGAGAATGTGCGGGCGAACTCCGTCGTCCAGGGCGGATCGAGCATCACCCAGCAGTTGGCCAAGAACCTGTTCCTCACCAATGAGCGCACGCTGGAGCGCAAGATCAAGGAAGCCTTCCTGTCGCTGTGGCTCGAGGCCAATCTGTCGAAGAAGGAGATCCTGCAGCTCTATCTCGACCGCGCCTATATGGGCGGCGGCACGTTCGGCATCGAGGCTGCCGCCGACTTCTATTTCGGCAAGAGCGTCAAGGACCTGAACCTGGCCGAGGCGGCGATGCTGGCCGGCCTGTTCAAGGCGCCGACCAAATATGCGCCGCACATCAACCTGCCGGCGGCGCGCGCGCGCGCCAATGTGGTGCTGTCCAACCTTGTCGATGCCGGCTTCATGACCGAAGGCCAGGTCCTGCAGGCCAGGCTGCATCCGGCCGATGTCGTCGACCGCGGCGAACAGAAAAGCCCTGACTATTACCTCGACTGGGCATTCGACGAGGTCAAGAAGATCGCCAAACCTGGCCAGCACTCGCTTCTCGCCCACACCACCTTTGACGCCAACATCCAGAAGGCGGCGGAAGAATCGGTGGAGTTCCACCTGCGCCAGTTCGGCAAGGAGTACAACGTCACCGAAGGTGCCGTCGTCGTCATCGAGACCAACGGCGCCGTGCGCGCCATCGTCGGCGGCCGCGACTATGGGGCCAGCCAGTTCAACCGCGCCACCAAGGCGCTGCGCCAGACCGGCTCATCATTCAAGCCCTATGTCTACGCAACCGCGATGGAACACGGCTTCACCCCCAACTCCATCATTTCCGGCGGCCCGATCAGCTGGGGCAGCTGGTCGCCGCACAATTACAACGGCGGATCGGCCGGCAACGTCACGTTGATCATGGCAATGGCCAAGTCGATTAACACCGTGCCGGTGCGGCTGGCCAAGGATCATCTCGGCATCGGCCCGATCAAGGCCATGGCCGAGGCGATGGGCGTGGAATCGCCGATCGAAGCACATAAGACGATGGTGCTCGGCACCTCGAGCATGACGGTGATGGACCAGGCGACGGGCTACAGCGTGTTCGCCGACAACGGCTTCGTCGGCTCCCGGCACGGCATCAGCCAACTCGTCACCCGGACCGGCGAGGTGGTCTATGATTTCGCCAAGGACGCGCCGCCGCCACACCGGGTGCTGTCCGAGCAGGCGCTCAAATCGATGAACACCATGCTGGCCGCAGTGCCGGTGATGGGTACGGCGCGGCGAGCCCAACTTCCCAACATCGTCGTCGCCGGCAAGACAGGCACCACGCAGTCCTACCGCGACGCCTGGTTTGTCGGCTTCACCGGCAACTACACGGCGGCGGTATGGATGGGCAATGACGACTTCACGCCGACCAAGAACATGACCGGTGGCTCACTGCCGGCGATGGTGTGGCAGCGACTGATGGTCTACGCGCACCAGAACATCGACCTCAAGCCGATCCCTGGCATCGACAAGCCCTTCGTCGATGAGGAGATCGCCGCCAAGGCCGAGGAAGCACAGAAGAAGAGCGACGATCAGGCGGCGGCCGATGCAGCCGCCGAACGGCCGCCGGTGCTGTCCAGCCGCACGACCCAGACGCTGCGGGACATGACCACGCTGTTCCATTCGGCGCCCGTCCTCAGTACGCCGCAACTGCCGGAGACGCTATCGGCGCTGTGATTGGCGCCGATACAGTTGAGGGGTGATGGCCGGATCACCGCCATTGCCAAGCTGGAACACCCCTCATCCGACCGAGCTTCGCTCGGCCACCTTCTCCCGCAAGGGGAGAAGGGAGAGCCGTCTGCAATTCTACGTCGGCCCGCTTGCCACAAGGCCCCACGCCGCGATATCCCCGAGCGGCAACTCTTCGTGTTCCCGGCCCCTCATGCTCAAAACTGCCTTCCTGACGCTGCTTTCGCTTGCCATAGCCATCGTCGGCGGTGGCGGCAGCGTCTGGTATGCGCTGAAAATCCAGGATGGCGTCGGCGCCATCAGGATCGGCCAATGGACGGCCTTTCCCGATATCGGCACGCCGGCCGCCGATCCCTATTCCAAGGCCCGCGTGGCGCGCGAGGGTGTGCTTGCGCTCGGCCGCGCCGAGGGGCTGTCCTTCGTCGCCGAGCGAGACGCGAGCGGCGCCGAGCTCAAGCGCGAATGCACCTACACAATCGAGGGTGATTTTCCGACGGCACGGTTCTGGACGCTTTATGCCGCCGACCAGTCGCTCGGCGTGGTCGAAACCGGCAAACCCCGGCTGGCGGCGCTGCAATCCTACGGGGTGGTGCGCCAGCCCGACAATTCGGTGATCATTTCCGTCGGCCATCACCCGATGCCAGGCAATTGGCTGCTAACAGACGGCTTCGGCAGGATGTATTTCGTGCTGACCTTCTACGACACGCCAATCGCCAGCAGCACCGGCCTGTCGGACGTCTCGCTGCCGCATATCGTCAAGGTCGGCTGCAATGCGTAGTTTTTACGCTGCGATGCGCGGACTGCTGCATGCCGTCCTGCTCGGTCTGCTCGGCGCCGGCATCGTGCACATCGCCGTGCTGCTGCTGGTGCCCGAGTTTTCCGAACGCGATGCCTGGTCGCGGCTGTCCATGGCGTCGGATCTCTACAAGATGACGCGGCTCGATGCCGAGGCCGGTGGCGCGCCCGTGGTGAAATCCGTCGACCCGCTGTTTTACGCGACGGCCTGCCGGTTCGATCTGGGCGAAGGCATGGTCCGCGTCAAGGCACCTGGACATGTCCCGTTCTGGTCGGTGTCGGTCTATGACCGCAGCGGCCACAACATCTATTCCTTCAACGACCACACAGCGACCGGCGGCGTTCTGGATGCCGTCGTGCTGACGCCGGCGCAGATGATCGACGTGCGCAAGGATCTTCCAGAGGATCTTCAAGGAGCGATCTTCGTCGAAGCGCCGATCGAGGAAGGCATCTTCGTCATCCGCGCCTTCGTGCCCGACAGCAGCTGGAAGCCGATCGTGTCGCGCTTCTTCGAACAGAGTTCCTGCGAGTTGCAGGACTTCTAAAGCGTGTCGCGTCTGAACGGATTCAGACGACCCGCTTTGGATCTTTGTTTTTATGCATGTCGTTCTCCCAAAACCGAGGTCACTTTTGGGCGACATGCACTAGACATGACCCCGGACCAAAGGTCCGTGGCCGCCGAAACTCAGTGGTGCGGGACCGGTTTTGTTCCTGGCGAGCCCGGCTTGCCGGGATCGATCGGCCGCACTTCGCCGGCATGCGGCCGCTCGTAACGGATGCCGGGAAAGATGATCACCGCCGCCGGCATTTCGGCGGTTTGCTTTACTCTGGTGTTTGGTGCCGTACGCGGCACGAAAGACAGTACCATGCCCATGGTTCGCGCATTCCTCTCGGTTTCCCCGGAGCACAACGCAACGCCTCCAAATGTCATTAAGGCCGGCAGAGGGTTAACGGAACGCTAACGGATCGTCGCTAACTTGAACTTTGTTCTTGGCACTCTCGGAACCGGCACGGTCCCGGTCGAGCGTCGTCAAGGTTGTGTCGAGTACGGGCGTATCCTTCGTGTCATCTTCGGACTTCAGGCAAATCGCGGTGCGAAAAGACTCGGGAAAGGCCGAAAGGCTGTTCCGAGCCGCGGTGTCGGCGTTCTGTTCGCTCACCCGCCCATCACGCCGCGAGATCGGTCAACTCGAAGACCTGACGCTGCCGCTGTTCAATGACGTGTCCGTCGAATCTCGCCGTTACGTGGCAGCCGCCCTTTCCGAATGCGAATACGCCCCCGCCGCCCTGGTGCGCCGCCTTTGCGAGGAATCGGTCGACATTGCCGCGCCGCTGCTCATCCGCTCACGCGCCGTCAGCGACATCGATCTCATCGCGCTGATCGGGCGACATGGCCTGCCGCATGCGCGTGCCATCGCGCGCCGCAAGGGTTTGAACCCGACCATCGCTGATCTGATCAGGGCCCTCGAGAGGCCAACCCTGGTGCGCGCGCCGCAACCGGATGCGAATGCCGCCGCGGCAGACAAGATCGCGCCAGCGAGCACGGAAACCGCCTCTGACGAGCCCGCCCGGGAACAGGCACTCGGCATCGCGGCCGAGAATGCACGGCGCAGGCTGCGCTCGATGATGCGCGCGGGCGACGAGGCGGCAGCGACGAACGCCGATCCTTTCAAGGGCGCCGACATCTATGTGAAATTGCGCGAGACAGCGCTGACGGGAAACGCCGCGTTCTTCCAGACCGCGCTCGCCGATGCACTCGATATCGATTTCGAGATCGCGCGATCGCTCACCGCCAACCAGAATTATGCCTCGCTGCTTGCCGCCTTGCGCTCGCTCGACCTCAGCGAAGACAGGGCCTTCCTGATCACGGTTGCCGTCTATCCCAACCAGTTCCCGCATCCGCAGGCTATCCGCACCTTCCTCGACCGTTACCGGCTGCTGCATCGTGAAGCGGCCCAGGACAAGATGCGGTCGTGGCGGGCGGAAGCCCTTTCAAGGGTGGTTCGCGGCGCAGCACCTGCCAACGGCGATACACGCACCGCCTCGAACAGCGACGATGCGGCGGCTTCGTCCGGCCTCAGGGCGTCTTCACGGAAATAAGCTCCTCGACGGGCACGGTGCCGGCCTCGATCTCGACCACCCAGATATCGGGATCGAATTTTTTCTCCCTTTCCAGCCTGACGTCGAGCACTGTGGCATCCTCGCCGGTTCCGAGCTGAGTGAAAAACCGGTCGTCGGGCTTGGCCGAATCATAGCTTGTCTGCGGCGCCGGCCCGAACAGGGCAACCTCACCCAGCCTGCCCCGCGCCAGCACGAACACAGCGCCGGCCTCGGTCGCGCCGCGCTTGACCACGGCGGCAAATCCACCGGCGCCGAAAACCCGGCGCAACAGGGCCGAGACCCACAGATCCGATGTGACACGCATGAGAAAACTCCGCGAATGCATGTCGCCTCGGTTTGGGACACGACATGCAGGCAAACAAGGCAAGCGGGTTCTCTAAAGTAGTTTGCCGTTTCAAGGAAACGGCAAACTACTTTAACCCTTGTTTGACGCGATTCCGGACGGAAAACCGTTTCACACTTTCCTGGAATTGCTTTGTCGATATTTCCGCCGCTGGGCGAGCCGTCGTTTCAGCCGTCAGTTGGTCAGGCCGATCTCGCGCATCTTGACGTAGACGATCTCATCGGGCTCGCCGGTCTGCGGCAGCCCGAACAGCGACTGGAATTCCTTGATCGCCGCCTTGGTTCGCGCGCCGACGACACCATCCAGCTGCATGTCGTCATTGCCGAACGCCTTGAGCCCGGCCTGGATCTTGACGATGCGGGCATCGGGCGCTTGCGTCTCGGCATCCGCCTGCCCGGAATTTGTCTGTCCTGAACCTGTCTGCAAAGACACCGGAACGGCGGCCGGCATATCCGGGCGCGGCTGCGGCCTGGGTACGACGGAAGCGGTTTTCGGCGTCGCGCCCAGTTGATCGAGCAGAAGCGCGTCGATCTCGCCGGACGCGTTGAGCCCGACCTTCTGCTGATAGTCCTGGATGGCCTTGCGGGTGTTGGGTCCGGAAATGCCGTCGACCGTTCCCGAATAGAAATCAAGATCCTTCAATATGCCTTGCACCTGCTCGACAACCGGATCGCCCTTGATCGGTGCCGGCGCGCCGGATGGCCGCACGATGTTGAACGTCGTTTCCGGCTCGTCGGGCGCCGCGTGCGGAAAGCCCGCAATGCTGCGGGTCGCGAAGAATGCGCCGGCATGCGGGAAAGGCTGGTACCACAAGGCATTTGCGGAGACGTAGAACAGCGTCACCAGGAATGCCGTCGAGCCGCCCACCAGGACAGGGTTGCGCGAGATCATTCCGCCGACGGCGACAGCGCCGTCCTGAAAGGCGTTGCTGCGGCGCTTGACCGCCTTAGCCTGTTTTGCGGAGCGAGCCATTTCTGTCCCCTTTCGCCATCGCTACAGGCATGGTCAGCACGCCGGCCTTCTCCGCCTGATGTCCCTTCGGTCCGTTCACCGGCAGGCTGATGGTCACCGTGGTGCCCTCGCCCGGCATGCTTTCGATGGACATCGTGCCTTCGTGCAGCGCCACAAGGCCCTTGACCAGTGAAAGGCCAAGACCAGTCCCCTCGAAACGGCGGGTATAGTCGTTCTGGATCTGCATGAAGGGCTTGCCGAGATTGGCGAAATCCTCCTCGGCGATGCCGATGCCGGTGTCCCTGACCCAGAAATGCAGGCGCGAACCGATCCGCTTGGCAGCGACGACGACGTCGCCGCCGTCGGGGGTGAACTTGATCGCATTGGAGACCAGGTTGATCAGCATCTGCTGCACGGCGCGCTGGTCGGCATTGATGTCGCCGGCGTCCGGCGCGATCTGCGCCCGCAGATCGATGTTCTTGGCCTGCGCCTGCAGCTGCATCATCGACTGGCACATGTCGACCGCTTCCGCGAACCGGAACGGCTCCGGCTCGGTCGCATAAACGCCCGATTCAATCCTGGACACGTCGAGTATCGAGGTTACGACGGCGAGCAGATGCTGGCCCGAATCCCTCACCAGGCCGACATATTCCTTCTGGCGCGGATCCTTGAAGCCGCCGAACATCTCATGCAGCAGCATATCCGAGAAGCCGATGATGGCATTCAACGGCGTGCGCAGTTCGTGGCTGACCACCGCCAGGAAGCGCCCCTTCGCCACTTCGGCGGATGCGGCCGCCTCATTGGCTGCGGCGAGATCCTCGCGCAACCGGGCGATCTCGTCATTCTCGCGCAGGACGAGCGTAAAGATGTCACCCTGTTCCTCACCACGCACCAGATCAAGCGAGAACGGCCGGTAATTGTCGGCCGTCAGGCTATTGCCGTTCTGAGGCAGCCGGATGCGCAATTCGAGCCGGCGCGACAACGCACCGTCGCGCATGTCGGCCATTGCGCTGAGATAGGAAACGCGATCCGACAGATGGACGCGATCGAAGAGGCCGTTTCCGGACAGCAGTTCGGGCGGCAGTTTCAAAAGCGTGCGCGCTTTCGGCGACGCGTCCAGGACCTCGCCATGGCGGGCGACCCGCAAGACCACCGCATCGATGATTTCTTCGAGCCGGTCGGCAGTGTCGACCACAGCCGCGTCGGCGGTGTTTTGAAATGCCGATGCACGCGGCATCAGCGTAAGCGCCCACGCCAACGGCACCAGCCAGTGCCACGCCGCGATCTGCGCTCCTGCGAACGGAAATACGGTTCCAGCCAGAGGCTGAGCCAGGATGGCGACAGCGGCCGACACGGCTCCCCACAGTGCTGCACGTCGCGAGCCGCCAATCCACCAGGCTTCGAAAGGCAGCGCCAGGACAAGCATGGCGACAGGCGAACCCAACCCACCCGCGGCGGCAATGACACTGCCGAGCGAAATGCCGGCCAGCACCAGGGCGAGCCCACTCGCTATCGCCATCTTGCCGGTCGCCGCCACCAGCAAGGCGACGAACCAGCACAGGCCAAAAGCGGCGAAGATGGCGGCCATGGTGACGGCGACGCCCATGCCTGAAGTGACCAGCATGACCGCGGCGCCGGCGGCAAAGAAAGGAGCGGCGAGCATGACGCCGATGAAACGGCGCTGGCGCTCGCGGTCGCTCCGCCCAAGGATGGACGGATGGACCATACGTTCGCAACCGGCAGAAATCGCGCCAGGCAATTCAACGTATCTGGCCTTGATTGAACTCAACTCAACGCACTCGCACTTGTCGTGGACAGCTCTGCTTTGCAGATGGTTCTGGTTGGCTTTGAAACTCGCATCCAGCGTTTAAGGAATGGATAAGGCAGGGCCGACCAAGGCCCTGGCCTGCGGCAAATATCGGGATGCCGGCCGCCGAAAGCACGGGCAAATGCAGCCATAGTAAACGGAGAGTTATCCGGCGACGGCACCTATCGGACAGGCGCACACGGCACCCGGACTTCCACATTCAAAGAAAAATACAGGAAAATCATGGGGATGTATGGTTATTTGTTGTTAAGGAAAATCACTGGCAATTGAGACAAATCGATTGCAGAACGCTTCGTTTCGAATTTGCCTAAAATTTGAGGAAAATTCTCTCTTTGCCCGCAAGCCGTCCTTTGCGCCTGTGTGCCAAGATCCTGCCTACAAAAGAGGTCATGCCATATGGATGCATGATCCGGTCACGACGAGAGGGCAAGGGCATGGTCTTCCTCATAAGAATGGCTTTCTGGTTTTCGCTGGTGCTGCTGGCGCTGCCGCTGGCTGTCGGCCCCGATGAATCGGGCCGCGAAAGCGTCGGGCCGATCCAGGCCTTGTTTGCGGCACGCGAAGCGGTTGGCGATATCGCCGGCATTTGCGAACGCAAACCCGATGTCTGCGAGACCGGCAAGTCGGCGATGCACACCATCACCGCCCGCGCCAAGGAGACCGCCAAGATCGCGGCAGCGATGATGGACGACAAGTCCGCCGCCGGCCCCGACACGTCGACGATGACTGGCAGCCTGCCCGAAGAAATCGTCTTGCCCGAGACCGTCAACCTGCCTCCTCAGAATTAAGCCGTTTCGACGGCGCACCGCGGGCTGTCTGCCCTCTCGACGCCCGCGGTGTCCTTGTTTTTTCCGTGACGCGGCGCCGCCGCGTGACTATATCCGGCATTATGATCACCACGATCCAGACGATCCGCGACGATTTTTCGTTCCTCGAGGAATGGGAAGACCGCTATCGCTATGTCATCGAACTCGGCGAGGCGCTGCCGCCATTTCCCGACGAGCAGCGCAGCGCCGCCAACAAGGTGCCAGGATGCGTGAGCCAGGTCTGGTTGACCACCGAACGCGGGGCTGGAGCCGACCCAGTCATCACCTTCACGGGCGATTCGGACGCTCACATCGTGCGTGGACTGGTTGCGATCATACTTGCGCTGTTTTCCGGCAGGACCGCCAGCGAAATCCAGCAGACCGATGCGGAAGCGACATTGAAAGAACTCGGCCTCGACGAACATCTGTCGCCGCAGCGCGCCAACGGCCTTCGCTCGATGGTCAAGCGCATCAAGCGCGACGCCGAGGCAGCGCTCAAGCAGACCGCCTGACACCTTCATACCGGATCCGCGCCTCGCGGCGCAAAAATCAAACGGCGCCCGAAGGCGCCGTTGATGTCGATCCGATCTGGCTTATTTTGACGCAATTCCCAAGGGAGAGCTCTATGCGCTTTCCCGGGAAAACCGTTTCACTTTTCCTTGAATTGCTCTGGCAGCGATTACCGCGCTTTGCGCTTGCGGCCGAGGCCCATCTTCTTGGCAAGCTGTGACCGGGCAGCCGCATAGTTGGGTGCAACCATCGGATAGGTCGGGTCAAGGTTCCACTTTTCGCGATACTGGTCCGGTGTCAGGTCATAGTGGGTCATCAAATGGCGCTTCAGCGACTTGAACTTCTTGCCGTCTTCAAGGCAGACGATGTAGTCGTCATGAACCGACCGCTTCGGGTTGACCGCCGGCTTCTGCTTGTCGGCAGGCGGCTGTTCGGCGGTTCCGCCCACACGCCCGAGCGCAGCATGGACATCGGATATCAGGTTCGGCAATTCGCCGACCGGCACGGGATTGTTACTGACATAGGCGGCCACCACATCGGCGGTCAATTCGATCAGCGCATCGCTGTTTCTGGAAGGTGTTTCGACAATATCCATGGTCTTCGGGCCCCAACAAGAGTTACATCGATCTGCGCCCTTTTTTACAAGCAGGGCATCGCACGAATTTTGTGCAGGTAGAGTTTCTACGATTCGTGTCGCGGGCACATCAATGAGCGCCCAGACCAAGTAAGTCAATTCGGCCCTTACGCTATATTGAACGATATTGATCAATTATTCCGCGATCAGCTTCAATCTTTCGTGCATTGTGTAATTTATCGATATTTCGCGCGCTCGTCGGCAACGGCTGACGCAACGTCAGCTCGCCGTTACATTCGCGGCATCTCACGGAATGGGTTTTAATGTTTGATTTTGCTTGGCTATCGTCGGGCAATATTGGTTGTTCATATTTGTCCACAAAACCACAGGTTGCCGTGGTCATACGCAAGCAATCAGGCGACATGCCTGTCATCCGGCGGATCGGCTGATTGCTGCCGGATCAATCAATGCGGCGTGATGTATTTGCCATACGCCCAGCCGGTGACGAATTTGCCGTTCTGGGCCGGATCATGCCAGACTTCGCACCAGCGAAAACGAATCTTTTGTTCCTGCTTCCATGCCGGCTGGTTGGCGATGTCGAGCAGGTTTATTCCGCCGGTGCATCGCCCGGTCATCTGCAGAACGGTCCCGTTCGGATATGCCGCCTGCTTCTGGGATGCGCCCGAAGGGTATTTGCGCACATTGAGCGTGTCGCCGAACGGCACATTGGCCACTTGCCAAGCCGCGAATACGGTCGCATGAGACTGGCCGGCAAAGGCCAGAGTTAGTGAAGCAACGGCGAAAGCCGCAGCAGTCCGAGACCAAATAGTCATCATCTCTCCTCCCGGCTCATCTCCTGGAGCCGACACAATCCATACGCTCCGGCTCTTGAACCTGCCCTGATCGGCGTGTTCATTCGCCGTTCAAGATATTCTCCATTCGAGATGGTCCATTCAAGATACTGGCCCATTGAAGATACTGGCCCATTGAAGATACTGGCAAAGCGAGACGCAATGACCAAGACATCCATATTTCCGATCGTCAGCCCGCCAACGCCCGAGAAGCGGCCGGTTTCCGACACGCATCACGGCATCACGCGAACCGACGACTATGCCTGGCTGCGGGCCGACAACTGGCAGGAAATGTTTCGCGACCCGTCATTGCTCGATACCGGGATCCGCGCAGAACTCGAGGCGGAGAATGCCTACCAGTCAAAGCTGATGGCCGACACGGTCGAACTGCAAAAGCAGCTTTTCAAGGAGATGAAGGGCCGTATCAAGGAAGACGATTCTTCCGTGCCGATGAAGGATGGGCCCTATGCCTATGGCTCGTCCTTCAAACTTGGTGGCGAGCAGCCGCGCTATTTCCGCATGCCGCGAGACGGCGGTGCCGAGCATATCCTGCTCGATGGTGACGCGGAGGCCGCGGGCAAGGCCTATTTCCGTCTTGGCGGCGTCGACCATTCGGCCGACCACGCAAGGCTGCTGTGGGCATTCGACGACAAGGGCTCCGAATTCTACACGCTTCGCGTGCGTGACCTTGCCGACGGCAGGGAACTTGCGGACCAGATCCCCGACACCGGCGGTTCAGGTGTCTGGAACGCCGCCAATGACGGCTTCTTCTATACACGTCTCGACCCCAACCACCGCCCGTCGAAGGTGCTGTTCCATGCGCTTGGCAACAGCCCGCAAAGCGACCGGCTGATCTATGAGGAAACCGATCCCGGCTTCTTCATGAATGTCGACGGCACCCGCAACAACGAGTGGATCATGATCGGCATCAACGATCACGAGACCTCGGAATACCGCCTGATGCGCGCCGACGATCCGTTTGCCGAACCGAAACTGGTGTCGCAGCGCGAGATTGGCCTTCAGTACGAGTTGGAAGAAGGCGGCGATATCTTCTTCATCCTGACCAATGCCGACGGCGCCAAGGACTTCAAGATCATGACGGCACCAGCGGGCGATCCCGTGCGCGCCAACTGGCAGGAACTGGTGCCGCACGAGCCCGGCCGGCTGATCCTGTCGGTGATCGGCTTCAGAGACCACATGGTTCGGCTCGAACGCAAGGAAGGCCTGCCGCGCATTGTGGTGCGCGACCGCACCAGCGGCGAGGAGCATCTTCTGTCCCTCGACGAGGAGGCCTTCTCGCTCGGCCTGTCGGGTTCCTATGAGTACGACACCGAGATCATGCGCTTTTCCTACTCGTCGATGACGACGCCGGCCCAGGTGTTCGACTATAATATGCGTACCCGCGAGCGGGTATTGCTGAAGACCCAGGAAGTGCCGTCCGGCCATGATGCGGACTACTATGTCACGCGGCGGCTGATGGCGCCGGCCAGCGATGGCGAACTGGTGCCGATCTCGCTTTTGCACCATCGCGACACGCCGCTGGACGGATCCGCACCTTGCCTGCTTTACGGCTACGGCTCCTATGGCATCACCGTGCCCGCCGCCTTCAACACCAACTGGTTCTCGCTGGTCGACCGTGGCTTCGTCTTCGCCATCGCTCACGTTCGCGGCGGCAAGGACAAGGGCTATGGCTGGTACGATGACGGCAAGCGGGAGCACAAGATGAACACGTTCACCGATTTCATCGCCGTCGCGCGCCATCTGGTGACGGAGCGTTACACGGCGCATGACCGTATCGTCGCCCAGGGCGGTTCGGCCGGCGGCATGCTGATGGGTGCCGTCGCCAACATGGCGCCGGATTGTTTTGGCGGCATCGTCGCCGAGGTTCCCTTCGTCGATGTCCTCACCACCATGCTCGATGCGACCCTGCCGCTGACGCCGCCGGAATGGCCCGAATGGGGCAACCCGATCGCGTCCGCCGACGACTACCGGACCATTGCCGCCTACTCGCCCTATGACAATGTCGCTGATCACGACTATCCGCCGATCCTGGCGCTGGCCGGTCTCACCGATCCGCGCGTCACCTATTGGGAACCGGCCAAATGGGTGGCCCGGCTGCGCGACCGCAAGAGCGGGGACAATCCGGTCCTGTTCAAGATCAACATGGATTCCGGCCATGCCGGTGCCTCCGGCCGGTTTTCGCGGCTGGAGGAGATCGCCTACACCTATTCCTTCGCGCTGAAGGTGATGGGTAAGGCGCAGCCTACGGGAGAAATCGACCGATGATCGATCTCGCTACACTGATTGCTTATGTCGCGGTTGTGCTCGGCTTCGTCTTCATCCCGGGTCCGGCCACGCTCCTTACCATAGCGCGGGCAACGAGTTCCGGAACCAAGGTTGGCATCGCGACCGGCGCCGGGATCGCTGTCGGCGACATCTTTCACACCGTCATGGCCATGATCGGCATATCGGCGATCATCGCCGCATCGGCGACGCTGTTCAGCGTCATAAAGTACATCGGCGCGGGCTACCTGGTTTATCTCGGCATTCGCGCGATCATGGAGAAAACACCAGGCGGCCCGGCTGCCGGCGCGCTTGCGATCTCTGCCGGGAAGGCGTTTCGACAGGCTGTCCTGACCGAAGTGCTCAACCCCAAGACCGCTCTGTTCTTCCTTGCCTTCCTGCCTCAGTTCGTGCGGCCTGAAAACGGGACGGTGATGCTTCAGATGACCGTGTTGGGGGCCATCTTCGTCGTACTGGGCCTTTTCAGCACGGTCGTCTTTGCCGTGAGCGCTGGCCGGCTCGGCACGTTCCTGCGCCGAAATTCGTCGGTGTTACGATGGCAGGGCAAAGTTGTCGGCGGCATCTACTGCGCTTTGGGCGTCCGTCTGGCGCTGCAGCAACGCTGACTCCAGACGATGATCGACGCGCCTTCCGAAGAGGCTGCGCGATCAGGGCTTTTTAGGTTCCCGTTGCTCATTTTCACTCGCAATTGCGATGACCGCGCGCTACCCAGTGCACGGTTTTCCCGGCCCGACAGCCTCCAATCGCGTAAAGGTCCATTATGCTGCTCGTCGACGTCTATCTCGACAAATCGCCTATCCAGGGAATCGGCGTCTTTGCCAAGAACCACATTCCTCGTGGCACTCTGATCTGGAAGCTGGACCCAAGGTTCGATCGGCTCATCGAGGTCGAGACTTATGAACGTGCGGCCGGTCCGGTGAAGAGCTATCTCGATCGCTACTCCTATCCCGACCGCCGCGATCCGAACTACATCGTCTTCGAAGCCGACGACGCGCGCTACATGAACCATGCCGACGAGCCGAACTGCGACGTCTCCTCACCGGAGGAGAGCTTTGCGTTGCGCGACATCGCGCCTGGCGAAGAGCTGACCTGCAACTACAACCATTTCTTCGAGACGGGTTTCGATTTTCTCGGCGACCGTCACCTGTCTGAAGACTCGGTCTAGTTTGCCGTCTTCTTGCGGGCCGGATAGCCGTTTGGATGCGCCGGTATCGCCTTCAGATAGGCGGCGATGGCCGCACGGTCCTGCGGCGTCAGTTCGGCCATGTTCCGTTGGACATCGACCATGGCGCCGCCGACCGAATCGAAATCGGGCGTGAAGCCGGTTTCGAGATAGTTGGCGATATCGGCCTCCGACCATTCGGCGAGACCGCCCTCGCCCGATGTGATGTTCGGCACGACGCCATTGCCTTCGGCGGCCACGGCGCCCGCCATCCACTCGTTCTTCTTCGTGCCGCCCGCAAGATCGCGCGGCGTGTGGCATTCGCCGCAATGGCCCGGACCCTCGACCAGGTAGCGGCCTGCCATCACCGGATCAGGCGTGCCTTCGGGGAAGGCAACAACCGGCTGATCGCTGAGATAGAGCAATTTCCACAGGCCGATGCCGCGGCGGACATTGAAGGGGAAATCGAGCGAATTGCCCGCTGCCTTGCCGGCGACGGCCGGCAACGTCTTCAAGAAGGCATAGAGATCGCCAATGTCAGCCGGATTCATGCGCGCGTAGGATGCGTAGGGAAACGCCGGATAGAAATGCTCACCAGACGGCGACACGCCCTTCAGCATGGCATTGGCGAGGTCCTCGACAGACCATGCGCCGATACCGTCCCTGGGATCTTGCGAAATGTTGGGCGGCACGAAGGTTCCGAACGGCGTCTTGAGTTCAAGGCCACCCACGAGTTGAAGCCGGGCGTCGCCCTGTGAGCCCGGCTTTGCATGGCAGGATGTGCAACCGCCGGCATAAAAGATGCGCTTGCCCCTGGCTGCGTCACCAGGACCGAGCTTGGCCAGGGTTTCCCTGTCGAGCCTCACCGGCGCCGACAGGACCCACCCGGCAACCGCGCCGACGCCGCCCAGAATGACGACGGCGCCGACAAGTTTCTTCAGCCATGCCATGGCTGGTGATCAGCCCTTCTTGATTCTGTAGCCTTGATGGCAGGTGCCGCAATCCGAGCCGATAGCGCCGACTTGCGCCTTCAGCGCGTCGGCATCGGCGGGAGCCGCAGCGACCGCGGCCTTCACGTCTGCGAGATATTTGTCCTCGGCTGCGTTGAAGCCAGCCATGTCTTGCCAGATCTTCGGCGAGGCCGTGGTGTCGCCGGTGTCGCTGCCGGCCGGAAACAGCGCATCGGCATCAAATTTTTCCGCATTCGCCTGCAACGCCTGAAGTTGCGTCAGCACAGCCGCGGCATCAAAGGGCTCCTCGCCCTTGACAACTTTCGACAGGCCGCCGACGATCTTTCCACGTTCCTTCATCAGTGCCTGCCGGTCGAGGACCGGGTCGGCAAAAGCCGCCGAGGCCGCGAGTGCGAGCATAGAGATGGCGATAACAAGCTTTCTCATTCAATTGGCTCCATGATGAAGGCATTTCGGGACAGGACGTTAACGGATGCCGCAGGAGGAAAATTCCCTCCCCGGACGACTTTTGCCAGATCTTTGCTTTTTATGGGACACTGAAAAAGAAAAGCCCCGGGTGATACCGGGGCTTCCTGGAAATCGATCACTTCGCCTTTTCGTACAATTCAAGGACATGGTCCCAGTTGATCAGGCTGTCGACGAACGCCTCGAGATATTTCGGCCGGGCGTTGCGATAGTCGATGTAATAGGAATGCTCCCAGACATCGACGCCGAGGATCGGCGACGCGCCATGGACGAGCGGGTTCTCGCCGTTCGGCGTCTTCGAGATCGCCAGCTTGCCATCCTTGACGGAAACCCAGGCCCAGCCGGAACCGAACTGGGTCGTGCCGGCGGCAATGAAGTCGGCCTTGAACTTGTCATAGCCACCGAGATCGCTATCAACTGCCTTCTGCAAGGCGCCCGGCAGCTTGTTGCCGCCGCCGCCTTTCTTCATCCACTTCCAGAAATGGATATGGTTGTAGTGCTGGGCGGCATTGTTGAAGAGGCCGGCATTCTTGCCGAACGACTGCTTGACCACCTCTTCGACCGACAGATCACCCAAGCCTGCCTCGGCGGCGAGCTTGTTTCCGTTATCGACATACGCCTTGTGGTGCTTGTCGTGGTGATATTCCAGCGTCTCTTTCGACATGTAAGGCTGCAAGGCCTCATAGTCGTAAGGCAGAGCGGGCAATTCAAAGGCCATGGATAGTACTCCCTCGTGGAAAAATCCGGTGTCGATACCGGAGTAAGATAGGTCTGGAATGGATTGGGACAACTCCGGATGAAGCGTCGGTCGCCTTTTTATCCGCTCAAGCAGCGGAAGTCGAATGCGCCCAATCCCAATAGAGTTCGCGCGCCTTTTTGGCCACCGGCCCGGGTTGCAGATTGCGATCCTCGATACGCGTGACCGGCACGACCTTGGAATGGTTCCCGGTCGAAAAAATTTCGTCCGCTTCGAGGAAATCGCGCACCGACAGCGTCTTTTCCGTGGTCTTGAACCCATACTCGCCAAGCAGCGTTATCGTGCGCGAGCGGGTGATGCCGGACAGGAAGGTGCCGTTCGGCGCCGGTGTAAAGACATGACCGTCCTTGACCAGGAAGATGTTCGAGGTCCCGGTCTCGGCAACGTTGCCCAGCATGTCGAGCACCATTGCGTTGTCGAAGCCGCGCATCTTGGCTTCGAGAATGGCCCGACCGTTGTTGGGGTAAAGGCAGCCGGCCTTGGCGTTGGTCGGCATGGTTTCGATGGTCGGACGCCGGAACGGCGACACGGTCACCGAAAAGCCAGTCGCCGGAATCATCGGCGATTCATAGAGGCAAAGGCAAAAGCGGGTCGACGCCGGGTCGGCCGGGACGCCCATATAGCCGCCATGCTCGGCCCAGTACATCGGCCTGATATAGACCGCCGTCTTGCCGTCGAACTTCTTCAACCCGTCCCATGTCAGCCCGACGATCTTGTCGGCGCTCATGTTCGGCTTCAGGCCGAGTGCGATCGCCGAAGAATTCACCCTGACGGCATGGAGGTCGAGATCCGGCGCCACGCCTTCGAACCAGCGGCCACCGTCGAACACGCTGGTGCCGAGCCACATGGCGTGGCTGCGCGGCCCCAGAATGGCGACGTTGCCCTCGTGCCAATCACCATCGACGAAAGTCCATGTCGCGGATTGCGCCGCCGCCGCCAGTGTCATCGTGTGGTCCCGCCTCAATCGGTCTCGTGTGACGGCCATTGGAAGATGCTTTGGCGGGCGCCGTCAACCGGCATCATGGAGTTTTGTTGAGGCCAGTGCCGGGGCGCAATGCAATCAAAGCTTGCACCTTGTCGCACCTGCCCTCAAAACTGCTGTCATGCAATACGCCGCCTATGTCTTCGACGCCTATGGCACGCTGTTCGACGTGCATGCCGCCGTGCGTCGTCATGCCGACCGGATCGGGCCGGACGGCCAATTGTTGTCCGAGATCTGGCGCGCCAAGCAGCTCGAATATTCCTGGGTGCGCACGCTGATGGGCGCCTATGCCGATTTCTGGCAACTGACCGAACAGGCGCTCGATTTCGCCTTCCGCAAGGTTCCCTCGGCCGACCCCGGTCTCAAGGCGATATTGCTGGATGCCTACTGGCGGCTGGATTGCTATCCGGAAGTGCCGGCCGTGCTCAAGGCGCTCAAGGCTTCGGGAGCGAGGCTGGCGATCCTGTCCAACGGCTCGCCCGAAATGCTGCAGGCGGCGGTCAAATCCGCCGCGCTCGACCAGGTTCTGGATGACATCTATTCCGTCGATAGGGTGCGGCGCTTCAAGACCGACCCGGCGGTCTACGATATGGTCGCCACCGGCTGGCGCCTCTACCCCGGCGCGGTTTCCTTCCAGTCGTCCAATCGCTGGGACATTGCAGGCGCCACCAAATTCGGTTTTCGCACGGTGTGGATCAACCGCTCCAACCAGCCCGAAGAATACCGGGATTTCCCACCGGCCCTTATCCTGCCGTCGCTCGAAGCCCTTGTGCCCGGCAGCTAGGAAACCTGTGTCTCTGGCGCCACAGTAGCAGCCTGGTCACAGCTTCGCCTTTGTTTGCCCACGTTCGGGCCAGAATCGGAACCGCCTATCGCCCCAGGTGTTGTCAGGCACCCGCGCAACTGTCGGCGAATTCACGTTTTGTTGCGATTTGAGACTTAAAGAAGGCAACCATGTCCATTACCGAAATCGAATCTTTTCGCCTGAGCCGTCGCGGCTTTCTCAACGCCGCAGCCCTGGGCGCCGCTTCGATCGCGGTTTCCGCATGCGCTACCACCGGGCCGGGTCCGGTCGAGCCGCCGCCACCAACCTATGTCGAGCCGCCTCTGGCCGATTATGTGACGATGTACGCCGCTGTCAGCGACGGCGGCTTCGACTTGCCGGCCATCCCCGTCGACAAGATCGATCCGCAGTTCCTGCGTCAGATCGTTCCCGACCCGACGGGACAGAAGCCGGGAACCATAGTCGTCGATACCACCGGCCACTTCCTTTATCTGGTTCGTCCAGGCGGTCAGGCGATACGCTACGGTGTCGGCCTTGGCCGTGCCGGCTTCGAATGGTCCGGCGACGCCGTCGTTCAGTGGAAGCAGAAATGGCCGAAGTGGACGCCGCCGGACGAAATGATCGCCCGTCAGCCGGAATTGAAGCCCTATAGCGCCGACAATGGCGGCATGCCCGGCGGCCTGAAGAACCCGCTCGGCGCACGCGCGCTCTATCTGTTCCAGGGCAATGTCGACACGCTCTATCGTCTGCACGGCTCGCCTGAGTGGCGGTCGATCGGCAAGTCGGTCTCGTCAGGCTGCGTGCGTCTGATGAACCAGGACATTATCGACCTCTATGATCGCGTGCCCTCGAAGACTCCGGTCGTCGTGACCAGCGACGCCAGCCAACCCATGGTGGCGACGGCCAACCGACAGGCGATTCCGATCGACGCCGGCGTGCCGGACGGATCGGTGCTGCTTGGACCGGTCAAGGCGATCACCAATTCGATCTTCTGATCTGCGGGGGCGTGACGAGGTTTGCCCCCTGAGGAGCTTTAGCTGTTCCTCAGCGGGCGCCAATGTAGCAACCTTCATGGACCATGCAGAGATTGCCGTCGCGCCGTGCAGGACGTTCACACCCTGATCTCACTGGGGAGCGCACTTTAGGCGAACGGGCTCACTTCAGTCCCAGATGCAAGGACAGTCGATTTGCAGCTCCTCGAAGGTGCTTTTCCGCAGCTTTGCGAGCCTCTTGTGGATTCCCCTCCGCGATCGCGTTGAATATGGCGATATGCTCTTCCTGAACTTGAGAGAGTAGGGCATTTCGCAGCGAACTGGCGCGAGCCTTTCGGATAAAATTCCGTACATGCGACTCCAGGAAATTGGACATTTCCTTGAAATGCGGATTGCCGCAGGCATCGACGATCTCTCTGTGAAAGGCCATATCCTCCTCAACGCCGGCTTCATCGTTGTCGAACGCCCGCTGGATGGCATGTAATTGCATTTCAATCGCCGCAAGCTGCTTTGCTGAGCGCCGTTCGGCAGCCAAAGCTGTTGCAGCCGATTCCACCGCCATCAGAAGCTCGATGATGTTTTCAACATCCAATGCATCGGTCAGATCAACACCGGCCAATCGAAACGCCATCTCCTTCGTCTCGATTACGAACGCCCCTAGACCCTGCCGGGTTGCAACGAGTCCGTCGCGTTTGAGGATGCCGATTGCTTCCCTGACGATCGGCCGGCTCACACCATATTTTTCCGATAGCTCGTGCTCCGTTGGCAGCTTGTCGCCCTTGGCGTGTGCGCCCGAAGTGATGTCGCTCCTGATCCTCGAGGCTACGGAATCGGCAAGTGAAGGTCCTCGTCTAACCTTTTCATCATAAACCATACGGTGCTCCAACATCGTCGCTTTCGGACGGCACATCTAAGCCGTTGTGGCTCTGTTGTACCCACGCCGCCGCGAATTTTCTTTTGTCAGAATAGCAGATTTAACTTGTCAGGCAACCTGGCAATATGGTTCATTGGCAACTGCGGACATGCGGTACCAACGCCTTGCTGGTGCGCGAACGCTGGGATGTCGTGTCGGCAACGGTCCGAAGCGTGAGAACGCTCAGTCGCTGAGGTGACCGGTCGGGTCTTCGCAAGAACGGATAGAGAAACGGGAGGAAGCGCATGAATATTTTTGATGATCCGCAACGGTTACGCCGGCTTGCACAAGAGGCCACCGAATACACCGATTTCAATCGCCGGACTCTTCTGAAGAGTGTGGGCGGTCTGATCGGCGGCGCGGCGCTTGCAAGCACATCGATACTTGCCAGCGCCGAGGAAATAACGCCGCCCGCTGCCGGCAAGAAGGTGCGCATTGGCGTCCCGCTGACCTACGGGCCGTTCAATCAGCCGTGGCGCCGTGGCTGCTGGCAGATCGTCAAGGCGGTGCTCGATGCCGGAGGCGAGGTCGTCACGATTCGCGGCGAGCCGACAAAGCCAAGCGAACAGTCCGCCGAGCGGGCGCTGCTCGACCGCGGGATCGACGCGCTTGTGATGGGGATCTACTCGCAAGAATCCGAAACCGCCTATATTGCGGACGAGGCGCACAAGAGAGGCATCAAGACGGTCGGCTTCACCATTCCGGTCAAGAATTCACCGGCCGTCATGGACGATGTCTGGGGAACTGCGACCACGCTCGGCTACTTCGTTCAGAACTATACCGGCCGCCAGGGCACCTTCGCCCAGACCGCGGAACAGCGTGGTTATTTCACGCCGTTCGACATGGAAGTGGACATGTTCGAACTCATGTGCCGCTACGAGCCGCGCATGAAGGTGCTGCCCTTCATCGACGGCGGCCAGGGCACGACCGATGAGATTTCGGTCGGCCGTAAGAACATGCTGTCGCTTTTGCAGGCCCATCCGGAGCCTGGTTCGCTTGCGGCCTTCATCTCGTGGTGGTGGCCATTCACGCTCGGCGCGGCGCAGGCGCTGAAACAGATGAACAGGGACGACGTTCCGCTGTTCAATCACTACCTGTCGACCCAGTTCCTTGAAGCCTGGGCGGCCAAGCAGGTGCCGGTGGTCTTCAGCTGCGACTCGCCCTTCCCTGAAATCGGCCGCAAGACCGGCGAACTCGCGGTTAAGCTCGCGCGAGGCGAGGACGTGCCAAATATCGTCTACCGCATCCCCGTGATCACCAAGACGCCGGATCAGGCGAGCGAGGCTCTCGCCGAACTCAAAAGCTGGGACGAGCAGGCAATCGCCCTGCTGAAACAGTACGGCGGCTAGACGCGAACTGGCATACGGCGAGCAGAGCGTTGCCGCCGTATGCCCCGCTTTCAGCAGAATGCGACTCGTGCCGAAGGGTGCCGGGACCCAATCCATTTGGTGACGGCAATCGCGTGGCACTGGACCGTACCCTTGCATCTGATCAACGAACGACTGGAATCTAAAAAGTGACGCATGTGGAGCAGGAAAGCCTTGCCAAGGCGAACACAGCCAAGGGCACTGCCGTCAACGCAGTGCCAGCGGGAAGACGCGAATCCGCCGTCATGCGGTTTCTCAGGCAATGGGGAACAATCATCGTCCTGGTCGTGGCCGCCGTTGGATTTTCCATAGCCTCGCCCTACTTCGCCACCGCTTCCAACTTGAACAACATCCTCTTTTCGATGATCGTCAGTGCGTTGGTCTCTATGGGATTGACCTGGGTCGTGATCGCGGGGAGCTTTGACCTTTCGATCGGTCTCACAGTGACGACATCATCAATCCTCGTCGCCTTTCTGATCCCTATCACCGGCCCTTGGCTTGCAATCGTGTTTGCTCTGCTTGCCGCATGCCTGATCGGTGTGGTGAACGGGCTTCTGGTGACCTATGGACGGCTATCGGGCATTGTCGTCACGCTTGGCGTGATGTTCGTGCTCGATGGGATCAACGTTTTTATCACGGGCGGTTATCAGGTCCCTGTTAGCTACGACGAAACCGCATTCCTTTATCTCGGCCAGGGTAAGCTCGGAATCGTCGGCGTGCCCGTAATCATCCTGGTAGCGGTGTTCATCGTAGCCCTCATCGCCGCAGCGCGGACACGGATCGGCCACTACATCGCGGCGGTCGGCGACAATCCGATGGCGGCGTTCTACTCCGGGATCAACGTTTATCGATGGGTCATCCTCGCATTCGTGCTTTCGGCATTGATGTCGGGGATTGCGGGCGTGATCGTGACCGCTATCTCATCCTCGGCGCAACCGGTCGGTGGCGAGGGCTACCTCCTCGAGGCCTTCGCCGCGGTGTTCCTTGGCGCAACCGTGCTCGGAAAGGGCAAGCCACATCTGTTTGGCACTCTCGTTGGCGTCTTTTTCCTGTATATGGTGGATTCCGGGATGAATATGGTCGGCTTCCCCTTTGCCGCCCGCCACATCTTCCAGGGACTGGTGCTCATCGTCGCGGTTGGAGCAAATGCGCTTCTCAACCGTGAAGAAGTCCATCTCAAGTTTATCTGAGGTGACGGCGATGAACGCGACACCACTGGTTGAACTGAGGAATCTCGAGAAGGAGTTCGCCGGCACCAAAGCGTTGAAGGGCGTAAGCCTTAGCTTTCTGCGCGGCGAGGTGCACGGCCTGCTTGGTGAAAACGGAGCGGGCAAGTCGACCCTCATCAAAATCTTGACGGGTGTCTATGCCCCGAGCGCCGGTGAGATTTTCCTTGAAGGGTCACCGGTCAGGGTTTCCAGCCCGCCGGAAGCCCATCGGCTGGGCCTCGGAGCGGTCTATCAGGACGCAGAACTGGTATCCAGCTTCACGGTTGGGCAAAATATCCTTCTCGGCAATGAGCCTGGGAGGATCGGTATAAGCGACCGGGCGATCCATGACGAAGCTGCGGAGATTCTGTCGCAAATGGGCATCGAGCTCGACGTGCGGCGGCTTGCCGGCGCACTGTCCGCAGCCGAGATGCAACTCGTCACCTTGGCGACCTTGTTCCATCGGCGCTACAAACTGATCGTTCTTGATGAGCCGACAGCTCGCCTTTCGGCAGCGGAATCGGAAGTTCTTTTTCGGATCGTCGATGGCTTCAAAGCGCAGGGGATAGCCATCGTTTACATCTCCCATCGGCTTCGAGAGGTCCAGCAGATCTGCGACCGCGCCACGATCCTTCGGGGGGGACTTGTTTCCGGAACCCTTAATCGTGGCGAGGTCACCGAAGACCGCGTTACTGAACTCATGGTGGACCGCAGCCGCTCTGAGCTTGCGACCTACAATGATGGCAACAGCGTCCGTCCAGAAGTCCTGGTTGAGGTTGCTGGCCTCGGCACGGCGCAGTTGGCGCCCCTCAGCTTCAAGATACAAGCCGGAGAGGTGCTGGGCTTCACCGGTCCCGTTGGCGGCGGGATGGAAGATGTCGCACGGGCGCTTGGCGGCATCAGCCGGCATTCCGGCACGGCAAAGGTGCGGGGCAAAGCGGTCAATCTGGCCACCCCGATCGCTGCACGTCGTTCAGGCATCGCGCTGATCCCCGAGGACCGGCGCAAACAAGCCCTTTTTCCCGCACTCTCGGCTGCCGAAAACATCTGCCTGCCGGTCCTGCATTCGTTGCAACGTTTTTTGATGATCCGGCCCGGCACCATGAAAAGATATGCAGAAGCCGTGCTGGACCAGCTTGCGGTGCGCCCACGCGCTTCCTCCACACAGGTGCGCTTCTTCTCCGGTGGCAATCAACAGAAGCTGGTCATCGGCAAATGGATGAGTGCGAAAGCCACCGTCTATATCATCGTGGAGCCGACCAACGGCGTCGATGTCGGTGCGATCAAGGAAATCTACGATATCATACTGCAACTTGCCCGCGATGGCGCCGCAGTCCTGCTCATTTCGTCGTCCCTGAACGAAATGCTCGCGCTCGCCGATCGGATCATGGTCATCCATGACGGCAACTGCGTCGCGGAGGCACCGAAAAAGAGCTGGACATATGACGACCTTCTGGCCGTCACCCTGAGCGGCAAGTCGCGACACACGGCGTCGCCGCCGCACGTCACCCGTTCAACAGAAGAGGAAAGCAGATGAGCACGGATATCAGGCTCTACATGTTCCAGACTGGGCAGATTCGACAGAAGGAGGTCGATATCAAGCTTGGCTACAGCCAGGACGAGTTCTTCACCCCAATCCCCTGGTACCTAATCGTCCATCCCAAGGGAAACATCGTTATCGACGGCGGCACAGCGGTTGAAGCAGCGCGTGATCCGGTTGGCTGGTGGGGCGACACCACCAAGAAATACTATCCTATCATGGATCCCGAAGAGGGCTGCGTGAACCAACTCGGCAAGATCGGAATGAAGCCCGACGATATCAAGTTCGTGCTGCATTCGCATTTGCATCTCGATCACTCCGGCGCCTGCGGCAATTTCCCAAAAGCCCGCCATCTTGTGCAGCGGCGGGAGATTGCATGGGCGTTCGCCGCCGACTGGTTCATGCAAGGCGGCTATATCAAGAAGGATCTGACCAAGGATGGCATCAACTGGGACGTGATGGAGGGCGAGGACCAGTATGATGTCTTCGGCGATGGCAGCGTGCAGACTTTCCTGTCTCCGGGACACACCCCCGGCCACCAGTCCATCATGGTACGGCTGCCCAACACCGGTTCGATCCTTCTCGCAATCGACGCCGCTTACACGATGGATCACTGGGAAGAGAAATGCCTGCCCGGCGCGCTGACGTCCGCGCAGGAAGCCGCTGCTTCCGTCAGAAGGCTGCGGCGCATCGCCGAGAAAGAAAACGCGATTGTCGTGCCAGGCCACGACATGGAAACCTGGAAGAAGTTCAAGAAAGCTCCGGCGGAATACTATGACTAGGTTCCGCTGAAATATGCGGCCGGCTGAACATCGCCGGCCGCACCGCTAAAAACCAAAATGGTCCTTCAAAATCAGTTGCGCGCGCGGACCGCCTCAACAAGGCGGCGCGGTACGCGTGGCGGGTTGCACGAGAGTATTTACCAGATGCACAAGGCTGCTCTCGATCAAATCCAGCAGCGCTGGAACGAGGCCTCCGCGCCATGGGATAAGAAATTGCTCTCCCAGATTTATACGCAGGACGCTCTTTTTTTCGGTCTACTGCCTAGGTTGTACGTCGGACGATCTGAAATAGAGGAGTATTTTGGAAGCTATCAACTCATACTAGAAAAAGTGAATTTAACGCTTGTCGACCAGAATACGAGATCGTTGAGTCGAGGTCTGTTCGCGGCGCAAGGGTTTGGCGATATCATTAATTACTATCGTGACGGCTCTGTCGTAAAAAATAGGGTCAGGACTTCGTTCGTTGTTTCAAGAATCAATGGTAACTGGCAGATTTATCTGCACCATTTCTCTGAGCTGATCCGGGATAAATAAAGTCTACGGACAGTGGCGAGGCTCGCCAGGAACCGCGCTGAGCAACGGGTGTTCTACTCGCGCGACGGGTGGCGCATAGCTGCCGCTCCTTACCTGCCCCTCGACAGACTCCCCAATATCCCGCGCACGATTGCCCGGCCGACCGACGAGCCAACCGAGCGCACCACCGACTTGATCGCCGCCTCGGCCACCGTCTGGCGGTTGGACGGGCGCGGTGCAGATGTGCGCCTGCCACCGGATTGCGGCGCGGGATCGTCATTGCCGAAGCCCGGAATGGTCCAGCGCGAGCCGCCGCCGCCGGCCTGCTGGGCCTGCTCTTCGGCATCCTGCGCGTCCTTGGCCTTTTTTTGGAGCATTTCGAAAGCCGATTCGCGATCGACGGCCTGATCGTACTGGCCGGCGACCGGGCTTTCCTGGATCAGCTTTTGTCGCTCGGCTGCCGTTATCGGTCCAAGGCGCGACGACGGCGGGCGGATCAGGGTCCGCTGCACCATGGACGGGACACCCTTGGCCTCCAGCGTCGAGACCAGCGCTTCGCCCGTGGCAAGCTGGGTAATGGCGGTCATGCAGTCGAAATCGGGATTTGGCCGGAACGTTTCGGCCGCCGTCCGGACTGCCTGCTGCTCACGCGGCGTATAGGCGCGCAGCGCGTGCTGGACGCGATTGCCGAGCTGGGCCAGGACTTTTTCAGGGATATCCAACGGGTTCTGCGTGACGAAATAGACGCCGACGCCCTTCGAGCGGATCAGTCGGACCACTTGTTCGACGCGATCGATCAGCACCTTGGGTGCTTCGTCGAACAGAAGATGCGCCTCGTCGAAAAAGAACACCAGCTTCGGCTTGTCGGGGTCGCCGACTTCCGGCAGCACCTCGAACAGTTCCGACATCAGCCATAGCAGGAAGGTCGCGTAGAGCCGCGGATTCATCATCAGCTTGTCGGCGGCAAGCACGCTGATGGCGCCGCGTCCATCGCGGGTGGTGCGCATGATATCGGCGATACGCAGTGCCGGTTCGCCGAAGAAGTTTGCGGCCCCCTGCTGCTCCAGGACCAGCAGCGTGCGCTGGATAGCCCCGACCGATGGCTTCGTCACGTTGCCATAGCGTGAGCCGATCTCGTCGGCGCGCTCGGCGATGTTGGCGAGCAGCGCCTGCAGGTCCTTCATGTCGAGCAGCAGCAGACCTTCCTCGTCAGCCAGGCGGAAGGCGATGTTCATGATGCCTTCCTGCGCCTCGGTCAGGTTCATCAGGCGCGACAGCAACAACGGCCCCATTTCCGAGACCGTGGCGCGGATCGGATGACCCTGTTCGCCGAACAAGTCCCAGAAGATGACGGGGAATTCCTGGAAGTTATAAGGATCGAGCTTGACCTGTTCGGCCCGCTTGACGAGGAAATCCTGTGCCGTGCCCATCATCGCGATGCCCGACAGATCCCCCTTGATGTCGGCGCAGAACACAGGCACGCCGGCGTTGGAAAATCCTTCGGCCAGGATCTGCAAGGTGACTGTCTTGCCGGTACCGGTGGCGCCCGTCACCAGGCCATGACGATTCCCATATCGTAGCAACAGCTGCTCGGCACGCTGATAGCTGTCGTCGGGCTTGCGGCTGGCGCCGATGAAAATACTGGTGTCGTCAGCCATATGTCCGGTCTCCGCAAACTGATGTGTCTAAAGCCAGTGGCCTTGCCGCAGGTATAGTGAGGCCATTGCACAGCGACAATGCCATTCGTCCAAATCCGGGCCATTCGCCCAAATCGCCCCATTTGTTCAAATCGGGTTTTTGGAGCTTGCGGATTTTGCCGCTGTTTGGCAATCGTCGTCCATGCGGACTGACCTATATCTGATGGATCGAATCCGGTCTCTGAAAGCGCATTGCATTGCGATATCGGACCGGGGACCGTAGACTGAACCGCTCCCGGCCGGTGCGGCCGCATGAAACGAGGAGGACGGATGGGCGCCGGAGCCTTGATCCAGGACGTGGAACCCGAAAACATTGAGCGCCAGCGATGGCTCGCATTGGCGGAAAAGGCTTTGGCAGGCGCTTCCTTCGAGGAAAGGCTGGTCTCGCACAGCGACGACAACATCCGTATCGAACCGCTCTACGACCGCAGCACCGCGGCGGAACCGATCGTACGCGCAAACCCGAAATCGCCATGGATCGTCAGCCAGCGAGTCGACGATCCCGACACCAACCGCGCCAAAAGCCAAGCGCTGGAGGATGTGGCACAGGGTGCCACGGGATTGTCGCTGGTCTTCGAGGGGGCGCCGAACGCGTTCGGATACGGCTTGCCGAGAACGGCGGAGGCGTTGGAGGCGGTGCTGGACGGCATACCGCTCAACCGCATCCAGGTTCGCATCGACGCCCATCCCTGGAGCCGCGCCGTGGCCGACTGGCTGGTCGCTTTCCTGAGCAAGCGGCGGTCGGACCCGGCAAAACTCAACCTCTCCTTCGGCATCGATCCAGCAGCGATCTTCGCGGGAACCGGTCGGCTGCGCATGTCGATCGAGGCGCTGCGGGCCTCCATGCCGCAGTCGCTGGCGCATTTCTTCGCGATGGGCGTTCCGGGCGTGCTGCTGGAAGCTGACGGGCGCGTGTTCCACAATGCCGGCGCCACGGAAGCGCAGGAACTTGGCATCATGCTGGCTTCGGCTGTCTCCTACCTCAGAATGTTCGAGACGGCGCGGCAGCCGCTTGTCTATGCCGCACCTCATATCGGTTTTGCACTCAGCGTCGACCAGGACCAGTTGCTGTCGATAGCCAAGATGCGGGCGCTGCGCAGGCTCTGGGCGCGGGTGCAGGAGGCTTGTTCGATCCCGACATCCACGGCCAGTATCCATGCCGAGACGTCGTTTCGCATGATGACGGCGATGGACCCGGAGACCAACATCCTGCGCACCACCATTGCATGCTTTGCCGCGGCGTGCGGCGGCGCCGATTCGATCTCCATCCTGCCGCACACGATCGCGCACGGTCTGCCGGCGGGTTTTGCCCGTCGTGTTGCCCGCAACACGCAGCTGATCATGGCCAATGAAAGCCATATCGATCATGTCACCGATCCCGCCTATGGTTCCGGCGCTGTGGAGGCGCTGACCGCGGAATTGTGCGAACTGGCCTGGGCGGAGTTGCAGACGATCGAAGCCGAGGGCGGTATCCTGTCCAGCCTTCAGGACGGGCACATCCAGAAGCGCGTCCACGCAGCGGCGGAGCAGCGCAATGCAGCCTACCGCACAGGCCAACGGGCCATCATCGGCACCACGCTCTATCCATCGAAGGACGAACGTCCGGTCGAGACGCTGGCGGCGGAACGGCGGCCGGCCTTCACCGAAGGCGTTGCCGTCTGCGAGCCGCTGTTTCCAGTCCGCATCGACCAATCGATCGGAGCCGGCTCTTGATCCCGGACTTCGGCCAGATCGGCTGGGTCCCACCACGCCGCACGCCTGTCGAGGTCAAAGGCCAGCGGACCACGCCGGAAGGGCTCATTGCCAAGCATCTGTACAATCAAAGCGATCTCAAAGGGTTGCCGCATCTCGACACCTATCCCGGCCTGCCACCCTTCGTGCGCGGCCCCTACCCGACCATGTATGTCCAGCAGCCCTGGACGATCCGGCAATATGCCGGTTTCTCGACCGCCGAAGATTCCAACGCCTTTTACCGACGCAACCTTGCCGCCGGCCAGAAGGGGCTGTCGGTCGCCTTCGATCTCGCCACGCATCGCGGCTATGACAGCGACCACCCGCGCGTTGCCGGCGATGTTGGCATGGCGGGCGTCGCCATCGATTCCATCCTCGACATGCGGCAGCTCTTCGACGGCATTCCGCTCGACGAGATGACGGTATCGATGACGATGAACGGCGCGGTGCTGCCGATCATGGCGCTTTACATCGTCGCCGCGGAAGAACAGGGCGTTGCACAGAGGGATCTCGCCGGGACCATTCAGAACGACATTTTGAAGGAGTTCATGGTCCGCAACACCTACATCTATCCGCCAAAACCTTCGATGCGGATCGTGTCGGACATCTTCTCATACACATCGAAGAACATGCCGAAGTTCAATTCGATATCGATCTCCGGCTATCACATGCAGGAGGCCGGCGCGACGGCCGACCTTGAGCTCGCCTACACGATCGCCGATGGCATCGAATATGCCCGCGCCGGCGTCGCGGCGGGCCTCGACATCGACCGCTTTGCGCCTCGCCTGTCCTTCTTCTGGGCCATCGGCATGAATTTCTTCATGGAAGTCGCCAAGCTGCGGGCCGCGCGCCTGTTGTGGGCGACCCTGATGCAGAAGAATTTTTCGCCCAAGGACGAGCGCTCGCTGTCGCTGCGCACCCATTGCCAGACTTCTGGCTGGTCGCTGACAGCGCAGGATCCCTACAACAACATTGTCCGCACCATGATCGAGGCAATGGCTGCAACGCAGGGCCACACCCAGTCGCTGCACACCAATTCCTTCGACGAGGCGATGGCGCTGCCGACCGACCACTCGGCGCGGATCGCCCGCAACACCCAGCTCATCCTCCAAAAGGAATCCGGCACCACGCGCGTCATCGATCCGTGGGGTGGCTCCGCCTATCTCGAGCGGCTGACGCATGATCTGGCGGCGCGCGCTCTTGCCCATATCGAGGAGGTCGAGGCGCTCGGCGGCATGGCGGCGGCGACCGAACAGGGCATTCCCAAGCTGCGCATCGAGGAAGCCGCCGCGCGCACGCAGGCGCGGATCGATTCCGGCGAGCAGATGCTGGTCGGCGTCAACGCCCATCGGCCCGAGACCGACATCGAGGTCGACGTGCTGAAGATCGACAATGCCGAGGTCCGGGCGCGGCAATTGTCGAAGCTGCAACGGCTGAAGGGCACGCGCGACGTCGCCGCCGTCGAAAGCGCGCTCGATGAGCTGACCCGTGCCGCGCAAGGCAATGAAAACCTGCTGGAATTCGCCATCCGAGCCGCGCGCGCCAATGCCACGGTCGGCGAGATTTCATTCGCGTTGGAAAGGGCGTTTGGGCGCCACGTCGCCACGGTACAGACCATTTCCGGGGTCTATCGGAAGGCGCTTGGCGATCATCCCGTGGTCGACGGTCTGCAGGACAAGCTTGACGCCTTCGAGAAGAAGACCGGCGGCAAGCCGCGCATCCTGGTCGCCAAGATGGGACAGGACGGCCACGACCGCGGCCAGAAGGTCATCGCCACGGCCTTCGCCGATCTCGGCTTCGACGTCACCGTCGGCGCGATGTTCCAGACACCGGAGGAGATCGCGAGACTAGCGGTTCAACAGGACGCCCACATCGTCGGCGCCTCGTCGCTGGCGGCGGGACATCTGACGCTGATCCCCGAACTGCGCGACGCGCTGAAAAAGCTCGGCCGCGGCGACATGCTGATCGTCGCCGGCGGCGTCATTCCACCGCAGGACTATGATGCCGTGCTGCAAGCCGGCGCGGCGGAAATCTTCCCGCCGGGAACTGTTATTCCGGAGGCGGCGGATCGGCTGCTGGACCGGCTGCTGGCGGTCCGCTAGGCTTGTTATAATATCTGTTGCAACTTCTCGCCGGTCGAGTTATAATCGGCGTTGCAACAGGATATCTGTCATGAACACGACCATTCGCAAGATCGGCAATTCGGAAGGTGTGATCCTGCCCAAGGATCTGCTCGATCGTCTGAACATGAAGACAGGTGATCAGCTCCAGATCGTCGAAACGGACAAGGGCATTGCCCTTGAGCCGATGGACGACAGTTTCGAGCGGCAGATGGAAGCTGCTCGCAAGGTCATGGACAAATACAAGGTCGCGCTTCAGAAGCTCGCCGAATGAGCTGGGAGTTCCTTACCCGGCGTGCGGTTGAAGCGATGCATGCCGAGCAGTTGCGCAGGCATGGCGGTGCTCAAGGTTTGAGAGATGAAAATGCTCTCGAATCTGCGCTCGCGCGTGCCGAGAACAAGGCCAACTACGAAAACCCTTCGGTTGAAGACCTAGCAGCCGCCTATGTCTTCGGCATCGCAAGAAATCATGCCTTTGTCGACGGCAACAAGCGCACGGCCATAGTTGCAGCCGGTGCATTTTTGATCGTGAACGGCCATGTCCTGACAGCCGACAACGGCACGCTCTACGAATTCGTCATGGCCGTTGCTTCAGGCGAGATCGATGAAGCCGGAGCCGCGGCGTTCTTCCGCGACCATGTCGTCAAGATCGAGGATTAGCTCTCGGAGAGCTTGACGATTTCCCATTCCTTGCCGTTGACGCTGGCCAAGTCGCCGACCTTCTTGCCGAACAGGGCGACAGCCATCGGTGACACATGGGAAATCGTGCCCTTGGCCGGATCTGCCTCGTCCTCGCCGACGATCTTCCAGTGCACCTTCCTGCCGTCATTGCTCTCGATCGTGACGCCCATGCCGAAGCGCACAAGGTTACTGCCCGGCTCCGGTACGGAGAGTTCGGCGCTTTCACGCCGGGCGGTCCAATAGCGCAGGTCGCGCGACACGACCGCGATGCGCTCGCGGTCGGCTTTCCGTTCGGCCTTCGCCAAGATATCGCGCAGATCGGCAAGATTGTCCTCAATCTGCGCCAGGCCGCGTTCCGTCACCAGATTGCGATGGTGACTGACTGGCCGTTCACCGACACCGGCAATGGCGTTTTCGCTGTCTTCCTCGCGCGTGAAAGCTCTGCTCATCCCCTGAACTTAGGCCCGCGGAGGCTGCCCGACAAGCCATCGTAGCGGCCTCGGTGGGAGAGACATAACGGCTGGCACGATTCCTGCGATATCAGGCTTGAACGCTGGGATTCTGTGCCGATGTTGAACAGGCGAACGCTGCTGACCGGGACCGCCGGCTTTGCCGTCATGGGCCTTGCGCTCGGCAAGGCGGTGGCCGCAAGCTTGAGCGGCATCGAGAAAGCCTCGATGCGCGGCTCGATCAATGCCACAGAACTCGGCGTGCAGCCCGGCACATCAGACGATCAGAGCAAGGCCTTCGCCAAGCTGCTGCGTGACGCCAATGCCCGCGATATGCCGGTGTTCCTGCCGCCCGGCACTTATGTCGTCTCCAATCTCTCGCTGCCCGGCCGCGTACGTCTTTCCGGGGTGCCGGGCGCGACGCGCGTCGTTTACGGCGGTGACGGCCACCTTTTCATGGCCGAACAGGCTGACCATATCGAACTCAGCGGTCTGGTCTTTGATGGTTCGAACCGCACGATGGGCGGTTACACGCAAGGGCTGCTCGATCTGCGCCGTATCGCGCACCTCGCCATCGACAATTGTCAGATCACCGGCAGCGGCAAGAACGGACTGGCGCTGGAACACGCGATCGGCCGGATCGAGCGCAGCGAGATATCGGGCGCCGCCGATGCCGGCATTTACTCGGTCGAGGCTGGCGGGCTGTCCATTACGGGCAACACCGTCTCCGATTGCGCCAATGGCGGCATCCTCGTGCACCGCTGGCAGGTGGCCGAAGACGCCACCATGGTCACCGGCAACCGCGTCCAACGGATCCAGGCACGCAGCGGCGGAACCGGGCAGAACGGCAACGGCATCAATGCCTTTCGCGCCGGCAATGTCGTCATCTCGGGCAACATCGTCTCGGACTGCGCCTTCTCGGCGATCCGCGCCAACAGCGCCAGCAACCTGCAGATATCGGGTAACACCTGCTCGCGCTCGGGCGAAACGGCGGTCTATTCCGAGTTCTCGTTCGAAGGCGCCATCATCAGCAACAACATCGTCGACGGCGCCGCCAACGGCATCTCGATCGTCAATTTCAACGAAGGCGGCCGCATGGGCGTCTGCTCCGGCAACATCGTGCGCAATCTGTCGACCAGCGGTCCCTACCCCGCCGACTCGCAGGGATTTGGCGTCGGCATCGGCGTTGAGGCCGACACCACCGTTTCCAACAACGTCATCGAGAACGCGCCGCTTTATGGCATGCAGATCGGCTGGGGTCCCTACCTGCGCAATGTCGTCGCTACGGGCAACATCATCCGCAAGGCCGGAACCGGTATCGTCGTGTCCGTGGTCGAGGGTGCCGGCACGGCGGTCATTTCAGACAATATCATCGACGGCGCGCTCAACGGTGCGGTTGTCGGCCAGCGCTGGGCCGAGCCCGCAACGGGCGACCTCGCCTCGTCAAACGATACCGGCTATGCGCATCTGACCGTCGAGCGCAATCACGTCAGTTGAGGGCTGCCGTCAGCCTCAGCGCCCCGACCTTGACACCGTTGCGGTTTTCGATGGGCGTGTTTGCCAGTTCGCTCAGCTTGAACGCCAATGCCTCGTCGGCGCGCAACAGTTTGGCGAGGACGGCGGCAATCATGGCTCCGCCGGCACGGCCGGCGCCATCATCGCATTTGAGCGCGATGCCGAGACCAAGCTCCGGAATTGCCGCACAATGGACGCCTTCGGCGCCGCCCTTCGTGAAAATCCGCCCTGGTGCGGCCTCCATCAGTGCGACGTCTTCGCGGCCGCTGCCGGCAACGAAGAAGGGCTCGGCCATGCAGGCGGAAAGTAGCCGCCTCGCGGCCTTGGCTCGCTCTGGGCCAAAACCTGATGTCGTGGCCATGCGGGCAAAGCCGATCGCAAAGCTCCTGAGTGGCACCGCATAGGTTGGGATCGAACAGCCATCGATGGCCCGCTGGTCCTCACCATGAACAGCGCCCGTCACCGATTGCATGGCGTCGCGCACCAGCTCCTGCAAGCCATGTCCCGACTTGACATAGCCACGATGCGCAATGCCGGCGTGGACGCAGGTGCAGAGGAAGCCGGAATGCTTGCCGGAACAGTTGTTGTGCAACGCGTTCGGTGAACCGCCGGCGCGGGCGAGCGCAATCTCGGCTTCATGATTGGACGGCCAATGCGTGCCGCATTCGAGCGCTGATCCGTCCAGCCCGGCCTTGGCCAGCATGGATCGCGCAAGGTCGACATGGGCCGGCTCGCCCGAGTGGGAGGCGCAGGCGAGCGCCAGTTCGCGGTTGCCGAAGCCATAGGCATCGGCCGCACCGCTTTCGACCAGCGGCAGTGCCTGGATCGCCTTGACCGCCGAGCGCGGAAACACCGGCTTGGCTGTGTCGCCGATCTCCCAGACGGGCTTGCCATCGCCATCGAAGACCGCGACCGAGCCGCGATGCGCGCTCTCGACGATCACGCCGCGCAACACTTCGATCAGAACCGGATTTGTCATGAACCCTCCCGTAAATGCGGGCGGTTTACCTGATCCGGTCGAGAATGGAAACGTAGTTGGCGACCGCGGCACCGCCCATATTGAAGATGCCGCCAAGCTTGGCGCCCGGCACCTGGATGCCGCCGGCCTCGCCGACAAGCTGCATGGCGGTCAAGACATGCATCGACACGCCCGTGGCGCCGATCGGATGGCCCTTGGCCTTCAGCCCACCGGAGGGATTGACCGGCAGGCGGCCATCCCTGGCCGTTGTGCCGTCCAGCGCCAGCTTGGCCCCCTCTCCCGGCTTGGCAAGACCCATCGCCTCATATTCGATCAGTTCGGCAATGGTGAAGCAGTCATGCGTCTCGACGAAGGACAGATCGTCGAGCGTCACGCCGGCTGATTTCAACGCCCGGTTCCAGGCCTGTTCGCACCCTTCGAAGGTTAGGATGTCGCGCTTCGACATCGGCAGGAAATCCTGCACATGCTCGTTGGCGCGGAAGGCAACGGCACGGCGCATCTTCAGCGCCGTGGCGGTGTCGGCAAGGATAAGGGCGGCGGCGCCGTCGGAGACCAGCGAGCAGTCGGTGCGCTTCAGTGGGCCGGCAACTAACGGGTTCTTCTCGCTCTCCTGGCGGCAGAACTCGTAGCCGAAATCCTTGCGCATCTGTGCATAGGGGTTGTCGACGCCGTTCTTGTGGTTCTTGGCGGCAATCATGGCCAGTGCATCCGACTGGTCGCCGTAGCGCTGAAAATAGGCCTGCGCGATCTTGCCGAAGACGCCGGCGAAACCCGCCGGTGTCTCGCCGTCCTCGGGCAGATAGGACGCCTTGAGCAGGTTCTTGCCGATCTCCGGCCCCGGCGTCGTCGTCATCTGCTCGGCGCCGACCACCAGCACGATGCGGGCGGCATTGGCGTCGATGGCGCGGATGCCCTGACGGACCGCGGCCGATCCGGTGGCGCAAGCGTTCTCGACGCGCGTCGCCGGCTTGAAGCGCAGCCGGTCGTCGGCCTGAAGCACCAGGCTGGCGGTAAAATCCTGCGCCGAAAAGCCGGCGTTGAAATGTCCGAGCACGATCTCGTCGACCTCGTCGGGACCGATGCCGGCATGGTCGAGCGCGTCGGTTGCCACCTTGACGATCAGATTTTCGAGCGTTTCGCCCTCGAGCTTGCCGAAGCGCGAATGCGCCCAGCCAACGATGCATGCGGTCATGGCGGTCTCCATCCTTGGCGCCAGCCTAACATGTGGGCTCACGGCGCATTTCGCCTTTATTGTTCAAATATAAACAATCCTGCCCACTTCGTGAAGGGCGGGAGGCGGACAATCGCTTGGTACAGCCAAGATCGCGGTCGATTTTTTTGTTGATTGACGCGTCAATAAAAAATAATCCTGTTTTCTCAAAGGATCATCGCGAGATGCCGAAAGTCGGAATGGAACCGCTGCGCCGCAAGGCGCTGATCGACGCGACGATCTCGGCGATCGGCGAGCGCGGCTCGCTCGACGTCACCATGTCCGAGATCGCCGGACGCGCCGGGGTTTCGTCGGCTCTTGCCCATCACTATTTCGGCGCCAAGGACGAGTTGTTGCTGGCGACGATGCGGCACATCCTGGCCGAACTGACCATCGACATGCGACGCGCCCTTCAATCGGCTGGTACCGCGCGCCAGCGCGTTTCGGTGGTGGTCGCCGTCAACTTCTCCGACATCCAGTTCCAGCCGGAAACCATCGCCGCCTGGCTCGCCTTCTATGTCGAGGCGCAGAAATCATCGGCCTTGCGCCGGCTGCTCAGGGTCTATGCGCGGCGGCTGCACTCGAACCTGATGAGCGGGCTTGTCGGCATCCTGCCCAGGGCCGAGGCCGACCGCGCCGCCGAAGCGACCGCGGCGATGATCGACGGGCTCTACATCAGGCGGGCGCTGAAAGACGGCGTGCCTGATGCCGCGACCGCAATCGCGCTGGTCGAGGACTATCTCGAAACAAAACTCGGCGAGCGGCGCAAGCAGTGACAACGAAGCGACCCAATTTTCTGATCGTCATGGTCGACCAGCTCAACGGAACCTTGTTTCCGGACGGCCCGGCGGATTTTCTGCACACACCGCATCTGAAAGCGTTGGCTGCGCGTTCGGCGCGCTTTGCCAACAACTACACGGCCTCGCCGCTCTGCGCACCAGGCCGTGCCTCGTTCATGAGCGGGCAATTGCCGTCGCGCACCGGCGTCTACGACAATGCCGCCGAATTCGCCTCGTCGATCCCGACCTTCGCCCATCATCTGCGCGCTGCCGGCTACTACACCTGCCTGTCGGGCAAGATGCATTTCGTCGGGCCGGACCAGTTGCACGGTTTCGAGGAACGGCTGACGACCGACATCTACCCTGCCGATTTCGGCTGGACGCCGGACTACCGCAAGCCCGGCGAGCGTATCGACTGGTGGTATCACAATCTGGGCTCGGTGACCGGCGCCGGCGTTGCCGAGATCACCAACCAGATGGAGTATGACGACGAGGTCGTGTTCCTAGCCACACAGAAGCTCTATCAGCTTTCGCGCGAACAGGACGATGCGAGCCATCGGCCATGGTGCCTCACCGTCTCGCTGTCGCACCCGCATGATCCCTATGTCGCGCGCAAGCAGTATTGGGATCTCTATGAGCATTGCCAGGCGCTGGATCCGGAAACCGGGTTCATCGCGCATGACGAGCAGGATGCGCATTCCCGGCGGCTGTACCACGCCAGCGACTATCCTTCCTTCGAGATCACGCCGGAACAGGTGCGTCGTTCGCGGCAGGGCTATTTCGCCAACATCTCCTATGTCGACGACAAGCTGGGCGAGATCCTGGATGTTCTCGAGCGCACCCGCATGGCCGACGACACAATCATCCTGTTCTGCTCGGACCACGGCGACATGCTCGGCGAGCGCGGCCTATGGTTCAAGATGAGCTTCTTCGAGGGCTCGGCGCGGGTGCCGCTGATGATTGCCGGCAAGGGCGTTCACGCCGGGCTGATCGAGACGCCGGTTTCCAATCTTGACGTGGCGCCGACGCTTTGCGACCTCGCCGGCATCGACATCGCTGCAATCGCGCCGTGGACCGACGGCCAGTCGCTGCTGCCGCTCACCAAGGGGTTTGAGCGCACCGCGCCGGTGCTGATGGAATATGCGGCCGAAGGGTCCAACGCGCCCTTGGTGGCGATCCGCAACGGCAGATACAAATTCGTCCATTGCGAACTCGATCCGCCGCAACTGTTCGATCTCGAAGCCGATCCGCTCGAACGGGACAATCTGGTCGATGACGCGGCCAATGCGGGCCTGGTGGCGGCATTCATGGACAAGGTCCAGTCGCGCTGGGACATGGCCGGCTTCGACGCCGCTGTCCGCGAAAGCCAGGCGCGCCGCTGGGTCGTCTATCCGGCGCTGCGCAACGGCGCCTATTACCCCTGGGATTTCCAGCCGCTGCAAAAAGCGTCCGAGCGCTACATGCGCAATCACATGAACCTCGACAATCTCGAAGAGAGCAAAAGGTATCCGCGAGGCGAATGATGTCAGACCTTCTCGTCCCCTCCCTCGACCACCTCAAGCAGGCCTATGCCGTCACCTCCAGGGCGACGCAGATCACACCGCTGCTGGAATCGGCGGCACTGGCCCGCGAGACGGGTGCGGCCCGCGTCTTCATCAAGCCGGAATCGCTGCAATGGGCCGGATCGTTCAAGGTGCGCGGCGCCTATTGGCGCCTGAAGCAGCTTTCCACTGAAGAGGCCAGGAAAGGCGTCGTCGCCTACTCCTCCGGCAATTTCGCGCAAGGGCTGGCGGCTGCCGGCCAGGCGCTCGGCATTCCCGTCACCATCGTCATGCCGATCGACGCACCGACCGCCAAGCGTGATGCTACGGCCGGCTATGGCGCCCGCGTCGTGCTGACCGACCATGGCGAACGCGCGCGTGAGGAAGTCGCCGCCGCCAAGGCACGCGAGATCGCCGAGACCGAAGGCTTGGCCCTGCTGCATCCATTTGACGATCCGGAGATCGTTGCCGGCCAGGCGGGCGCCGGCCTCGAAGCGCTTGACCAACTCGAAGCCAAAGGCGCCAGCGCCGATCTTTTGTTCTGCTCGGTCGGTGGCGGTGGGCTGATCGGCGGCGTTTCGCTCGCCTTCCACTATCTGTCGCCCGCCACTGAGATCATCGGCGTCGAACCTGAAGGTTTCAACGGCTTGGGCTCGTCGCTGGCACATGGCAGCATCGAGACGATGCCGATCGGGCCGAAGTCGATCTGCGACGGGCTGATGTCGCGACAGCCGGGCGACGCGCCTTTCGCGGCAGTCAAGACCGCCGGTGTTCGCGGCATCACCGTCGACGACCAATCGGTGCGCAGCGCCATGCGGATCGCCTTCGAGCGCATGAAGCTGGTGCTCGAGCCCTCGGGGGCCGCCTCGCTCGCCGCACTGCTCGGCGGCAAGGTGGATGTGAGGGGCAAGACCGCCCTTGTTGTGGCTACCGGCGGCAATGTCTCGCTCGCCGATTTCATGGCGCATATGAACCATGCTTGAAGCGGATTTCGTCATCATCGGCTCCGGCTCGGCCGGCTCGGCCATGGCCTATCGCCTGTCGGAAGACGGCAAGCATTCGGTCATCGTCATCGAATTCGGCGGCAGCGATATCGGGCCGCTGATCCAGATGCCGTCGGCGCTGTCGATCCCACTCAACATGAGCCTCTACGACTGGGGTTTTGCCAGCGAGCCGGAACCGCATCTCGGCGGCCGTGTGCTGGCGACACCGCGCGGCAAGGTTATCGGTGGCTCGTCCTCGATCAACGGCATGGTCTATGTGCGCGGCCACGCCCGCGATTTCGACCATTGGGCCGAAGAGGGTGCGGCCGGCTGGGGCTTCGCCGACGTGCTCCCCTATTTCAAGCGTATGGAAGATTCGGACGGCGGCGAGGATGGCTGGCGCGGCCACGGCGGGCCGCTGCATGTGCAGCGCGGCTCGCGTAAAAATCCGCTCTATGGCGCCTTTGTCGAGGCTGGTCGCCAGGCCGGGTTCGAACTGACCGACGACTACAATGGTTCCAAGCAGGAAGGGTTTGGGCCGATGGAGCAGACCATCAGCGGCGGCCGCCGCTGGTCGGCGGCATCAGCCTATCTGAAGCCGGCGCTGAAGCGCAAAAATGTGAGTCTGGTCAAGGGCTTTGCGCGGCGCGTGATCATCGAGAATCAACGCGCCGTCGGCGTCGAGATCGAAGCTCACAAACAGATTCAGGTCGTTAAGGCGCGACGTGAGGTGATCGTCGCCGCATCGTCGATCAATTCGCCCAAGATACTGATGCTGTCCGGCATCGGCCCGGCCGAGCATTTGCGCGAAAACGGCATTCCGGTGGTGGCCGACCGGCCCGGTGTCGGCCGCAATCTGCAGGATCATATGGAGCTCTACATCCAGCAGGAATCATTGCTGCCGATCACGCTCAATTCGGTGCTGAACCCGTTCTCGAAAGCACTCATCGGAGCGCAGTGGCTGTTCCTCAAGACCGGGCTTGGCGCCACCAACCACTTCGAAGCGGCAGCCTTCGTGCGCTCGCGCGCCGGCGTCGACTACCCCGATATCCAGTACCATTTCATCCCGGCGGCAGTCCGCTATGATGGCAAGGCGGCTGCGAAATTGCACGGCTTCCAGGCGCATGTCGGACCGATGCGCTCGAAGTCGCGCGGTTCGGTGACGCTGCGTTCGCCGGACCCGAAATCCAACCCGGTGATCCGCTTCAACTACATGTCGCATCCAGACGATTGGGAGGAGTTCCGCCACTGCATCAGGCTGACGCGCGAGATCTTCGGGCAGTCGGCGTTCGACCCCTATCGGGGCAAGGAAATCTCTCCGGGCAGCCACATGCAGTCGGACGACGAGCTCGACATCTTCATCCGCGATCATGCCGAGAGCGCCTACCATCCTTGCGGCACCTGCAAGATGGGCCGCGCCGACGACATGATGAGCGTCGTCGATCCGGAATGCCGGGTCATCGGCATCGAAGGCTTGCGGGTCGCCGATTCGTCGATCTTCCCGCGCGTCACCAACGGCAATCTCAATGCGCCATCGATCATGACCGGGGAGAAGGCTTCCGATCACATCCTTGGCCGGACGCCGCTGGCGCCGTCCAACCAGGAACCATGGATCAATCCGCGCTGGCAGGCGTCGGACAGATAGAGCATGATCGTGACTGCACGATCATGCATGCCGCGAAGACGATTTGGAGACCTCCCATGCGCGCCCAGCCCACGGCATCTCACTATGTCAACGGACGCTACATCGAGGACGAAGGCGGCGCGCCGCTGCCGGTCATCTATCCGGCAACCGGTGAGACCATCGCCATGCTGCGTTCGGCGACGCCGAACGTGCTGGAACTCGCCGTCGAGGCGGCGCGGGCGGCGCAGCCCGCCTGGGCGCGGCTGAAGCCGGTCGAGCGCGGGCGCATCCTGCGCCGCGCCGCCGACATATTGCGCGCCCGCAACGCCGACCTCGCCCGCATCGAGACACTGGATACAGGCAAGGCGATCCAGGAAACGCTGGTGGCGGACGCCCCATCGGCAGCGGACTGCCTTGAATATTTCGGCGGTGCGGTTGCCGCCTACAATGGCGAGTCGGTCGATCTCGGCGGACCCTTCGCCTACACAAGGCGCGAAGCGCTCGGCGTCTGTGTCGGCATTGGCGCCTGGAACTACCCGATCCAGATCGCCGGCTGGAAATCGGCACCGGCGCTCGCCATGGGCAACGCCATGGTGTTCAAGCCATCGGAAAACACGCCGCTTTCAGCACTCGCACTGGCCGAGATCTACAGCGAGGCCGGGCTGCCTGACGGCCTGTTCAACGTAGTGCAAGGCTATGGCGATGTCGGCGCCGGGCTTGTCGGCCACGATGTCGTCGCCAAGGTCTCGGTGACCGGCTCGGTGCCGACCGGCCGCAAGGTGCTGTCGCTGGCCGGCTCGAAGATGAAGCACGCGACGATGGAACTCGGCGGCAAGTCGCCGCTGATCGTGTTCGACGATGCCGACATCGAGAACGCCATTGGCGGCGCCATGCTCGGCAATTTCTATTCGACCGGGCAGATCTGTTCCAACGGCACGCGCGTCTTCGTGCAGAGCGGCATTCACGACCGCTTCGTCGAGCGTCTGATCGAGCGGACCAAGAAAATCCGCATCGGCGACCCGCTCGACCCCGAAACCCAGATGGGGCCGCTGGTTTCCAAGGCGCAGCACGACAAGGTAGTGGGCTATATCGAGATCGGCAAGCAGGACGGAGCAACGCTTGCCTGTGGCGGCAACGTGCCTTCGCTGCAGGGTTTCCAGGGCGGATTCTTTGTCGAGCCAACGGTGTTCACCGGCGTCACCGACACAATGCGCATCGCCCGCGAGGAGATTTTCGGGCCTGTCATGAGCGTGCTGAAATTCGACGGTGAGGACGAGGTGATCGACCGCGCCAACGACACCGAGTTCGGCCTTGCCGCCGGCGTCTTCACGCGCGACCTGCCGCGCGCCCACCGCGTCATTGCCGAGCTGCAAGCCGGCACCTGCTGGATCAACGCTTACAATCTGACGCCGGTCGAAATCCCGTTCGGCGGCTTCAAACAGTCGGGCATCGGACGTGAGAATTCATTGGCGGCGCTGGCACTCTATTCGCAGCTGAAGTCGATCTATGTCGAGACGGGCGACGTGGCGAGCCCGTATTGATCAACCCTCTACGCCTTCGGGTCGGCCGTGCTGTCCAGATACTGGGTCAGCGCACAGACCAGATGATAGAAGATGCTGGCCGGCACGTCCGATGCCAGTGAGCGGCCGCGCTCGTCGATGCGGTCGATCCACAGGCCGAGCGGCGCCGGGTCGATGTGCCAGCGAAACAGCCGGCCGACGCGCGCTTCGATCTCGGGCTTCAGGTCCGGCCCGCCCGAACCATCCAGCGCGATAGCCGCCTTCACCGCTTCGGCCTGCGGCCAGCTGCGTGATATCAGGTCGAGCGGCAGGCCCTGCCGCGAGACGGCGCCATAGGCAAGGCCGGTGGCGCGGTTGAGGCCATTGGCAGTGGCCGACGCGTAAAGTTTTCTGGCAAAGCCGCTCAATTCGGCCTGGCCGCTGCGTCCAGCGAAATCGACCAGCAGCGAGGCCCACTCGAAATGGTGGCCAGGCTCGGTCCATGACCCTTTCTCTCCTGCGGATGGCTTCCATTCGGCATCGAAATACTCGCCAAGCGTCCAGCTTTCCGGATCGAAGAAATGACTTCGGAAGAGGTCGATGATGCGCGCTGCGCGGCGCAGATGGGCGCGCTCGCCAGTCGCCTGATGCCAAGCGAGGAAGGCCTCGAGCAGATGCATATGCGGGTTGGAGCGGCGCTCGCCTTTGCCGTCCGATGTCTCGAGGAAGCCGGTCATGCGGCTGTCTTCGAGATGCGCATCGAGAAAGGCGAAGGTTTCCTCGCCGAGGCGCAAGGCGTCTGGATTGCCAGACATATGCGCATGCGCGAGCGCCAGGAGCACGCAGGAATGATCGTAGGCATCCTCGGTGGCGTCGGCGACCGAGCCGTCGACATTCAGCGTGCGAACCCAGCCGCCCTTGTCGGTGCGGCCCTTGCCGGCCATGAAGGCGATGCCGTGGTTGATCAGCCGGTCGGCCGGACCGTCCCAGCCGCGCGCTCGGGCGACGGCGAAAGCATAGACCTGCCTTGCCATGGTGCGCATGCGCTTGGGCTTCATCAGCGGCGAGGCGTCCAGGCCGAGCGCTTCGTGAAAGCCGCCATGGCGTTCGTCGACCCCCGATGTCGACCACAGCGGCAAGGTCTCCTGAAACAGCCAGTGATGCACGCGCCGGCGCCAGGCACCGCTTTCGATGACGCGGTCATGCGCCGGCGTGAACCTGGTTTCCAGGCGACCCGATTTTTCGAGCTGCTCGACGATCTTCTTGACGTGCTGGCTGTGGCTGACCGGGGCGACGAAGGTGGCATCCGATGTCGAAACGATGGCGATGTCCTTCATGCCGATCGCCGACAGCAGGCGGCCATCACTGCGAATGTAGGAATTCTCGCAATCGATAGCGACGACATCGCCGATGATGACATTGCCCCGGTCGTCGGCGGGGCCGACATCGAGCAGCGACTGCCAGGAGCCGAGATCGTTCCAGCGGAAGCCGGCCGGCACCATGGCGATGTCTTTTGCCCGCTCCATGATGGCGTAGTCGATCGAGTTCGACGGAATGGCGGCGTAGAGTTCTAGCGGCATGTAAAGGCCGGACAGATCCGATGTCGCTGCCCTGTAAGCTGCTTCGGTGGCCAGCCAGATATCCGGCTGGAACGCTATGAAGGCATCACGCATGGCGACGGCGCGAAACAGGAAGATACCGGTGTTCCAGTAGAAATTTCCGGCCTTGAGATAGCTTTGCGCAGTCTCAATATCCGGCTTTTCGACGAAGCGCGACACATCGAAGGTGCCGCCGCTTTCGGCCGCGACCTCGATATAGCCGTAGCCGGTCTCGGGCTGTGTCGGCTTGATGCCGAACACCACCAGTCGTCCACTACGCGCTGCCTCGGTGCCGGCTTCGACGCTCTGCCAGAATTGGCGCGGGGTCGATATCTCATGATCCGACGGCACCACCAGCACCAGGCTGTCACCGAATTCGGACAGCGTGCGCAGCGTCGCCAGTGCGACGGCGGCGGCTGTGTTGCGCCCGGTCGGCTCGAACAGCGGACCGCCGCCGGCGAGGTCGAGACCAGCAAGATCGGCGTGAACGCGATCAGCATGGCGCTCCGCGGCGATCAGGAAGATCGGCGTTTCGCCTTCCGGCCGGGCCGTCAGCCGACGCAAGGTCTTGGCCAGCATCGAGCCATCGCCGGACAGATCGTGGAACTGCTTGGGGTTGTCCTCGCGCGACAGCGGCCACAACCTCGAGCCGACGCCGCCGCTCATGACAAAACTGACAATCCGCTCGGTCATTCAACTACCATTCAAAAGGTCTGGTTGTAGGCGCCCACCTCGGGGCTGCGGCGCAGCACGGCGTCGACAGCCTCGAACATCTCCCGTCGACGCTGCGACGACACCGGGCTTTCGACCACCACGACCAGTTCCGGTTTGTTCGATGAGGCGCGCACCAGCCCCCAGGTGCCGTCGTCGGCGACGACGCGCACGCCGTTGACGGTGATGAGGTCTGCGATCTTCTGGCCAGCGAAAACCATTCCATCCCGCTTCATGACCTGAAAGTCGGCAACCACCCGCTCGACAACGCCATACTTCACGTCGTCCGCGCAGTGAGGCGACATGGTCGGCGTGCCGAAGGTCAGCGGCAGGGCGCGATAAAGATCGGCCATCGAATTGCCCAGGCTGCGATCCAGCATTTGGCAGATGGCGATGGCAGTGACCAGCCCGTCGTCATATCCGCGCCCGATCGGCGGATTGAAAAAGAAATGACCCGACTTTTCGAAACCGGCGACAGCACCGAGTTCGGCGACGCGGCGCTTGATGTAGGAATGGCCGGTTTTCCAATAGTCAGTGACGGCGCCATTGGCGCGCAGCATTGCGTCGGTATGGAACAGGCCGGTCGATTTGACGTCGACGACGAAGGTCGAGTTGGGATGCTGGCTGGAAATATCCCTTGCCAGCATCACACCGACCTTGTCGGCAAAAATTTCATTGCCTTCATTGTCGACGACGCCGCAGCGGTCGCCATCGCCGTCGAAGCCAAGGCCGATGTCGGCGCCTGATGCCAGCACCTTGTCCCGGATGGCATGCAGCATCCGCATGTCCTCGGGATTGGGATTGTAGCGCGGAAATGTATGGTCGAGCTCGACGTCGAGCGCGATGACCTCGCAGCCGATGCGCTGCAACGCCCGCGGCGCGAAGGCGCCGGCGGTGCCATTGCCGCAGGCTGCGACCACTTTCAGCTTTCGGGCGATGCGCTTGTCGCGGGTCAGATCGTCGAGATAGGTCGCGCGAAAGTCGCGGATGAAATCGTAGGAGCCGCCGCCGACGAGATCGAAATCACCTGCCAGCACGATCGCCTTCAGCGCGCTCATCTCTTCCGGGCCGAAGGTCAGCGGCCGCGCAGCACCCATCTTGACGCCAGTCCAGCCATTTTCGTTGTGCGAAGCGGTGACCATGGCGACCGAGGGCGTATCCAAAGCGAACTGGGCGAAATACGCCATCGGCGACAACGCCAGTCCGATGTCCCTCACCCGTGCGCCTGCGGCCATCAAACCGGACACCAGGGCCAGTTTGATCGACAGCGAATAGGAGCGGAAATCATGCCCGGTGACGATATCGGGACCGGCGCCGAGACGGCGGATCAGCGTACCAAGCCCCATGCCGAGCGCCTGGACGCCGATCAGATTGAGTTCCGGTCGTTGCGCGGAGCCGGGATGGCCGAACCACCAGCGCGCATCATATTCGCGAAAGCCGGATGGCTTGATCAGCGCTTCGGTTTCGAATTCGAAACTGTTGGGCCGGGCGTCGCCAACGATGCTGAAAGACAAGACTGGAAACTCCGAATGGCAGAAATTACGAATTGTCGAGGGCTGCGGCTTAGCACACAAGGCTTTAGGCCACGTTTATTCCGGAAGGGAATCCGGGCCTTTCGGGCAATGCTCGACGAAAGCCGACGAAATGCGACAGAAGTGCCGCCGTGCCGCTTGCAGGAACCAAGTGTGGCGGCTATAAGCCCGCGGTCTGGTCACGGAGTGTAGCGCAGCCTGGTAGCGCACCTCGTTCGGGACGAGGGGGTCGCAGGTTCAAATCCTGCCACTCCGACCAGAGAAAACAAAGAGTTAGCGCATCCCGACTTCGGCGCTCCACCTGCCCCTCAAGCGAGACTACTCGCGTCCCCCGTCAGTCGGATGGGCGAATTTCTATTCGCCGTGCCTCTGTGACTCGGCCGACAGCGATGCCTGTTGCACTGGACAGTAACCAGACGGTCCAACCGGCCGCCTGATGCTTTCATGCGTGCGCTCGCGGACAGATTCTGGAAAGATCCTGACGGATACGCGCGTTTCCGCTCAGCGGAGGCCAAAAAAGCTCAAGATCGCTATCACGATGACTACAGCTCCAACGAGCCAAATGATGTTGTTCATGATCTCTCTCCTGTTGCCTGGGGAAGCCCGCGCCTCTGGCGGAGAACGCGGGCCGACCAGCCTTTGCCGACTGATCTGCAGCAGACACCAAATCGTGATCCGGCTGCGAGAAATAAACCATCAGGCACGCCTAATGTTCCGTCGTGCGTCCCATGATCATAGGCGCCGGCATCATCACCACGACAGCACTGTCGTGACAGGTTTCGTCCTAACCCATCGGCACCATCCCGTGGTGATCGAACGACGGGTACCGACGCAGGGATCCGGCCCCGATTCTTGATGGGAGTCGGGTCTTGATGGGAGTGGGGCCACGAGAGGCCTTTGGCACGCATCCCAATCATGCCCGCAACCAGACTTAAGTCCAGCCCCTGCCCGACCGAAGTCCAGGTTGGAAACGCTTGCCCTTGCCCCAAATTCGGGTGGTGGGCGAAAAATGATCAATGAAAAACTAAAGAGCAGCAGCATGTCGAACCGTGAGACCAAGAAATCCCATGCCCTGGGCATACGCATGACAGAGATCAAAGCCAGGATGCAGGAAGCCCAGATTACCGAAGACGAGATGAAGACCTTCCAGAAGGTCGCGGCCATCATGGAGGGCGACGAGGGCCGAATCGAGATTGACGACCTGATTGCCGCGTCATTCCTCACCGACACGACGCTGAACAGCCAGAAGCGTTAAGCGACCATGCCGACGATTAGCAGACTTTTTGATTCCCCCGCCGATGCGGCGCGGGTCGCCAGCGACTTGGTGGCGGCCGGAATTCCTCGCGTACAGATCGCCATCATCGGGCCTTACAATGACGAAGTGGGATCTCTTTGGCTTTCTGCCGTGGGATCGTTGCTTGGCGCTGCCGCCGGCGGGTTGGCCTGCCTGAGCGCCGTTGCGGCCTATGGCACCAATCCTGTTGCTGCGAGCGTGCTGCCAACAGCGGTGGCGGGCGCGGTCTGTGGCAGCGTTGCCGGCGGTCTGTTTGGAACATTCGCCATGGCCGCCATGAAGGCGGATGATCAAGACGTTGCCGAGGGGGTGGTTCTGGTGATGGCGCATGTCGATGAAAATGACGCCGACATCGCTCAGACAGTGCTCGGCGGTTGCCCCCCGTCGACGTTCGTGGCCGAAGCAGCGTAGGAAAGGACCGCCCGACGTCGCCGGGACGGGCTCTCTGCGTTCATCAGCGATTGAACCCAACACGCGCCAGATAGCAATTCGAGTGGCAGAGAATGTTCCTGCGCCGGACGCAAAGGCTGGCCGGTGGCAGGTTTCTTCGCGGGCCGCATATTTTGACGAAAAGGTCCGTCGGCTTTAGGGTCGATGGACCTGATGGAGTCAGCGAAAACGGCGGGCCGAGTGCGACATGAATTTGAATTCAACCACAGCCCCGCCCTTGATTCTTGTGATGACGCTGGTTCTCGTCGCTGGCTGTTCATCGCTCGGCAGAACCGTCGATGCAGCGAAATACGATTCGATGACGTGCACCGACCTCAACAGGGCGATGGGAGACGTCGCCCGTGACATCTCGCAAACGGCAATCACGCGCGGCAAGGTGGCCAGCACCAATGTTCCACGCTGGCTGCTTGGCGGCTCACGCGTGAAGACGGCGGTAGCCAACCGTGAAACAGCCAGGATCGACCGGCTTAAGCAGCAACAGGATGCCATTGCCGCTGTGCGAGCACGCAAGTGCCCCAGGTCCGCGAATTGAGCGGACAGCCAATGCCTCGGTGCGGAGCCCGGTTCAGGCGCTCAGGCGAAATCGCGTCACGTCGATCGCCGCGGCCATCAGCGTCTGTGTGTAGGCGTGCCGCGGATCGCTGAAGATCGCCTCGGTCGGCCCTTCCTCGACGATCTTGCCCTGTTTCATGACGATGATGTAGTCAGCCATGGCGCGCACGACCGACAGATCGTGGCTGATGAAGAGATAGGACAATTCGTGGTCCGCCTGCAGCTTGCGCAGCAGTTCGACGATCTGTTTCTGCACAGAGCGATCGAGCGCCGAGGTCGGCTCATCCAATACCACCAGCCTGGGCTTCAGGATCATGGCGCGAGCAATGGCGATGCGCTGCCGCTGGCCGCCGGAGAATTCGTGCGGGTAGCGATTGCGTGCGTTGGGGTCGAGGCCGACCTCGCGCAAGGCGTCGACCGCGCGTTGATCACGCTGCTTGCCCGAAAGATCAGGCTCATGCACCAGAAGTCCTTCGGTGATGACCTGGCCGACGGTCATACGCGGCGACAGCGAGCCGAACGGGTCCTGGAAGACGAGCTGCATCTGGCGCCGCAGCGGCCGCATCGCCTGCCTGTCGGCTTGGGAAATGTCGCGATCGCCGAAACGGATAAGCCCGTCGCTCGGCAACAGCCGCAGCAAGGCGCGGCCGAGCGTCGACTTGCCCGAGCCGGATTCACCAACGATGCCGATGGTCTGGTTGCGCTGCAGCCGGATCGAGATGTGATCGACGGCACGCAGCATCAGCGGTTCACCAGCAAGAAACCCGCCGCCAATCCTGAACGTCACTTCGACATTTCTGCCTTCGAGCAGCACCGGAGCATTGACGGGCGGCGGCGCCTTGCTGCCGGCCGGCTCGGCCGCCAGCAGCATTTTCGTGTAGGCATGCTGGGGATTGACGAAGATGGCCTCCGCCTCCCCCTCCTCGACAACCTCGCCCTGGCGCATGACATAGACCCGGTCGGCAAAGCGGCGGACGATGCCAAGATCGTGGGTGATGAAGACGATCGCCATGCCGAGCTTGCGCTGCAATTCGGCCAGAAGCATCAGGATCTGCGCCTGGATGGTCACGTCGAGCGCCGTCGTCGGCTCGTCGGCGATCAATATGTCGGGGTCGTTGGCGAGCGCCATCGCGATCATCACACGCTGGCGCTGGCCACCGGACATTTCATGCGGATAGGATTTCATCCGCCGCTCGGGATCGGGAATATGCACCAGCCGCAGCAGCTTGAGCGCCTCTTCCCGCGCCTCGGCGGCATTCAGGCCCCGGTGCCGGCGGATCGGCTCGATCAACTGATTGCCGATCGAATAGAGCGGATCGAGCGAAGTCATCGGCTCCTGAAAGATCATGCTGATCTTTCGGCCACGAACCTGGTTGAGCTCGGATTTGCTAAGCGTCAGAAGATTGCGACCGCGATAATCGACGCTGCCTGTCGCTTCGCCATTCGATGCCAGCAGGCTCATCGCCGCCATCATCGTCTGGCTTTTGCCGGACCCGGATTCGCCAACCACGGCAACGGTCTCGCCCGCATTGACGTGGATGCTGATGCCCTTCACCGCCTCGACTGCGCCGTCGAGCGTGCGGAAGCGGACACGCAGATCCTTGACGCTGAGGATCGTTTCGGAAGCAGCCATCTTAGCGATCCCCATCTTTATCGATCTCTCGGGTCCAGTGCGTCGCGCAGGCCGTCGCCGATGAAGTTCAGCGCGAACAGCGTGGAGACGAGGAAGAAGGCGGGAAACAGGAGCAGCCAGTTGGCGGTGCCGATGTTCTTGGCGCCGACCGAGATCAGCACGCCCCAGCTGGTCATCGGCTCCTGCACGCCGAGGCCGAGAAACGACAGGAAGCTTTCCAGGATGATGACCTGAGGCACCAGCAGCGTCATGTAGATCACCACCGGGCCGAGCAGGTTGGGGATGACGTGGCGCAGAAGGATACCGCGCTGGCCGACACCCATGGCTTCCGCCGCCTGGACATATTCCTGCCGGCGGATCGACAGCGCCTGGCCGCGCACGATGCGCGCCATGTCGAGCCACAGCACGGCGCCGACCGCCAGGAACATCAGCACGAAGTTGCGGCCGAAAAACACTACCAGCATGATGACGAAGAAGATGAAGGGCAAGGAATAGAGCACGTCGACGATGCGCATCATCACCTCGTCGACCTTGCCGCCGGCAAAGCCGGCAGCGGCCCCGTAGACCACGCCGATGACCACCGCCACGACACCCGCGAGCAGGCCGATGGCCAGCGATATGCGCCCGGCCATCAGCGTGCGCGACAACAGATCCCGGCCGGTGTTGTCGGTGCCGAACAGGAAATACTGCTGCTTGATCGAGGCGCTCATCGTCACTTCGAGACCGTCGGGCGACTTGCTCTCGATCTTGGTGCCGTCAAAGGCATCGGAACGGTCGAGATAACGGATGTTGCGATCGTCGATCGGCCTGGTCGACTTGACGGTGACGAAGACCTGGTTGCCTTCCTGCCGCCACTCCTTGATGTCGACCCGCATGCGCTTGATCGCTTCGGTAAGCGCCGTCTCGATCATGTCGGCCTTCGGATAGGCTGACAGGCTTGGCGGCATACGCACATAGTCGGCATAGATGGTGGTGTATTGATGCGGCACGAACCACGGTCCGAACACGCTGACGACACCGATCAGGGCAAGGTAGTACAGGCTGAACATGGCGGCGCGATTGGCCTTGAGCCGCGCCCAGGCGTCCCCCCAGAGCGAACGGCCGATGACGGTGGGGGCTGTGGCTGCGATGTCAGTCATAGCGCACCCTCGGATCGACGACCGCGTACATGACGTCGACGATCAGGTTGAAGACAATGGTAAAGATGGCGATCACCACCACCGTTCCCATCACCAGCGTGTAGTCACGATTGAGCGCGGCATCGACGAAATAGCGGCCGACGCCTGGAATGGAGAAGATCGTCTCGACAATGACCGAGCCGGTCAGCAATGCCGCCGCCGCCGGACCGGTGAAGGAGACGATCGGCAGGATGGCGCCGCGCAGCGCGTGCTTGACCACCACCGACCAATCGGACAGGCCGAGCGCGCGCGCCGTGCGGATGTGGTGGGACCGCAAGGATTCGATCATCGAGCCACGCATCAGCCGGGCGACGATGGCGATCTGCGGCAGAGCGAGCGTCAACACCGGACCGACCTTGTTGATGAAAGCGCCGTCGCCCCACCCACCGATCGGCAGCAGCCTCCAGGTCAGCCCGAACAGGAGTTGGATCACCGGCGCGATGACGAAGGTTGGGATGGTGCTGCCGGCCGTCGCCAGCGCGATCACCGTATAGTCGCCAAGCTTGTTCTGGTTAAGCGCCGCAATGGTGCCGAGCACACAACCGAGCAGCAGCGCCAGGACGAGCGCCGAGGCACCGAGCTGAACCGATATAGGCAGGCCCTTGGCGAAGAGTTCGGTGACGGTGAAGTCCGGCATGTTGTAGCTCGGGCCGAAATTGCCGCGCAGCAGATTGCCGAGATAATGGACGAATTGCAGCCAGAGCGGATCGTTGAGGCCGAACTGGGCTTCGAGATTGGCCCTGATCTCGGGGCTCAGCCCCCGCTCCTGGTTGAATGGGCCGCCCGGCGCGACGCGCATCAGGAAAAACGCCATGGTCACGATGACGAACAGCGTCGGGATGGCGGTCAGAAGCCGCCGTAATACGTATCGCAGCATCGGTGCCCCGCTTGACCCAGAGCAACGCGCGTCCAGCTGGACGGTTGCGCTCTAGCCTTCAAATCTTCGCACCGACATGCCGAAAATCGATTCCGGTTCCCGGGCCGATGCGATGGCAAACCAGCACCGCCGCGCATCTCGTTGCGCGGCGGCCCGGCTAAGGATCAGTCCTTGCTGATGAAGCGGGACGGATGGATGTCCATCACATTGTCGTCGAAGCCATGCAGCTTCGAGGAAACGATGTCGTGGAAGCTGTAGTAGAGAAGCGGAATGTTACCGACGTCATCGACAAGGATGCGCTCGGCCTCAGTGAGGTCCTTCATGCGCTCTTCCGGTTTGCCGCCGGCAGCCGCAGCCTTGTCCATGGCCGCTTCATATGCCGGGCTGACATAGCTCGAATAATTGTTGCCGCTGGCCTTGCGGGTGATGCCGAGGAAGGTCTCCGGATCCTTGTAGTCGGCGATCCAGGCGGCACGCGCCACGTCGTAGTCGCCCTTCTGCTCGAGGAAGGAGTAGTGGGTCTTGGTGTCGGTGTTGACGAGCGAGACGTCGATGCCGAGCGGCTTCAACTGTTCCTGGATGGCGACGGCCGTGTTCTTGTGGTTTTCCGAAGTGTTGTAGCGGATCTCCATCTTCAATGGATGCTCGGGCGTATAGCCGAGTTTCTCGAGGGTCTTCTTGGCAGCGTCCTCGCGGTCGATCTGCGACATGTCGGCGTATTTGGCCATTGCCGGCGTGTAGCCCGCGATGCCCGGAGGCACCATCGAATAGCCAGGCAGCATCGAGTTCTGCCAGACCTTCTCAGCGAGGAAATCGCGGTCGATCGCCATCGAGATGGCGTTGCGCAGTTCGACATTGTCCCACGGCGCCTTGTCGGTCTTGATCGCATAATAATAGGTGCCGAGATAAGGTCCGACGCGGATCTGGTCGCCGAACTTGGTCTTGAGGTCAGCGAGCTGTTCGGTCGGCAGGTCGCCGTAGCTGTCGAGTTCGCCGGCCTCGAAGCGCTTCATCGCCGATGAGCGGTCTTCGGTCGGGATATAGTTGACGACGTCCATCTTGACGGTCGCGGCGTCCCAGAATTTCGGATTCTTGACCAGCTTCATGTGGTCGTTGGGAATCCACTCGGCCAGCGTATAGGCGCCGTTCGAAACGAGATTACCCGCCTTGATCCAGTCGGCGCCGAGCTTGTCGATCGAAGCCTTGTTGACCGGATAGGCGGCCTGGTGGGTCAGCATCTCCAGGAAGTAAGGCGTCGGCGCCTTCAGCGTGACTTCGAGGGTATTTGCGTCAATCGCTTTGACACCCATATCCTCCGGCTTGCCCTTCTTGGTGTTGACGTCCTCCGCACCCTTCACCGGGTACAGCATCGAGGCGTATTCGGCAGCGGTGGCCGGGTCTTCCAGCCGACGAAACGAATAGACGAAGTCGTCCGCCGTCACCGGGCTGCCATCCGACCAGAGGCCATCCTTGCGCAGCTTGAAGGTGTAGACAGTCCCGTCGTCTGACACTGTCCAGCTTTCGGCCGCGCCCGGAATGAGGTTCGTCTTCTGGTCATGCATGACCAGGCCCTGGAACAGGTCGCGTATGATATCGGCTTCGTAGACGGTCGAGGTCTTGTGCGGATCGACCGTCTCCGCTTCGGCGGCGCTGCCTCTGTTATAGACGGTCTCGGCGAAAGCCGGCGTGTAGAAGGTGCCGGCGGCCAGCGCCATGGTCGTGGCGAGCACCGTCGCCTTCAGCATGTTTTTCAGCATGAAGTTCTCCCTGTCGGCGCTGCCGTTGGCGCGCCTATTAAGTGTTGACGCCCTGAAGCCGATATCTGACCCCTTTGAGCGCGCCGCTGGTTCCCGTCCTGCGGCTCGTGCCCAGACACTAACGCGGAGAATTTTTATTTCAACAGACTCTCTGGGTCACCCAAAGTAAGGCGGACGAAAGCTATGGCGTGGCCGCTGAAACAGCAGCCGAAACCAGAAGCTTGACTTGGTTTCTTCACCTCGACGCCATTTTTCACCGCGAATCGGAGCCATGCCAGTTTGCCGGAATGTCTTAATGCGTTCTTAAGCAACCTGGGGTTACATTATGAGTACCTTCTATATGGTTCGAACTTCAGACGCGTGGCGGCTATGAGTAACAGAGCAAGTAAATTGCCCAAAATCCGTCAATTAATGCGGAAACTTCAAGAAGAACACGGCACTTCTGCGGTCGAATTTGCCTTGCTTTCACCGATTTTCATTCTTCTTCTACTCGGAATGGTTGCATATGGTATATACTTCGGCGCCGCCAACTCGATCCAACAGATCGCAGCGGATGCCGCCCGCACGGCAATTGCCGGGTTGAACCAGACCGAACGCCAGACGCTCGTAGCCAGCTTCGTCACCAACAATGCCGGCGGATATCCCTTCGTGGATGTCAGCAAGTTGACCTACCAGGCCAACGACAGCACGGCTGATGGAAGCCAGTTCGTGGTTTCCATCCAGTACGACGCCCGCAACCTGCCGATCTGGAACCTTTTCCCGGGCATAGCCATGCCCGGGACCACGATCAAGCGCCAGTCAACGATCAGGGTCGGGGGCATTTGAATGCTGCTGCATGCGTGCAATGGGATCGGTCGGCTTGCCCGGTTGATGCTGAGTGACAGGAAAGCGAACTTCACCGTCATGGCGGCATTGAGCGCGCCGGTGGCGCTGGCGCTGGCCGCGGTGGCCATCGACGAAGCCTCGATCTACACCGAGCGCCGCGAAGCCCAGGCAATGGTGGACCTGGCGGCGATCACCGCCGCCTCGAACATGACCAATGTCAACACCGCGGTTGTCACCACACTGACCGACAACGGCATGCCAGGGGTTATCGTTCAAAGCTCGGGACAGACGATCGAGCCGGCGGCCGGCAAAACCGTCGTGACGGTCACGCCCGGGCGATATGTGGCATCCGGCGCCAATGTGGGCCAGCGTTTCCAGGCCAGCGTAACACCCTACAATGCCGTCCATGTCACCCTGAAGAAGATCCCGGCCCGCTATTTCGCGAGTTCGCTGATCCCAACTCCCGTCATCGGCACCCAAGCCATCGCCAGCATGACGCCGCAGGCGACGTTCTCGGTCGGATCGAGGCTCGCCAGCCTCGATGGCGGTATCCTCAACGCGCTTCTCGGCGGACTTCTCGGCAGCAACATCTCGCTCAGCGTCATGGACTACAACGCGCTGCTCTCCGCCGATGTGAGCGTGCTCTCCTTCGTCGACGGCCTTGCCACACAGTTGAACCTGACCGGCGTGTCGTATTCGGATGTGCTGGCATCGAAGGCGACCGTCGGCCAGATCGCCACGGCCATGGCCAATGTGCCGGGGCTTGGCAACACGGCCAAGGTCGCCCTGCAGACGATCGCTTCCAAGTCGACCAGTACGGTCCAGATCCCGCTCAGTCATCTGATCGATCTCGGCTCCGTCGGCAAGTTGGGCCTCGGTCAAAAGCCGGCCGGCCTTGGCGTCGATGCCAGCGCGATGGGCATGCTGACCGCCGCCGCCGGACTGGCAAACGGTTCGAAGCAGGTCGACGTCGCCCTCGGCGCCGCCATTCCGGGGGTGCTGTCGACCACGCTCGCCATCGCCATCGGCGAACCGCCGCAATCCTCGCCATGGCTGGCGGTTGGCGAGGTCGGCGCCATTGTGCGGACGGCGCAGACCCGCATCAAGCTAATAGTGAAGATCGGGGGCGGTAACAAAAATGTCGGAGGCGGTATCACCTTGGTATCGGTCAGTTTGCCCCTGCATGTCGAAGTCGCCTATGCCGAGGCCAAGCTCATGGACATAAGTTGTCCAACAGGCCCTGACAGTATCAAGGTCACCGTTGCTACACGTCCCGGTATCGTCGAAGGACATCTCGGTGACAGCAGCAGCGCCGGCTTTGCCGATTTCACCAATAAGGAGACGTTTTCCAACACCGAAATCGCGGCCGTGAAACTTCTGCTCATCCCCGTGGTGTCCGTAGTGGGCTCAGCGGCGTTTAACATGGCCAATAACCCCGCGACGACGCTGACTTTCAACAAGGCCGACATCGATGCCAAGACGATAAGGACCGCTTACACGCAAAATTTTACCCAATCGTTGACTACGTCGCTGGTCAGCGGCCTGTCGCTGACGGCGAATTTACTCGGCCTGCCGCTGAATCTTGACGCCCTTCTGGGATTTGTGAAGCCGCCGGTGGTGGCACTTCTGAACAGCGTGGCGGCCCCGATCGATACCTTGCTTGCCAACCTGCTTGGAGCCCTTGGCGTGCGTCTCGGCGAGGCGGATGTCCGGGTCACCGGCGCGACTTGTGGACGCTCCGTGCTGGTGCAGTAGAGCAGTCGAGGCATCAGTCGAGCCTACCGAGGAAGCATCCAAGTCCCGGCAGCAAAAGCTCGACCTCCCTGGTGAGCGAGGCATCGCCGTCAAGTTCCGTAACCGCTCCTAAGTCTTGCGGCAACGGCCAATTGGCCGGTCCTCCAGCAAAATTGAAGACACAGAGCAGTCTTTCGCCGCCGCCCTCGCGAACGAAAGCCAGCACGTCACCCTCGGCGTCGAGAAAGCGGATCGAGCCTGATACCAGAGCCTCATGCTCCCCGCGCAAGGCCAGCGTGGTCCGATAGGACTTCAGCACCGAGGCCGTGTCGGCATTCTGGACGTCGACCGCGCGGGCGCGATGGCTGGCCGGTATCGGCAGCCACGGCCTGGCCGTGGAGAAGCCCGCATTGTCGGCGCCGGCCTCCCAGACCATCGGCGTGCGACACCCATCCCTGCCCTTGACGCCTGGCCAGAAGCGGATGCCGACGGGATCGCGCAGATCCTCATAGGCCAGTTCCGCCTCCTCCAGGCCCAGCTCCTCGCCCTCATAGAGGCAAATCGAGCCGCGCAGGCAGGACAACAGCATGATCGAGAATCTTGCGACCGCGTCGGGATCGCTGCCCGGCCTTGTCCAGCGGCTGACATGGCGCACCACGTCATGGTTGGAGAACGCCCAGCAGACCCAGCCGTCGGAAACGGCCGCCTCGAAGGCTTCGACGCAGCCACGCACATGCGCGGCCGAGAACTGCGGACCGAGCAGGTCGAAGGTGTAACACATATGCAGCTTGTCGCCGCCTGACGTGTAGGCGGCGAGCGTCTGCAGCGAGCGGCCTTCATCACCGATTTCGCCGACCGCGGCGCGGTCGTCATATTCATCGAGCAGCGTCCTGAAGCGGCGCAGGAACGCCAGGTTTTCCGGCTGCGTCTTGTCGAACAGATGCTCCTGGTAGAGGTAGGTGTTGGTCTCGCCGTTGGTGCCGGCGACGCTCGACGCCAGGGGCGGATTGCTGCGCAGCCAGCGGTCGTGGACATAGTAATTGACCGTATCGAGCCGGAAGCCGTCGACGCCGCGCTCCAGCCAGAACCGCACCGTGTCGAGAAGCGCGTCCTGGACCTCCGGGTTGTGGAAATTCAGGTCGGGCTGCGAGGCTAGGAAGTTGTGCATGTAGTATTGCCGGCGGGTCGAATCCCATTCCCAGGCCGGGCCACCGAACACGGAGAGCCAGTTGTTGGGTGCCCCGCCATCTGGCTTGGCATCGGCCCAGACATACCAGTCCGACTTGGGGTTATCGCGGCTGGCGCGGCTTTCGACAAACCAGTCGTGCCTGTCGGACGAATGCGACAGCACCTGGTCGATGACGATCTTCAGGCCGAGACGATGCGCCTCGGCGACCAGCGCATCGAAATCCTCGAGCGTGCCGAACATCGGATCGACATCGCAGTAATCCGACACGTCGTAGCCCATATCGGCCATCGGCGACTTGAAGAAAGGCGACAGCCAGACGGCATCGACACCAAGCGAGGCGACATGGGCGAGCCTCGAGGTGATACCGGCGAGATCGCCGCTGCCATCGCCGGTCGTGTCCTGGAAGGAGCGCGGATAGATCTGGTAGATGACGCAACCACGCCACCATCCGGTCTTGTCACTCGCCGCCATTGCGCTTCTCCCCTGTGCCGGCTTGCGCTCGTTCGATCATGAAGATCACCGTCCGCCCCGATACCGGCCGCGAGATGTCCACCGCATCCGGCGTTTCGATGGCCGGAGCCCAGAAAAATCCATCTCGCTCAGGCAAGGTGAACATGCAGGCCCGGCGATCGCCGTTGATGATGACGGCAAGGCGGCTGACGCCACCCAGGATCATGACGAGGCGGTACCGCTGCGGGTCCTGCCAGCACTGTTCATTGAGCGGCGCGCCTGTCTCGGTCAGCCATGCGACGTCCGGTATCTCTGAACCTGCCGGTGGCTGGCCAGTGAGGAAGCTTGTATCGGAGAGCGCCGGCATCGACCGGCGCAGCCTCGAGAGTTCCTCCGTGTAGCGCTCCAGCACCTGGTCACGGCCGGCCCAGTCGAGCCAGGTGATCTCGTTGTCCTGCGCATAGGCGTTGTTGTTGCCTTGCTGGGTGCGGCCGAACTCGTCGCCTGCGGTCAGCATGATGGTGCCGCGCGAGGCAAACAGCGTGGCGAGCAGCGCGCACTGATCGTTCTGGCGAGACTCCCATACGGCCGGATCGTCCGCATCCCCTTCGACGCCGTTGTTCCAGGACAGGTTTTCATTGTGACCGTCGCGGTTCTGCTCGCCATTGGCTTCGTTGTGCTTGCGCTCGTAGCGCACGATATCGGCGAGCGTCATGCCGTCATGGGCGGCGATGAAATTGACGGTCCGACTGGCGTTTTGCCGGTTCGTTGCGAACACATCGGACGAACCGGCAAGCCGGGTCGCCAGCGCACCGACCATGCCGGCGTCGCCGCGCCAGAAGCGCCTGACGTCATCGCGATACTTGTCGTTCCATTCGAGGAAGGGCGGCGGGAAATTACCGAGCTGATAGCCGTCGGAACCGATGTCCCACGGCTCGGCGATCAACACGCGATCGGCCAGCAGCGGGTCGTCGCGCATCGCTCTCAGCATCGGCGCCTCGGCATCGAATGTTCCTTCAACCCTGCCCAGAATGGGCGCCAGGTCGAAGCGGAAGCCGTCGACGCCGGCATCCCTGACGAAATGGCGAAGCGTGTCGAGGACCATCTCCTGGACGACAGGATGATCGCAAGCGACCGTGTTGCCGGTGCCGGTATCGTTGGCCAGCCCGCCGTCTGATGAGTGCCGGTAGTAGGCCTGGTTGTCCAGGCCGCGCAGCGACAGCGTCGGGCCAAGCCAGTCGCTCTCGCCGGTGTGGTTGAAGACGAGGTCGAGGATGACGCCGATGCCAGCCTCACGCAGCACGGCGACCGTGTTTCGCAACTCCATGATGCCGCCTGGCGCCAAACGCGGATCGAGGGCCATGAAAGTCACGGGATTGTAGCCCCAGGCGTTGCGCAGCCCGAGCGGCGGCAAATGTCGCTCGTCGATCGACGCGGTCACCGGCATCAGTTCGACCGCGTCAACCCCCAGTTCTTTCAGATGCTCGATAACCGCCGGGTGAGCAAGTGCGGCGACTGTTCCGCGCAATCTTTCGGGAATGTCCGGATGCAGCATGGTGAAGGCGCGCACCGGCACTTCGTAAATAAGGCCGCCCGGCTGGAATAGCGGCGGGGCAGCCTGCACCGGCTTCGGCAGCGCAGCGGCAATCGCCTTCGGCATCAGCGGCGCGGTATCGGCGCCCTCGCCCCGGCGCTGGGCCAGCCGCCAGTCATAGACATAGGACCTGTCGATCTCGACGGCATAAGGATCGGTCAGGAGCTTGGCGGGATCGAACCACAGTCCGCGTTCCGGCGCGTAGTCGCCATCGGCGCGAAAGCCGTAGCGGATACCCTGGCCAAGGCCCGCAACGAACAGCGCATGGACGCCCTCACCTTCCGGCTGCAGTTCGAGCCGTTCGATCTCCCGGTTGCCCTGCTCGTCGAAGATCGAGACCCAAAGCCGACGGGCCCCCTGCGACCAGGCGGCAAAGCGGATGCCTTCGCGGGTGACGGTGGCGCCGAGCTGGGTCATACAGTCTCCCCCTTCGCCCCTTGTGGGAGAAGGTGTCGCCGAAGGCGACGGATGAGGCGTGTTCCAGATTGGCAAGGACAGCGATCCTTCGCGCACCCCTCAACCGTCTCGGCGCTACGCGCCGATCCACCGCCCTGGGGCGAGCCACGGGTCTCTCCCCGTCCTTCGAACCCCACAAGGGGAGAAGGAAAGACGCGCACCGCCAACGTCAAGTAATCACGCTTGGCTTGGGGCGGCCGGTATAGCTGTGAATCCCGGCAATATCATCGGCTGCGGCTATCAGATCGGCAAGGGCGGCCTGGGTGTCGAGGTCGTGCCTCGATTTGTCCGGCTCGTAGCGTTCGATATAGACGCGCAGCGTCGCGCCCGACGTGCCGGTGCCGGACAGCCGAAAGACCACCCGCGAACCACCTTCAAACAGCACCCTGATGCCCTGATGCTCGCTGATCGAACCGTCGACCGGATCGCGATAGGCAAAATCGTCGGCGCTGGCGATTTTCATGCCGCGCACGCTGGTGCCAGGCAGCGAAGCGAGTTTGGCACGCAACTCGTCGACCAGCGCGTTCGCCCGGTCGCTCTCGACCTCTTCATAGTCATGCCGCGAATAATAATTGCGGCCGTAGGTCGCCCAGTGCTCAGTGACGATCTGCTTGCAGCTTTCGCCGCGCGCGGCAAGGATGTTGAGCCACAAAAGCACCGCCCATAGGCCGTCCTTTTCGCGGACATGGTTGGAGCCGGTGCCCGCACTCTCCTCGCCGCAGATCGTCGCCATGTCGGCATCCAGCAGATTGCCGAAGAACTTCCAGCCGGTCGGCGTCTCATAGAGGGCGATGCCGAGTTTTTCGGCGACGCGGTCGGCAGCGCCACTGGTCGGCATCGAGCGGGCGATGCCCTTCAAACCGGCCTTGTAGCCGGGCGCCAGGCGGGCATTGGCGGCGAGCATGGCAACTGAATCCGACGGGGTGACGAAAATGCCCTTGCCGATGATCAGATTGCGGTCGCCGTCGCCATCCGAGGCAGCGCCGAAATCCGGCGCGTCCGGTCCCATCATCTCGTCATAGAGGTGCTTGGCATGGACGAGGTTCGGGTCCGGGTGATGGCCGCCGAAATCCGGCAGCGGCTTGAAATTGCGGCAGGTGCCGTTGGGCGCGCCGAGCCGATTTTCCAGGATCTCCTTGGCGTAGGGGCCGGTCACCGCGTGCATGGCGTCGAAGCGCATGCGGAAGCCGGATTTGAACAGTTTGCGCAGGGCATCGAAATCGAACAGGCTTTCCATCAGTTCGGCATAGTCGGCGACCGGGTCAATGATCTCGACCGTCATGCCGGCGGCCTTGACCGTGCCTGTTGTGTCGATGTCGATCGGATCGATATCGGCGATCTTGAAGCTTGAGATCGTCTTGGTTTTCTCGAACATCGCGTCGGTCAGCTTTTCGGGCGCCGGGCCGCCATTGCCGGCATTGTACTTGATGCCGAAATCCTCATGCGGGCCGCCGGGATTATGGCTGGCCGACAGGATGATGCCGCCAAAGGTCTTGTACTTGCGGATGACATGCGAGGCGGCCGGCGTCGACAGGATACCGCCCTGCCCGACCATCACCTTGCCGAAGCCGTTGGCGGCGGCCATGGCGATGGCCTTCTGGATGACCTCGCGATTGTAGAACCGGCCGTCACCGCCAATCACCAGGGTCTTGCCCTTGAAACCGTCGAGCGCGTCGAAGATCGACTGGATGAAATTCTCGGCATAGTGCTCCTGCTGAAAGACAGGCACCTTCTTGCGCAGGCCCGACGTGCCGGGCCTCTGGTCGGAATAAGGCTTGGTGGGGACGGTCCGTATCATGCTTCAGGCAACCCTTTTCGAAAGTAGCGAGCGATAGAGTTCGACATATTTTTCGGCGCTCTTGTCCCACGACACATCGGCCTTCATGCCCTGGCGCTGCAGCGATTCCCAGACCGTCGGACTGGCATGGGCGTTGACGAGGCGGCTAATGGCGTGCAGCAACGCACCGCCATTGTTGGGCGCGAACTGGAAGCCGGTGGCGACACCGGCAGAGACGGCGGCCTCATTGGCGTCGATGACCGTATCGGCGAGGCCCCCGGTGCGCGCGACCACCGGCACGCAGCCATAGCGCAGGCCGTAAAGCTGCGTCAGCCCGCACGGTTCGAAGCGCGAGGGGATGACGATGGCGTCACAGCCACCCTGCATGATGTGCGACAGCCCCTCATCGTAGCCGACGACCACACCGATACGGCCGCGATGCCGGGCGGCAGCGGCAAGCAGCGCGCCTTCGAGACCAGCATCGCCCGATCCCAGGATGGCCAGCCGCGCGCCAGTGGCAACGATGCCGTCGATCACCAGCGCCAGTATGTCCATCCCCTTCTGCCAGGTCAGCCGGCTGACCACGCAGACGATCGGGCTGTCGTCACGCTCAAGACTGAAGCGGTCCTCCACGGCAGTCCTGTTGGGCGCGCGCGCCTTCAGTGTGCTCGCCGTGTAGGGGGATACCAGATGCTTGTCGGTTTCCGGATCCCAGATGCCGGTGTCGATGCCGTTGACTATGCCATAGAGATCGCTGGAGCGCATGTTGATGAGGCCGTCGAGACCCATGCCGAATTCCGCCGAGCGGATCTCCTGCGCGTAGGTCGGGCTGACCGTGGTGATCGCCCAGGCGGCCTGCAGGCCAGCCTTGAGGAAGCCGACACCACCATAATATTCGACGCCGTCGAGCGCCATCGCCGCCGCCGGCAAGCCGAGCTCGCCGAAAATGCCGGCGCCGAACTGGCCCTGGAAGGCGAGATTGTGGACGGTCATCATCGAGGGAATGCCAACTGCCTTGCCGTAGCGCATGTAGGCCAGGGTCATCGCCGACTGCCAGTCATGGGCATGGACGATGTCGGGCTGGTAGCCAGAGATGGCGCCACCGGCGATGTCGCCGCCGACCTGGCTCAAGGCCGCGAAACGCCGCCAATTGTCTGGCCAGTCCACGCCGGTGGCGTTGCCGTAGGGACCGCCGGGACGGTCGAACAGATGCGGTGCATCGAGCACGAACAGTTCGAGCCCGGCGAGTTGGACTGAATGGACGGAGGCCTTGCCGCCCTGCAGCAAGGGATATTGCAGAACCGCCCGCTTCCTCTTGAAGGCGGCCATGACGGTCGGAAAGCCCGGGATGAGCGTGCGCACGGTCACGCCCTTGGCCGCCAAGGCGATGGGCAGCGCGCCGGTCACGTCGGCAAGCCCTCCGGTCTTGATCAGCGGAAAGATCTCGGGCGTGACCGACAGAACCTGCATGCGTTAGAGCCCTAACTTGTCGATCATGTCCTGCGTGACCAGGCAGATGCCCTTTTCGGAAACGCGGAAGCGCTTGGCGTCGAGAATAGGATCTTCGCCGACCACCAGCCCTTCCGGTATCCTAACACCATGGTCGATGACCACGCGCTTCAACTTTGCGTTCCGGCCGACATGAACGTCGGGCAGCATGACGACTTCTTCCAGCGTCGAATAGGAATTGATGCGCGCGCCGGTGAAGATCAGGCTTTTTTTCAGCGAAGCCCCCGAGACGATGCAATCGCCCGAGACAAGCGAAGACACAGCCGAACCGCGGCGGCCATCCTCGTCATGCACGAACTTTGCCGGCGGCTTCAATTCGGCATAGGTCCAGATCGGCCAGTCGCGGTCGTAGAGATCGAGCTCGGGCGTGATATCGGTCAGGTCGATATTGGCTTCCCAATAGGCATCGACCGTTCCGACGTCGCGCCAGTAGGCTTCGTTCTCGGCGGTCGAGCGGACGCAGGATTTGGCGAAGCGATGCGCGATCGCCTTACCGTGCTGGACGATGTAGGGGATGATGTCCTTGCCGAAGTCGCGGCTTGAGCCCGCCTCGGCCGCATCGCGGCGCAACTGCTCCATCAGGAATTTGGTCTTGAAGACGTAGATGCCCATCGAAGCCAACGCGAATTCCGGCTTATCGGGAATGCCGGGCGGATCGGCGGGTTTTTCGACGAAGGCGATGATGTTGTCCTTGGCATCGACATGCATGACGCCGAAGCCGGTGGCTTCCATGCGCGGCACTTCGAGGCAGCCGACGGTGACGTCGGCATTGGCGTCGACGTGCTGGCGAAGCATCATCTCGTAGTCCATCTTGTAGATGTGGTCGCCGGCCAGGATGACCATGTATTCGGGGCCGTAGGCCTCGATGATGTCGATGTTCTGATAGACGGCGTCGGCGGTGCCTTCATACCACTGCGTTTCCGAGACGCGCTGGCTGGCCGGCAGGATGTCGAAACTCTCGTTTCGTTCAGGGCGCAGGAAGTTCCAGCCGCGCTGCAGATGGCGGATCAGCGAATGCGCCTTGTACTGAGTGGCGACGCCGAGGCGTCGAATGCCGGAGTTAAGCGCGTTGGAGAGCGCGAAATCGATGATGCGCGTCTTGCCGCCGAAATAGACGGCCGGCTTGGCACGCCGGTCGGTCAGTTCCTTGAGGCGGCTCCCACGGCCGCCGGCCAATACATAGGCCATGGCATCGCGCGCCAGCGGCTGGGTCCGTTTCAAGTCTGCCATTTCTACCCTCCCAAGTTACTCGATATCGACATGGCTCAGTCGGCAACGAGTTCAAGCATGATCGTCGACAGCGGCGGCAAAAGCATCGTCGCTGAGATGTTTCCTCCCTCCGCCCGCGCCTCGACCATGCCGCCATTGCCCTTGCCGGAACCGCCATATTCCGAAGCGTCGGTGTTGATGATCTCGCGCCATTTGCCTGATTTCGGCAACGGCACGCGATAATTGTCACGCGGCACCGGCGTGAAATTGGAAATGACGGCCACCGGGCTGCCGCCCGGTGCGCTGCGCAGCCAGGCAAAAACCGAATTCTGGCTGTCATCGACGATCAGCCAGGAAAACCCTTCCGGCTCACAATCACGGCCATGCAGTGCCGGGCGCGAACGGTAGAGATAGTTGAGATCGCGCACCGTCTGCCAGACGCCGCGATGCGGCCGGAATTCAAGCAGGTTCCAGTCGAGCGCGCGCGCCTCGCTCCATTCGCGGCGCTGCGCGAACTCCTGCCCCATGAAAAGCAGCTTCTTGCCGGGATAGCCCCACATGAAAGCGTAGTAGGCGCGCAGCGTCGCAAACTTCTGCCAGTCGTCGCCGGCCATCTTGCCAAGCAGCGTGCCTTTGCCGTGCACAACCTCGTCGTGCGAGAGCGGCAGCACGAAATTCTCCGAAAAGGCGTAGGTCAGGCCGAAGGTGAGGTCGTTGTGGTGGTGTTTTCGGAAGATCGGTTCCTTGGAGAAATACTCCAGCGTGTCGTGCATGAAGCCCATATTCCACTTGAAGCCGAAGCCCAACCCGCCTTCATGCACCGGTGCCGAGACCTTCGGCCAAGAGGTCGATTCCTCGGCGATGGTCATCACGCCCGGATGGTGGCCGTAGACCTCCTTGTTCATCTTCTGCAGGAAGCTGACCGCCTCAAGGTTCTCGCGGCCGCCTTTCTCGTTGGGGATCCATTCGCCGGCCTTGCGCGAATAGTCGAGGTACAGCATCGAGGCGACCGCATCGACGCGAAGACCGTCGACATGGTATTTCTCGGCCCAGAACAACGCATTGTTGACCAGGAACGACACCACCTCGCGGCGGCCGAAATTGTAGATCGCGGTGTTCCAGTCGGGATGAAACCCCTTGCGCGGATCGGCATGTTCATAGAGCGCGGTGCCATCGAAATTGGCCAGGCCGTGCTCATCGACCGGGAAATGCGCGGGCACCCAGTCGAGAATAACGCCGACGCCGGCACGGTGGGCGCCGTCGACGAAGCGGGCAAAGCCGTCCGGATCGCCAAAGCGGGCCGATGGCGCGTAGAGGCCGGTCGTCTGGTAGCCCCAGGACGGGTCATACGGGTGTTCGGAGATCGGCATGAATTCGATATGGGTGAAGCCGGTCTCGACCACATAGGGGATCAGCCGGTCGGCCAGTTCGTCCCATGACAGGAACGTACCGTCGTCGCGAAGCTGCCAGGAGCCGGCATGGACCTCGTAGATCGAAATCGCTTCGCGCCGGTGATCGGCATTGCGCCAGAAATTGCGATGCGCCTCGTCGCCCCACTCATGCGCCGGCGGCACGGCCACGACCGAAGCGGTGGCCGGACGCAGTTCGGACTTGAAGGCGAACGGATCGGCCTTCAGCGGCAGCCTGACGCCGTCGGGGCCGATGATCTCGTATTTGTAGGGCCGGCCGGCACCGATATCGGGAATGAACACCTCCCAGATGCCGGTGTCGCGGCGATCCCGCATCGAGTGCCGGCGGCCGTCCCATTCGTTGAAATCGCCGACCACAGAGACACGCCGCGCATTGGGAGCCCAGACGGCGAAATGCACGCCCGTGGCGCCTTCGTGCTCGATGACATGGGCGCCGAGCTTGTCGAACAGCCTGAGATGCGATCCCTCGGCGATGTAGTAGTCGTCCATCGGCCCGAGCACCGGACCGAACGAATAGGGATCGGTCAGCCACCAGTCGCCGCCGGCATTGCGCGCGTGATAGCGAAGCGGCTGCCGCTTCTTGATCGAGAGCTTGCCTTCGAAAAAGCCGCCATCGTCGCGCCTGGACAATTCACCCGCGATGATGCCGGTCAGCGTATAAGCGGTGACGAATTCGGCATTCGGAACAAAGCAGCGGGCCACAAAACCCTTCCCAGCCTCCTGAACACCGAGAACGGCAAACGGATCGCCATGCGTGCCGGCAACAATCGCCGCAACATCGCTGGCTGCCGCCAGTCCGTCCGGCCCGCTTGTCGCAGCGGTCGCGCGCGGCTTCTTCATCAGGCAGTGTCCCTCCCCAGGCACCGAGTGTTTGTTTCTAGTGGTGTGATCCGACTTTCAAGTTCACACCACCGGGACCACATTGTTTGCGGCCTCATGCAATCACATCAGGCAGGCACGTTCCAGATTTCTTTCGCATATTGGCGGATCGTGCGATCGGAGGAGAACCAGCCGACACGCGCCACATTGCGGATTGCCCTGGCGTACCAGTCGGGACTGTTGCGCCAGACCGCATCGACCTCGCGCTGGGCGGTGGCATAGGCATCGAAATCGGCGGCGACCATGAACCAGTCGCTGTTGTAGAGGCCGTTGACGAGGTCGCGGTAACGCTCCGGATCGTCCGGCGAGAAGACGCCCGACGAGACGGCAGCGACCGCTTGCGCCAGCTCAGATGATCCCTCGATGACGGCGCGAGGGTCGTAACCGTTGTTGCGCCGCTCGGCGACCTCGGCGGTGGTCAGGCCGAAGATGAAGATGTTGTCGTCGCCGACGCATTCCTTGATCTCGACATTGGCACCGTCGAGCGTGCCGATGGTCAGCGCGCCGTTGAGCGCGAACTTCATGTTGCCGGTGCCCGACGCTTCCATGCCGGCGGTCGAGATCTGCTCGGAAAGGTCGGCAGCCGGCATCATGATCTCGGCCAGGCTGACATTGTAATTCGGCAGGAACACCACCTTAAGCAGACCGCGCACGGCCGGATCGCGGTTGATGACTTTTGCGACATCGTTGGCGAGTTTGATGATCAGCTTGGCATTGTGGTAGCTGGGCGCCGCCTTGCCGCCGAAGAATTTCACGCGCGGCATCCAGTCGCGCTCGGGGTGCGAGCGGATCTGGTCATAGAGCGCGATCGCCTCGAGAATGTTCAGAAGCTGGCGCTTGTATTCGTGGATGCGTTTGATCTGGATGTCGAAAAGCGCCGAAGGATCGACCTTGATGCCGAGCCGGTCGGCGACGAGGTTGGCCAATCGCGCCTTGTTGGCGCGCTTGACGGCGGCGAACTTGTCGCGAAAGGCGGCATCGCCGGCGAAACCGTCGAGATCCTTGATGGCGTCGATGTCATCGAGAAAACGGTCGCCGATCGCCTCGCGGGCGAGCGACGTCAGTCCGGGATTGCATTGGATCAGCCAGCGCCGCGGCGTGATGCCGTTGGTCTTGTTGTTGATGCGATCGGGATAGAGCTTGTGCAGGTCGGCGAACACCGTCTCCTTCATCAGGTCGGTGTGAAGAGCCGAAACGCCGTTGATGGAATGCGAGCCGACAAAGGCCAGATTGCCCATGCGCACCCGGCGATCGCCATTTTCCTGGATCAGCGAGATGCGGCCAATCTGCTCGTCCGAGAACTGGTTGGAAGCACGCGCCTCCAGAAGCACTTCAGCGTTGATGGCATAGACAATCTGCATGTGGCGCGGCAAAAGCCGCTCGAACAGCGGCACCGGCCAGCTTTCCAGCGCCTCGGGCAGCAGTGTGTGGTTGGTGTAGCCGAAGGTGCGCTGGGTGATATCCCAGGCCTGGTCGAAGTCCATGCCGTGGACGTCCATCAACAGGCGCATCAACTCCGGCACGGCGATGGCCGGATGGGTGTCGTTCAGGTGGATCGCAGCCTTGTCGGGCAGTGATTTCAGGTCGCCATATTGGCTCAGATGGCGCTGCACGATGTCCTGCAGCGAGGCGGTAGAGAAGAAATACTCCTGCCGAAGCCGCAGTTCCTGCCCGGCCTTGTGGGAATCGGCGGGATAGAGCACGCGCGACAAGGCATCGGCCTTGTTGCTTTCGGCGAGCGCGCCGATGTGGTCGCCGGCATTGAATTTGTCGAGCAGGATCGGATCGATCGGCATGCCCGACCAGAGCCGCAGCGTGTTGACGCGATTGGCCCGCCAGCCGACGACGGGCGTGTCATAGGCGACGGCCAGCACATGCTCGGTCGGTTTCCAGACATGGCGTTCGAGGCGCCCGTCCTTGGAGGTGATCGATTCCACCGAACCGCCGAAACCAACCTCGAAGGAGCGTTCGCGACGTTCGAATTCCCACGGGTTACCGTGATCAAGCCAGGTCTCTGGCAGTTCGACCTGCCAGCCGTCGTGAATCTCCTGCCGGAACATGCCATTGGCATAGCGGATGCCGTAGCCATGCGCCGGAATGTCGACGGTCGCCATGCTTTCCATGAAGCAGGCCGCGAGCCGGCCGAGGCCGCCATTGCCGAGCGCCGCATCGGGCTCGAGTGCTGCAATCAAGTCGAGGTCGACACCCAACGACGACAGCGCCTCGCGCATGTTGTCCATCAGGCCCAGATTGGAGAAAGCATCGCGCATCAGGCGGCCGATGAGGAATTCCAGCGACAGATAATAGACGCGCTTTTCCTTCTGGTCGTAAGCCTCTCTCGTCGCCTGCATCCAGTGATCGACGATCCGGTCGCGCACGACCTTGATCGAGGCGGTTAGCCAGTCGTACTGGGTCGCAACGGTGGTGTCCTTGCCGACCCTGTATTTGAGGGCAACCAAGACTTCACGTGCGAGTGTCTTTGGGTCAGGATTTTCGAGCAGTGGCGGAAGGGGTTCGGATGTCATCGCGCTCGTCATGATGCCTCTCGTGCGGTTGCCATGATCATACCGGCTTTCATCGCTCCTCCCAGCCCATGCTAGCTGATACCGCCATATATTCAATCGATTTAAACAGGTTCGATCCGGCTTGCCCCCTGCGGCAATTTGGCAATTCTGAAGTGTGACGCGCCAAGACGGCCCGCGCGCCGCGCTTCAAATCCCTGTTCCGTGCTTGCCGTGTCGCCATGCGCCAGCCACTTGGGCGACATGTATCAAGCCGCCAGCGCCGCCTCCGGCGGGGCCTTGGCTCCTGTCATGAAGGCGACGGCGTCGGACATCGTATATTGCTTGGGGTCGATGACGGCGAGGCGACGGCCCAGCCGATGGATGTGAATGCGATCGGCCACTTCGAAGACATGCGGCATGTTGTGCGAGATCAGCACGATCGGGAGGCCGCGCTTCTTGACGTCGAGGATCAGCTCGAGCACGCGGCGGCTTTCCTTGACGCCAAGGGCGGCTGTCGGCTCGTCCATGATCACCACACGACTGCCAAAGGCGGCCGCACGCGCCACGGCAACGCCCTGCCTTTGGCCGCCCGAGAGCGTCTCCACAGCCTGGCTGATGTTCTGGATGGTCATCAGGCCAAGTTCGGTAAGCTTGTCGCGGGCGCGCTTTTCCATCGCCGGGCGATCGAGCATGCGAAGCCAATCGCCCAGAAAACCCGGTTTACGGATTTCGCGGCCAAGGAACATATTGTCGGCGATTGACAGCGCCGGCGACAGCGCCAGGTTTTGGTAGACGGTCTCGATGCCGGCTTCGCGGGCCTCCATCGGCGATTTGAAGGAGACGGGTTTTCCTTCAAGCCGGATCTCGCCTTCATCGGGCACGGCAGCGCCGGAAATCGCCTTGATGAGCGACGATTTGCCGGCGCCATTGTCACCGATGACAGCAAGGATTTCGCCGGGGTAGAGGTCGAAGTCGGCGTTGTCGAGGGCGGTGACGCGGCCGTAGCGCTTGACCAGGCCACGCGCGGTGAGAATGGGTTCCTGGGTCATGGTCATGCCGAAACCTTTCTGATCCATTGGTCGACCGCCACGGCGCCGATGATCAGCACACCGGTGAGCAGCACCTTCCATTGCGGATCGGCGCCCAGCATGTTGAGGCCCATGGAGACGACGCCGACGATCATCGCGCCGAACAGCGTGCCCAGGATCGAGCCGCGTCCGCCGAACAGGGAAATACCGCCGATCACCGTCGCGGTGATCGCCTGGAGATTGTAGTCGGTGACGGCAGCCGACGGCGAGATCGAGCCGTTGCGGCCGATGGAGACCCAGGCAGCGAAAGCGGCGATCAGCCCGGCAAGGGTGTAGACCGTCATCAGCACCTTCTTGGTCTGGATGCCCGACAGCTTCGCCGCCTCCTGATCATCGCCAACGGCGTAGACATGGCGGCCCCATGCCGTGTGATTGAGCACGTACCAGAGGATCATCACGAGCACGACCGTGGCAATGACGCCGAGCGTCAGCACCGCCGTGCCGACCTTAAAGCTGATGGCAAAGAGATGCAGGAGCGGCGCCTGGGTGTCGACGTCGGTGTCGCGGATCGTCTCGTTGGCCGAATAGATGAAGTTCGTGGCCATGACGATGTTCCAGGTGCCAAGCGTCACGATGAAGGGCGGCAGCTTCATGTAGGCGACAAGCACGCCGTTGAGCAGTCCGCAGGCCGCACCGGCGGCAAGCCCTATCGCCACGGCGAGCGCGCTCGGCATGCCGTAGGAGACCGCGCAATTGCCCATGATCACCGCTGAAATCACCATGATCACGCCAATCGACAGGTCGATGCCCGCGGTCAGGATGACCAGCGTCTGCGCAGCACCCAGAATGCCGATAATGGCGATCTGCTGCAGGATAAGCGTCAGCGTGTAGGACGAAAAGAACCGCCCACCGATGGTGATGCCGAAGACGATGATCGCCAGAACCAGGACGATCAGCGGCACTGCGGCCGGCGTCGAATGCAAGAAATGCTGGATGCGCTTGACGGCCGATTTGTGCTCGTCAAAAGCGGCAACGCTGGTGTCGCTGCTCGAGAGAACCTTCTCGAATTCCTGAGCTTGAGCCATGTTTACTCCCCGTAGGCTTCAGCCAAACGCCGACGCCAGTCCACGCCTTTCCGGTCTGCTGCCGGGATTGTTCGCGGTCACGCGAGCCATCGTCCACCCGAAGCGGCCGGGGATCAAGCCCCGACCGCTCAGGTTCCCTGGATGCCGGTCAGACCGACATCAGCCCCAGCACTTGGCGAGGCCTTCCTTGGTGTCGATGGACTTGACGCCGGTGGCCGGCTTGTCCGTCACCAGGTTGACGCCGGTATCGAAGAAGTTCTTGCCTTCGGTCGGCTTCGGCTTGGTTCCGTCCTTGGCAAAAGCGGCGATCGCCTCGATGCCGAGTGCTGCCATCTGCAGCGGGTATTGCTGCGAAGTGGCGCCGATGACACCTTCGGCCACCGACTTCACGCCGGGGCAGCCGCCATCGACGGAAACGATCAGCACCTGGCTTTCGAGGCCGACAGCCTTGAGCGCCTGGTAGGCGCCGACAGCGGCAGGCTCGTTGATGGTGTGGATGACGTTGATGGTGTTGTCCTTCTGCAGGAGGTTCTCCATCGCCTTGCGGCCGCCCTCTTCGTTGCCGTTGGTGACGTCGTGGCCGACGATGCGGGGATCGTCCTCATCGCCGATCTTGTTGGGATCCTTCACGTCGATGCCGTAGCCCATCATGAAGCCCTGATCACGCAGCACGTCGACAGTCGGCTGCGAAGGCGTCAGGTCGAGGAAGCCGATCTTGGCGTCCTTGGCCTTGTCGCCGAGCGTGGCGGCTGCCCAGGCACCGATCAGCTTGCCGGCTTCGAGATTGTCCGTCGCAAAGGTCGCGTCGGCGGCGTCGATCGGATCGAGCGGCGTGTCGAGCGCGATCACCAGCAGGCCGGCGTCACGCGCCTTCTTCACGGTCGGCACGATGCCCTTGGTGTCGGATGCAGTGATCAGGATACCCTTGGCGCCGTCGGCGATGCAGCTCTCGATGGCCGCGACCTGGCTCTCGCTGTCGCCGTCGATCTTGCCGGCATAGGTCTTGAGGTCGACGCCGAGTTCCTTGGCCTTCGCGGTCGCGCCTTCCTTCATCTTGACGAAGAAGGGATTGGTGTCGGTCTTGGTGATCAGGCAGGCACCGACACCAGCCGCGGATGCGGACGACGCAAACGCCATCAGCCCCAGAGCCGCGGCGGCAAACACGGTCGATTTCAACAGTTTTGTATTGGTCACGATTTCCTCCCAGTGGAACCATCCGGATGCCGGCCAACCGGCACCTGCAGCGCGTCCAACGAAATTCTCCCAGCGTGGACGCTGCCTCAAAAGACACCAGCACGAAGCCTCTGTCAATAATTAAATCACTCTTATTTATTATTGACAGCCTTGCTTCGTTCACCCATTCTGGCCCAAAAGCATTGAGGGGAAACGACGGGAGGAACAGGGTGGAAACGGCCATTGCGAGGCACGGTTCGCCCGAGGTGAATGACAGTCTCATTCACCGCGGCACCAACCAGAGCGGCATGCGCGACCACAATGAGCGGTTGGTGCTGTCGCTGGTGCGCCAGCACGGCAGCCTGGCAAAATCCGACATCGCCCGCATGACCGGCCTTTCGGCGCAGACGGTTTCGGTCATCATGCGCGAGCTGGAGGAAGAAAGCCTCCTGCTGCGCCAGGCGCCGTTGCGCGGCAAGATCGGCCAGCCTTCCATTCCGATGGCGCTCAATCCCGAAGGCGCTTTCTTCATTGGCCTGAAGATCGGCCGCCGCAGCGCCGAACTGGTGTTGATAGATTTCCTTGGCCATGTCCGTTCGATGCTGCAGCATTCCTATCGCTACCCCGCGCCGCGCGAGACGGTGGACTTCGTCACCAACGGCATGCGGCAGATGCGCGGCGCGCTGACGCCCGCGCAAGACAAGCGCATCGCCGGGCTCGGCATCGCCATGCCGTTCGAATTGTGGAACTGGGCCGATACCGCCGGCGCGCCGCGCGACGTGATGGATGAATGGCGCCACCGCGACATCCGGGCCGACATCCAGGCGCAATGCGATTTTCCGGTCTATTTGCAGAACGATGCCACGTCGGCCTGCGGCGCCGAGCTCGTCTTCGGCCAGGCGGGCGCTGCGCGCGACTTCGTCTATTTTTATATCGGCGCCTTTGCCGGCGGCGGCATTGTGCTGAACGGCCGGCTTTTTGGCGGCCCGACCGGCAATGCCGGAGCGCTCGGCTCCATGCCGGTGCCCGGGCCGGACGGCAAGCCGACCCAACTGATCGATGTCGCTTCCATCGCCATGCTCGAAAAGGCGCTCAATGCGCGCGGCGTCGAAGCCTCGCATCTGTGGACCTCGCCGGAAGATTGGGGCGAGATCGGACCCGAGCTTGACGACTGGATCGCCAGCGCCTCAAGGGCGCTCGCCTACGCCATCGTCGCCGCATCCTCGATCATCGATTTCGAAGCGGCGGTGATCGACGGCTGGATGCCGAAGGCGGTGCGCCGCCGGCTGGTCGACGCCATCATCGCGGCAATCGCCACGATCGACGGCGAAGGCTTGAAGCTGCCCGCCATTCGCGAGGGAACCGTCGGCATCCATGCCCGGGCGCTCGGCGGCGCCAGCCTGCCACTTTCCGAACGCTTCCTGATCGGCTCGACGACGATTTCCAGGAGCGCCTGATGCTGATCGGAATTCCGGCGCTGCTCGGTCCGGAGCTTCTGGCGATCCTGCGCGGCATGGGTCATGGCGACGAAATCGCCCTTGTCGACGGAAACTATCCGGCGGAACAGCAGGCAACCCGGCTGGTGCGCGCCGATGGTCACCCTCTTATCCCCGTACTCGACGCGATATTGAGTGTGCTGCCTGTCGATGACGCCGTGCCGGAGGCGCTGTTTCGCGCCTCGGTCAAGGGCGATCCCTCGCTTGCCGATCCTGTCCACCAGGAGATCGAGGCGATCTGCGCCAAACGGGCGCCAGGCCGCAAGGTGGTTGCGCTGGCCGGCGCCGACTTCTATGCACGGGTCAAATCGGCGCATGCCATCGTCGCGACCAGCGAGCCGCGGCTCTACGCCAACATCATCATACGCAAGGGCGTGATCCATCCGCCGGAGACCAGGAAGCCATGATCCTCTGCTGCGGCGAAGCCCTGATCGACATGCTGCCGCGCACGACGACAGCGGGTGAGCCGGCCTTTGCGCCTTATGTCGGCGGCGCGGTGTTCAACACGGCGATCGCGCTTGGCCGGCTCGGCGCGCCGGCAGGCTTCTTTTCGGGCCTGTCGTCGGATCTGTTCGGCGGCCAGTTCCGGGATGCGCTGGGGGCAAGCAAGGTCAGCTCCACCTATGCGCACACCTCACCACGGCCAACGACGCTGGCCTTCGTCAAGCTCACCAACGGCCAGGCGACCTACACTTTCTATGACGAGAACACCGCCGGCCGCATGCTGACCGTCGACGACCTGCCGCAGCTTGGCAGCGAGATCGAAGCCATGCTGTTCGGCGCCATCAGCCTGATTTCGGAGCCCGCCGGCAGTGCCTATGAGGAGTTCATGCGGCGCGAGCATGAAAGTCGAGTGATGATGCTCGATCCCAACATCCGGCCGAACTTCATACCGGACAAGGCCAAGCACCTCAGGCGCATTCGCGCGATGATGGCGATGGCCGACATCGTGAAATTGTCGGACGAAGACCTGAACTGGTTCGGCGAAGCAGGCTCGCACGAGGATGTCATCCGCAACTGGCTGGACCGAGGCCTGAAGCTGATCGTCGTCACCCATGGCAGCGAAGGCGCCGTCGGCTATACCAGGGAACATGCCGTCACCGTCATGCCGGAAAAGGTCGAGGTGGTCGACACGGTCGGCGCCGGCGATACCTTCAACGCCGGCATCCTCGCCTCCTTGCATGAGCAGGGCCTGCTGACCAAGGCGGCGATTTCCGGCTTGTCGAAAGACGCCATCCACAACGCGCTGGCGCTCGGCGCGAAGGCGGCGGCAGTGACCGTGTCGCGGGCCGGCGCCAATCCACCCTGGCGACATGAAATCGCCTGAGCAACGCTCAACATAAGTTGAGCCCAATCGATCACTTTATGTTTCGCAGGGGCTCTTTACAGGGCTATAAGGGCGGGATGGCGCCCGACGAAGCCCGGATTTCCGGCATCTGACTGACATTCGCCGGGAAATACTGGTAACGGACTGCGACACTTGGGCAATTTGGGGCTCCGCCTGCCCGGCTTTCTCGGCAAGCGCAACTCTGGTACCAGCGGCCGATTATCTGGCTAACCCGTTTTGAGGCCGACATGCAGTTCATCGATCTTGGCGCGCAGCGCGAACGAATCCGCGACCGGCTGAAGGCCGCGATCGACCGTGTCGTCGACGAAGGCCGTTATATTCTTGGCCCGCAAGTCACCGAATTCGAGAATAAGCTTGCCGCCTATATCGGCACCAAGCATGTCGTGGCCTGCGCCAACGGCACCGACGCGCTGCTGTTGCCACTGTTTGCGGCCGGCATCGGCCCGGGTGACGCGGTGTTCGTGCCGAGCTTCACTTTCGCCGCCACCGCCGAAGTGGTGGCACTGGCCAAGGCCGAGCCGGTGTTCGTCGATGTCGACCCGCATAGCTACAACATCGACATTGCCAGCCTCGAAGCGGCCATCGCCATGATCAAGAAGGAAGGAAGGCTGAAGCCGAAGGCTATCATTCCTGTCGATCTGTTTGGCCTAGCCGCCGATTACGAGGCGATCATGGCGATCGCCAACCGCGAAGGGCTGATGGTGATCGAGGATGCCGCCCAGTCGATGGGCGGTTCGCTCGACGGCAAGATGTGCGGTGCTTTCGGCCATGTCGGATCGACCAGCTTCTATCCGGCCAAGCCGCTTGGCTGCTACGGCGACGGCGGCGCGATGTTCACCAATGACGATGCGCTGGCTGAGCAGCTTCGCTCCTTCGCCTTCCATGGCAAGGGCGAGACGCAGTACGACAATGTCCGCGTCGGCATCAATTCACGCCTCGACACGATCCAGGCGGCGATCCTGATCGAGAAGCTGGCCATTCTCGAAGACGAGATGGTCGCCCGGCAGGTGGTGGCAAAACGCTATGCCGAAGGGCTTGGCGATATCGTCACTGCGGCGCGCAATCTGGACGACAGCCGTTCGGCCTGGGCGCAATACGCCATCGAGACGCCCAAGCGCGACGGGCTGAGGGCGCATCTCGGCGAAAAGGGTATTCCGTCTGTCATTTACTACGTGAAGCCGCTGCATGCCCAGGTCGCTTATCGCGACTACCCACGCACGCCGACCGGCCTTGCCGTATCGGAAGACTTGCCGAAGCGGATCCTGTGCCTGCCCATGCACCCTTATCTCAGCGAAGCCGACCAGGACCGCATCATCGAGACGATCCGCAACTATATCGGCTCGAATTCGGCGCAGGCCGCGGCAGAGTAAGCTGCCGAGCCTTTCTCAGCCGGGGCCCGCCGCCCTGCCGCTGGCAATGAAATGCGGATTGGCAAAATCCTCGTCGTCGCTTTGCCTGCGCTTGCCATAGACCAGAGGTTGGCCGTCGAGCGTGCGCGTCATGCCGCCGGCGGCGCGCAGGATAGCGTCGCCCGCCGCTGTGTCCCATTCCATGGTGCGGCCGAAGCGCGGATAGACATCAGCCTCGGCACTGGCGAGAAGGCAGAACTTCAAGGACGAACCGACCGAAACGATTTCGGCGGCACCGAGGTCGCGAATATAGGCCTCGGTTTCCGGTGTGTTGTGAGACCGACTGGCGACGACGGCCAGCGGTGTCGCGGCCGTTCTCGCCGCGATCGGCCGGCGGCCGACGATCTGGTAATCGCCATCGATTTCGAGTGATTCCGCCCTGCCCGGCAGGCCGGAAAAGAAGCGGCCCGTGCAGGGCGCAAAGACGACGCCGACTTCCGGCACGCCATCGCGAACCAGCGCGATGTTGACGGTGAAATCGGTGCGGCGGTTGACGAACTCCTTGGTCCCATCGAGCGGATCGATCAGAAAAAAAGCCCCGTCCAGGTCGGGCGGCACGATGCCGGCGGAAGCTTCTTCCTCGGCTACGCAGGGGATATCGGGAAATGCGGCACGCAGTCCGGCGAGAATGATCTTTTCGCTCTCGCGGTCCGCCTCGGTAACCGGCGAGGCGTCGGACTTACGGTCAACCGCACAGCCGGCGTGGAACACGCGCATCACCTCGCGCCCGGCCGACAAGGCCAGGCGCTCGAAGATTTCAAGCATCAGCCTGTCGTCAGATGCCGCCGCCGCTATCGTATTGGTCTTCGGCAATGTCGCGCTCGTTCAGCCAGTGTTCCAGGGCGTCGACCATCTCTTCGGCCGACTTGCCGAGTGTCCGCAGATGGACCTCCGGGGTTTCCGGCGCTTCATAAGGGGAATCGACGCCGGTGAAATTCTTGATCTCGCCATTCAGCGCGCGCGCATAGAGGCCCTTCGGATCACGCCTGGCGCATTCCTCGAAAGGCGTATCGACGAACACCTCGACGAATTCTCCGTCGGCCATCAATTCACGTGCCATGCGCCGCTCGGCGCTGAAGGGCGAAATGAACGAAACAATGACGATCAACCCGGCATCCGCCATCAAACGCGCCACTTCGGCGACGCGGCGGATGTTCTCGACGCGATCGGCGTCGGTGAAGCCAAGATCGCGGTTGAGACCGTGACGGACGTTGTCGCCGTCCAGGATATAAGTGTGGCGGCCGGTGGCGAACAGCTTCTTTTCGAACAGGTTGGCGATGGTCGACTTGCCGGAACCCGACAGCCCGGTGAACCAGAACACGGCGGGCCGTTGGTTCTTCATGTCGGCGCGCACGCGCTTGCCGACATCGAGCGACTGCCAATGGATGTTTTCGGCGCGGCGCAACGAGTGCAGGATCATGCCGGCGCCGACCGTGGCGTTGGTGATGCGGTCGATCAGGATGAAGGCGCCGGTGGTGCGGTTTTCGGCGAAGGGATCGAAGGCGATCGGCGTCCGCGTCGAGATGTTGCAGATGCCGACTTCGTTCATTTCGAGCGACTTGGCCGCTTCATGGGCAAAGTCGTTGACGTTGATCCGATATTTCAGGTCGGTGACGGTGGCGCTGGTCTGGTCGGTCTCGGTGCGCAGGATGTAGGAGCGGCCTGGCAGCAACGCATGCTCGTCGAACCAGACGATGTTGGCGGCGAACTGATCGGCGACCTGCGGCCGTGCGGCAGGCGAAACCAGCATGTTGCCGCGCGAGATTTCGACTTCGTCATCGAGGACGAGCGTGACGGCCTGGCCGGCGGCCGCCTGGGCGAGATCGCCGCCATACGAGACGATCCGCTTGACGCGCGAGGATTTGCCGGACTTGGCGACAACGACCTCGTCGCCGGGCGCAACCGAGCCGGAGGCGACCGTGCCGGCAAAGCCGCGAAAGTCGAGATTGGGACGGTTGACATACTGGACAGGGAAACGAAACGGCAGTTCGACCATCGCTTCGTCGACCGACACGGTTTCGAGATGCTCGATCAGCGTCGGACCGGAATACCATTCCATGCTTTCCGACCGGCGGCTGACATTGTCGCCATAACGGGCCGACATCGGGATCGGCACAATGGTCTGGAAGCCGAGATCGCGCGAGAATTGTCCGTAGTCTTCGACGATCCGGTCGAAAACCGCCTGATCGAAATCGACAAGATCGATCTTGTTGACGGCCAGCACGACGTGGCGGATGCCGAGCAGCGAGGCGATGATCGAATGCCGCCTTGTCTGGCGAAGCACACCCTGCCGGGCATCGATCAGCACGATCGCCAGGTCGGCGGTCGAGGCGCCGGTGGCCATGTTGCGGGTGTATTGCTCGTGGCCAGGTGTGTCGGCAACGATGAATTTGCGTTTCGGCGTGGCGAAGAAGCGGTAAGCGACGTCGATGGTGATGCCTTGCTCGCGCTCGGCCTCCAGACCGTCGACCAGCAGCGCGAAATCAATGTCGTCGCCCGTCGTGCCATGCTTGCGCGAATCGCGTTCGAGCGCGGCGAGCTGGTCCTCGAAAATCTGCTTGGTGTCGGACAGCAGGCGCCCGATCAGCGTCGACTTGCCGTCATCGACCGAGCCGCAGGTCAGGAAGCGCAGCAGCGACTTCTTCTCCTGCGCCGCCAGATAGTCGCGAACGCCGTCGGTGGGAGCGAGGCTCTTTGCCATGATGTGGCGCATGGTCAAAAGTACCCCTCGCGCTTCTTCTTTTCCATCGAGCCGGCTTCATCGCGATCGATCAGGCGACCCTGCCGTTCGGATGTCCGTGCCGTCAGCATTTCGCCGACGATGGCTTCCAGCGTGTCGGCATCCGATTCGATGGCGCCGGTGAGCGGATAGCAACCCAGCGTGCGAAACCGCACCAGCCTGTTCTCCACTGTCTCGCCGGGGCGCAGTTTCATGCGCTCGTCGTCCCGCAGGATCAGCATGCCGTCGCGTTCCACCACCGGCCGTTCCTTGGCGAAATAGAGCGGCACGATCGGGATACTTTCCTGCAGGATGTACTGCCAGATATCGAGTTCGGTCCAGTTCGACAGCGGAAAGACGCGGATCGATTCACCCGATGCGATGCGGGTGTTGAATATCTTCCACATTTCGGGGCGCTGGTTCTTCGGATCCCACACATGCTGGGCGTTGCGGAAGGAAAAGATGCGCTCCTTGGCGCGCGATTTCTCCTCGTCGCGACGAGCGCCGCCAAAGGCCGCATCGAAACCGTATTTGTCGAGCGCCTGGCGCAGCGCCACGGTCTTCATGACATGGGTGTGGGTGTTCGAACCATGGTCGAACGGATTGATGTTGTCGCGCACGCCGTCTTCGTTGACATGAACCAGGAGATCGAAGCCGAGTTTCTGCGCCATCTGATCGCGAAAGGCGATCATCTCGCGGAACTTCCACGTCGTGTCGACGTGAAGAAAGGGGAACGGCGGCTTGGCGGGATAAAACGCCTTCATCGCCAGATGCATCAACACGGATGAATCCTTGCCGACCGAATAGAGCATGACCGGCTTGGCAAAAGCGGCCGCAACCTCACGGAATATATGGATGGACTCGGCTTCAAGCCGCTGAAGATGCGTAAGCGCTGTTGTCATGGGCCGTGGGCGTTCTTTCGTATCTTCCAACAGAAGACCTTGCCTCAAATCATCGAGCTCTTCGCGCCCGGTTCGAGCCTTGTTTGTGGACAATCTTTCTCGTGCCGGCGTTCTAGCAGATCGCCATTGTCAAGAACAATGCAAGACTGGCCCGGCCGCACATGGTTCGAGAATGAATTTTCCACAGATGCCGGCAAACCCGGAAATTCCTGCCCGCAAGCTCAACGGCCCAGAAAACCCGGGGAAAATATTGCTTGAATGGACCAGTTGCGGCTTTCAAGGGACTTCCTCTGGTCGGCCCGCGCCTGCCGCCGATTTTCGGTGGCAATCTGCCCTATACACTATCGAAAATGGGGGGCAGCCGCTATACCAGCCTCGGGAAGCGGGCAAGTGCATCATGAGGCATGGGGCAATTTCGAGGCGAGCGCATTCAACTTCGCCAAACAAGATCCGCCGCATGAAACTTGCCGAAGACAGCGAGCCCGAAAATTGACCCGGCTTTCATCCCTGAGACAGCAATTCACGCCTTCGCGGATCAACAACTACTTCTCCATCCTTTGCTTCTTTTTTCCACCGGTTCTGGGATCGGTGGTCAGCTTTGTATTCAATGGCGGAGGCCTTTCGTCAGTCCTGCTGATTGCTTTGAGGAAAAGGCGCTTCAACGCCGACCGGCCCATGATCTGGATGACGGTCGCGATCTATGCCTACTGCGCCTCCAATCTCCTGGCGTCCATCGTCAACAATTCGCTCGCCCGGGATGCGCCACATCTTATCCCGCTCGTCACCTTCCTGTTTTTTCCCGTGTCCTATTCGACCTGGAGCATCACGCAGAAAACCACGCTTACCCGCATCATCGTGCTTTCCAGCATGGCCGCCTGTTTTGCCGCGCTGCTCATGGCCGTCATCCAGCAATATTGGATTGGCGTCAGGGCCGAGGGTGGAGCCGGAAATCCGATCGTCTTCGCAACCGTCGTCTGCCTTGCCGTGGTGATGTGTGTGGCTGGCGCCTTGTCCGGTGTTGAGCAAGCCCGGACCCCACTCTTCTACGCGGCACTGGCCGGGACGATCGCCGTCATCTATTCCGGCTCGCGTATCGTCTGGCTGGCACTGCTGATCGCCGGCATCGCCGTCATGCTGATCAACCGGCACAGGCTCAGAGGCAGGAATGCCATTCGCCTGCTGCTGCTGCTGGCGGCGGTCGGCGTCGTGATCGCCGCTTCCAGCTTCCAGGCGATATCCGGGCGGGTCGACTTTTTGCGTTCCGATTGGGGCGCGCTTGGAGCCAGCGGTAATTACGGCACCTCGTTGGGAATACGTGTTGCGCTTTGGGAGATCGGCCTCAAAGCATTCCATGACATGCCACTGTTCGGGCACGGTGTGGGTGCAACCCAGCATCTGATCAAGCAGGGCTTTCATGAGCAGTTCGCGATGGACACAGGCTTCAACCATTTTCACAACGGCTTCCTGACCGCCTTGGTGCAAGCGGGAATTCTGGGCGCCGTGACGCTGGCGGCGATCTTTATCGTTGCCGCTGGAAATGCCGCCCGGGTCTTGCGAAACAGCAACGATCCGAGCGAGCGGTTCGGCGCGACCATGATTGTCGTCGTGGTGATCACCTATCTGACGGCCGGAATGACAGGCATCCTGATCGGCCACGACATTCTGGACTCGGTGCTGATGGTCTTCCTGGTGAGCGGAACATATCTCGCCTCCGGCCGCCATGTTCCTTTGTTGGAAGAGCAGGTACTTGCACCAGTGATGGAAGAGCGAGCACTTCCATCAGTCAGCAAAGAGCTGTTTCGGGCAAGGCCATGAAGGTTCTGGTCACGGGCGCGACAGGTTTCATCGGGCGTCTTGTCGTGCGCCACCTTCGCGAAGCCGGTGCCGAGCTTCGCCTCGCCTCCCGCCATCCCGAGAGGCTTGGTTCGGAGAACGAGACTGTGCCGATGCCCGGCTTCGATGCGCCGGCCGCCGCCTTCCTGGAACTGACCCGTCATATGACGAACGTCGTCCATTGCGCCGGCCTCAACAATGATCAGGGAAATGCAACCGAAGCCGATTACCAGGCGGCCAATGTGGAATTGAGCGCGCGGCTGGCGCATGCCGCGGCGGCACAGGCCAGTGGACGCTTCATCCATCTCTCCTCGATCCGAGCGGTGATCGGCGCGCATGTCAGCGCAACGATCGACGAGGACACGCTTCCTGCCCCACAATGCGCCTATGGACGCTCCAAGCGCGAAGGCGAGATCAAGGTTTTGGACGCCTACGCGTTACACGGGCGCTCCGACGCCGCCGTGTTGCGCCTGCCTCCGGTTTATGGAAGCGGCATGAGGGGAAATCTGGCAACGCTGATGCGCCTTGCCGATACGCCGCTGCCGCTGCCGACGGGTGCCTTGACCGGAATCCGCTCGCTGATGTCTTCCGAGGCCGCGGTGCGAGCAGTGTCGCACCTGCTCAGCCATTCCGGACCGCTTCGCCCGATCTACGTCGGCGCCGATGTGCCGCCGGTCGCCGCCGAGGCCATCATCGCCGCCTTTCGCAGAGGTTTGGGGCGGCCTGTGCGCCTGATGGCTGTGCCGGCCGGCCTGATGCGGCCGGTCGTGGCCGCGCTCGGCAGGCGGGCGTTCTGGGACAGCCTGACCGCGACACAGATATGCGACCCCGCTCTGCTGGTATCGCAGGGGTGGATGCCTGAAGCCGGCACGCTCGAGCGGCTGGCCGAGCTGGCGCGGCTCGGTAGATCCTGACTTTCTTGCTGACCGTAGTCTTTTCCAAAAACCGGCTTCCACTTTTTGGGATCATGGTCTGCGGTAGAGCGTTCCAAACAGGATCCGAAAATCGAGCCAGAACGACGCAGTGCGGAGGTAGGCAGCATCCGTTTCGGCCAAAAGCTCCGGGTTCGACATGTCGATGCCCCTGATCTGGGCCAGGCCGGTTATGCCCGGCAGCGCCGCCAAAACCCCCAGCCGCCTGCGACACTCGATCAATTCCGTTTGGGTCGGCAGGCAGGGGCGCGGCCCGACCAGGCTCATTTCGCCCTTCAGGACGTTCCAGAATTGTGGCAGCTCGTCGAGCTTGAACTTCCGCAAGACCTTCCCGACCGATGTCACGGAATCCACCGGCGCCTCATGCGAGGGCAGTGACGGCGTCCCGACATACATCGTGCGCAACTTGTGGCAGCGAAAAAGCCGACCGTCACGGCCGACCCGCACCTGCGAAAAAATAGCCGGGCCCGGCGACGATGCCCGAACGGCAAGGACGGTGAGCGCCAAGACAGGAGATGTGGCCACCAGCAGCAGAGCCGCACCGGCAACATCGAAGATTTTCTTGGCTGCCTTCATGAACGGCCGATAGTGCTCCCTGCCGAAGTCCCGAGGCAACGCCGCAGGCAGATGCCGTCAATCCGGCCGAAGTAGCATGAGCCGATCTCTTGACCAAGCGCGCCACGCAGCCGTCGCAATGTTCAGATGCGCCCCAGGATGAAGGCGAGATAGAGCCCAATGTTTCCGGAAACGGTCTGCCGATAGACGCCGCTTTGGCGCAAGCCTGCCAAGCGGCGGGAAAGGCCACCGTTGCGCCCGCGGATGAAAAGGTCGAGGCACGCCGTCGCGTCCTCGGTCAGGAGATCGCGATTGACGGCGAGACCGTCGAGGTTGAGGTCCGTCCAGCCGGCGAATTCCCCCTTGAACAGGCGGCCAAGCCGAGAGAACCTTGCTTTCCAGGACACGTTGGCGCCGACCAGGTTCGCCGCGTGCTGCCGGTAGCGCACCAGCGGCCGCGGATCGTAGCGGACGATGCCGCCGGCGGCGGTCACGATGAGATAGGCCCACCAGTCGTGGCTGACGAACCCGCTCCGCGTGGAGGCCCTGGCCAGCAGGTCGCGTGCCGCGGCGTTGAGCAGGACTGTGTTGCCGCCGGCGATGCTTTGCACAAGCGCATTGCGAAAGGATGGCGGCCGGGCAAACAGCGGCGAATGGCCGACAAGGCTTCCTGTTTCCGTCATGGTTGCGGTTCGCGAACAAAACATCAGCGGGGTTTTCGCATCCTGGGTCCGCATCCAGCTGATAGCGCTCTCCAGCCTGTCGGGCTCCCAGATATCGTCCTGGTCGCAGAAGGCATAGCAGTCCGCCTCGATGCGTCGATCGACGATCATGGAGCGGAAATTGGCGGCGAAGCCTTGCCGCGGCCCCTCCACCAGCGTCATCCGACCCTTGGGCCGCCAGCGGGATTTCCATGTCTCGATGATGGCGGTCGTGCCATCGGTGGAGCCATCGTCTGAAATCCACAGGTCGACCAGCGGGTGCGACTGCGCAAACAGGGATTGCAGCTGCTCCTCGATGAAGGTAGCGCCGTCTTTCGTGCCCATCAGGACCGCGATGCGCAGATCATCTTTGCTCACGAGCAAGATCGCTTTCTGAATTCTGAACCGGGCCTAGCTCGCCTGCCCCGCCGTTTTCGGGATCGCGTCTTGCCTCGCACTTGCCCTGGCCTTCTTGGCGCGGTCGAGACCTGCCAATGCGGCGAGCGCGGCAGCCTTGTCCTGGTTTTTCGCCGACTGCTGCAGGGCCGAGAGCGCGACCTGGACATCCGACCATTCCACGACGTCCGTGCTGAGGCCGAAAACCTTCGAGATGCCTAGTTCGACGAGTTCCTCGTCTTCGCCATGCAGCGTTTCGTGAAGTTTTTCGCCCGGCCTGATGCCGGTGAACCGGATCGCGATGTCCTTGTATGGGCTCTTTCCGGACAAGCGGATCATCGTTTCGGCCACTTCAAGAATCGGCACCGGCTTGCCCATGTCGAGCATATAGACGGCATAATCGTCTCCGCTCTGCCGCGACGCGGCATCGGCCGCCGACATGATGACGAGATCGACGGCTTCGGCCACGGTCATGAAATAGCGCGTCATGCGCCGGTCGGTGATGGTGACGGGCCCCCCAGCCTCGATTTGCGCCTGGAATATGGTCGCCACCGAACCATTGCTGCCGAAGACATTGCCGAACCGCACTGCAATGAACTTGGTGGCCGGGTCACGCCCGCCCGTCTCGCCATGCAAGGCGCTGATGATCTGTTCGGCGGCCCGCTTCGTCATGCCAAGCACCGATGAGGGATCCACCGCCTTGTCGCTCGATATCAGGACAAATTGCGCAACCCCGCACTTGGCGGCAACCTCGGCGCAGACGAGCGTTCCAAAAATGTTGGTCTGGATGGCCGAATCCCAGTTCTCCTCGAGCAGCGGAACATGCTTGAGCGCCGCGGCGTGAAAGATGATGTCCGGCCGGAATTCGGTGACGACACGCATTATCTGGCGCCGGTCCGCGACATCGACGATGCGGACCTTGAGGCGGTCATGGTCCTTCTCGTCAACATACTGGCTCAACTGGAAAATGCCGAACTCGGAGTTGTCGGCGACCAGCACCGCCTCGGCTCCCAGTTCCAGCGACCGCTTGACCAGCGTCTGGCCGATAGAACCGGCGCCGCCGGTCACCAGAACGCGTTTGCCGCTGACAAAGGCGCCGATGCGCTGGATGTCGGACGCGACCGCCGGACGGCGCAGGATCGTTTCCATCTCGACGGTGTCGAGAACCAGCTTTCCGTGCTGTTCCAACTCCGAAAGGCCTGAGAACTGCACCACATTTATGTCGCCGTGCCGGGCAATGCGCACGAGTTCCGAATAGTCCTCGATTTCGTGCTCGGCGCCGCTGCCGAAAATCAGCAAGTCCAGGCTTTTGGTGCCGGTCGCATAGTCTTCCATGACATCGATCAGGCGCGGCAGGGTCGCCACCACGGGAACACCTTGAATCCGCGTGCCCAACGGGGCGCCGCGCTCGGTCGCCATGATGCCCGCGATGGAATAGTCCGCCGGTTGCGCCGTGCGCGTGAAGCGAATGATCAGGTCGGCCTCGCCGAGCCGGCCAACGAACAGCGCGCGCTTGGGCTCAGTATCATCGGACTTGCGGCCAAGAATGCCCCAGCTCGCGCCGTCACGCAGGAAGCGGTAGAACAGCCGGGGTGCAGAGATGATGGTGAAGGAGACGAGGAAGAAGACGATGAACTGACGCTCGTTGAGCCCCGCCACCGGCCGGTAAAAACGCAGCAGCAGCGATGCCATGTAAAGAGTGAACGTCAAAATCGCACAGCTCTTCAGGATGTTGAAAAAGTCCGGCGTCGAGGCGAAGCGCCACACGGTGGTGTAGAGGCCACTGTAGCGAAACAGCAAATGGCTGATGACGACGATGCCCGCCCATGTCGCCAGACCCTCGTTGGAGAACGCTTCGAACGAAAGATTCGACCGCGAAAGGATAAGGCTGAGCGCCACGGCGACCAGGACCATGACCACGTCCTGGACCATGATGAAGGCGCGCCGCATCTGTGGCCTGAGCCCGAACACAGCTTCTAGGTGGGAATTCATTGGACGGCACTAGACTCCAGGCTCAAGGGCATCAACACCAGCGAGGTGCGAACACGAAGTTACTTCGCGACCAATCACCTTGCTCAAGTGCTATCCCCGGCCCCCGCCGTCCTGTATCGCATACTTCGGGGGCGAGGGCATAGCTAGAGGTTTTTTCGGACAAGAGGCTTCCAGTGGAGAACATGGATCATGCTCGGGCGATTGCCGTAAAGTCAACATTATCAAACGCTAATAGATAAGCCACGCAGCATCAGCATGCGCTCAGTTTTGCCGCAGTTGACTCTGCTCCCCACCGCGTTACGACGCAATGCGTTGCCATATGCCCATCGAAATGGCTATTAGAGACGGGCTTGGTGGTTCGCTATGGCCAGCGAAGAATAATGCGCCAGAACAACGGATTGCGATACTCCCAGCTATGATTGCGGCACTAAACGGCGCTTTTGACGACATCTCAAAGGCCATGAGATTACACCGGGTCTGGATCGCGCTTGCCCACGAGGACATCGGCGACCAGCACAGACGCACGACGCTCGGCCCGCTTTGGATGCTGGTCAATTATCTGGCATTCATTGGCACTTTCATCTTCGTTTTCAAGACCAAAGACACGGATTCGGCCGGATACACGGCCTATGCTTCGATCGGCCTGGTTGTCTGGTTCTACCTCATGGAGATGATCAGCCTGAGCGTGCCCCTGTTCTCCCGCGAAGCCAGTTTCATTCAAGGCACGAGGCTGCCACTCTTCGTGTATGTGATGCGGCTGACGGTGCAATGTGTCATCCGAGCGAGCTATTCGGTGGCGGGTTGCATCGTCATCCTGCTGCTGAGCGGCTTGGGAATCAGCGCTGAGTGGCTATTGTCTGTCCCGGGGTTATTGCTGATTGTGCTCGCGACCCCTGCAATCGTAACGGTTTTCGCATTCCTGGGTGCATTCTTTCCCGATGCCCAGTTCATCGTCGGCAACATCATGCGGGTCGGTACGTTTCTTACGCCAGTCTTCTGGGCCTATCATGGGCAAGGCGGTATACAGAACTATGCCTATCATTGGAATCCGTTCACATATTTTCTGGAAGTGGTGCGCGCGCCAATCGCGAGCGGCGACTTCCCAATGCATGCCTTTGCTGTGACCGCCTACATCTCTTTGGCTTTCTGGGCGGTTGCGTTGCTGCTGCTGGGCGGATATCGCAAGCGCGTCGTTTTCCTGATCTGAGCTCAAAATGATTTCCATCAAGCTGGACAATGTCAGCCTCGCCTACCGCCTCTACGACAAGTTGACGCTTACGGCGCCTGACCGGCGCCTGGGTGGTCTTGGAGGCAAAATCGGACGTTCCGGCGGCAAGCAGGTCGTGCAGGCGCTGGAAGATGTCAGCTTTGAACTCAAAGCAGGCGATCGGTTAGGCTTGGTCGGCCCAAACGGGGCCGGCAAGACGACACTGCTCAAGGTGTTGTACGGCATCTATCAGCCATCGGCCGGCATAGTAGCCATCGAAGGCAAAGTCGACGCTTTGTTCAACATCAACATAGGATTTCGCCCCGAAGCGACGGGGCGGCGAAACATTGTTCTGAGGGGTTTGATCAGCGGGTGGACCGAGGCCGAGATCCAAGAAAAAATGCCGGAGATCATCGCCTTCAGCGAACTTGGCGACTTTATCGATGTCCCTTTCAAAACCTATAGCCAGGGTATGGCCGCTCGTCTTGCTTTCTCTGCGGCTACAGCGCTTGACCCCGAAATTCTGCTGATGGACGAGTGGATCGGCGCCGGCGACGCCGCGTTTCAGGAAAAAGCCAAACGACGCATGGATGAACTGGCAGAGAAGGCAGGCATCATCGTCCTGGCGACCCACAATGAGAGCCTGCTCGAAAGCGTATGTACGAAAAGAATGACGCTTAAGAACGGAAGGGTCGAAGCCTTCACGACGAAACCTGCAAAGAGGGCTGGAACGCGAGCTAAGTCTTAAAGGTACTCTTCCCGGATACTATTTGCTCGCAGTTCAGATTCCCAATTCGTCGCACCTGCTGTAGTTGAGTATGCCAACGTTGCGCCCTGCGGACGTTACTAAAATGAATTGCGCTCGAGCCGTTGAGTTACCGATGACGAGACAAGAATCTGTTCCGATGAATGATCTGAAGCGCCTGTATCAGCGCTACCAGGTCGAAATCGAGAGTGAGGTAGTGAACACGCTACGTTCGGGATGGTGGCTCAATGGCGCAATCGGCAAAAGGTTTGCGGCAAATTTTTCCAGATTCATAGGTGTTTCGGAATGCGTTCTCGTGGCCAATGGGACGGATGCGCTCGAACTTGCATTGGCCGCAGTGACCAAGCGCTACGACGGGCGCGAGGTGATCGTCGCCGCCAATGCGGGGGGCTATGCCAGTTGTGCCTGCTGGCAGAATGATCTCGTTCCGCACTATGTCGATATCGAACCAGCCAGCCAACTCATAGCCCTTCAATCGGTACTGAAAGCAGCCAGCGCAGCCACCGCTGCGATCGTCGCCACCCACCTCTATGGTGGCGTCGTTGATGTCCGCGCCATCCGGGACGGACTTGAGCAGGCTGGCCTCTCGCACATTCCAATCGTGGAAGATTGCGCACAGGCGCACGGGGCGAGAATCGGAAGCGACGTTGCAGGCTCGCTGGGGGATATCTCCACGTTCAGCTTTTACCCAACCAAAAATCTCGGAGCCATGGGGGACGGCGGCGCTGTTCTTACCTCCGACACGGCAACCGCCGCGCATGTACGGCAACTGCAACAATATGGCTGGAGTTCAAAATATCATGTCGGCGTGCCCAACGGCCGCAACTCCCGCATGGATGAAGTTCAAGCCGCGATACTGGACGTTTTGCTGGGCGATGTGGATAGACGCAACCAGCAGCGGCGTGGCATCCTAGACCAGTACAAGTCGGTTGCCGGGCGTCGATTCCAGTTCCTGGAAGGTGGCGAAGGCGCTGTCGCGCACCTCGCGGTCGCGCTTTGCGACGACCGGGATGCCTTCAGGGCGTTCATGAAAGAGCGCGGCATCGACACTGACATACACTACCCTGTGCTGGATTGCGACCAGGTCGGCTGGGCGGACTTACCGATGATGGGGAGCGAAAATCTCACCGTATCGAGGGCCAGCGTCAGCCGTCTCTGTTCGGTCCCCTGCTATCCCGATATGAGGGACGACGAGGTAGAGCGGGTTTGCCTGGCCCTCCGCGAATGGGAGACAATGTGACAACACGCTCGATCGTTTTCCCGATCTATCGAAATCAGGCGAACATCCCTTCCCTCCTGGGCGCAGTCGCCGATTTCCACTCCAGATATCATAGCGACATCGAGTTCGTCTTCGTCGTCGACGGGTCGCCGGACGAATCCGGCCCGCTGCTGATCAAGGAATTGAAAGGCTCGGGCTATGATTACAAGATCATCTTCCATAGCCGGAACTTTGGTTCGTTCACTGCTATTCGAACCGGGCTCGAACACGCTTCGGGTGACCAGGTCGCTGCGATGGCCGCCGACCTGCAGGAGCCGCCTGAACTGATCGTCGAATTCTTTTCGAAGCTGGAAAAGGACGAGGCTGACGTCGTGTTTGGGCAGCGAACCGGGCGTAGCGATCCGCCCTTGACCAAATTTCTGTCGAGGGCTTTCTGGTCGGCCTACCGCAGGCTCGTCCTGCCCAGCATGCCGAGTGGCGGAGTGGATATCTTCGCCTGCAACCGTCAGGTTCTGGAAGCGATCCTCTCGATCGAGGAGCCGAACAGCTCGCTTGTCATACAACTTTTCTGGGTCGGCTTCAGGCGGGAATTCGTGCCTTATCGGCGGCGCGAACGAAAGCACGGAACAAGCGCCTGGGGCATGGCACGGCGGTTCCGATACATGATGGACAGCATTTTCTCGTTCTCTGATTTTCCGATAATGCTCACCCTCTGGGTAGGATTTGCCGGCTGTGCGCTAAGTCTCCTATTTGCAGTCGTTACCGTGATTGCACGGCTACTTGGCAATATAGACCCCGCTGGCTATACGACACTGGTGCTGCTGATCACGGGCTTCGGTTCGGCCAGTCTTCTAGTCCAAGGGATTCTTGGTTGCTATCTCTGGCGGGCAGTTGAAAACACCAAATCGCGCCCACTTCGGATCATCAGCCGCGTCGTTGACGGAACTGCGAAATGAACGCCAAGCCATTTTTCGTGCACGAACGGGGTATCTGCGAAAGCTCCCATGTCGGCGACGGAACGCGTATTTGGGCCTTCGCTCACGTGCTGCCTGGGGCCGTGCTCGGCTCGAACTGCAACATCTGCGATCACGTCTTCATCGAGAACGACGTGATCGTCGGCGATGACGTGACTGTCAAGAGCGGCGTCCAACTGTGGGACGGGGTGCGCCTGGGCAATCGTGTGTTTGTCGGCCCGAATGCGACCTTCACCAATGATCGCTTCCCACGCTCCAAGGGATATCCCGAGGCGTTTCTGCTGACCACGATCGAGGACGGCGCTTCCATCGGCGCCAATGCCACAATCCTGCCGGGCATTGTCGTCGGCCGCCAGGCGATGGTCGGCGCCGGCGCCGTGGTGACCAAGAGCGTCCCTGCCAATGCCGTCGTGGTCGGAAATCCCGCAGTCATCATCGGCTACCAGACCGGCCCGAAGATCGTGCCAGCCTTGACGCAAACCTTCCCCGGCGCAGTGGGCGAGAAAATGTCGCTTGGGGTCGGTGGTACCGAGCTCTGGCGGCTGCCGCATTTTAGCGATCTGCGAGGCGAACTCGCCCCGCTCGAATTCGGTGCAAACCTACCGTTTAAGCCGGCCCGGTCCTTTCTGGTTTATGGCGTTCCCTCCGACAAGGTCAGGGGTGAGCATGCGCATCGCGAGTGCCATCAATTCCTGATCGCGGCCCATGGCCGCCTGTCCGTTGTCGTTGACGACGGCCATGAGAGAAAAGAGGTTTCGTTGACCGAACCCTCGATCGGCCTCTACATTCCGCCCGGCATTTGGGGAATTCAGTATAAATTCCAACCCGATACAGCATTGCTGGTCATGGCTTCGCACAACTATGATGCTGGCGATTACATCAGGGACTATGCGGATTTCCTGGATACGGTCAGGCAGGATGACCGCTGATCGCATTGGCGGAGACGCCGTCCGGTTTCTTGTCGCCGGCGGACTAAATACCGCCCTGACCAGCCTTGTCTATTTTGCCGGCCTTGTCGTCCTGCCCTCAAGTTTGTCTTACGCGCTCGCTTGGCTGACAGGACTTGTGTTCGTAATGGTGTTCTATCCCGATCGCGTCTTTCCCGGCGGCCGCACGGGCATCGCCGATCGACTGGCAATCGGGGCGTCGATTGCGGTCGTGTTCGTGCTCGGCCTAGCAGCCCTCAAAACGCTTGAAAGCGTTCTGCAAAATGCTGCAGCAGCCTTCTTTGTCACCCTTGCCATCACGACCATCCTCAACTTCGTGATTTCTCGATGGATACTCCGCAGATCATGCTGACGCGACCGAGCACAATACGACCAGCCATTAATCTCTTTGCGATTTTCGCCGCGATGTATTTTTCCGAGCTGGCTTCCTTTCCGCTGTCAGTGGATGAGGAAGTAACAGCCTTCAGAACGGACGCATCCGTCTGGATCATTCAAGGACGCTGGGGGGCATATCTGATCGAGAGGTTCCTTATTCCTCATCCGGTAATGCCTTTCTTGGCTCCAGCTGTCTTTGGCGCCTGTTGCGTGGCCGCCTACCTCCTCGTCATGGATGTCATTAACAAGCAAGAGCTCTCCATCGCTGAGTACGCATGTTTTGCGATTTTCTGTGCTTTCCCGACCTGGTTTTTTATCGTCGAATTTTATTCAAACATTGCCGCTATCGGCGTCGGCCTGTTCGCGACCGCTCTAGCGCTTTGGCTGATCCGCAAGGAGGAGGTTTCCCCACTCAGCCCTCGCTTTCTCGGAGCTGTGGGAGTCGGCGCCTTCGCCATCTCGATCTACCAGAGTTTCGCACCGGCAATTCTGGTCCTGGGCATCGCGATCTCAATTCTGCAAGCACGGGCAGGAAGGAGCGAATCGCTGCCAAAAGACCTGCTTCGGACCGGTATTCTGCTGGCTGGTGCCATATTGTTCTATGTCGTCGGTGATGCCATTTTCAGATCGTTCACCCCCGCTAGAAACGAGTATTTCGACTCGCTTTCCCAGCCTGGCTTTTTGCTTCAACATCCGGCCACAGTTATTGGGCGTGTGCTTGGAGCGATAGGCGGGATCTATGGTCTGGACCGGCGCACATATGACGTCGCGTTGTGGGCAATTCCGCTCTTGTTGATCCTTGGCGGTTGGGCGCTATTGAAGGAATTGCCCCGCTCGAAATTGCTGTTGACGGCAATTGCCTTCGCTTCATTGCTTATTCCCTTCGGCTTTCACCTCCTCGCTGCGGGCAGCATGCCTGTCAGGAGCCTCGTCGGGGTTCCGATTGCAGTTTGGATGTTTGCCTATGTCGCGGTGACGAGCAGAGAATCGAGAACCCGCGTAGCCTCAACCATCTTGATGGCCGTGGCAATTTTCCAAATTCTGGTGGCCCAGAACTATCGTCAGGCGTCTAACTATCTGGTCGACAAGCATGATACACTCATGGCGGGCGCCATCTTCGACAGGCTGTCGGCCGCGCGCGGTTTTGATGTAAAGCGCAGCTATGCTCTGAGCGTGTTTGGCGCCCAGCCATTTGTGACCAACTATCCCAAGCAGCCCGGCTCGACAGTCGGCCACTCGTTCTTCGAATGGGACGGTGGCAACGGTTGGCGCATCGCTTATTACATGAAATTGCTCGGCTACTCCAATTTGAACGGTGCTACCCCAGATCAGGTTGACCAGACGATTGTTCGTCTTTCGGCGATGCCGGTATGGCCAGCCCCCGGTAGTGTGGAAATCCAGGGCGACATTGCGCTGATAAGGCTCGGTGAGATGCCCAGCTACGCAAATCAGCAAGCCCTTGCAAAAGTTACCAATCGATAAGGGATTTAATCGAAATCTTTGGATTGGTCCGAGGGAAGGAGACGGACCCGCTTCTGTAGAGGCAGCGTGCTTGGCAGATTCGCTCAGTCGGAAACGGGATACCTTTTGATCCACCAGTTTGAGGACCAGAATAACCGACTTCTCGACCGCCATGTCGAATACACGGTGGTTCAGCGTTTCGTCCAAGCGCCAACATCGTGGACGTTCGCCCATCCGGATTCGCTATAGCCGACCAAGCGAGCATTGGCGTGCCGTTTGCCTAGCGCCACAACTCGCTCGATCGATGCAAGCGAAAGTCCCCAATCGCTCATGCCAACTTGGCCTGCGGCATTTGGGTATGGCCAATAGCCAGTCCCTGTCTGCTCGTAGTCCTTCAGCATTTGTGCTTGGGCAGCAGCTTGGATCGGGTCGTTCTTTGTGATCTCGTACGTGTTGTGCCCCCGGAAGGTTGCGATCAGTATCCCCCCGCGCCCCAATGCCGCAAAAAGCTTATCGAAAAGAATTTGCATTCTCTCGTAATCGACATGGGTGAAGACAGAGCCAACCCAGATTAGATCCATGCCGCCTGGGATTTTAATGTCAGAGGGATGCTCAGACGAAAGCACCGCATCTCCCCCGAACTCGTGGGCGCAAAATTCGACGCAGCTCGGATCGATATCGCAGAAGGTTATCTTGGCGGCAGGGAACAGTGACCGGATGTAGCGAGCGCCACGCCCATGGCCGCATCCAAAATCCATAATATTGTAAATGGCTTCTTTCCGGGCGATTGCCAAGATCGATACGATCACCTTCAACACGCTTTCGCCAACAATGTCGTAGTCATCAAGAAAGGGATTGCCTTTGAACATCCCGTCGTCAAGGTGGATCGTTGGGATGACGCCCCGCTGCCTATAGCCCTGCCACATCGCTGCCAACTTATCGATCTGCATACTACGTTCGCTCCTGACGAAAGCCTCGGCCTGGTTAGCGGGCGTGCTTCCGTGCCAAATATACTTCTGTAAATTCGCCTATTATGCCGTGCCAGTGATCATGAAAACGGCATACCTCGACATCCATTCCTGACCATCGGTGGATCAGTTCCGGCAGGTCATAGCCGTAGTGAAATGTTACCAGCGAACCAGCATCGCTAACAGGATTGCCATGATATTCCGGCTCGCCGGTGTGCTGGATCGTTCCGTCCGGCCTGTAGAGCGCACGGCGCTCACTGTCGATCTTGCCCTTGTAGGTGGGAACGGTGAACAGATAAGCGCCGCCTGGTTTCAGGGTGCGGACAATCTCCTTTGTCACCCGCTCCGGCATATTCACATGCTCCATGACATCAAGTGTAACGACGACATCGAAAGTCGCATCACCAAATGTCTGCGCCTCCAGGTTCTCGTTTCGGAAGCCCTTGACGGACGAGCCCAAACGCTCTCCGGGAAAGTACTGCGATTCAACATAACCGGCACATTCCCGCTTCAACTTCGGAGAAATTCCGCGGGGAGTGGGAGACGATTCATGAATAACAAGGTTGCGCCAACGAGAGACATGTCGCGTGAGCGTAAGAGCCAAAGCGCGCTCACGCGGGATCGATCCACATCTGGAGCAGAGCAGATGATCACGATACCAATCATAGTGGGCGGAAAACTCGACATTGGCTTCACAGATTGGGCAGTAACCTGCCCGGCGGTAAACTGGATAGGAATCAGAATTCATGGAGCACCATCAGGATTTTCAAAAATGAAGCCGTAACAGAATGCTGCTTCGGTCCGAGTTCAGCTCCACGGTGCTATTCTAGCCGGTGGGCAACCCCATTCTCCGAAAGGAATTGGGCAAAACGATCATATAGTACAGTGTACTTGCGCTGAAACTCATCATAGTTGCCAGCCTGCACAAGCTCGTTGACGTTCAATTGTCCCACTTTATCGACCGGGATATGCGGGATGCTCATAAGTTCCGCCATTTCCGTCGTCCTCGAATCGTGGGAAATTATGGTTGCAGGAACACCGTTGGTTAATGCAATCAGATTTCCATGGAAGCGCGTTCCTATCGAATAGTCGAATTTCGAGATGTACGCATCCCACTCTGCCAAATCAAAGAACATTTTTGCGTTCTCTTTGACATGCTTTACATAGAGCGACGGATCCATTTCCATGTTCATCTGCCCGAGCACTGCCTGGGCGACCCCAAAATCGTCTTCTCTCCCATCTCTGGAAAGTAGCATTTTCATTTCCGGTTCTTCGTTCTGAAGAACATATGGATATTTTTTGTGAGCGGATAATTTCAAAAGATCAGCTTCAACGCGCCGGGCAGCTTCGGGATTGGCCGAATGAAGAAATACGTTGCGTGATCCGTTCACTGCAACCCTCAGCTCGGCGTCTCTTCCTGGCCTCTTTATCTTCAAGTCCGGACGCAATTTGCGAAACAAACTTGGGCATCCAACCTCTCTGACGTTCGTTATCCCAAAGTCATTCATGACTTCAGCCGTAAAATGGCCACGCACGCCCACGGTCTTGCTGCGTTCCGATATGATACGAAGGAAGCGTTTACTGCCCTCTGGGATATCTGTGACTTTTTCACCGATGATAGAAGCTTGCGCCCCGAGGCCGGCAACCAAGCATGGCAGCTTGGTCGGCTCGATAAAGTCAGCCAAGTAGGACAAATCAAAATTTTTGAAAATGAAATTTGCTGCGGCGATAGCAATGATGTCGAAACGTTCGTTTGCTTCTTGCGGGGAATAGTCCAACCCCTGACCGAACTCTTCAAAGCGAATTTCCTCGAACAGAGACTGCCCTATCAGAAGATTTCCGGTGTTATATCCAATGATTTCGAATTTCTTTTCAAAAGCAATCTGCGGATCAGGATGCGGAGCTATTGGCGCTCCCAGAAAAAGAACTCTCACTAAAATCTCCTCGACGCTCTGTAGACATCTAACTCCCCACAGTCACCAGCGTCGTCATTCTTGAATTGGAATACCAAATCGTTCACTGATTTCATGGCTGTAGATGCTCGCTCGTTCGAGCGCGGCAGGTCCAAGATCGTGGCTGCGGATTGTATCGGCCTGTACCTGCCTGATCTCCTGTAGGTGCCTGAGATCGAAATTTCCTATGGTTACGCTCGACTGATGCCGGCGGTGTGAATTGAGCGAACGCGGGGAAAAAGCGATCGAACCATTTTCGAGCAGACGCAAATATGTCACCCAATCCCCGGCGTTGCGCAACGACATGATCTCTTCGCTGTGTTTGGCCATCGCATTGCTGAGCGCCTCCCTTCGAAACAAGACGCCGCTGACGTTCGGAATGGTGTTCTTGAGGTAAAGTGCCTCGGCGATTTCCCGGCGGCCGTCCACGACGTAGGGTTTCGTCCAGCGAGACCGGTCGATGTCCGACACATAGTCGAGATAGTGTTCGGACAAGACCCGGCCGGCGCCGTCCATCTGTCGCGACTGGCAATAGCTCATCACCACCTCCTCGCGTTCGAAGGCGGGCAGAAGCTCGGCCAGAAAATCGGGATCGGCGAGGTCGTCGGCTTCGGCGATCCAGACATAATCGCCGCGCGCCATTTCGACCCCCCGCATCCATTGGCGGAATACCGATCCTGAATTCTGCGCATTGGCCACCAGCCGGTATGGAATGTCGCAACCGGCCAGAAATTTCTCGATGACTTCGACGCTATCATCGGTCGAAGCATCGTCAAGCACGATCAACTCGTAGGGCTTTATCGTCTGATCGACAATGGAGCCTAGACGTGCGCCCAGGTATCGGGCGTAGTTGTAGTTAGGCACGATGACCGACACCCGCGGCAATGGCTTTTCGGCGTAAATCAGCAGATCATGCAGGTAATGGCTGAAGCTGAACTCCTGGCGGACGATATCGCGGCCAACGCTGGCGAGACGCCGGGCTTCACTTGGATTGTCGAGCAGATTGCCAATGACCTCGGCCATCGCATCGGTGTCGAATGCCTGCACGAGGATACCGCAATCCCGCTTCAGCAGATCCTGGAAGCCACCAGCGCCCTCAAAGGCAACGACCGGCACTGTGGCATCCAGCGCCTCGAGCACCACCGAGGGGAACGGATCCTCACGCGAGGTCAAGGCATAGATATCTGCGGCGAAATAGTATTCCTGCGGATTTTCCACCAATCCGACAAAGACGAAGCGGCTCTCCAGTCCCGCTTCCTTCACCCGTCGCATTTGCTTGGCGTGAAAGACGGTATCGACATGACCGACCCAGACTGCAACCGCATCCGGCCTGGATGCGATAACCTTGACGCAAGCATCAACGAAAAGATCGAGGCCCTTGCGATGGTCGGCATAGCCCGCGCACAGGATGATGCTTGCATTTGGCGAAAGCCCTAATCGTGCGCGGACCGCCTCGCGGACCTGCTGGCGATCCTCGGCGAGGTAGGGCGTACGCAGATAGAGTCCTTGCGGCCTGACTACCGACTGGCTGACCGGTTGGCCAACAAACTCTTCGAATCCGGCTTTGACGATCTCGGCTGGGAAAACGACCGTTTCAGCGTTCTCAACAATGGCTGCGGCTGCGTCAGCAAGACCGTAGGACGCCAATATTCCGGGCAGTTCATGGACGAGGCAAACGGTGCGGAACCCTGCCTGCTTCAGCAGCGGGATGAGCTTTCCGGATACGGTGGTATTCACGACGGCGACCTCGGCACCGTTGTTTCTAATGGTGGCCAGACGTTTCAACACATCGGCATCGCCTTGTTCAGGCAAGTCGATCCTGTGCACGGTCGCGGCGTGGGCGAAACGGCCGAGCAGCGGACCGTCGCCCAGCACGATGAGATCGGGCTCAAAACCAAGCTGCTTGAATCCCTTGGCCAGATTGAGAGCCAGCAATTGCGCCCCATGCGGGTGGGCGTCGTGGGAAACGATTGCAATCCTGGCCTTGGACTTCCCCTTCGCCGCCTCCAAAGCGTCGCGGGTCGCTTGCAGATAGGCGTGGCCGTTAACGCTATCGGGCTCCAGGTGAGCGCCTTCCGCCCACTCGTTCCAGGCATTGACGAAAACCACCCGCTCGGATGGCTCGCTAATATGGGCCAAGGTGTCCTCAATGGCATTGTCCAGCCATCTGCGATACAGCTCGGGGGTGTTGTTGATGAACACCGTGCCGCCGCGCTTGCGGCGTGCGGTATTGTCCCAGCCCGGGCAAACCGAACGGAAGAGCTTGTATTTGCGGGATGAGTAGGTTTCGCTGCGTTGTGGGAATACCGACCAGTCATAGACGGTCGTGGCAAAATCCTCATGCAGCGGCGTCACTGTATGCGTGACATTTGGCGGCGCGGAATTGTTTGGCGGAAATTCCACGGCGGCATCGAACCCGTAGCGATGGGGGGGCACAGATTCGAAGGACTGGGTGTAGGCCAGGAAAATCTCGCCGATGCCGTTCTCCCGGCACCAAGTCCGCCAGCGCCGCGCTGTCTCAGCCGCCGCCGGGAGCAGGCTTGGCCGATAGACGAGCAACAGCGGCTTGCCATTGATGCGGATGTAGCGAGGGTCACGAAGATAGGGCGCGACCTCGGCGATGAACGCGAGATCATCCTGGGGGGAGTGATCCTGAGCGATCAGGATCTCCTGGTCCATTCCGTCCCAGCGGCGCGACCAATTCTCGTTGGCCCAGCAGACGCAGAATGGCATGTCGAGGCGCTTATCCTCGAGCCAGTTTTCGAGCGGCTTTTCCAGGAGCCTCTTGCCGCCGAACCAATAAAAATAGAAGCAGAAGCCTTCCACTCCATAGAGCCTTGCCAGTTCGATCTGGCGATGCTGCACAGCAGTATCGCGCAAGTCGTAGTAGCCGAGCGTATCCGGCACGTGCGGCTGGTGGTGACCGATAAATTGCGGCTCAGCGGGCCGGACATTAGACCATTCGGTGAAGTCCTGTCCCCACCATTCATCGTTTTCGGGGATCGGGTGGAATTGCGGCAGGTAGAACGCGATGACGCGCACCGGCTTCTGGAGCAACGGCGGCGCATCGAGAAGCGGCACATAGACTGGTTCGGGCGAGAAGATCGGGCCGGAACTGACCAGCGCCCCGCGCAAGACCATCTCGTTGCTGCCCACAGGCGCTTGGGGTGCCTCCATGCTTCTCCAGGCGCGGTAGGCATTCGTAACGCCAAACAGCGAAGGAAAGGTCGAAAACGCCGCTCTCTTCAATTTTCGCTTGAGGTCGGTGGAGAGCGGCACATTGTGCCAACAACCGTAGGCACCCCGAATCGCCAAGCGGCGGACCCTTATGCGAACATCGCCGATAGCGCGGACGCGGCTCCCAATCCCCCGCAGAGGCTTGGTCACTCGCCAGGATGTGCTGGCATAAACGGCATCGAGAACCTCATGCAACCGGATTTCCTCGGATCGCGCCTCGTCGCGATCCGCAAGCAGCGCACTCGTCGCCCTGTGCGCCATCGACAAATTTTCTTGCAAGAGTTCGATCTCTTTGTCTCTCGCAATGATCTGTGCCCGTTCTCGAGCGATCTCTTCGTCTCTCGCGCTGACTTGTGCCCTTGTGCCTGAGATCTCGTCTTTGTGGGTCCGGATCTGTTCACGCATATCAGCTATCTCGCTGGAGAAAGCCTCGATGCGTGCCCCGTGATGTCCCAACAACTTCCTGTTGGTTTCGATCTCCTCCTCCATGGTTGTTGACTTCAACGACCATGGATTTCCGGTTTGATCGATCGCCTTGCTCTTCGTGTCGTCGAGAGGAACCACGCTCCCGTCGGCGAGCGCGACCTGCCCGTGCACGTTGCGCGCGCCGAGGACGTTTTCCGGAATAGGCAGCTTCGTTACGATGCAAAGCGAGTTCAAGAACTCGACGGAATGAACCGACGCGAGAGAAGCCTCATCGAATGTGACTTTGTGCCTGTCGGCGAAAGTGGCCAAGGCATCGACCCGACGACGATCCAGTCCCCAATGCTCATGGTTGACTACATCAAGCAGGCGTTTGAAAAACGAGATTGAGGAAAGCGGATCGTAGAGACCGCCCTCGAACTCCTGCCAGTAACTGCAATGCAGATCTTCGGCGATGTACATGCCCCCTTCGGAAAGGTGGGGGAAATATCGCGCGAACGAGCGTATTATATCCGAGGATAGGTGCGATCCGTCATCAATTATAATATCATATTTTTCCGACATCGAGATGATGTCGCGCTCCGTTTCATCAGTATTGGCGTCACCTACGGAGATCTTTATCATCCGGCTGTCGAAAACGAGATTTCCGCAAGCCAGATTGACGTCACAGCCAACGATTATTTCAGCATTGGGGAAATATTTCTGCCATATCTCCAGGGAGCCGCCGTTCTGAACTCCGATTTCCAGAATTCGAACCGGCCTGTCTCGATACTCTGAAAAAATATGGTCATAGGTGCTGAGATAGATCGACCATTTATCCGACACTTTGCCGCGATGCGCGTCATACAGGTCACGAAGTGAAACGAATGGTTCCTGCTTTGCGGGCCGCGCATCGCGCTGTTTGGCTAATTGCTGCTGTTCCAACTTCTGCCGATGAAACACGCGGAGACGGCAATCAATTTCAAGGAAAAAAGCGTCGCCAAAAGTTCGTGAAACAGATTCGAACTCTGCTCTGATCCGATCAAGAATTTCTATTGCAACTGCATCAGTATCATCGAACCTGAGCGCTATCAGTGCGGTATAAGCGTCTTTGACCCAGTCAATGATGCGCGGGTCTGCGTCGAGCAACTCAGTGCTGGCGGCAAAGTGCTGATTGTCGGTAGCGAAATGCTCAGACAGCAGGGACTGCCATTTCACGTCGGGTACCGGCCAGTCTAGGCTGAGAGTAGCAGTGATCCCGTCGATACCCTGTCGCCAGTCATCAAGCAGACTCTCGTAAGACAACAAGATGCGTGACCGACCCCTAGTTGCGCGCTCGGCTTCCAATTCGTGGCGAAGCCAAAGAAGCGAACTGAAGCCCATCGTGAAACCGTTTCGGTTCGCCAGGGAAGCGATCACAGCCAACGGATTGCGGTCTATCAGCACATACCGAACATCGATGCGCATGCGCCTCAAGATCTCCGCATAAAGCGGCACGAAACGTGAGATACGCGGCTCCTTGAGCACAAAAAACGGCGCGCTGCCGTATTCCTCGTCGATAAGCCGCGCGATCTCTGCTTTGTAGAAGCGCAGACGCTGCGCGCCGAGATCGTTGGGATCGAAGGATCGCCAATCATCCCAGCTGCTTCCTGCTTCGGCCAGCATCTGGTCGTGCAGCGCAATGAGACGCTCCGGCTCCCAGTGACCCGTTGGATTGGATAGATTGGCGCCCAGCATGTTCTTAGGCAGTTCCGCGCCAAGCAGATTGATCGCCCTCGTCAGCGCGCTGGTGCCCGAGCGATGCATGCCGAGCACCATGATGCAGGTGCGTTTGGCTGCTTTCGGCTTTGCCTTGCGTGCCTTCGGCTCGTCGACGGGCGCGGCATCGCGCGTGTTTTCCGCTGAAGGGTGCTTGTTCATGCCGTCAATGCCTGTTTCGGCTCACCGGCTAGCAGCCGGCGCACCACCGCTTCCGTCGATTGCCGCCAGTCCGGTGCATTCCAGCCGAACGCCGCCGCGAATTTCGCGCTCGATAGCCGGGAATTGGCGGGGCGGCGCGCCTTGGTTGGGTAGTCCATCGTAGCAATGTCCCGTACCCGCGCCCAGGGACCACCCAACACGCGGCTTGTGTCGAGGATATGGCGGGCAAAGCCGCTCCAGTTGGCCTCGCCGGTTCCGGCCAGATGATAGATGCCGGATGCGGCGGCGCCCTCGTGCAGCCGTGCCGCCGCATGCAGGATTGCGTCGGCGACATCAAGTGCAGATGTCGGATTTCCCCACTGATCGGCCACCACCGCGATCTCGTCGCGGTCGGCGGCCAGCCGCAGCATGGTTTTCACGAAATTCTTGCCGAACGGGCTGTAGACCCATGCCGTGCGCAGGATCAGGTGGTGCGGATTGGCTGATGCAACCGCCTGCTCGCCGGCAAGCTTGGAGGCGCCATAGACGCTGCGCGGTGCGGTGGCGTCGGTCTCGACATAGGCGGCGTCCTTGGTGCCGTCGAAGACATAGTCGGTCGAAAGATGGATGACGGGAACGCCCAGGCGGCTTGCTGCTTGCGCCACCTTGCCGGCGCCGGCGGCGTTCACCGCGAATGCCAGATCGGGCTCGTCCTCGGCCTGATCCACCGCCGTGTAGGCGGCGGCCGACACGACGATATCAGGCTTCGCGGCCGCGATGGCTTCGATCACCGTGTCGGGTCTTGCGAGGTCGAGTTGCGGACGGCCAATGGCGATGACCTCAACGCCGGCGACCGCTTGGCCGGCCTCCAGAAGGCTCGCCGCGACCTGTCCGTCGCGTCCGGTGACAACCAGCCTCACGCCGCCCCCTTGCGTGCTTCGCCCAGCCGTTCACCGGCATAGCGCTGCTCGCGGATCGGTCCCCACCACCATTTGTTGTCGAGAAACCAGTCGACGGTCTTGGCGAGGCCGCTGTCGAAATTCTCATTGGGCGCCCAGCCCAGGTCCCGGCCTATCTTCGAGGCGTCGATGGCATAGCGGCGATCGTGACCGGGGCGGTCGGTGACGAAGGAAATCAGGTCGCGATAACTCTTGCCCCCTGCCCGCGGCCGCCTGCTGTCGAGGAGATCGCAGATCGTCTCGACGACGCCAAGGTTGGTCCGCTCGGAATTGCCGCCGACATTGTAGCTTTCGCCCGGCAGTCCCCTGGTCGCGACAAGTTCCAGCGCGCGCGCGTGATCCTCGACGAACAGCCAGTCGCGCACATTGGCGCCGGCGCCATAGACCGGCAGCGGCTTTTCATCGAGCGCATTGAGGATGACCAGCGGGATCAGCTTTTCGGGAAAGTGATAGGGTCCGTAATTGTTCGAGCAATTGGAAAGCACGACCGGCAGGCCATAGGTTTCGTGCCAGGCCCGCACGAGATGGTCCGAGGCCGCCTTCGAAGCGGAATAGGGCGAGGATGGCGCGTAGGGCGTTTCCTCGACGAACATGCCGCCGTCGAAAGGAAGATCGCCGAACACCTCATCGGTCGAGACATGATGGAAGCGGAAATGGCTCTTCCGGTCTTCGGGCAGGCCGCGCCAGTACTCCAGCGCGGCATTGAGCATCTTGTAGGTGCCGACGATGTTGGTCTCGATAAAGGTGCCCGGCCCATCGATCGAGCGGTCGACATGGCTCTCGGCGGCAAGGTTCATGACGATGTCGATATCGTCGCGCCGGAGGATGTCGAGCACAGCCTTTTCGTCGCAGATGTCGGCCTGCGCGAAGCGATAATTGTGTGCGTTCTCGATCGGCCGCAGCGAGGCCAGGTTTCCCGCATAGGTTAGCTTGTCGAGATTGGTCACCCGATAGGCCGGGTTGGCGCATAGATGCCGGCACACCGCCGAACCGATAAAGCCAGCACCGCCCGTCACCAGAAAATTCATGCCGCTGTCCTCACGCAACCCATCAGGCGAACACCTCGGCGGCGGCCAGCAGCGGCGCCTTGAGGTCCTTGTCCGAGAGCTGGAACCCGCCGGCCAATGACGGCCATTCGATGCCGATGGCGGGATCGTCGAAACGGACCGACCGATCATGCGCCTGCGAATAGGTGTCGGTCACCTTATACAGAACCTCGGTGTCGGGCACGAGCGTCACGAAACCGTGCGCGAAGCCTTTCGGCACCAGAATCTGGTTGCCCTTTTCGGCCGACACTTCGAGAGCGACCCATTTTCCGAAGGTTTTCGAACCGCGGCGAATGTCGACCGCGACATCGAGAATGCTGCCCCGGATGACGCGCAGCAGCTTGTCCTGGGCGCGCGGCGCAAGCTGATAGTGAAGCCCTCGCAAGACGCCCGCCGCGGCGGAATAGGAATGATTGTCCTGCACGAAAGCCAGGTCTATGCCGGCCTGCGAAAAGCGCTCGGCATTGTAGGTTTCCACGAAGAAGCCGCGCGCGTCGCCATGTCGCTTCGGCACGATTTCCAGCACGCCATCGATGCCAAGGGGCCTGACCTCCAACACCTAGCCCTCCGACAGGTCGACGACACGCCGGCGCAGATAGGCGGCATATTCATTCTTGCCCAGGTGATCGGCGCGACGCAGAACCTGGTCCACTGTCAGCCAACCCTGTTCAAAGGCGATCTCTTCGGGACAAGCGACCTTGATGCCCTGACGGTGCTCGATGGTGCGCACGAATGATGAGGCCTCATGCAGGCTGTCATGCGTGCCGGTGTCGAGCCAGGCATAACCGCGCCCCAACCGATGCACATGCAACTGGCCGCGCTCGAGGTAGACGTTGTTGACCGCCGTGATCTCGAGTTCGCCACGCGCCGAGGGACGGATGGCAGGGGCGATGTCGACGACGTCGTTGTCATAGAAGTAAAGACCGGTGACCGCCCAGTTGGATTTCGGCACCTGCGGCTTTTCCTCGATCGTCAGCGCCGTTCCCGTGGCCTTGTCGAAGGAAACCACGCCATAACGCTGGGGATCCTCGACATGATAGGCGAACACCGAAGCGCCCTTTTCGCGCGAGGCAGCGTCGCGGCAAAGCTGCGACAGCCCGTCGCCGAAATAGATGTTGTCGCCGAGGATCATCGACACGTTGTCCTTGCCGATGAAATTGCGGCCGATGATGAAGGCCTCCGCCAGCCCGTTGGGCTGCGGTTGCTCGGCATAGGACAGGTCGAGGCCGAACTCCGATCCATCGCCAAGCAGATCGCGAAAGACGGGCAGGTCACGCGGCGTCGAAATGATCAGAATTTCACGGATACCCGCGAGCATCAGAACGCTCAGCGGATAATAGATCATCGGCTTGTCGTATATCGGCAGAATTTGCTTAGAGACTGCTAATGTTAGCGGATAAAGACGCGTTCCACTGCCTCCAGCAAGGATAATTCCTTTCAAGAAGCTCTCCTTGACATGCCTGAACCCCCCGGCCCCAGCCGACCGTGCTTAGGTTCCATGCAATGGCTTGTCAATCTCGGCGTTCGGCAAACGTCTGGGTCACGATCCAGCGCCAATCCATCGCCAATTCCAGGCGACGCATTGCTATCGTCTTGCCAGAGCCGGCCTGACGGGAACAAGCAGATTGTCATCATGGGCCTCGGTCGACTCGTCTCTCTGGCTTAACCGCCCAGCGAATCCCTTGTGAAAGATGATGCCATTCATATAGGCGAAAGTCATCGCAAGCGCCGCCGTTCGCATGGGATAATCGACCAGGGAATGAACGAGCAGAAACGATACTGAGAGAAACGCCATTTTCTGCAGCGGATCTCGCCGTGCCGCCAGGGAAAACGCAAAAAGCAATATCGAGTAGGCCGCGACCAGAAAGACAACAGGCGCGCCACCTTCAAGTGCCAATTCCAGATAATCATTGTGGGCGTGATTGACGTAGGGCTTGAAGATCATCTCTCCCTTTTCGTAAATCTGGTAGACTTTCGGAAAACTCCCAAAGCCGACGCCCGTCGCCCAGTTCTCTTCAATTCCCGCGATCGTGGTGCGGGCAAATTCGGCCCGTCCAAAGGCCGGGTCAACCACTTCCGCATCGATCTTCGTCCACGCCCCGATCGTGTAGAGCGAAAGTCCGATGAAGACAGCGGGTATTCCATACCCGCCCAGCCTCGAGCGCGCGGACAGAAAGACGACCGATATTATGGTGATCGCCAGCCCTATCAGAATACCGGCGCGCGAACCGGCGGCCAGAAGCAGCAGCAGCAGCGTTATCAAACCGAGCGACCCGGACAGAAGGTGCCCGCGAAACAGGCCGTAGTAGACGACGAAGGGGATGGAGACGAAGAGCAAAGCTGAAAAATGGTTCTGGTTGGCAAACAGTCCCGCATTGATCGTGAACGGCAGCAAACCCTGTATGGCAACCGTATCGGAGAGCGAATACTGGATCGCCGCAGCCAATCCGTTACAGATGACACCCATCAAAAAGAAGGGCAGGAGGCCGTAGACCTGATCTGGGCGCAAGCGGGTGACGCTCAGAAAGAATGCAGCCATCGCCACGAAGTACAACAGACACTCGATCGTGCGTCCCACGCCGACACTGACGAAACGCAGCCCGGTTTCACCGCTCAGCCATGGATTTGCAAGTAAAACCTCAGGCCGCAATCCGCTCAACAGGGCGGCGGGCAACGGCACGATTTGGAAACAGAACACGGCAAGGCCCAGAGCAAGCAACCACAGGGCCGAGCGAGGGATGCCGTGCTCAGACGGCCTTGAAAAGATGGCCGCGGCCGCGACAATCGCCGCCACCTCGATCACCGCCTCGGTGTAGAGACCGCTCGCGGTGCCGCCGCCAATCAGCACTGACAGGAAAAGAACCGACCCAACCAGATATTTTTCCCATTCCGTGGACCGGGCTGACCGCTCTCTCAAGATGAAACTCTTTCGATGCTCAATTTGTGCATGACCAACGTGCCAACGTATCGAAATCGCCAGCTCTCAGCGATGGCAGCTGTTTCCAGCCGCAACACTTGCATGGGACACGCGCCTGGTCCGATCGCGAAATCCAGACTCAACTGCCGCCGATTGAATGTGCCCTCCGGAATGTTGAACCGAGCTATTTCTCCCGCCGGATCCGCGCATCTGATGGACCAGAACAACTGCTTGGGCAGCTTCAGGTTTCTCGCGGAGGCGATCAGGGAAATCCTGTAGGAGCCGGGAGGCAGTTCGACATATTGCTGGAGCGCGGCGTTCTTCACCGGCGTATTCAGAAACCGGACAGTCGCTCCGCTATCGCTTTCGCCGACGTCGCGCGCCCCGGCAAAGGTAATTTCCAGACCGGAGCGGTCGCGAACCTGCCAGTCGAATGGCTTGTCGCTGAGGATCTGTTCAAAGCCGCCGTTGAAGATGTATCCGGCCAGTGTCCGCTCCTGATCGGTCATACTGAACAGGAACAGCCGATAGGCCGCCTCGTATTCCTTCTGCCGGATGTACCCGTTGATTACGGCAGACAATTCCTTCGACGTCGGTTGTGAGCTCGATCCGGTAAGGTCCAGCAACAGTTGATTTGCGACGCGCAGGCCCCGCGGATCCTTACCAAGGGCGGAGAAAAGATTGGACCTCCACGGTGCCTCGATCCTTAAGGCTGCCAGGACAGCCTGATATCCGTCCGGGTTTGCAAGAATAGCCGGCAAGCCCGCCGCAATGACTGGAAATGTGTCCGGCCACCGGCGCAGCAACGTGTCGATCTCGGCGACGGCCTTTGACAGGTCGCCCATCTCGATCGAGCGATCGATCGATCTCTGAAGCGAATGGATTTCAGTCTTGGACAGCTTTCGAGCCTGGTCGAAGAGTTCAAAAGCCTCGTCTTTCTCGCCTTGTCGATACTCAATCTCGCCTATCAGGCTGTAGAGCGTCGGCAGCGCAGCAAATTAATATGCTCCAGACTTGGAGCCTTTACCGCGTATTTTTGGCCGTACCACGTTCCCTTGCCGGTTCCATGTTGGGCCAGATGGTTCGCTTCGACCAGAATGGCCAAGTGTTTTTTGACGGTGTTTCGGTTTGCACCTGTCAGGTTGACGATCTCGCTGATGGTTATGCGCCCACGCTCATTGATGGCCCCAACGATTTGCAGAGAGAGTTCGGGCAACGTGCCAAGCACAAGGCGTTCTCGCTCGATTTTTTTCTCCAACCTCCGCTTTTGCTGCTGCAGAGCGCGCAGGAAATACACAGCCCATGGCTGCCAATTGGGGTTCGGGCTGCGGATCGTCTTTTGAGTCTGGCGTAGCGCCAGATAGTAGCCTTCCTTGCTGTTCTCAATCACGCTTTCGAGGGAAGAGTAAGGCACATACGCATATCCGCTGCGCATCAGCAGGAGCGTCGTCAGAACGCGCGACAGCCGTCCATTCCCGTCCTGGAATGGGTGTATCTCCAGAAACACCACCGTGAAGATTGCGACGACGAGCAGAGGGTGCAGGCTTTGCTCGTTGAGTGTGTCGCGTGTCCAATCGACAAGCTCTTTCATCCGCTTCGGCGTATCGAAAGGCGTCGCCGTTTCGAAGATGACGCCGATCTCTTTTCCGTCGGCATCGAACGCACTGACATTGTTGGCGAGCGTCTTATATGCACCGCGGTGGCGTTCATCCTTGTTGCTGAACGCCAGCAGGTCACGGTGTAGCTGTGTCAGGTGGTTTTCGGTCAGATCAATCGCATCGAAATGCGCGAAGATCATTTCCAGGATCTGCGCATATCCGGCGACTTCCTGCTCGTCTCGGGACTCAAAGAATTTGATGTCGAGGTCGGCGAGCAGCCGCTCCACGTCGCCGTCAGTAAGCCTGCTTCCTTCGATACGGGTAGAAGAGCCAATGCTCTCGATGGTCGCAACGCGGCGCAGAGCCGATAGGCGCTCCGGAGCGAGCGCGCCCAGCGCTCGCCAAGCCCCTTTGAATTCGTCGATCTCCGAGACCAGAGCAAGGATCTCGGTGGTGATTTGCAGAGAGTCGATCTTCAGGGTCATACCCACAAATGTACCCAAAAATACCCGAAAAATTCAAGAACCGGCAGACCCAATAAAGGACCCATAAATACCCAAATGCGGGCAGCCGGCCAGCTTGAGAATAAGACCCACTGTGCCGGAGCCAGGCAAAAGCGCGGTTCGATCCTTGCGAATAGTATTCGTCAGCAGGTTGATAACCCGAGCGCCATCCAGACATCGCCGCTCCCGAAAGGTGCCGGGCTTTTTTGTTGTCCGGAACCGAAAACGATGGAGCAAGTTGGAATGCCGTCAGCGTTCTGTGGTCGGCCCGCTCCTTGCTTCCTCAGTGGGCGGGCCATATCGGGTTACCCTCACTAGCAGCATCTGGTGCACCATGCCGTCAACCTCGATACGCAGATTCGAATACAATCCGGACACTAGGATTCTATCGGTGTGGTTTGTAGCGAGCGGCAGGCAGTACGACTTTCTGGACGTGCCGCCGGAGACCTACGCCGATTTCAAAACTGCCTTTGCCAAGGGCCGGTATTTCAATGATCGCATCCGTAACCATTTCGCGTTCCGTCCCGTGGCACAAGCTCCAACGCCAGCGGCTCATGTTGGGGCTGATCGTGCCAAGCGACCTGGCGGAAGTCGCGCATGTCGAGCTGCTGGCCACACACCGGACAGGTCATGAAGTTTTCGCGCTCGTCGGCAGGCTCGCCGCCGTGCAGTTCGCCGAGGATCGGTGGGCCAAGGTCCGATAGCTTCGTCATGGCTATCAAACATTCAATTCGTCTAAAATGTTCCGGAACCATTTTAGCGCGCGCTAATTGAATCGCACTATGCGAGTCAGCGCATGCCTCTGAAGTTCATCAAGCCCATGGAGCCCGAGCTGGTCGACACGCCACCGCAAGGCGACGCATGGCTCCATGAGATCAAATTCGACGGGTATCGCACCCAGATTATCAAGGATGAAAACGGGATACGGCTGTGCACCAAGAACGGTTACGACTGGACCGGTCGCTATATCGAACTTGCCGGAGAGGCGGAGGGGATTGAGGCGGAAAGTTTCATCATCGATGGCGAGACAATCACGGTCAACGAGGCCGGCCTGTCCGACTTCCACGCCCTGCAATCAGCCGTCACAAGCCGTAAGCCATCGCGCGATCTGTATTTGGTGGCGTTCGATCTCCTGCACCTGAACGGGCATGATTTGCGCAACATGCCGGTGGAAGATCGCCGTGAAATCCTGCAGGAACTAATTCCAGCCGTTGGCCGCATTCAGGTCAGCAAAGCCATGCCCGGCACTGGCGACGCGGTTTATCACCTAGTCGACAGGGCAGGGCTGGAGGGCATGGTCTCAAAGCGTAAGGACAGCGTCTACCGCAGCGGGCCCACGATGAACTGGCGCAAGATCAAGTGCTATGCCGAAAAGGAAATGGACATCATTGGCGTGCAGCGCGAGGCGGGAAAGCCCGCAATGGTGCTGATGGCCGACAAGGGCCGCTATGCCGGCGGCGCTTTCGTTGCCTTTAAAGCCGACAAGCGTCAGCGACTATGGGATCGCGTGCAAGGGAAGGTCGGGGGACCAGTGCCGATCGGTCTAAAGAAAGAAAAGGCCGAATGGCTGAAGCCTGGTCTCGTCGGCCGCGTCAGATTCCTGAAGGGCGAGGAAAGACTACGCCATGCGAAGCTGCTCGATTACCGGGAGGAGGAATAATGCCGAGGCAAAACCCTGGAGTGCGGCCCGCTGCCGCGCCTGAGAACCGGCGCATTCACGTTCTAGCCCATCAGGCTTAATTGATGGATTCCCATCATGCTGCTAGCGTGACAGGGCTGGTCATTAGGCCCACCCCTTGTGCCCGGCACTGGCCGGCGCGGTCCTGTCACCCCAAATTCGTAATCCGTGCCGGCCATTCTGGGTAGACAACTCTCAATGGTCGGATGCAGGGAATTAGGCAGAGCCCTCGGTCTCGCTTTCCTCATCGAACAGACGCGGCACCGGGAGATAGGCATTGGCAACGAGCCAATCGCCAATGATGGTCTTGATCAGATCCGATTTCGCCAGCCCCATTTCCACTGCGATGTCAGAGAGCGTATCCTGAACGCCAGGATCGAGATCGATGCCGCCGGTGTTGCGAATTATCAGCGCGGCGCGCCGAAGCATGATTTGGAGATCAGCGCGAGGAACGTCTGCGATGCGGTCGGAAGCCTGCTGCAATTCATCGGCGAAGGTCGAGCGGGTCATTGGCGCCTTCCTCCCAAGAGATATTGATCGCCGTCGGCGCGATGCCCGCGACAGAACCAAAGTGATGGCCCCTTCGGTCGTGCGAAGCCGAACGGCGCGCGCATGCCACATCCAACGTGCTCGCAAGTGTGGTTCTGAATTCGCTGGCTTTCGCGCAACGGAGCTACCATGCCTTCGGCAAGTCTGGCTGGTTCATCGCTCATAGGGGATTGATCGGCCCGACCAAGGCAGGATGGTCGTTGGGCTGCTTGTTGATCAGTGTCGCGTTGACGTCGCGGCCGACGCGATTGAACTGCAACTGGCCGTCGATGTCGTGGCTGAGAATGTCTTTCAGATAGTCTTTGGGCGTAGCCGGGTCCAGCCACGCATCATAGTAGGCATGGTCGAGGATGACCGGCTGCCGATCGTGCAGGTTCTTCATCGGGTCGCCGGCGGGCTCGGTGATGATGGTGCAACTTGTGATGTCGAGGTTGGAGTTGTAGGCCCAGAGCCCTGCGAATGAGAACGGCGCGTGGCCGGGCAGATAGATGTGCCAAGGGTCCTTCTTGGCGTCGGCCGGCGAGATGGTCCATTCGTAGAAGCCGTCGGCCGGGATCAGACATCGCTTCGACTTGAACGCGTCACGGAAGGCCGGGGCCGTATCGACGCCTTCGATCCTGGCGTTGAACATTGCCGCCTTGGGCATCTCCTTTGCCCAGAACGGTACGAGCCACCAACGGCCCTCACGGAGTTTGTGATTGCCGTCTTCGCCGGCAGTGACGAACGGGACTTCCTCTGTCGGCGCGATGTTGTAGCGAGGGGCGTCATTGCGGCCGGTCTCCGCCGGCGCCGTCAGCCGATAGAGCCGGTGGATCTCGGACCAAGTGAGGTATCGGGTGAAGCGGCCGCACATGTTCAATCGACCAGTTCAAGCAGGAGATAATTGTCCGGCACGGCATCAGGAGGCCAATTGGCGCAACACGCAGCTATAGCGGCCTTGTTGGCCGCCATCCAAACACTTGCGGCATCGTCCTCTTCCGCTGTGGGCTCTTCATCGGCAGCAAAGCTGGCGTCGTCCCAGCCTTCCAAGGCAAACAATCCACCTGCGGCTTGCTGGGCCGAGATGCCGGCCGCAGCGAAGACGGCCTTTGCCGCCTCGACGCCGCGCTCCTGCTCCTCAAGTGAAGCGCCTTTGATCTCCAAGCGAAGCTGCATTGTTCGCCTCCTGTGGCTATATTATCGTCAGTGAACAAAATGAGAACGACTGAGTCAAGAGCCTCTTGACCTTAGAGGAATATGTTCCTCTTTTAAAGGGATGGCACACGAACCGATCGACACGCTGGGCAAGGCAACCCGGCACAATATGCTTGTGAAAGCAGAATGCAGTTGCGGCAATGTCCGCTACTGCCGATCGGCTGACTTGATGATGGTCTACGGCGGTGGCGTCGATCCGCAGACGCTGAAGTTTGATTGCAGTCGCTGCAAGCCGCAGATCAAGATCACGCTGGTGGAGGTGCATCCGGAGCATTTGCCGAAGCGCCTGGTGATCCACAAGCCCATGAAGATCGACGGCAAGATCCACTGGCACACCGAGCGGTTTAGGGGATAGCCATGGCTAGATCAAAACCGTCAAAGCAATTTTCACAGGCTGAAATCGAGCGCTTTCTGTTAGCGGCGGAAGCGCTGCACCTAAGCATCGTCAAGCCGTTCATATCTCCTCATTGCGACCACTACAGGCAGACGCGAGTCTTGCATGAGGTGCTGTTGAAGACGGTGCGGGAAGTCACCGGGAAGGAAGTCGAGTTCATCCGGTGGAACGCTACTGGACCGGTGCTGCCTCGTAGGGCTGAGTAGATTGGCGACGGCTTGCCCATAACCGGGCAAAAAAGTTGGCATCTAATTGCTTTGAAAGATATGGGGTGGGCGAGAGCCCGTCCGTTCGAAAATGGGGCGGCGGCAATCTACCAGCCTGAGAGGGCGGCTCGGCCTTACGTCGAAGCTTTTGCCCAACTGACAGAAGCCGTGGGGCTTCGCATCCGTCACCTTGTCGCTCTGAAAGTCCAACGCGTGACATGCGTCGCCACGTCAGCCCACCTTGGCTTGGCGGGAATTGCGGATCGCCGGAATAACGGAACGATGAGGCGTCCGGGAATACCGAGCCTTATCCCCGCCCGAAATACGCCTTGTACCACTCGACGAACCGCCCGATGCCCTCGGTCACTGTCGTCGTCGGGCGGTAGCCGACCGCCTGCTCCAGTGCCGAGGTGTCGGCGAAGGTATCGGGCACGTCGCCGGGCTGCAGCGGCAAGAGTTCGACGATGGCTTTGCGGCCCAGCGCGTTTTCCAGCGCCTCGACATAGGCAGTCAGCTTCACCGGGTTGTTGTTGCCGATGTTGAAGATGCGCCAGGGGGCGCTGCTTGTGGCCGGATCCGGACGGCTGGAGTCCCAGGCGGCATTGCCCGTGGCCGGGCTGTCGCTGGCGCGGATCACGCCTTCGGCGATGTCATCGACATAGGTGAAGTCGCGCGTGTGGTTGCCGTTGTTGAACAGCTTGATCGGCTCACCGGCAAGGATGTTTTTGGTGAACAGGAACAGCGCCATGTCCGGGCGCCCCCAGGGACCATACACCGTGAAGAAGCGAAGACCGGTCGTCGGCAATCGGAACAGATGGCTGTAGCTGTGCGCCATCAGCTCGTTGGCGCGCTTGGTCGCGGCGTAGAACTGCAGCGGATGGTCGGCCGGACGATGCTCGGAAAACGGCATGTCGGTGTTGGCACCGTAGACACTGGATGTACTGGCATAGGTCAGGTGCGCGACGGCGCTGTTGCGGCAGGCCTCCAGCATGTTGGTGTAGGCGATGATGTTGCTTTCGACATAGGCATGCGGGTTTTCCAGGCTGTAGCGAACCCCGGCCTGGGCGGCGAGATGGATCACCCGGTCGAATGCATGGTCGGCAAAGCAGGCGTCGACCACGCTCTTGTCGGCGAGATTGCCGCGGATGAAATGATAGCCGGCATTGGTCTTGCGGCTCGCCTCGTCCAGAAGCCGCAGCCTCGCCTCCTTGATCTCCGGATCGTAATAGTCGTTGACGTTGTCGATGCCGACGACCTCGTCACCGCGCTCCAGCAGCCGCTTCGCTACGTGATACCCTATGAAGCCGGCCGCGCCGGTGACCAGAACCTTCATCAGAAACGCCCATCCGTGACATGCCTGGGGAACAGACCCTTGATGTCGTAGATGACGCCCGGGGCCTTGCAAAGCGCCATCAGGCCGTCGACGCCCAACGCGCGGAACTGCCTGTGGCCGACGGCCACGATAACGCCGTCATAACGCATGTCGGGAATGTCCTTCATGCTGGCTATGCCGAAGGCACGCGCGCATTCCTGCGCGTCGACCCAGGGGTCCCATATGTCGATGCCGGCGTTGTATTCCTTCAGTTGGGCAACGATATCGGCGACCTTGGAATTCCTCAGGTCCGGACAATTTTCCTTGAAGGCCGCGCCCATCACCAGAATCCGGCTGCCAACGACAGGTATTCCCTTGCGCATCATCAGGCGGGCCGTCTGATCCGCCGCGTGCCGACCCATGCCGTCATTGATACGGCGGCCGGCAAGAATCACCTCCGGATGATAGCCGAGCTCCTGGGCCTTGTGGGTGAGATAGTAGGGATCGACGCCGATGCAGTGGCCGCCGACGAGACCAGGCGTGAAGCGCAGGAAATTCCATTTGGTGCCGGCGGCTTCCAGCACTTCGGACGTGTCGATGCCGAGCTTGCCGAAGATAAGCGACAGCTCGTTCATCAGCGCGATATTGAGGTCGCGCTGAGTGTTCTCGATGACCTTGGCCGCTTCGGCGACCGCAATGCTCGAGGTACGGTGTGTGCCTGCCGGCACGATCGAGGCATAGAGCGCATCGATACCTTCGGCCGCTTCCGGCGTCGAGCCGCTGGTGACCTTGACGATCGTTTGCAACCGATGCTCGCGGTCGCCCGGATTGATGCGCTCGGGACTGTAGCCGAGGAAGAACCCCTCATTGTAGCGCAGGCCCGAATGTTTCTCGATCAGCGGCGCGCACACCTCTTCCGTGCAGCCGGGATAGACCGTCGATTCGAAGATCACCACCGCGCCTGGCGAGATGACCTCACCGACCAAAGTCGATGCCATGATCAGCGGTTTCAGATCCGGACGGTTGGCCCTGTCGATCGGCGTCGGAACCGTGACGATGAAAATCCCGCAATCGCGCAGATCGGCCTTGTCGGTGGTGAATGTCAGCCGCGACGCAGCAGCGATCTCATCGCTGCTGGCTTCCAGCGTATGGTCGTCGCCACGCCTCAGCGCGTCCACCCTCGACTGGTCGATGTCGAAACCGACGACATCCCTGCCGGCGCCGAAGGCGACCGCCAGCGGCAGGCCGACATAGCCAAGCCCGATGATCGCTATTTTCCTGGAGGCGAGATCCATCTGCTTCCTGCGCTTGCTATTCCAGAGCCATGCTTCGCATTGGTTATCGCGCCCCAAGCCGGTAAGCATCGTTTTCAGCGTCTTGAGAGTTATCAAAACGTCCAGCCAAGGCGAAAAGTTCTTTATGTATTAGAAATCATAGTGCAATTTTTCCATAACGTCATCGACGGCAGCCACATGCCCCTGATTTACTTGTGCCCACCCACTTATGCCCGGCCTGACGATATGCCTGTAGCGGTAGAATGGCAGCTCAGCCTCGTACCACTGCGACAGCACGACAGCTTCCGGCCGCGGCCCGATCCAACTCATTTCGCCACGCAGGATGTTGATGACCTGCGGCAGTTCGTCGATCCTGGATTTTCGCAGGAAACGCCCGACTCTGGTGATGCGGTCATCGTCGTGCCTGGTGATCGCCCTTTCCTTGTCGCTGCCGGCGCCAGAGTGCTGGCGCATCGAGCGAAACTTGTAGACCGTGCAGATCTTGCCCCGGTAGCCCATGCGTTGCTGGCGAAACAGCGCAGGACCATCGGAATCCAGCCGGATCAGCAGCGCTATCAACGCCAGAACGGGGGAAAGAACGATGATCAAGACAAGTGCCGAGACCCAGTCGACCGCCTGCTTGATCTTGAGATAGGCCTGGTTCGGATTGAGCGAACCAAGCGTGTTTTCCGACAGGTGCTCGATCTCGACCCGACCGGTCAGCGACTCTCTGACCTGCTTGACGTGGTATACGGGCGTTCCCGAAAGGGCCCGATCCGCGATGTATCGTTCCCATTCCGCGCCAAGATCGGCACGCAGATCAACGACCACGCCGCTGGCTCTTTCGATTATCGTACTGGTCGACTTGATCCAAAACCAATGCACACCCGGTAACGTCTTGAGGCGCTCGACATCTCCGCCGGGAATCACCACGAGCCGGTACGGATCGAGACGCCGCGTCAACAGGCTCAGGCCGAAGTACCAGAGCGTGGACTGCGTGAAACTGGCGGCAGCCTGAAACCGGCTGTACTCGAACCGAAAAAAGAAGATGGTCAGGAAAACAGCCCCGTAGGACAGGGCAAATGTCGGCAAGATGTAACTTGCCGCGGCCACGCCCGGGAAATTTCCGATGCGGCGATAAGACAAGAAGCCCACAAGGTGCGCGATGACCGCAGCGGCTACTGTTACCTGAAGATTGGCCGAATAGATGAATTCAGGATTGAAGACAATCCGGATGATCGCCGGCGCAAAAATCGCGAATGTCAGTCCGCCAAGCAGTTGAAACCGAATCCTGAACAGGAAGTGCCGGCTTCCGACAATAGTCGACGCTGCGACATTCAACGTCTTCCCCCCTTCCCCGAAGCTGCCGTATCGGCGACAGACCAGCGCGATAGTGCATCTGACCTGATCGTTCACAACAACGAATCGGACGTCTCGCCCCCCGGCGATTCGATACAGTCGAAGACCAAGAGCTACGACAGCGCGGCCGCGCCAGCAAGCATCTATTTCTCAGATCAACAGTTCGGGAAATTGAAAAGCCTGGGCTAATAAAGCGGCTTAATGATCATTACTGAAGATGTCGCAGCGTTAGGGCGATATAACCGACAATCTATCGAGGTTGGCGGACATCAGACCGGAAATCCGTCAGTGACGCCGCTCCGGCCCGTGGCTTGATTGCCCCTGGCCGTTTCTTCGATCGCGCGCTTCAGCCGCGCTTCAGCAGCGTCCAGACGGCCGGCACCAGGCTTGCCGCGAGCGCCACCTTGATCAGGTCGCCGACGATGAACGGCACGATGCCGAACTGCCACGACTTTTCCGGACCGATGAGCAGCGCCAGCCAGGCAAAGCCCATTGCCATCATGACGACTTCGCCAACCAGCATGGCGTTGAAAAGCTTGATCGGATGGCGGTCCCAGCCGCGATCCGCCGCCCAGCCGACAATTGCCGCCATGACCACGAAGCCGGCGAGATAGCCGCCGGTCGAGCCGAGCATGTAGGCAATGCCGAGACCCTTTTCAGGCGTGCTCTGGAAGACGGGGAAGCCCATGGCGCCCTCGGCCATGTAGAGCAGCAGGGTGGCGACGCCGAGACGCATGCCGAAGGCGGCGGCGATCAGCAGCACGGCCAGCGTCTGCATCGAAATGTCGACCGGCCCGAGCATTACCTTGGTCTTGGCCGACAGTGTCAGCACAAGCGTTCCGGCGATGGCCAGGAAAAGCTGCGTTGCCAGCCGCGCCGCGCCGTTTTGCGGCAGAGCCAGAGAAACAAGCGGACGCATCGTAGTTACAATTGCCATGGTATTTCCCCAATCCGATTGCCGCACTCCGATGTTCGCGGCCTCACATCCTCCTATATTGGCTTGCGTGTTGTGCGGCAATCGGTTTTGCCGTTTCCCGAAACAAGGCACCGATGCATGGCACTGAAATTCGACACCGGCTTCGACCCCTTCTATGGCCATGGGGTGAACGTCGCGCCCGATGTCCAGCGCATCACGGCCCGCAATCCAAGCCCCTTCACCTTTCACGGCACCAACAGCTACGTCGTTGGCCGCGATACGCTGGCGGTGATCGATCCGGGGCCGGAGGACGAGGCGCATCTGCGGACCCTGATCGAGGTGATCGCAGGCCGGCCGGTTAGCCATATCTTCGTCAGCCACACGCATCGCGACCACTCCCCGCTGGCGGCCCGGCTGAAAGAGCGCACCGGCGCCCTCGTGCTGGCAGAAGGGCCGCACCGGCCGGCAAGAGCCCTGCATATCGGCGAGACCAATGCGCTCGATGCCAGTGCCGACACGGCTTTCGTCCCTGATGTCGCCCTGCCCGACGGCGAGGTGGTCGACGGCGACGGCTGGTCGATCAGGACGGTTCTGACCCCGGGCCACACCGCCAATCATGCGGCGTTCGCGCTGCAGGGAACCGGCATCCTGTTTTCGGCCGATCATGTCATGGCCTGGGCAACCTCCATCGTCGCCCCGCCGGACGGGGCGATGGCCGACTACATGGCCTCGCTGGACCGCTTGATCGAACGCGGGGACCGCTTGCTGTTGCCAGGACATGGCGGGCCGGTGACAGCACCGCGCGCTTTCATGCGCGGGTTGAAGACGCATCGCAAGATGCGCGAGCGCGCCATTCTGGAGCGGGTCAAAGAGGGGGACCGGACGATCGTGGACATGGTCAAGGCGATCTACAGGGACACCGACCCGCGGCTGCATGGCGCCGCCGGATTGTCGGTGCTTGCCCATCTCGAGGATCTGACGGCGCGCGGTCTGGTTGTGACCGATGCCGCACCGGCCATCGACGGCATTTTCACGCCGGCCGGATAGGCCAACCTGGACCGCTGCCAAGTGCCGAAGCCTTATTCGGCTGGCGCGGCGCCGACCTGACCGGCGACTTCCTGGTCGAGCTCCGCCAGGAATTCGGTGATGCGCGCGGCATTGTCGCCAAGGTCGTAGCGGCCGTAGCGGGATGCCGACCGCATATCGACGATGACCGTGTCGCCATCGTCCGTCACGCGGATCGCCACATCGGCGGGAAGGCCGATCACGAAGCCCTTGGCGACGGCGGTGATGGTCACCTCGCTTTGCCCGGCGAGATCGGGATAGGGCTCCGACAGCTCCCAGTCGCGCCGGTCGAGTACGGTTTCGACGGCATTGACGACAGTCTCGAACGGCAGGTCGTAGCTGCGTGCGCTGACCAGCGGATAGCTATCGGCCTGCAGCCGCTGTTCGCCAGGCGTCGACGGCGCAAGCACGTTCATATCCTTCGTGCGGTCGCTCACGTCGAGCGCCGGTGGTTCGTCGAAATCCGTCGAGATATCCCTGAGCGGCGGATAGATCGTCGCCCAGTAGGCGGCGACGCCGTAGGGTGCGAGCACCAGCAGTGCCAGCAGCGCGCCGACCGTCAGGTCGCGGCCGCCGCGGTCGCCGAAATTCCACAGCCGCGAAAAGGCAAACCCGGCAAACAACAGCGCCATCGCCGCCAGCAGCGCGACAATGCCGAGCACCCACAGAAAGACAGGTGTTTCGACGAGATCGAAGCGATGGCCCACAAAGACCGTCAGCAGCAGCACCAACGAAAAAGCGGCCGTGCGCCGCGACCAGCCGGCCGCCTTCGACGTTTGCCGTTCAGGAATGCTAACCATCGTTTTCCGTGCTGCCCCAACCCGAACGGAGACTTAGTGCCTTTTTGCGATGGCATGAAGCCGAAACATGCACCATCGCGTCAATCGGTCGGCAGGCGATAGTCCTTGAATTGCTGGCGCAAGGTGATCTTCTGGATCTTGCCGGTTGCGGTGTGCGGAATTTCGCCGACGAAAGCGACATCGTCCGGCATCCACCATTTGGCCACCTTGCCGTCCATGAACCCGAGAATGTCAGCCTTGGTCGGTTCCTTGCCCGGTTTGCGGACGACGACCAGCAGCGGCCGTTCGCCCCATTTCGAATGCTGAACGCCGATGGCTGCCGCCTCGGCGACATCGGGATGGCCGACAGCCAGGTTCTCGAGGTCGATGGTCGAAATCCATTCGCCGCCGGATTTGATGACGTCCTTGGCGCGATCGGTGATCTGCATGTAGCCGCCGGCGTCGATGTGGGCGACGTCGCCAGTGTCGAACCAGCCATCCTCATCGAACTGCTCCACGCCGGCGTCGCCATAATAGGCACGGGCAACGGCCGGCCCACGCACTTTCAGGCGGCCAAAAGTCTTGCCGTCCCAGGGCTGCTCGTTGTTGTCGTCGTCGGTCACCTTCATTTCGACGCCGAAGGGCGGGTAGCCCTGTTTCTGCTGGACGTCGAGCCGGGCTTCGCCCTCAAGACCGGCATGGTCCGGCTTCAGGGTACACAGCGTGCCGAGCGGCGACATTTCGGTCATGCCCCAGGCGTGGATAACCTGGACATCGTAGTTCTGCTGAAACTTGGTCATGATCGCGCGCGGGCACGACGAGCCGCCGATGACGACCTTGTTGAGATAGGGAAGCTTCTTGCCGGTCTCCTCCAGATGCTGCAGCAGCATCATCCAGACGGTCGGCACGGCGGCGCTGAAGGTCACCTTCTCGGTGTCGAGCAGCTCATAGATCGACGCGCCATCCATCTTGCAGCCGGGCATGACCAGCTTGGCACCGATCATCGGCCCGCTCTGGCCAAGGCCCCAGGCATTGGCGTGAAACATCGGCACGACAGGCAGGATCGTATCGCGCGACGACAGCCCCATGGCGTCGGGCATGGCAGCGATCATGGCGTGCAGCACGTTCGAACGATGGCTGTAGACGACGCCCTTGGGATCGCCCGTGGTCCCGGACGTGTAACACATGCCGGCGGCGGTGCTTTCGTCGAAGGTCTTCCAGGCGAAGTCGCCATCCGCTTCGTCAAGCCAATCTTCATAGGCGACCGCGTTGGGCAATGTCGTCGGCGGCATATGCGCCCTGTCGGTCAGCACGATCACCTGTTTCAGCGATTTTACGGCGCCGGCGATTTTCTCGAGCAGCGGCACGAAGGTCAGGTCGACGAAGACTGCCTTGTCCTCGGCATGGTTCATGATCCAGACGATCTGCTCGGGAAACAGCCGCGGATTGAGCGTGTGGTAGATGGCGCCGATGCCCATGATGCCGTACCAGGCCTCGATATGGCGTGCGGTGTTCCAGGCCAGCGTGGCGATGCGGTCGCCCAGCCCATAGCCGTCGCGCTCGAGCCGCTGGGCGACCTTCAGGGCACGGCGATGGATGTCGGCGTAAGTGGTGCGCACGATCGGCCCCTCGATCGAGCGCGTCACGATCTCGCGCACGCCATGCTGCCGCTCGGCATTGTCGATGAGCTTATGGCAAAGCAGTGGCCATTCCTGCATCAGTCCCAGCATTCGGTCCTCCCTCACGCTTTTGCGTTGTGCTTTTCGGGCTATTGTGGAGCGAACCGGCGGATTGTCCAGCCGTCAGCACCACCCAGCGCCGCATTGGTGGAAAACCGCCACAATCCGGCCATCGTCGGCGTTAAGTTTCGTTAACGGGCAAAGGGGTGCGATTGGCGACTGAAAGAGGTTCGCATGGACGCGCAGCTCGACGACAAGGCTCTCGAGAGTACGCTTGCCGAAAGTCTGGCCGATGTGGTGCCGGACACAAAGACTGTTTCCGAAGACGAATTTGTTGAAGTTGTCGGCGGCGCGCTGGAAGCGGTCGGCGGCACGCTGCTGTTCAAGATGTGCGTCCAGAATCAGGGCGAGGACCAGCACGTCGCAGCCGCGTCAGTTGGCGATGGCGGAAACCGCCAGTTCCTGCTGCTCACCTTGCCGACCGGCGGCGGTTCCCTGAAGGTCGAGACTGTCTTGAGAAGCAGCAACCCGGTCGCCGGGATCGCTGCCGCCTATGCCGGTCTCATGGACGTGTTCAAGGCCGCTGCCTGACCGCTGACGACAATCCCGAGGATTCCAAGGGGCGATTTATCGGCGTCGGCTAGGCAAGTTTTGCGTGTTGGATGGCGATAGCGGCTTGCGCAATGCGCTTGCGCGACACACTTAAAGTCGACGCAAGGAGAGCCCCCCGCATGGATCAGATCGCCAACCCCGCACCCGGTTTCCAACGCAACCCGGACAAAATCATCACTGTCGAGCCCTATGCCGGCACCGTTACCGTGCGTGTCGGAGACGTGGTCATCGCTTCAACAACGAAGGCCAAGGTGCTGACCGAGGCCCCCTATCCGGCGGCCTTCTACATTCCGTTCGCCGACATCGATTTCGGCAAGCTCGGCCGCACCGACCACTCGACCCATTGCCCCTACAAGGGCGATGCAAGCTATTGGAGCGTGCTGCCTGCCGGCGAGACCGGCCAGAACGCCATGTGGGCCTACGAGCGGCCTTTCGACGAGATGGCTGAAATCCGCAACCACGGCGCATTCTACGCCAGCAAGGTCACGATCGAAGCCAAACCGGACTGAGCCAACGCCGAAGGCATCGAGATATGCTCGGCTGGCCACTCACTCCGTCGTACCGTTATTGCCGATGCCCTCGGCATCGTCGAGCCGCACAAAGGTCAAGCCCTTGGCCTTGAGCGCCAGCAGCCCCTGCACCACGCCTTCGCCGGCCGCATGGGTCGGCTGGTTGATGTGCGAGATGATGACGTCGCCATCCTTGGCCGCCGCGATGCGCCGGGCGGTCTCCTTGGCGCCAAGCAAAGAGCCGCCGTCGCCATTTATCGAGAACCCCGCGACCTTGAAGCCAAGCTTGCGGATCATGGCGATTGCCGACGGGCTGTATTCCGCGGTTGCGCCACGAAACCATTTCGGCGCCGGCTCGCCGGTCCCGGTAAGAGCGGCAGCTCCCGATTCGACCTCGGCCAGCACCGCATCCGGGCTGCCGGCGCTGCGGATGCCGTAGATTTTCCGCGGCGTGTCGACCGCCGGGATGTGGTGGCCGCCATGGTTTTCCAGCTCGAACAGATCGGGATGCGCCCGCATGATCTCGACGGCGGCGGCGTTTCGCTTCAGCCAGATGCCGGTCACGAAAATGGTGGCGGGGATCTTGTTGTCCACCAGCGCCGAAAGGATCCGGTTGTCGGTCTGCCCACCGCACGCGTCGAGCGTAAGCGCCACACGGCCGGCTCCGCTCGCCTGCGACTTGATGTGCAGCGTCGGCTCGACGAGGGGCGCGGCATGGCTGGCGGATGCCATCGCCCACGACAGGGCGATCATGCAGAGATTTTTTTGCAGCAGGCGCATCAAACCGATTCCGGACCCGTCATTTCAAGCAGGCATCCCAACGACCCGCATGAAGGCGGAAATCGGGATGGCGCATAGCAGAAAAGCGCTCCGCGACAATGTGACCGTTCCTGTGGGCGACAGGTCATTCCACCGCGTCGAGATCGGTCGTGCATGCGGCGCATGATCTCAGATGGCGTGTTCCAGTTTCATTTCGGTGCGCGAAAGAACCTCGCGCACCGCATCGACCACAGGCTTGACCTCGAGGCCCCAGACGCAGCATGCCTTGCTGGGATCCGGCGCGCGGCAAAGGTCCTCGGCCATGCAGGCGCAAGGCATCGGCGGCTGGAGCGAGATGCTCGGCACGCCGACGGGACCCCAGCGCGACGGCTCCGTCAGACCGAACAGCCCGACAACCGGGGTCCCAGTGGCCGCGGCCATGTGCATCGGGCCGCTCTCATTGCCGAGAAACAGCCGGGCCTGTTTCAGCACCGCCAGCAGGCTTTCAAGCGACAGGTCACCGACGAGACTGACGACCGACGGCGCGGTCCTGGCGACGATGCGTTCGGCGATCTCGCGCTCGTCCGGGCCACCCACCAGGACGACGTCCAGACCAGTCTCGCCGGCGATCTCGACGATCACTGCTGCAAACCGCTCCGGCTGCCAACGTCGCCCCTCGAAGCTTGCCCCCGCATGCACGGCGATGAAGGCGTTTGGCCGCAGATGGTGCTTACCCAGCAGCGCCAATGCTTTCGCCGTCTCCATTGGCAGCGGCTCAAGGTTTGGAATCACCGTGCGAAGTTCGATGCCGAGCGCTTCGAGCGGCGAGAGGTAGCGGTACAGGAAATGCTGGCCATCAAAGCCGTAGGGCTTGGCAAAAACGTTGGCGGGTTGCCGCTCCAACATACGCAAGGGTCTTTCGGAAGGACTGTAACCGACACGGGTCTTGGCGTTGACGAGCCCGGTGACGATGCGCGACGTCTTCGAGTCGGTCAGGTCGATGGTCAGGTCGAAACGGAAGCGGCGCAACGCCCGCACCATGGCGTAAAGCTCTTTCCCGCGCTCCAAGGACGTGCCGCGCATGCGGTCGCGCCTGAATGTGACCACCTCGGAAGCTATATCATGGGCGATCACGAAGCTCTCGAAGCGAGCCTCGCACAGAAAGACGATGCTGGCGCCGGGGAATGCGAGCCGCAGGTTCTTGGCGAGCGCCGAGGCGAGGACGAGATCGCCTATGAACTTGGTTTGGACGACCAGGATCGAGTGGAACGGCGCGGGAGAAATCTGCAGCATCTGTTTCCGGGAGCAATTTGCGGATAGCCGCAAATTGGGCAGGAACAATGTCGAGATTGCGCGACGCCGCCAGCACGTTCGCGTGAATTGCCTTACAAAACGGTAAGCTGGATGGATCCTATCGGCGGCCTGCCTTCGCAACCAGCACCGCAGCCTGCGCGGCCGCCAGCCTGGCGATCGGTACGCGATAGGGCGAACAGGACACGTAGTCGAGGCCGACCTCTTCGCAAAAGCGGATCGAGGCCGGATCGCCGCCATGTTCGCCGCAGATGCCGAGCTTGATGTCTGGCCGCGTCGCCCTGCCCTTTTGCGCGGCCATGCGCACCAGTTCGCCGACGCCGTCGATGTCGAGCGAGACGAACGGGTCCTGATCGATAATGCCCTTCTGGCGGTAGGTTTCCAGGAACGAGGCCGCATCGTCGCGCGAGATGCCGAAGGTCGTCTGGGTCAGGTCGTTGGTGCCGAAGGAGAAGAATTCGGCCGACTCTGCAATGACATGGGCACGGATCGCGGCGCGGGGGAGCTCGATCATGGTTCCCGTGAGGTAATCGATCTTGACGCCGGTTTCCTCCATGACGCTCTTGGCAACCGCATCGATGCGCGCCTTGACGTAATCGAGTTCCTTCACCAGGCCGACGAGCGGCACCATGATCTCGGGGACCACCAGGGCGCCGGCCTTCCTGCCGGCCTCCACCGCCGCCTCGAAAATGGCGCGCGCCTGCATCTCGGCGATCTCGGGATAGGAGACAGCCAGGCGGCAGCCGCGATGGCCGAGCATCGGATTGAACTCGTGCAGCGCCTCGGTGCGCTGCCTGAGCTTGTCCGGCGACACCTTCATGGCGGCGGCGACCTCGGCCACCTCCTCCTCGGTCTTCGGCAGGAATTCGTGCAACGGCGGATCGAGCAGGCGGATCGTCACCGGCAGGCCGGCCATGATCTCGAACAGTTCCAGGAAGTCCGAGCGCTGCATGGGCAGAAGCTTGGCAAGTGCAGCGCGCCGGTCCTTTTCGGTGTCTGCCAGGATCATCTCGCGCATGGCAACGATGCGGTCTCCATCGAAGAACATGTGCTCGGTGCGACAAAGGCCGATGCCTTCGGCGCCGAAGGAGCGCGCCATGCGCGCGTCGAGCGGCGTTTCGGCATTGGTGCGCACTTTCATGCGGCGGACCGCGTCCGCCCACTCCATGATGGCGGCGAAATCGCCGGAAAGTTCGGGCTGCAGCATCGGCACGGCGCCCTTCAGCACCTGGCCATTGCCGCCATCGATGGTGACGATGTCGCCCTTGCGGAAGGTCGAGCCCATCGCCATCAGCGTGCCGGCCTTGTAGTCGACACGCAGCGAGCCGGCCCCCGAGACGCAAGGCTTGCCCATGCCGCGTGCCACCACCGCGGCGTGGCTGGTCATGCCGCCACGCGTGGTCAGGATGCCTTCCGCCGCATGCATGCCGTGGATGTCTTCGGGACTGGTTTCGATGCGCACCAGGATCGCCTTGCGCCCTTGCGTCTTCAATTCCTCGGCGTCGCCGGAGGAAAAGACGATCTCGCCGGTAGCGGCACCGGGCGACGCCGGCAGTCCGATGCCGATGACATCGCGCGCGGCCTTGGGGTCGATGGTCGGATGCAGCAACTGGTCGAGCGAGGCCGGGTCGATACGGGCGACGGCTTCCTCTTTGGTGATCAGCCTGTCCTGCGCCATCTCGACGGCGATTTTCAGCGCCGCCTTGGCGGTGCGCTTGCCGGAGCGGGTCTGCAGCATCCACAATTTGCCGCGCTCGATGGTGAATTCGAGATCCTGCATGTCGCGGTAGTGCTTCTCCAGACTGTCGGAGATGGTGACAAAGGACTGGAACGCGTCAGGCATCAGCTTCTGCAGCGACGGCCTGTCCGAGCCAGCTGCGATACGTGCCGCTTCGGTGATGTTCTGCGGCGTGCGGATGCCGGCGACGACGTCCTCGCCCTGCGCGTTCACCAGGAACTCGCCATAAAGCATCTTTTCGCCGGTCGAAGGGTTGCGCGTGAAGGCAACGCCGGTGGCCGAGGTTTCGCCCATATTGCCGAACACCATGGCCTGGACGTTGACCGCCGTGCCCCAGCTTTCGGGAATGTCGTGCAGCCGGCGATAGGTGATGGCGCGGTTGTTCATCCAGCTCGAGAACACGGCTGATATCGCGCCCCAGAGCTGCTCATGCGGATCCTGCGGAAAGGGCCTGCCGAGCTCTTCCTCGACCTTGGCCTTGTAGAGCGCGATGACGCCTTGCCATTCGAGCGCCGTGAGTTCGGTGTCGAGCTCGTGCCCGAGCCCGCCTTTCTGATCCTCCAGGATTTCCTCGAACACCTCATGGTCGAGGCCCATGACGACGTCGGAATACATCTGGATGAAGCGGCGGTAGCTGTCATAGGCAAAGCGCGCGTCGCCGGAATCGGCGGCCAGCGCCTCGACCGTCTCGTCGTTCAGGCCGAGATTGAGCACGGTGTCCATCATGCCGGGCATCGAGGCGCGAGCGCCCGAACGCACCGACACCAGCAGCAGTTTCGACGGGTCGCCGAACCGACGGCCGGTCAGCCGGCCGATGTGATCGAGCGCGACCGCGACATCGGCTTCCAACCCGGCCGGATAAATACGGCCGTTGGCGTAGTAGGCGTTGCAGACCTCCGTGGTGATGGTGAAGCCCGGCGGCACCGGCAGCCCCAGGCTGCACATCTCGGCCAGGTTGGCGCCCTTGCCACCCAGGAGATTCCTGTCGCTGGCACGGCCTTCCGCCGCACCATCGCCAAAGGTGAAAACCCATTTGGTCATGCATCGCTCCGGTTGCAGGAGACTGGAAAGATTGGCGAAACGGAAAGTTCCGCCGGTCCGTCCTTGGAGCGATATGATGCTGCAGTGCGAAAGGCAAGACATCGGCAAAGCCGCCCGGCCACTACAATCGATTAAGCAAAGCCGTGCCCCAGCATGCGGCAAAAAGACTTGCCAAGTCAGGAATTCTGGAGTAGAACATACAGTGAACAAACAGGTGCGCCATGAAACTGCCCGGAAAACTCGACTATCTGGAAATGCCCGCGACCGGTGGAACGCTGGACCGGCTGAAGGCTTTCTACAGTACCGCCTTTGCCTGGTCGTTCACCGATTATGGGCCGACCTATTCGGCCTTTGCCGAAGGCCTGGACGGAGGCTTCCAGGCAGATGCCGCGGAAGCGCCATCAAAGCCGCTGCCCGTGCTCTACAGCAGGGATCTGGAGCAAACCCTCGACGCTGTCGAAAGCGCCGGCGGCACGATCGTCAAACCGATCTTCCCGTTCCCCGGCGGCCGGCGCTTCCACTTCGTCGATCCAGCCGGAAACGAGATGGCGGTGTGGTCCGAATAGCCCGCTGCATATCATTTGCCAGCGCTGCGTTGCCTGCCCAATTCGAGCGTTCCAACCGTCACTCATAAGGATTGTGCTTTTTGGCTGCTCTGCTAATAACGCGCCGCACAAGCGACTCTGACGGCAATTGGGGCGTCGCCAAGTGGTAAGGCATCGGTTTTTGGTACCGACATTCCCAGGTTCGAATCCTGGCGCCCCAGCCAATCACTTTTTTTCTGGTGATGGCAGCGCGCTTGTCCACAGCCCAGGCATGCCAGTGTCGTTGCAGACCAGCCTGGTGCCGTTCTCCTCCGACAGGGGGGCGTGCTCGACCAAGCAGTCCATTCCAACCCGCGCCGCTTTCTGCTTGAATGACCCTCGACGTCCCGCAACGGAGCATCGGCCTATCTCAAACGATCCCTTCGCTTCCTTGCAGCAACGTTTCCTTGCCCGGTGTGCGGATCGGCTCGTGGAGTTGAAGGCCGCCCGTGAGAGGAGGGCTGTGCCCGGCAGCAGTTCCGGCGATACGCTGATCGGGATCGCTCACTCGCTGGCGGGTGGGGCCGGAACGTTCGGCTTTCCGGATATCAGCGTGCGAGCGTCCGAGCTTGAGACGTTGCTGATCGAGCGGTCGGATGTCGCACATATTGCGCTCGATGCGCTTATTGCGGAGATCGAGCGGACGCTGAAGTGACGTCAGCCGAAGAGGCTCACTTCTTCGGTCCAGTCAGGCCGGTCCTGGTCATCTCGCCCCAGCTATGGTCGGCGCGCAGATACTGCCACCAGCCCTTCACGCGCCAGAAATTGTTGAGCTGGCGGTAGCCGAAATTCTCGATCACCGCCACGGCCGTGAGTACGGCAAGGTCCCGCGCGCGCGGAAAACGCTGAAGCTCGGCTTCTTCGAGAACCAGCGAACACACGCTCACGCAAACGCCGTAGGTGAAAACCAGCGACGTGAATGCCAAGAGATATTCGGTCGAGAGGATGCCGAGTAGCCAAAAGGCCGGGATCAGCACATAGCCCAGCACCTCCGATATGGGCCCAAGCACATCGACAATCAGTATGTGACCAAATCCGAGGAAGCCGACCCGCCCATAGCGGGGGTTGAAGAGCATGGAGCGGTAGCGGAAGAAGCACTCGAGCGCACCGCGCTGCCAGCGCGTGCGTTGCCTGGCCAGAACGCGCAGTGACTCGGGTGCTTCTGTCCAGCACACCGGCTCCGGAATGAACTGGATGCGGTATTTGCGTTTGGTGTCCATCATGTGGCGATGCAGCTTGATCACAAGGTCCATGTCCTCGCCCATCGATCCCTTGGTGAAGCCGCCAACCGCCACCACTTCGGCGCGGCGGAACACGCCGAAGGCGCCGGACACCAGCATCAACGTGTTGATGCGGCTCCAGGCCAGCCGTGCCATAAGGAAGGCCCGCAGATATTCGACCACTTGGAACAGTGCCAGCAACCGGCTGGGTAGGCGGATCTCGCGCACCCTGCCCGCTTCGATCCTCGATCCGTTGGCGATGCGGATCGTGCCGCCGACGGCGATGGTGCGCTCGGGATCGTCGATGAAGGGCTGGGCCGCGCGCATCAGTGCATCGGGCTCGAGGATGGAGTCGCCGTCGATCACACAAAAGAGCGGCGCGCGGCAGACATTGATGCCGGCATTCTGGGCATCGGCCTTGCCGCCATTTTCCTTGTCGACCACGAACAGCCGTTCGGTCATCGGCGAGGAATAGAGGCCGCGGATCGGCTTGTGCGTCAGGGCCTCCTCATAAGGCCGGTGGAATTTCACCAGCTTGAAGCCTTCGATAAGGCGCTGCAGAGTCTGATCCTTCGAGCCGTCGTTGATGACGATGACTTCGAAATTCGGATATTCGAGCGCCAGCATCGAGTGCACGCTCTCGACCACGTTCACTTCCTCATTGTAGGCGGGCACCAGCAGCGCGATCGGCGGCGCTACGTCGCCATAGCGGTGCCACAGCAGAGCCGAACGCGCGACCGGCGGGCGCTTGGACAGGGCGTAGGCGGCGATGATGAGCTGCAGCAGGTAGATCGCCGTCTGCGCCAGCCCCGCCCCGATGATGAACCAGGACAGGATGGAGGCCCCCAGAACGATCTCTTGGCTCCAGTCGAACATCAGGTGGCTGGCCCCTCGGCGAGGATCAGCGAGGCCGTGCGCTGCCTGCGCGAGACGTCGCTGGCGGCGATCTCGCGCAGCACCTGCTCTCCCTTCTGGCCGAACGAGCGGAGCGCGTTGGCAGCGGCGTAGCGCACAGTCCATGCCTCGTCGTCCATAAGCTGCGCGAGGGGCGCGGCGAGTTCAGACAGGCCGAGGCGGCCCGCCGCGTCGGCAGCGTCGGCGCGTACATCCCAGCCGCCATTTTCCATCGCCTTGATCAGGATGGCCGGCGCATTGGCATGTCCGGTCAGGCCGAGTGCCCGCAATGCGGCTGCGGTAACCTCCGGCGACGGATCGCCGGCCGCGCGGGCAAAGAACTCACCAAACCGGAACCCGCCGTTGCGGGCAAGCGCATCGATTGCGGCCGCCCTGATGAAAGGCACCGCGTCCTGACGTCCGGCGTAATCCCTGAGCTCGTCGAACCGCTTTGGCGGAAAGCGCCTGAAAAGCTCGATCAGGCGTCGCGAGCGCTGCCCCGCCACGCCGATCTTGCGCAGCGTTACGACCAGCGGCGGCAAGGCGCCGAGATCGCACAGCGCGATCGCGACGGCGATCCTGACCTCACGTGATCCGTCGCGGTCGAGCGCCGAAAGCAGGCTTGCCACCGCGTTTTCCGAACGCAGCGCCGCCAGCATCTCGGCCGCGTGGATGCGTTCGGCGCCGTTGCCTTTTTCAAGCTGGGTGCCGACAAGGGTCGGCAGGCCACATTCATTGAAGGCTGAAAGGAGCTCGTCGTGCTCCTCGCCGCGCAACAGCGAAATAAACTCGAAGCCGGCATCGATCGCCACCCTCGCCGGTACCGCAAGCAGCGCCGTCTTCAATGCCTCGCGATCCCGATTTTCGGTGAAGGCGATCAGCGCCGTCAGAAGAAGGCGCCGCTGATCGGCGCCCGCCGTCCCCCGGCGCTCCTGCAATACCCGACGCACGATCAGCAGAAGCATGATCGCCAGGGAAAGGGCACTGAGCAGGATGGATAGGTGCCAGATGTACAACATGATCAGAACCGCGCGGTTAGGCCGAGCCCGAATGTGGTTCGGTCGAATGTCGGGCGCTGCTCATGGGCGAGGCTGCCGCGCAGCGTCAGCGGATCGGTGACGTCCCAGGAGATGCCGGCAAAGATGGTACGCGTCGGCACCAGCGTGCCGTCGGAGATCTCGGGTGCATCCCCATAACCACCAAACACATTGACGCTCGGGACAACTGCAACATCGGCTCGCAGGACATAACCATCGGCGCGCGTGCCGATGTCGTCGGCTGCGTGGACCCAACGTGCCGAAAGCCCCAGCCGGCCGTCCAGGACATAGACCTGCACCCAAGGCGAGATTGTGGTGACCTCGGCGGTGGCGAAATTGTCATAGCGAGCATCGATGTTGAGCGAGAACGGACCGAGCGCTTTCGCGGGCGCCATGATCCGCCACGAAGCGCCGGCCCCGACCGAATATCGTGCCAGGAAGTCGGCATCCGGCGTCGCCGCTGCCAGCACATAGGCCGAAACCGTGGGAGAAAAGGCCTGGTCGATGCGGCCGTCGATCTGAACATCGGTGCGGCCGTAGCGAGTCGCCATCCGGGTGCGGCCCGAAATGGTCGTCTGCGGGGTGGGCCGATAGGCAAGGCCGGTCGAACTGTCTGTCCAATCACCAAGTCCATCGGTGAGGTCGCTCACTTCGCTACCGATATCGAGCCGCCATTTGCGCGGCGGTGACGCAGCTAGTCTCTGCTCGATGTCGCGCGAGCCGGGTTCGAGGGCAAGCGCCTGCCGGTAGGCATCGCGCGCGGCGTCGTCGTCGCCACGGGCGCGGCGCACATCGCCGATTCCCACCAGCGCTTCGGCATTGCGCGGATCAATCGCCAGCACCCGCTGAAACGACTGCTCGGCCCGCGTGTAATCCCGCTCGAGCAAAGAAATCCGTGCGTCGAGGGCGATCGCCTCGGCGTTGCCTGGCGCGGTGCCAAGCACATCATCGATCATCGCGCGGGCGCGCGGCACGTCGCCCTGCCAGATCGCCAGCCGGACCTTGCCGAGGCGGGCGTCGAGAAGGCCGGGCTTGATGGCCAGCGCCTGGTCGAAGAAATGCCCGGCCTCGTCGAATTTCTGTTGGGAGCCCGCCACGAGACCCATGGCGACCAGGATGTCGGTGTTTTTAGGCGCCAGCCCGAGCGCGCGGCGATAGGCGTTCTCCGCCTCGGGCAATTGTCCCGCCGCCCGCAATCTCTGGCCCTTCTCCATCAGGCCGGCGACAGGATCCGGCCGCGGCGGGCGCAGCTTCTTCCTCGCGGTCGCAGGCTTCTGCTTGCTGCTGTCGGCCTGCTGGGCCTTGCGGATGTTGGCGACAAGCGTCGCCGCGTCGGCATTGCCCCGCTCGGCACGCGACACCTCTTCTGCCAGTTGCAGAGCGGCGTCCAGATTGCCGGAGCGGAACTCGACCTGAGCGATGCCGAAGCTGGCATCCAGATAGGTCGGCGCAAGCGCAAGCGCCCTGGAAAAGGCTTCACGCGCCGCCGGCAGATTGTTGCGGCCAAGCTCGGCGAAGCCAAGTTGCACCAGGGCATCGGCATTGTCGGGCTTGAGCGCCAGCGCACGCCGCAGCAGCTTCGCCGATTCGTCGAAATGCTGGGCTTGCCTGGCCTTGACGCCGGAGGCGTACAGTTCGTCGACCGCCTGGGCCAGCGCGGCGGCAGGCGCCGTTTCAACCGCCAGGAAAACGCATGCCGCAATGACGGCGCGCCGGCCGCGCCACATCAGCGTTTCCCGCTCTTGCGCGCCAGCAGGCGCGCAAGCCGGGCCAGGAGCTCCTCGGGAATGAAGGGTTTCACAAGGTAGTCGTCGGCCCCCTTCTCAAGGGCCGAGACGATGTCCCTTTCGCCCTTGCGGGCGGTCAGCATGACAACCGGGATTTCCGACAAAGCCGGGTCGCTCTTGATCCGGGCAAGAACCTCCAGGCCGTCGGCCTTGGGCATCATCGCATCGAGCACGATGATGTCCGGCGCCTCATGCTCCGCCTTCAAGAGCGCTTCCGCCCCGTCTATGGCCTTGATGACCTCGTATCCCTTTGCCCTGAGCCTGAATTCCATCAGTTCGAGCAAGAGGGGATCGTCATCGCAAATCAGAACTCTTGCCTTCGCTCCGTTCATCAGCCTTGCTCCGGTTCGCGCCTCGTTTTGCCGCTTGCCCCCCGGAGTGATTGATCCATGAACCGACATCCGCCAACGCGGTTCATGCAGACAGAGACATTCTTCTCAATCTCTCGCCGAGCTCCGCCGATGCTGCGCGATTATAGACAACCTGATTCGCTACGCCTGCACCTCGGCACAATCAGTAGATGAATAAGGCGACATGGTATAGGAGCCGTGAACGGCGTCGCACAGTCTGCAGCCAGACTGCGCTCGGTGCCCACGCCAAACGTCGGATCAGGCGCGCGATAGAAGCAATCTTTTGACTTCACCGGCAAGCGCAAGCGGGTCGAATGGTTTGGCGATCACCCCTACCGCCCCCATCGCCAGATAGCGTTCGACTTCATGCGTCTGGGTGCGCGCGGTGATGAACACCACGGGTATCCAAGCCGTCGGCCCAGACTGGGCCAAGCGCCTCAGCGTCTCCGGCCCATCCATGTCCGGCATCATTACGTCGAGCAGAATGAGGTCGGGCCGCCATTCGGCGGCATCAGTCAGCGCCTGCATGCCGGACGGGCAGGACCGCACCTCGAATTCCGGCTCGAGCTCCAGCGACATCTGGGCGATTTCGCGGATATCGTCCTCGTCATCCACATAGAGAATCCTTGCGGGCATGAGCGTCACTCCTCGGCGTGCGCGGCAGGTTGAGTGCGGGGCGAAACCAACATGCTCCTGACCAGCTTTGCCACATCGATTTCCGACGCCCTGGTCTTGGTCATGATGGCCTGAACCCGATCACCGAGTTTCTGGTCGAGCTCCGCCGCCGAAAACACGATGACCCCGGTCTCGAGCGGCAGATCGACCAGCAGGTCCAACCCCGAGCCATCGGGGAGTGCAATATCCAGGATAACCAGGTCGAAGAGATGCTGCGCGATCGCCTCCCGGGCGTCCTTGAGCGTCTTCGCCGAAGTAATCGAGACACCCGAACCCAGCCCCTCCGACATCACCGCAAGCACGCCCTCATCGTCCTCGACATGGAGAATCTTCGGCCTCTGCTCGGTCCTGCCAGCAAGGATCTTGGCAAGGGCGGCGTGAAGCCGCTTTGAATCCACCGGCTTCTCCAGCCAGTCGACGATACCGACGGCGCTGCCGTTGAGCGAGCGCCTGGCCTCATCGGCAACGGCGGAGATGACGATGACCGAAATGTCGGAATTCACCGGCGATGCCCTAATGTCGTGGAAGAGTTTGATGCCGGATTCCCCCGCCAGCTTGATGTCGAGGGTCAAGGCCACGTATTCGCGGGACCGCAGAAGCGCCTTTGCGGTGGCGATATCGGGTGCGACGTCGCTGGAAAAGCCTTCCGCATCCAAGAGTGCCGCAATCACTGCGGCGACGTCGGTCTCGTCTTCACAGATCAGAACCCGTAGGCGCCCATCGGGCTTCCGCGTCAGGTGCGGTGGCGGATACGGCCTTGGGTGGTGCCTGCGTACTTCTGCAAGGTCCACGTGGAACGAGGTTCCCTTGCCTTCCTCGGTTTCGAAGGAAACGGCTCCGCCCAGTTTTTCGGTAATGGCCTTGACGATGCTCAAGCCTAGGCCGGTGCCGCCTATCTTACGGGTGCTGGAGGCGTCGGCCTGCTCGAACTTTCCGAATATACGGCTGCGGAAAGCCTCCGGGATGCCAGCGCCCTGGTCCATCACGGAAATCCGCAGCATGTCGTGGTCATGACGCTGGAATTTCACTGTGACAGTACCGTCGGCATGCGAGAACTTGATCGCATTCGACAGGAGGTTCGCCATCACCTGATGGAGGCGATCCGGATCGATGTTGGCCTCGGCGCGCGGCGCATCGTCGATCAGAACGATCCTGATCCGGCTGTCAGCCATGTAGTTGGAGCTGGCGGCAATGGCCTGCTCCAGGACCTGACGGACAGGCATCTGCTTGATCTTGAAGGTGATCACGCCCGATTCGATCTTCTCCATATCCAGAATGTCGTTGATGAGAAGAACCAGCCTTTCGCTATTGGTGTGCGCGATGTTGACGAGATTGGCGGCCTTGGGCGGCAGTTCGCCGGCCACACCGGCCGCAATCAGCCCAAGCGAGCCGCGGATGGAGGTCAGCGGGGTGCGCAATTCGTGGCTGACCGTGGAAATGAAATCATTCTTGAGCTGCGCGGTGCGCTTCTGCTCGGTGATGTCGCGATTGTAGGTGATGACGCCGACGATCTTCCCGGCCTCGTCGCGGAAAGGGGCCTTGAGCGTGTAGAGCCAACCTTGCCGGCCATCCGGGAAAAGCGCGGGCTGGTCGATCCGCAACGTCTGCCCGGCCTCCAGCGCGCCCATCTCATCCTGCCGGAAGCGTTCGGCCACCTCCCTGGGGTAGAAATCGAAATCCGTCTTGCCGATCAGATCGTCGACCGAAGCAGCGCGAACCATTTCGGCGGTGGCGGGGTTGGCGGCGATGAAGCGGCCGTCGACATCTTTTATGTTCAGGCAATCCGGCAGTTCGCGAACCATGGCCCGGTAGGTCATGTTGGACATCAAGAGCTCCCGCCTGCGCTGCTGCCGGTCGAGCAGGACGCCGATGATGATTGTGCTGAGAAAGCGGAACACGAGGGACGGGAACGTGCTCTGCTGCACAAGGCCCGTGACGGCTTGCGCCGGGATGACCAGGAGCGTGATCAGCCCGGCGAGAGCGACCGTTACGCCAAGACCGAATATGTCGTACATGGTGCGCGATCGGGCCGCGACGATGTGGTGCCACGCAATGCCGACGATTGCGGTGATGAGGATACCCATGACACCAGCACCCGCACCCTGTCCGCCGAGATGGATGCGATAAACAATGGAGCCGAACGTGGCGATGAGCATTGCCGGCCATCCGCCAAAGAACGCGGCAGCAGCAATGAAGGCGGCGCGCAGATCGACGACGAAGCCGGAGACGGACAGGGCCGTCGCCATGGAAATGATCGCGCCCACGCACATGACCACGCCGAGAAGCAGCGACTGCATCCGCCGCGAGAGACGCCCGGTGAAATCCGCCACAAGGTCCCAGGCGACCACGAGGATGGAGACCAGGGCAAGGTTGGCGAGGAGTGAGTGCCAGATGTCGGTCATGACTTCGGCTCCTTTTTTCCGATAAATACCGACAAAACCTATCCGAGGTCTAAAGAAGCTGCCCGGCCATGCCGTTCTATTCCCTTTTGGGCACATGGGACCCGAGAGTACCTTTGCGATCTTCCATGAAGCCGATCAGCTCATGATTCGACGGTGTCGTAAGCGCAGATGAGCAAGAGGCATCGCGGCAAATTCGGGTCTTGCACATGATCTGTAAAGTGTCGCCTTGAACATCTCCTTCTTTCCATACATAGGTCGACCAGGTGGGTGGCGGCTCAACATGGAACTTCAATGAACCTTCCTATCTTCGCCATCAACCTCGATCGCGAGACCGGTCGCTGGAGCGAATTGTGCGCCAGCGCCGAGGCGGCCGGCCTGACCTTGCAGCGCATTGCCGCCGTCGACGGTCGGGCTCTCGCTGAAAAAGACCTGACGGAGATCGATCTTCCAGCCGCGCGCAAGCTGAGCGGGCGCGACATCCTTTCGGGCGAATATGCCTGTTACCGCAGCCATATCCGGGCGCTGGAAACGTTCCTGGCCGGTGGCAGCGCCCATGGCCTGATTATCGAGGACGATGTCCTCTTCAGCGAAAACACCATGCGGCGCATCGAGGCCATCATCGCGGCGGTGCCGGATTTCGACGTCATCAAGCTGACCAACCATCGCATGAGCTTCTTCATGCGCGCCGTCGAAACGGTTGAAGGCGACGAGATCGGTCGTGCGCTGCATGGCCCGCAAGGCTCGGCCGCCGCCTATCTGGTGACGCGAGAGGGCGCGCAGGGTCTGTTGTCGGCGCTCGCCGTTATGAAAATGCCATGGGACGTCGCACTCGAGCGCTTTTGGGATACCGGCCTGAAAGTCTATTCGGTCCGCCAAAACGTGCTTGGCTTCGCCGCCAGCAGTGGGATTTCGGGCATAGCCGGTCCCTCGGGAAGCTACAAATCCGCAAGGCTGGGCGGGCCGAGCCGGCTACGTGCCGGGGTGTTGCGGGCCAGCGACGAGCTGCGCCGCCTGCATCACGTCCTGCTGCCGCCCCCTCTGCCGCGAGATGCCCTGGATGATGCCAAGGACAACGCGCCGCGCCACACCTTGCTTCTGTTGCTTGCGGCACTCGCCATTCTCGCTTTGGTCTCCGCGGTGTGGCGCGAGGCCGACACCTACCGCTATGCGGGCCTGGCGCTGGCCCTGGTCGCGGTCATCCGCTGGTTCAGAGTGGATTTGTGGACCTACAGCAAACCGCTGATCGGTTGGGTCGGCTTCCTGTGTCTGGGCTGGTCGCTCTACGTCTTCATCCGACTGGCGATCGTCTATTTCGGCACCCACCAGTTGGGTGGCGCCGAAGGCATTTACATGTTTCCGCTGTTTTACGCGACGACCGGCTTCGCGTTTCTGCTGTTTGTCAGGCAACCCGCACGGCTCGTGCTCTGGTTCATGATCCTCAGTCTCGTCTTCCTGGCGGCGGACACCTTCTATTCGGACATGTTTCAAGGCATCCAACCGGCCCCGTGGCTTTTCAACAATCCCATCCACGCGTCGGTGGCGGCCGGTTTCATCTTCCTCTGCACGCTGCAATTCATGGCCTACTCGGCCCAGAGAACGGACCTCGGGAAAGCAACCAAGAACCTGCATTGGGCCCTGTCGACAGCCGTCCTGCTGCTTGCCCTCGTCAACATCATCGAGATGCGCTCAAAGGGAGTGTGGCTTGCGCTTGCGCTCGCTCTGCTCTTGTTGGCGGTCATGACCCTGGCGAGAGGCCATCGCCGCGAACTGTTGGTTTCGGGTGGCGTGCTGGTGATCGTGGCGGCCGGCATTGTCGCGGCACACAACATCTTCTCGTCCACCGCCGACGATACCATGGCATTCGTCAAAACCTTGGTTCCGGATGTGTTCAGGCATGGGGTCCTCCCCGCCTTCGACCGCGCCATCGCGAGCGACGCGGTTCCGCTTGCAGCCAAGGAGAGGCTGATGCTGTGGGCGGATGCGATCAATATCTGGAAGCGCCACCCGATCTTCGGAGCCAGTTCCAGCTGGCTGACCGAATGGCAGAACCGAACCTATCATCCCATGATCTTCAACGTCTTCCACAATGGTTATCTTGAGATTGCCGTGCGCTATGGTGTGGTCGGACTGGCGTTCTTTGCCTTTCTCTACACCTGGTCGGCCAGGCAGGTTCTGCTGGCCATGCGAGCCAAGCTTGTCGCTCCGGCCGCATGGTCCTGCTACATCTCCACACTGGTCTTCTTCGCCCTAACCATCCTTACCAATTCCAACAACCGGCTGGCCATGGGTGAGGCCTTCATGTGGTTTGCCGCGGCGTTCGGCTTCTACTGTTTTTATGTTCGCCAGCAGAAGAACCTTGTCGCGCCGCGGACCTATTTTTAGGGCCTGCCGGCACAGCACGTATCTGACCAGCCGGTTGCGACCGATGCACCTTTGACGCCCCGCTCAATTTCCCGATAATCGGGAAAGTCGATGCCAAAATCCATGGCTTATCGCCGGCAACCCCTTCGTTACGATCGACACGGATCACAGACAGGGGTTGTCACGGACATGCTGACGGACAGGCAGGCACGCGAGGCGGTGGAGCAGTACCGCGAGGAAGGATACGCGGTCGTTCGACAATTCGTCGACGGCGACGAGATGATCCGGCTGAAGAAGGAAACCGATGCGGTCTATGCCGAAGGCCTCAAGCATCACGCCACCTTCCGGCACGGCAACCTGAATTTCCAGATCCTGCCTGAATCGGACTTTGGCCAACGCTATGTGCTGCAGGCTTACTGGTTTTCCTGGATCAATTCCTATTTTGAAGAATTCCGCCGCAATCCCGACTATCTGAAGCTGCTCGAGGGCCTGATCGGCCGTGACATAAGGCAGATCGCCCAACAGCTGCACTGGAAGCCGCCCGGCGCCAATGTCACGGGTTATCGCTTCCACCAGGATCTGCGCTTCCGTAACCAGGCCGCCTTCGACAATGTCGCCGACGCCACCGTGACAACAGGCCTCGCGGTCGATCGGGCGACGCTGGACAATGGCTGCCTTCAGGTCGTGCCCAGCAGCCACAAGCTCGGCTATCTCGGCCTGTCGGACGAGGGAACCGGCGAGCTGATGAAGGGCCTGACCGCCGAAGAAGAGTTGCGCAAGGTCGGCATCGACCCGGCGACCATCGTTCCGCTGGTGCTGGAGCCGGGCGACCTTGCTTTGTGGGGGCTGCTTACCGTGCACGGCTCCTCGCCCAACAAATCGCGGCACGACCGGGCCTTTGCGCTGTCCAGCTATGTGCGGGCCGATACGACGCAACGTGGCGAATGGGCGTTCAGGGACGGCGTTTCGGTGCCGCTCGGCAAGACGCCGGCACTGTGCAAATACGAAAAGCTCTTCGAGGAGCCGGGACCGATGTACGACACCACCGCCTGGTGGAAATGACGCTGCCGCGTCGGGCGACGGGGGCAGAGGGGGCCTGGCGTTCGCGCCAGGCCCCTGGCGGCGTTGGCCATGGACAATCGGGCAGCATTTCAGGCGGTGAAGTCGGCCGACAGTTCGCGGATCAGGAAATCGACGAACGCGCGCACCTTGGCCGCAATATAGGTGCGGTGCGGATAGAGCGCGTAGATCGGGCTGGAGCCGGGGCGAAACTCATCCAGTTGCACTTCCAGCCGGCCGTCCCTGATCGCAGCGTCGACCAGCAGGCTGGGCAGGTTGCCGATGCCGAAACCGGCGGTGGTCATCTGGTAGGCGGCCTCGACGCTGTTGGTCGAGATACGCCCCCCGATAGCCGCATCGAAAGGGCCGTCGGGTCCGATGAATGGCCACGTGCCAAGGCGCTTGGCGAAATTGCTCAGCACGCAGGAATGGCTTGCCAGCTCATCCGGGTGGACCGGACGGCCGTTTGCATCCCAATAATCGGGCGTGGCGCAGACATAGTTGCGGACTTCACCAAGCCGGCGCGCAATCAGGGCGGAATCCGCCTGACCGCCGAAGCGGATGGCCACATCGTAGCCTTCCTCGACAATGCCGACGACATAACGCGCGGTGAGGTCGAACTCGATCGTGGTGAGCGGGTTTTCTTCGAGGAATTTCGGCACCAGCTTGGTTATGCGCGTGTGGCCCAGAACATTGGAGCAGGAAACCCGGATCAGGCCGCGCGTCTCCTTGTGCAGGCCGCGCGTCGAATCCTGCAGTTCGGAAATGTCGTCGAGCAGGCTGCGCGCACGCGGAGCATAGTCGCGGCCCGCCTCGGTGAGGCTGAGACGCCTTGTGGTGCGATTGATGAGCCGGACGCCGAGGTCGTCTTCCAGTTCCTTGATGGTACGGCTGACGGCCGTCGTCGACATGTTGAGATCGCGCGCCGCCGCCGACAGGCTGCCCAGCAGGCAGACCCGATCGAACACCCGCATCGCCGTCAGAAGATTCATCTTGCTTTCCCCTCGCCGTCGCGGCCCCGCCGCCATCGGCCGCGTCCTGTAGAAAACAGCGCCCAGCAACGACGCGGCAAGGGCATTCCACCGAATTTGGGCGTAAAATCAACAATGGGAGAACCGATATGACATCCAGACCTCTTCATCCCGCGATCGGCACATTTGCGAAAGGCGCGAAGAGCGGCGCGCTTGGCCGCCGCGAGTTTCTGGCGCTGGCCAGCGCCTTCGGCGCCAGCACGGCGATTGCCTATGGGCTCATCGGTCAGCCGGTCCCGGCGCGGGCCGAGGAAGCCGTCCAACCCAGGAAGGGCGGCGTGGTGCGTGTTGCCATGCAGGTGATGGAGTTGGAAGACCCGCGCAAGTTCAAGGTTTCGCAGATGGGCAACATCGCCATGCAGTTTCTCGAACCGCTGGTGCGCTGGAAGCCGGATTTCACCTTCGAGCCGGTGCTGCTGCAGAGCTGGGAGATCAATGCGGACGCGACGGAATATGTGCTCAAGGTGCGTCCGGGCGTGAAATGGTCGAACGGCGACGATTTCACCGCCACCGATGTTGCCTTCAACATCACGCGCTGGTGCGAGAAGGATGCCGCCGGCAACTCGATGGCCGGGCGCATGACCGCGCTTATCGATCCCGATACCAAGGTGGCGCGCACTGGTGCCATCGAGGTTCGCGACGGCCACACCGTGGTCCTGAAACTGTCTCAGCCCGACATCACCATCATCCCGGCGATGACCGACTATCCGGCATTGATCGTCCACCACACCTTCAATCCGAAGGCGGCGCCACTGTCGGCCAATCCCGTTTGCACGGGCCCGTTCGAACTTAAAAAACTCGATGTCGGCGTTGCTGCCTCGGTGCGCAAGCGGCCGGACGGGTCGTGGTGGGGCGGCGAGGTGTTCCTCGACGGCATCGACTGGACTGACTACGGCACCGACTCGGCCGCCACCGTCTCCGCCTTCGAATCCGGTGAGATCGACCTGAATGGGCAGACGCAGTCCTATGACGTCGCCATGCTCGACAGGCTGGGCCTGAAGAAAAGCGAGATCGTCACTGCCGCCACCCTGGTCTCGCGCTGCAACGTCAACGCCAAACCCTATGACGACAAGCGCGTGCGCAACGCCATACAGCTTGCTGTCGACAACGAAGCGGTGCTGCAACTGGGCGCCGACGGCATGGGTATCGTCGCGCAGAACGATCATGTCGGACCGATGCATCCCGAACACGCCGACTTGCCGCCGATCAAACGTGATCCGGTCCGGGCCAGGGCATTGCTCGAGGAAGCCGGCCAGCTCGATTTCGAGTTTGATCTGATCTCGGTCGAAGCCGATTACCGCAAGGAAAGCTCCGATGCCGTCGCCCAGCAGATGCGCGACGCGGGCTTCAAGGTGAAACGCACTGTCATCCCGGAATCGGCATTCTGGAACGACTGGACGAAGTATCCCTTCGCGACCACCAATTGGAACGCCCGACCCCTCGGCATCCAGACCTATGCGCTTGCCTACCAGACCGGTTCGGCATGGAACGAGACAGGGTTCGCCGATCCCGACTTCGATGCCAAGGTCCACAAGGCCAACGCCATCGCCGATCCGGAGCAGCGCCGTGCGGTGATGAAGGAACTGCAGGTCATGCTGCAGGATTCCGGCATCATCGTTCAGCCCTACTGGCGAAAGCTGTTCTGCCATATGAAACCTGCCTTGATGGGTTACCAGATGCATCAGGCCTATGAGCAGGACTTCACCCGGGCCTGGCTCGCGGCCTGATCGCGGGCAATCCTCCGACAGGCGGCGCATTTTCCGGCGCCGCCCATCGCCTGCTCACCGGGAAAGTTGCGCCGAAGCGTCGGCATCAAGGGCGTTCGAGGAGCAGTGCGGGCTTCGCATCGGGCATGATGCGCAGGTGCGGCCACACGCGCCATACCTTGGCAGGTCGGCCGGAATCCCGGGCCAGCGCACCGGACCGGCTGGCACATCAAGCGTGTGAAACATTCTGGTTTCCGCCTCTGTCATCATCAAGCTCCGGTTCATGGCTGGAGCTTACTTTTGAATGATGGAAGTGAAACCCGCTTTCCCGGGCAACGACCTTCCCGAAAACCGGGAGAATTCGCGCTCTTGGTTGGCAACACGCAAGGTGTGGCTTGCGACGGCTAGATCGGGCCAGGTGAAATATCCTCCCCCGATAATGGTCAGGGATGGTTCCGTTGCTTTTCGAAACATCCGATGCGATCGTGGCGCGGCGGCACCGTCCTGCCCCATGCACCGGGCGCCCCTGCAGGAGCCCGGCGCAGATCCCGAGCCGGATTCGACCTTCGCGGCGGGCAGGCACAGATTGGAGCAGAATGAGACTTCATCCAGCCGCCGAACGGATTGCTTTTTTCAGCACGCTTGTCGCTGTTCTTGTCCTTGCACTGGTGCCTATACCCGGACTCGAGGAGTACGGGATCGATATCGGTTTCCATTACGACAAGCTGAATCACGCCAGCGCCTTTGCCGTCATGACTTTCCTTGGAGGGCTCGGCTGGCCTGATCGCAAGGTCAGGCTGATCGTCTTCCTTGCAGTTGTTGGAGCGGCGATCGAGGTCCTCCAGGGCACGGCGCTGATACGACGTGATCTGGACGTGTCCGACTGGGTTGCCGATTGCGTCGGCATCGCGTGTGGCCTCGTGGCCGTGATCTGTGTGAACTGGATCTTGCGGCGCAGAGGTTGAGCCTGTTCTCAAGCCCTTTGTGCACGGGGCCGATAGCCAGAGGAGTTCGCCCCCGGCTCCATTGACTCGGCGAAATCGGATTGCAACGGTCCGATCCGAGAGTGGGCGGTTTTTTCTACCTTGGCCGGACAGATGAAGCTTCGGGCGCGGCACCCAGGAAGCGCGCCATCAGTATTGAGGGACGATGACGATCAAGATCAGGCTTCCGGGTGGCGTGTTGAAGGTCAAGCAACGTCATGAGTTGCGGCGACGGGAGCACAAGGGCGAAGTCCCGGTCTGGCAGTTTGGCAAATATTTCGTCATCTGGTGGCCCAGTACAATTCCCGATCGACCCTCCAAGAGCTCGAATACTGACGATGAACTTGAAATGAACATTCCATCGACTGGAGAAAGCACGTAAGCTCTATGCATCATGGCTTTGCGAATCAGATTGCCGGGGGGCACACTGAAGGTGAAGACCTACCGCGAACTGCGTGATCGCGAGCGGGATCGCAGGGTGCCTGTGCTAAAACTGGGATCGCTCTATTTCGTCTGGTCCTCGGCCAAGCATCATTCGCACAGGCACAGTCCGCGGCCCTGACATTTTTTGCCGGGCGAAAACCGCTTGCACACTTTTCCTGAATTGCTCCGGAGCGGCCCCTTCGCAGGCAGCGCAATCTGGATCAGCTTGCCTCGCGCATCGCCTCGGCCGCCTGCAGGTCCACCGACACCAGTTGGCTGACGCCCTGCTCGGCCATGGTCACGCCGAACAGCCGGTTCATGCGCGCCATGGTGATGGGATTGTGGGTGATGATGACGAAACGCGTCTCGGTGGTGGCCGCCATCTCGTCCATGAGATTGCAGAAGCGTTCGACATTGTGGTCGTCGAGCGGCGCGTCGACTTCGTCGAGCACGCAGATCGGCGCCGGGTTGGTCAGGAACACCGCGAAGATCAGCGACATCGCCGTCAACGCCTGCTCGCCGCCGGACAGCAGCGTCATGGTCTGCGGCTTCTTGCCGGGCGGGCGGGCCAGAATTTCGAGGCCAGCCTCGAGCGGATCGTCGGATTCGATCAGCTGCAATTCCGCCGTGCCGCCGCCGAACAGATGCGAGAACAGCCGCTGGAAATGGCCGTTGACGACCTCGAAGGCGGCCAGCAACCGCTCACGGCCCTCGCGGTTGAGGCTCTGGATCGCCTGCCTGAGCTTGCGGATCGCCTCGATGATGTCCTCGCGCTCGGAGACGATCGCCTCCAGCCGGTCGGATAGCTCCTTCTGCTCCTCCTCGGCGCGCAGATTGACGGCGCCGAGCCGTTCGCGCTCGATCTTCAGCCTGTCGAGTTGACGCTCGATCTCGGCCATCTCAGGCATCGGGCTGTCGGCCTCCAGACCGGTGTGGCGGATGACCAGATGCGGCGGCGTGTTCAGCGTTTCCTGTATGCGCGCCTCGACCTCCAGCCGGCGCTCGTCGGCCGCCGTCAGCCGCTCCTCGGCGCGAACGCGGGTCTCGCGCGCCTCGGCCAGGAACTGGATGGCGCCGGTGGCGGCCTTGTCCAGTTCGGATTGCCGGTTCTCCGCTTCCTGCAGACGGTCGGCCGCCGCCTTGCGCAAGCTCTCGGCCTCGGTGAGCTGCGACAGCAAGGCACGCCGCTTGGCGTCGATTTCATCGGGAGCATCGGCCAGCCGCTCGCGTTCGGCCTCGGCCTCGGCCTTGCGTTCGCCGAGCGAAGCGATCTGCGTCGAGGCGTTTTCGGCCCGCTCCAGCCAATTGCTGCGCTCGGCGCCAATGGCATCGAGCCGGCGCGCGCGCGCCTCGGCTTCGCGCCGCAGCCCCTCATGCACCGCGCGCGCATCGGCAAGCGCGGCGCGGTCGCGGGCGACATTGGCCGAGGACTGTTCGAACTGCAATTGCAGATCGCCAAGATCGGGCGCGTCCTGCAGCAGCATTTCCGCCTCAGCGAAGGCGGCCGAAATCTCCTCATGGCTGTCGACGATGCGGGCGCGCGCTTCATCGAGTGCGGCGCGCCGGCTCTGCAATTCGCCGCCGGCCCTCTCGGCCTCGGCCAACGCATTGCGGGCAGCGTCCAGCCGATGCTGAGCGTCACGACCGGCCTGGCGCGTGTTGCGCTCGGCCTCGCTCGCCAGGCGGAGCGCCTGTTCAGCCTCTCCCAGCGCCTCCTCGGCCTGGCGCAGGACGAGCGTCGCCTGTATCGCCTCGGCATCGAGCTCAGCCAGCCGGTTCTTCTGCGCCAGCCGTTGTGCTGCGGCGGTCGGCGCATCGGCGCTGGCGGTGAAGCCATCCCAACGCCAGAGCGCGCCTTCACGGCTGACCAGCCGCTGGCCGGGAGCAAGCAGCGACTGCAACCGGCGGCCGTCACCGGCGGCATCGACGATACCGATCTGCGCCAGGCGGCGGGCGAGCTGTGCCGGCGCGTGGACCACGCTGGCCAGGCTTTTGACGCCTTCCGGCAGAGCCGCGTCGCCGGGCTGGATCGCGCTTTCGCCCCAATGCACCGGCGCGCTGCGGTCAAGCGGCACGTCGAGGTCTTCGCCAAGGGCCGCACCCAGCGCCGTTTCGAAACCGCGATCGACGCTGATCTGCTCCAGCACGGCCGGGAAGAGATCGCCGCTGGCTGCATTCAGGATTTTGGCCAGCGTGCGCGCTTCGGTTTCGATCCGCGCCAGCTCGGCCCTGGCATCCTGAAGCGGTGGCCGGGCAGCGCTTTCGGTAGCGCGGGCATCGATGACCGACTGCTCTGCCTCGGACACGGCAGCCTCGGCCTCCTCCAGCAGCGCCATGGCCTGTTCGACCAGCACCCGCTTCTCGGCCGGATCGGGCAGGCCAGCGACCTTGGAGAGTATCTCCGACAATTCTCGGTCGACATCGGCAAGCTGGCGCGCGAAACGGTCGCGGCGCTCGGCGGTGTCGCGCAGCGTCCGTTCGATCTGGTTGCGCGAGGCGGCTGCTTCGGCCCGTTCGGCTGTCAGCGCGGCGAGCTTGGCTTCGCTTTGTGAAAGCGTCGACGCCGCCTGTTCGAACGCCGCACGGGTGGTGGCTTCGCGTTCGGCGGCGCCGGCATTTTCCGAATTGAGTGCTGCCTCTTCGGTGCGAAGGCGCTCGAGAATGTCCGCATTGTCGCGGACCATGCGCTCTTCACGTGCGATATCGCCTTCGAGCTGCTGTAGCCGGCGCTCGAGTTCGCTCTGGCGGGCGCGGATACGGCCGGCTTCCTCCTCGATCTGCGACTTGGCGATCGACAAGCGCTGGAAGGCAGCGGCGGCGGCGGCTTCCGCGTCGCGCAAATCCGGCAACCGGTGAGCGCCGATACCTTGCTCCCTGGCGGCAGCCATCTGGGCCGTGGCGCGGTCGCCGACAAGGGCTGTCGCAACCGCCAGCGCCGAACGCGCCTCGCCTTCCTGGGTCTTGGCCAGCGTCCAGCGCAGATGCAGGAGCGTCGCTTCGGCCTTGCGGATATCGGCCGACAGGTTCTTGAAGCGGGAGGCCTGGCGCGCCTGGCGCTTCAGGCTTTCGATCTGGCTTTCCAGCTCGCCGACGACGTCGTCCAGTCGTTCGAGGTTCTGCTCGGCCGCCTTCAGCCGCAGTTCTGCCTCGTGGCGGCGGGTGTGCAGGCCGGAAATGCCTGCTGCCTCTTCGAGCAGCGCGCGGCGTGCCTGCGGCTTGGCCTGGATCAGTTCGCCGATGCGGCCCTGACCGACCATCGACGGCGAACGCGCGCCGGTCGACTGGTCGGCGAACAGAAGCTGCACGTCCTTGGCGCGCGCCTCCTTGCCGTTGATACGGTAAAGCGAGCCGGCCTCGCGCTCGATGCGGCGCGACACCTGCAGTTCGTCGGCATCGTTGAACGCAGCGGGCGCCGAGCGGTCACTGTTGTCGAGGAAAAGCGTGACTTCGGCGGTGTTGCGTGCCGGGCGCGTGCCCGAGCCGGAAAAGATGACGTCGTCCATGCCGGACGCGCGCATGTTCTTGTAGGAGCTTTCGCCCATCACCCAGCGCAGCGCCTCGACAAGGTTCGACTTGCCGCAGCCATTCGGCCCGACAATGCCGGTCAGTCCGCGTTCGATGACGAACTCGCCGGGCTCGACGAAGGACTTGAAACCGAGGAGGCGAAGGCGCGAAAACTTCATTCGCGCCGCCCACTAAGCGGATTACCGTGGTTTTGCGATGAGAATTCGCGGCACGACCGGAAGCCGCGCACGCCGAAGCGCCGCCGCCTCAGGGCTGACTGGACGTCAGAGCAGAGGGTCGATGATGGCCGACATTTCCTCAATCGACATCGCCCCCTTGTAGGTCTTACCGTTGATGAAGAAGGTCGGTGTCGAGTCGACCTTGAATTCATTGGCGCCACGCTTCTGGACCGATCTCACATCGTCCAGAAGTTTCTGGTCCGTCAAGCAGGCCTCGAAGGACTCCTGTGTAAAACCGGCGAGCTTCGAGATTTGCAGCAGTGCATCCTTGGTGTTCTGAACGCCAGCCCAGTTCGCCTGCTGCCTAAACAGGACGTCGACCATAGGGTAGTAGTTGTCCTTGGCGCAGCGCGCCAGCATAAAACCGGCTTCGGCACTCGGATCGAACGGGAATTCGCGCAGGATGTAGCGCGCCTTGCCGGTGTCGATGTACTTGGTCTTCAGGTCCGGAAAGGTGGTCTCGGCGAAATGCGCGCAGTGCGGGCAGGTCATCGAGGCGTATTCGACGATGGTGACCTTGGCGTCGTCCTTGCCAAGCTGTTTGTCGGGCAGCGCACCCGGCTTCATCAGTTCCGCCATGTCCACGGTGCCCTGGGCTTCCGGCGCGGTGGCGGCGGCCGGCGTGGCCGGCGTCGCGGGGGCGGCCGGGGCCGCAGGCTTCACATCCGCGGCCTTCGCCTCCTCGCCAGAGTCGCTGCAGGCGGCGAGCAGGGCCACCGCCGGAATGGCGGCCAGCGAAGACAGGACGTTTCTGCGAGACAAGCTTTGGCCAAACGGGGGACGGTTCATACGAATCACCTGACAAGGGTTGGATTTTGCAATGCAAAGACACGAAAAGGCGAGAGTTGGCGCGAATTAAGGCATCTCGATCCCCAATCCAATCGCGAAACCTGACAAGGGCGATCACGAATGCGAGATATTGACGACGAATCCATGACTTTCTTCAAGACGCCTATGACTTTCTCTCCCCAATAATGGTCGCGCCAAGTTTCTCCAACGAGGCGCGCAGTTCATCATTATCGACCAGGCCGACAGTTCCCGACAATTTAGTCTTCTCAGCCGCCGTCAGCGGCCTCAGGGCCGGTTTGCGCCTTCCTTTGTCGGTTGTCACCGGCTTCTGCAGGATCCTGATGCGATTGATGGCGGTGAAGCCGAGGAAGGCGTTGACCCGGTTGATGATCTCGCCCGTCTCGTGCTGCAGATGAAGTGCCGCCATGCCTTCGCAGGCAATGACCAGCACGGCCGGCTCGAACGGATCGTCCTCATGCATACGGCGCGGCCACTGGATTTTTTCGGGGCGCGAATGGCTGGCCAGCCGCGGGCCGGCGATCTCGTCCCATGACTGGACGAGGCCGATCGAAATGCCAGCCCGTTTGCGGAGCACCGGATCGAGGATCCTGGTCGCGAGATCGCTGACCGGGACGGGATTGCCGTAGGGCGTTCTGCCTGCCATGTACGTCCTCCAGCCAAGACCCCAGCAGATACCGGCCAGGCCGATACAGATCAATGGCACCAGCAGACCAGACCCGCAAGACCGTATCCTGGGATAGTGGCAAAGCCACATCCGGGGATAGCAGCAGAGCTGCATCCGGGCATATCGCGTCCCGCCTGCTAGGCTGGTACGACGTACATCACCGTGAATTGCCGTGGCGCATCACGCCTCGTGAGCATGCGCGCGGCGTGCGGCCTGATCCCTACCGTATCTGGCTCTCCGAGGTCATGCTGCAGCAGACCACCGTCGAAGCGGTGAAGGCCTATTTCCGGATTTTCGTCGAGAAATGGCCCGATGTCGAGGCGCTGGCCGCGGCGCCTGCGGAGGACGTGATGAAGGCCTGGGCCGGGCTCGGCTACTACTCCCGCGCCCGCAATCTCAAGGCGTGTGCCGATCTTGTGGCCGCGCGTGGCGGCCGGTTTCCCGACACGGAAACGGCTTTGAGAGAACTGCCAGGCATCGGCGCCTATACGTCGGCGGCCATCACGGCGATTGCCTTCGACCGTCCCGCCGCCGTTGTCGACGGCAATGTCGAACGCGTCATCTCCCGGCTGTTTTCGATCGCAACCCCGCTGAGCGAAGCCAAGCCCGAAATCCGTGCCCATGTCGAGCGCATGGTGCCCGGGACAAGGCCTGGCGACTTCGCCCAGGCGATGATGGATCTCGGCGCCACCATCTGCACGCCACGCCGGCCGCGCTGCATGCTGTGCCCGCTGCGCGAAGACTGCAGCGCGGTCGTTTCAGGCGATCCCGAGCACTTCCCGGTGCGCCTGCCCAAGGCCGACAAGCCGCAGCGGCACGGCGCGGCCTTTGTCGCCGTGCGGGCCGACGGCGCCATCCTTCTGCGCAAACGGGCGGAGAAGGGTTTGCTCGGCGGCATGACCGAGGTGCCGACGACGGGTTGGACCGCGCGGATCGATGGGGCAACCACGGAAGCGGCCGCGCCGTTTCCCGCCGACTGGCGGCATGCGGGCCGCATTGCGCATGTCTTCACGCATTTCGCTCTCCAACTTGAAGTCTTTCACGCTCACATCAAAGGTGATGCGCCAGACGGGCATTTCTGGTCGCTCGCCCACGAGATTTCCGGCGAGGCGCTGCCGACTGTCATGAAAAAGGCAATCGAGGCTGCGATACCCGGCGCGACGAAAAAGCCGTCGCCACACAGTGCAAAGAGGCCCCATGACTGAAATACGCCACATCGTTTTCGACATCGGCCGCGTGCTGATCCACTACGATCCCAACATTCCGTTCAGCCGCCTCATTCCGGATGCCGAAGAGAGAAAGTGGTTTTTCGACAATGTCTGCACGCATGACTGGAACATCGAGCAGGATCGCGGCCGGACCTGGGAAGAGGCCGAGGCGCTGCTGATCGCGGACCACCCCGATCACGCGGAAAACATCCGCGGTTTCCGCCGCCACTGGCACGAGATGGTGCCGCATGCCTATGACGATAGCGTCGCCATCATGGTCGGCCTGATCGAGAGCGGCCACGACGTGACCATGCTGACCAATTTTGCCAGCGACACGCTGGCCGAGGCCCGCGAACGCTTCGATTTTCTCAATCGTCCGCGCGGCGTCACCATCTCGGGGGAAATCGGCCTGATCAAGCCGGATCGCGGCATCTACGATCATCACGTCGCCGCCTTCGGCCTCGAACCGGCGGCCACGCTGTTCATCGATGACAGCCAGAAGAATGTCGACGGCGCCAAAGCGGCAGGCTGGCAATCGGTGCTGTTCACCGATGCAGAGACGCTTCAAGCAGACCTCGAACGTCTCGGAATCAAGGCTTGATTTGAATCACTTCGCGCGATCCGTTGAGCCTTTGAATCAACGGCATTCGAAGCAATTGGCAGGGGTTCAGGCCCCTGCCCGCTCCATGCCGAGCCGCGCGATGCGGCGAAGCTCGTCGATCGGGGTCAGGCCGCCGCTGCGCTCATAATGCCAGAAGGTCCAGCCGTTGCAGGCGTCCAGCCCCTGCACTTCGGCGCCGATCTTGTGGATCGAGCCGGCGCTGTCGCCGATCGCCACCGTGCCGTCGGCGCGCACCCTGGCCGCCCAGCGCTTTTTGGCGTCGTAGAGCGTCGCACCCGGCATCATCAGCCCGTTATCGATCAGGCTGACGAAGGCAACGCGCGGCTCGGCACGCTTGCCGGTGAGCACGGTGAGATCGGCACCATCCAGCGGCCGCACCGCGTCGATGCGCTCGTTGGCGGCGTCGATATAGGCCTGCTCGCGTTCGATGCCGACGAAATGGCGGCCGAGACGCTTGGCCACCGCGCCCGTGGTGCCGGAGCCGAAAAAGGGATCGAGCACGATGTCGCCCGGTTTGGTCGAGGCCATCATGATGCGGGCAAGCAGCGCTTCCGGCTTCTGCGTCGGGTGCAGCTTGTCGCCATTGTCGTTCTTCAGCCGCTCGCCGCCGGTGCAGATCGGAAACAGCCAGTCGGAGCGCATCTGGATATCGTCGTTGGACGCCTTCATGGCTTCGTAGTTGAAAGTATAGCCCTTGCCCTTCTGGTCGCGGGTAGCCCAGATCATCGTCTCATGCGCGTTCTGGAAGCGGCGGCCACGGAAATTCGGCATCGGGTTGGTCTTGCGCCAGACCACGTCGTTGAGGATCCAGAAGCCGAGATCCTGCATCTTGGCGCCGACACGGAAGATGTTGTGATAGGAGCCGATGACCCAGATGGTGCCGTTGGGTTTCAGCACCCGGCGCGCCGCCAGCAGCCAGGCCCGCGTGAAAGCGTCATAGGCCTCGAAACTCTCGAACTGGTCCCATTCGTCGTCGACGGCGTCGACCTTCGACTGGTCGGGGCGGTGCAGGTCGCCATCGAGCTGCAGATTGTAGGGCGGATCGGCGAAGATGACGTCGATCGATTTTTCGGGCAGCCGGTCGAGCGCGGCGACGCAGTCGCCCTTGAGGATCGTGTCCAGCCATTCGGATTGCTGGGGGGCGTGGGATAGCTCGTCGAGAAGACGCACGGCAGACATTCTGACACCCAGGGCACGCGTTACTGTTTACTCCTGGTTATGGTTACCGATCAGCGTAAATATTCCGTGAAGGCCAAGGGACGGGTGGGGCGAATTTGCGAAGGCGGCCCTGTTGGTGTATGCCGCGCCGCCTGAGCCTTCCGAGGCCACTTCGCCCTCCCATTGTCCGGATCACCATGCCCCAGCCAGACCTTGTCATCTTCGATTGCGACGGCGTGCTCGTCGATTCCGAGATCATCGCCGCCCGTGTCGACGCCGAGCTTTTGACCTTGGCAGGATACGAGATATCGGCTGAGGAGATTTCGGAGAGCTATGCCGGCCTGACCTTCAAGGACATCATGCTGCGGGTCGAGGAAAAGTCCCGCATTCCCTTCCAGGCCTCTCTGATCGACAGGGAGGAACAATTGGTCGACCGCAAACTGCGCAGCGACGTCCGCGCCATCGATGGCGCGCGCGAGGCCGTTGCCGCGGTAACCGTGCCGCGCTGCGTCTGCTCGAATTCACGCTCCGAGCGGATCGAATTCATGCTGGAGAAGGTGCATCTTTTGCCGTTTTTCGCCGACCGGATTTTTTCGGCGATGGAAACACCGACCGGGAAAACGAAACCGGCGCCGGACGTGTTCCTGTTCGCGGCGGAGAAACTCAACGCCAACCCGGCGAACACTTTCGTCATCGAGGATTCCGTGCACGGCGTCCACGGCGCAAGGGCGGCGGGCATGCGGGTGATCGGCTTCACCGGAGCCGCCCACAGCTATCCCGGCCATGCCGACGCGCTCACCGAGGCCGGCGCCGAGACGGTGATCCGCCGCTGGGCGGAGCTGAAAAGCGTGATCGCGGCGCTGTCGGAGTGGTCGGACGCCTGAGAAGCGTGCGCCGCGACGCACGCCTCATGCAACTGCCGAGACCTAGTTCGTCGCGGCAGCCCTCTTGCGGCGGGTCTTCTTCGGCTTGTCGGCCGTTGCCTGATGCGCGGTTTCGTCATAGCCGGCAAAGGCCTGATAATCCTGCGCCGTCGGCTCGGGCACGACGACATTGGAATCGGTGAAGACGAACTGCGTGGCAACCGAAGGATCGGTGACCTGGACCTGATACTGGTGGAGCTGCGAGTAGAGGACCTCGGTGCCATGCATCACAGCCGTGCGGATGGGCATGGTGATCGTGCCTGGAGAAAACTTCGGTCCGGGGACAATCTTGCCGGCGACCGCGATCTTCATCGTCAACTGGCCGTTGGCACGGCTGCAGTCGCGCGTCACGTCGCTGACCGATGCCTGGTAGATGATGTTGGCCGATTCGTCGGGCGGAGTTGCAGCAGCGGCGTCAGCGTCGGCCTGGGCCGCGGCATCCTGCGCGGCGTCGCCGGTCTTCTTGATCCTGGGCTTGGGCTTCTGAGCTTCCCTGGAATAGGTGTTGAAGAAGGCCGTACCGTCGCGCACCGTCACCCGGGGGCAATAGGCCTGCAACTGGCTGGCCAGTATCTTGGGATCCTGGGGCGGCGGTGGCGCCGTCGGGTCCTCCTTCTTGCCTATGCCGAGGTTCAGGATGCCATTGTCGCCCGATTGGCAGCCGGCGGCGGCAAGCATAAAGCCGGTGAGCGCAAGACCCGCCAAAAAGCGACCACTGAATGTACGAAACGCCATGAAACTGCACTTCCCTCTCGCAAAGCTGGTGACGTATATCAACCGCGCGGCAAAAATGCGACTGAGCCAGCGCAGAAATTAACCACCTTGCGGTGGACGGAAAGCCAAGCAGTAACGGAATTGTGACATGCACTATGTGAGTACCCGCGGGGAAGCCCCCGTTCTCGGATTTTCCGACGCCGTGCTGGCCGGGCTGGCGCGCGACGGCGGGCTCTACGTGCCGCGCGAGTGGCCACAGTTTTCCGCCGCCGAGATCCGCGCCATGCGCGGCCTTGCCTATCCCGACCTTGCCATCCGCGTGCTGTCGCCGTTCCTTGGCGACGAGATCCCGGCCTCCGTTTTCGAGCGGCTGGTGCGCGAAGCCTATGCCACTTTCCGCCACGAGGCCGTCTGCCCGCTGGTGCAGACCGGCCCCAACACCTTCATCCTGGAACTCTTCCACGGGCCGACGCTCGCCTTCAAGGACGTGGCAATGCAGCTTCTGGCCCGGCTGATGGACCATGTGCTTGCCGAACGCGACCAGCACGCGACCATCGTCGGCGCCACCTCGGGCGATACCGGCGGGGCGGCCATCGATGCCTTTGCCGGTCGCAGCCGGACCGACATCTTCATCCTTTTCCCGCACGGCCGCGTCTCGCCGGTGCAGCAGCGGCAGATGACGACGTCGACGGCTGCAAACGTCCATGCGCTGGCGATCGAAGGCAATTTCGACGATTGCCAGGGACTGCTCAAGGACATGTTCAACGATCACGGCTTCCGCGACCGGGTTGCGCTTTCGGGCGTCAATTCGATCAACTGGGCCCGGATCATGGCCCAGATCGTCTATTATTTCTCCTCGGCGCTGTCGCTCGGCGCGCCGGACAGGCCGGTCTCCTTCACCGTGCCGACCGGCAATTTCGGCGATATCTTCGCCGGCTACGCCGCCAAGAAGATGGGCTTGCCGATCGAGCGGCTGGTCATCGCCACCAACGACAACGACATTCTGGCGCGCACCTTTTCGACCGGCGAATACCGCACCAAGGGCGTCTTTGCGACCACGTCGCCGTCGATGGATATCCAGGTGTCGTCCAATTTCGAACGCCTGCTGTTCGAGGCCTCCGGCCGTGACGCGGCGACCGTGCGGCGCTACATGGACGGTCTGAAGCAGTCCGGCGCTTTCACCATCGAACCCCAGCAAATCGCCGGGATGCGGTCGGAATTCGACGCCGGCCGGGCTGATATGGACGAGGTCGCCGCCACCATCCGCTCGACGCTCGCGGCCAGCAACTATCTGCTCGATCCGCACACCGCGGCAGCTGTGCATGTCGCTGCGGGCAAGGCGTCAGGCGCCGTGCCGATGGTGGTTCTGGGTACCGCGCACCCGGCAAAATTCCCGGCCGCCGTCGAAGCCGCCAGCGGCGTGTCGCCCGCACTGCCCGCGTGGCTAGGTGGGTTGATGACATCGGAGGAAAAATACACGGTACTTCCCTCCGACCTGAAAATGGTGGAAGATTATGTCGGCCGCCGCGCGCGGGCGGCGCGTTAAGGAGTACTAGCCATATGGGTGTTGAGGTAAGCCGTCTGTCGAACGGCCTGACAGTCGCCACCGAAACCCTTCAAAGCATCGAATCGGTTGCCCTTGGTGCCTGGGTCAAGTCGGGTGCCCGCAATGAACGTGAGGACGAGCATGGCATGGCCCATCTGCTCGAGCACATGGCGTTCAAGGGCACGAAAAGGCGGAGCGCCTTCGAAATCGCCTCGGAGATCGAGGACGTTGGCGGCGAGATCAACGCCGCCACCAGCGTCGAAACCACTTCCTACTATGCCAGGGTGCTCTCCGACGACGTGCCGCTGGCCGTCGACATTCTTGCCGACATCCTGCAGGAGTCCGAATTCGACCCGCAGGAACTCGAGCGCGAACAGCATGTGATCCTGCAGGAGATCGGCGCCGCGCACGACACCCCCGACGATATCGTCTTCGACCGCTTCACGGAAACCGCCTATCGCCATCAGACGATTGGACGCTCCATTCTCGGCACGCCCGAAACGGTCAAATCCTTCACCTCCAAGCAACTCCACGACTTCATCGAGCGGCAATATGGCGCCGAGCGCATGGTGATTGTCGCCGCCGGCGACATCAAGCATGACAATTTCGTGCGCGAGGTCGAAAAGCAACTCGGCGGCTTCCGCAGCAAGGCCGACAGCACCATCCCGCAATATGCGCAATATGTCGGCGGCGATTTTCGCGAGGACCGCGACCTGATGGACGCGCAGATCGTGCTGGGGTTCGAAGGCCGGGCCTATCATGTGCGCGACTTCTATGCCTCGCAGGTGCTGTCGATGATCCTCGGCGGCGGCATGTCGTCGCGCCTGTTCCAGGAGGTCCGCGAGAAGCGCGGCCTGTGTTATTCGGTCTATGCCTTCCATTGGGGCTTTTCCGACACCGGCGTCTTCGGCGTCCATGCCGCGACCGGCCAAAGCGACATCGCCGAACTGGTGCCTGTCATCATCGACGAACTGCAGAAGGCCGGCGAGAAAATCCTGCAGGAAGAACTCGACCGGGCGCGCGCCCAATATCGCGCCGGACTGATCATGTCAGCCGAAAGCCCGGCCAGCCGCGCTTCGCAGATCGCACGGCAGCTGCTTCTGTTCGGCCGGCCGATCGCCAAGGAGGAACTGATGGAACGGCTGTCGGCGCTGACGGTCGAGCGGCTGACCGACCTGTCGTCGCGATTGTTCTCGACCAAGCCGACGCTTACCGCTGTCGGGCCTGTGGGTACGCTGGCGCCATACGAGGCGATCCTCGAATCGCTCGCAGGCACGCAGACCACGGCCCGTAAGCTCGCCGTCTAAGCCCCTCGAAGCGTCGTGTTCGCGCTCCCTTTCTTTCGCCGCGACCTGCCGGCGCTGAAAGGCGACCGCGTCACGCTGCGCGTGCCGTTCACCAACGACTACCGTGAGTGGGCGGTGGTGCGCGGCGAAAGCCGCGCCTTCCTCGAACCCTGGGAGCCACGCTGGACTCCCGATGAACTCGACCGCAACGCATGGCGGCTGCGCATCAGCCGCTACCGCGAAGATTATGCGCAAGGAACCGCGATCGCCTTCTTCATCTTCGAGAAGAGCAGCGGCAAGCTTGCTGGCGGCATCACGCTCGGCAACATACGCCATGGCGTCTCGCAAAGCGGCCATGTCGGCTACTGGATCGGCGAGCGCTTCGGCGGCCGCGGCCTGATGACCGACGCGGTCAAGGTGGTGGCCCGCTTCGCCTTCGATACGCTGAGGTTGCACCGGATCGAAGCGGCCTGTATTCCCGACAATATCAGGTCGATCCGCGTGCTTGAAAAAGCCGGATTTCGGCGCGAAGGACTGCTGCGATCCTATCTCAGGATCAACGGCATCTGGCAGGACCACTACCTCTACGCCCGGATCGCGGACGATCCGCCGGGCGTTGGAACGAAGGACTGATTTTTGACGAATTTCCTGCGAAACGGGTCGCTGTTCGCCTTTGTCCTCGCGACACTCCTGACGCTGTGGGCGGCATCGTCGGCCTTCGCCGTGGAGCCGATCAAGATCGCCCGCGACGACGTCGCGCTCGACCTTTCCGGCGCCGTCGAGATCTACCGGAACCAGGGTGAGAATTTCCAGGTGTCGACCGCGCCGGGTCCGGACGGTATCGTGCGGCGCATCGAGGTCGAGGCCAATGATGCACGTTCGACCGGCGACTGGGCTGTTTTCGCGCTCGCCAACACCACCGACCAGCAACTCGACCGGCTGATCGTCGCACCGCATTTCCGCCTGGTGAATTCCGGCATCTTCTGGCCGGATCTCGGCTCGACCCGCATCGCCGCCATCACGCCCAGCGAAGGCTTCGCGCTCGACCGCCAGACCAGCCCCGATGCCGACGTTTTCCGGGTGACGCTGAACCCCGGCACGGTGATCACCTTCATCGCCGAACTGGCCTCGCCGAAGCTGCCGCAGGTCTACCTCTGGGATCCGGAATCCTACAAGGACTCGGTCAATTCCTACACGCTGTTTCGCGGCATCGTCATCGGTATCGCAGGCTTGCTGGCGCTGTTCCTCACCATTCTTTTCGTGGTCAAGGGAACCTCGATGTTCCCCGCGACCGCCGCACTTGCCTGGGCGGTACTGGCCTATATCTGTGTCGATTTCGGCTTCCTCAACAAGGTCATCGAGATCTCGCCCGGCAATGAGCAGATGTGGCGGGCGGGAACGGAGGTGGCGCTGGCTGGAACCTTCGTGGTGTTCCTGTTCGCCTATCTCAACCTCAACCGATGGCACGGCCATTTCAGCTACGGCGCACTGGTCTGGATTCTCGGGCTGGTGCTGATCGCCGGGGTCGCGATCGTCGATCCGGCGGTTGCCGCCGGCATCGCCAGGCTGTCCTTCGCCGCAACCGCACTGACCGGGCTTGGCCTGATCATCTTCCTCGGCATACGCGGCTACGACCGTGCCATCATGCTGGTGCCCAGTTGGGTCATGGTGCTGTTGTGGCTATGCGGATCGTGGATGGCGATCACCGGCATGCTCGACAACGACATTGCCCAGCCGGCCCTGGGCGGCGGGCTGATCCTGATCATCCTTCTGATCGGCTTCACAGTGATGCAGCACGCCTTTGCCGGCGGCGCCCTGCACCAGGGCCTGTTCTCCGACCTCGAGCGGCAGGCGCTGGCGGTGGCCGGATCGGGCGACACGGTCTGGGACTGGGATGTGCTGCGCGACCGCGTCGTCACCAAGCCCGATGTCAGCATCCAGCTCGGCCTGGCACCGAACAGCCTTGGCGGCGCGGCCCGCAACTGGCTGCCGGTGCTGCATGCCGACGACCGCGACACGTTCCGCACGACGCTCGACGTGGTGCTCGAACACCGGCGCGGCCGGGTGTCGCAGAATTTCCGCCTGCGCGGCGCCGACGGCCACTATCACTGGTTTTCACTGCGCGCACGCCCGGTCATCGGCTCGGACGGCGAAGTCATCCGCTGCGTCGGCACCATGGTCGACGTCACCGAGCAGAAGAAGTCCGAAGAGCGGCTGCTGCACGACGCCGTTCACGACAATCTGACCGGCCTGCCGAACCGCGAACTGTTGATGAACCGGCTCGAAGCGATCATCTCGATCGCCCGCACCGAAGAGAAGGTGCGGCCAACCGTCTTCGTCATCGACATCGACCGTTTCAAGCAGGTCAATGACGGGCTCGGCATCTCTGCCGGCGACACCATCCTTTTGACCATCGCGCGGCGCCTGCACCGGCTGCTCAAGCCGAAGGATTCGCTGTCGCGTTTTGCCGGCGATCAGTTCGCGCTGATGCTGCTGTCCGAACAGGACCCGGCCCGCATCGCCGCCGTCGCGGACGCCATCAAGCATGCCATCAACAACCCCATCACCTTCGCCAAGCGCGAGATCGTGCTGACCGCGTCGATCGGACTGATCACCTGGAATTCGCCGCAGATGTCGGCCGAGGACATGGTCAAGGACGCCGAGCTTGCCATGCATCAGGCCAAGCGCTTCGGCGGCGACAGGATCGAGCCGTTCCGTCCGGCTTTCCGCACTGTCGGCACCGACAGGCTGCAGTTCGAATCCGACCTGCGCCGCGCCATCGAGCGGCGCGAATTCACGCTTGCCTACCAGCCGATCGTGCGGCTCGAGGACGGCAGTGTCGCCGGCTTCGAGGCGCTGCTGCGCTGGGACCACCCGCGCCGCGGCATGATCCCGCCGGCGGATTTCATCCCGGTCGCCGAAAGCTGCGGTCTTATCGTGCAGCTCGGCCTGTTTGCCATGCAGCAGGCGGCGGAAGATCTCGCCAGCTGGCAAAAACAGATCGGTGACGCGCCGCTGTCGGTCTCGGTCAATTTGTCCAGCCGCCAGTTGATCCGCCGCGACCTGGTCAGCGACGTCCGCTCGGTCATCGCGCGGGCCAATCTGAAGCCGCGCTGCTTCCGGCTGGAGCTCACCGAATCGCTCGTCATGGACAATCCCGAGCAGACCGCCCATGTGCTGACCAAGCTGAAGCAGCTCGGCATCGGCCTGTCGCTGGACGATTTCGGCACCGGCTACTCCTCACTGGCCTACCTGACGCGTTTCCCCTTCGACACCATCAAGATCGACAAGAGCTTCGTCGACGACAACACGCCCAAGCGCGCGGTGCTGCTGAAATCAATGGTCAACATGGCGCACGAGCTCGGTCTGTCCGTCGTCGCCGAAGGCATTTCGGACGAGAGCGATGCGCTGGAATTGCGTCAGATGGGCTGCGAATATGTGCAGAGCTTCATGTTCGGCGCCCCGATGCCGGGCGACCAGGTGCTGAAGACGCTGAAAGAGCAGTATCCGCTGACGCAAGCGTGAGAGCCCGTTTGGAAACTCTACTCTGGCGGCCATCTGACGGCGTTTTCTGCGCTTCCGGTGCTCACGGACCCGAATGTCCGCTGCGCTCCGGTTCTCGAAAACACCACCATATGACTCTCCAGAGCGAGTTTCGAAACGGGCTCCGCGATGAGGCTGATGGGGTTTAGGCGTGTCCGGCCGCCAGGCTGAGATGCGCAAGGTCGATACCGATCGAGGCGAGGATCCGGTCGTATTTGCGCTCGATATCAGTGTCGAACAGAAGCTCGGCATTGGCCGGACAGGTCAGCCAGCCATTTTCGGCGATCTCGGTCTCCAGCTGGCCGGCGCCCCAGCCGGAATAGCCGAGCGCCATCAGCGCATGACGAGGCCCGCGGCCGGACGATATGGCGCGCAATATGTCGACGGTCGCGGTCAGGCAGATGTCGTCGGAAACGGTCAGCGACGATTCCACCCGATAGTCTCCCGAATGCAGGACGAAGCCCCGGCTGCGGTCCACGGGGCCGCCATTGCGCACGACGAAATCGCGGGCCTGAGCCGGCAATCGGATCGCCTCCTGCTCGTTCATGATGCCCAGTTGCACGAGCAAGTCCGGAAACAGCATCTGCTGCGTCTGGTTGATGATCAGGCCCATGGCGCCTTCATCGGAATGTGCGCAGACATAGATGACCGAGCGCGTGAAACGGTCGTCCTTCATGCCGGGCATGGCAATCAGGAACTGATCGTCGAGAAAGCCGCGACTGGCGACCGTCTTCTTGTGGCGCAACAAGTCCATGAAGGGAGCGTAACGCGTTTCCAAAGCGCCGAAAAGATGCGCCGTGCTGGATTCGACCAAAGCCTGTGGCGGCGGCTCGAACATTCTTCTCCCTCGAAGTCACGCAAATATGATACCGGCAAGGCCATGAAATCATTGCGCGGCCACGAACGGACGATCAAATCACCGCCATGCGAAGCTTGAAAATCCTGCTGCTCGGCGCCGCCATCGGATCGGCAACCGCTCTTCCCGCCGCCGCCTCCTCATCGGCGTGGTACAACAGCGAAGGCGGCAAGGTCCGGCTGGTGACCTCAGGCAAAGCCGACGACACCGGCCGCATCCAGGGCGTTCTCGACATAGCGCTCAAGCCCGGCTGGAAGACATATTGGCGCGATCCGGGCGACGCGGGCGTGCCACCGCAACTCGACATTTCAGCCAGCACCAACATCGCCGACGCAGCGCTATCGTTTCCGGCGCCGCAGCGCCATGACGACGGCTATGGCAAATGGGCAGGCTACAACTATCCGGTTTCTCTGCCGGTGACATTCACGCTGGCGGCGCCGAACCAGCCGGCGTTGATCGATGCCGACATCTTTCTCGGCATCTGCGAAACGATCTGCATCCCGGTGCAGACGCGGCTGACCGTCGACCCGGCCTCCGATCCGGACAATGCCGAGGACGCAGCGCTGGTGAAGGCGAGTTTCGCGGCGCTACCAGCGCCCGCGAGGTCTGATTTCGGCATCGCTGTGCTGCCGGGCGACCACGAGACGCTGATTGTCGAGGCGAGCTTTCCCGGCGATCCGGAGGCGGCGGATTTCTTCGTCGCCGGCGAGCGGGACTACATGTTCGGCACCCCTGCCCGCGACGAAAAGGACGGCAAGCTGATCTTCACCGTGCCGATCCTCGATCGCCCCTCGACGACGCCGACCGATGGCGGGCTTCACTATACGCTGACGAGTTCGGCGGGCGCGGTCGAAGGGGTTCTGCCTTTCCCTTGATCCAGCCCACCCCAACGGTTGCAGGAAGCCGTCGGGTTCGCTAGGCAAAGACACGTCCTTCCCCATTTTCCCAAGCGAGGAATCCATGACCATTTCCGTTGGCGACAAGCTGCCTGACGTGACCTTCAAGACGATGACCGCCGATGGCGCCAAGCCGATCACCGGGGCCGAGATCTTCCCGGGCAAGAAGGTCGTGCTGTTTGGGGTTCCCGGCGCCTTCACACCGACCTGCAGCAACAACCATTTGCCGGGTTATCTCGAGAACCACGATGCCATCCTGGCGCGCGGCGTCGACACCATCGCCGTCGTTTCGGTCAACGACGTCCATGTCATGGGCGCCTGGGCGCACTTCACCGGCGGTGAGGGCAAGATCATGTTCCTCGCCGATGGCAGTGGCGATTTCGCCAAGGCGGTAGGCCTCGACAATGACCTTTCCGCCAGCGGCATGGGGCTGCGTTCGAAGCGGTTTTCGATGATCGTCGACGACGGCAAGGTCACCGCGCTCAATGTCGAGACCAAGCCTGGTGTCGACGAGTCCGGCGCGGCTCATATTCTGGGACAGCTCTGAAGTTCAGCGCGGCGTCGGGTGTGGAACGACGATCGCGCTTGTAGCCCAGGGCTTGCGTTTGGGGGGATTCTAGCGATGTTTGACATGTTCTGGCGCGCTATCGCGATCGGCATCGGCGCCACCGTCCTGATGGATCTCTGGGCCATCTTCCTGCACAAGGCGTTCGGCCAGCCACGGCCGAACTGGGGGCCGGTCGGTCGCTGGGTCTGGCATCTCCGTGACAAGGTCTTCCACGACGATATCGGCGGTGCCGCACCGTACGTGCATGAAAAGGCGCTGGGTTGGGCCTTTCACTATTTTGTCGGCATCGTCTACGGCATCATCCTGGTGGTGCTGGCCGGAGCGGGCTGGCTTGCCGCGCCGACATTCCTGCCGGCCTTCATCCTCGGCATCGTCACCGTCGGCGCCGGCTGGTTCCTGCTGGCACCCGGCATGGGCGCCGGCTGGGCGGCCTCGAAGCGGCCCAACCCGATGCTGATCCGGGCGCTGAATCTGGTGTCGCACACCGTGTTCGCACTTGGGCTTTGGGGCACGGCGCTGCTGATCCGATAAGGGTCTACAACTGCGCTGGCCAGTCGATCGGCAGCCAGCAGTAGATAACGCGGTGCGCGCCGATATCGTAGTAGTTGCCACCCCCGCCGGCTGATCCGCTTCTTCGTACCTGAGAGCCGCGCCGCTCCGGAAATTCAATAGCTCTGGGTAGAGCGCCGCACTTTCGCGATTGCCGGTTGTTTGGCCGGCGCAGCAGGCTTTGCCGCTGCTGCAGGCTTGAACGGACCTTTCTTGAACGGCGCCATGCCTTCGCGCGCAAGCTCGTCGGCGCGCTCGTTCTCGACATGACCGTCATGGCCCTTGACCCAGTTCCAGGTGACCTTGTGGCGCTTGTTGGCCTCGTCGAGCGCCTGCCAAAGTTCACCGTTCTTCACAGGCTTCTTGTCGGCGGTCTTCCAGCCGTTCTTCTTCCAGCCGTGGATCCACTTGGAAATACCGTCCATGACATACTTGCTGTCGGTGTGAAGGTCGACCGTGCACGGCTCCTTCAGCGCGTTCAGCGCCGAAATGGCGGCCAACAGTTCCATGCGGTTGTTGGTCGTCTCGGCTTCGCCGCCGGAAAGCTCCTTGGTGGTGCCGTTGAAGCGCAGGATCGCGCCCCAGCCGCCAGGGCCGGGATTGCCCGAACAGGCGCCGTCGGTGAAGATCTCAACCAGTTTGCTCATGATACCCCATATCAGGCCAATCCATATTCCGAAGGAGATTTGATCGCCCGGTGGAACCGCATCCTTCTGATGTATTCGGTCGGATCGCGCTTCATCACCAGCCCGCCATCGGGGACGGTCAGCCAGTCGTACAGCCGGGTCAGCATGAAGCGCAACGCCGAACCGCGCGCCAGCACCGGCAGCGCAGCTTGTTCCTGGTCGCTCAGGGGCCGGACGCTCTGGTAGCCGGCGAGCAGCGCCTTGCCCTTGGTGAGGTTGAAGGAAAAATCCTTCTCGAAGCACCAGGCGTTGAGACAGGTGGCGACATCATAGGCGTAGAGGTCGTCGCAGGCGAAATAGAAATCGATCAGGCCGGACAGTTTTTCGCCGAGGAAGAAAACGTTGTCCGGGAAAAGATCGGCGTGGATGATGCCTTTGGGAAGGTCCTTCGGCCAGTTGCGCTCGAAATCGGCAAAGTCGGCATCGACCTCGGCCGCCAGGCCCGGCTCGACCTCGTCGGCGCGATCGCGCGCTGCATCCCAGAGCTTGCGCCAGCCGTCGATGGCCAGGGCATTCGGACGCGTCATCGAAAAATCGGCACCGGCCAGATGCAACTGCGCCAATGCCTTGCCGACCTCGGCACAATGCGTTGCTGTGGGCCGCCGCAACGAAAGCCCTTCCAGGAAGGTGATGATGACCGCCGGCCGGCCGGCGAGCGTGCCGATGACGCTGCCGTCATGCGCGGTCACCGGCAGCGGGCAGGACACGCCCTTGTTGGCGAGATGGCCCATCAGCCCCAGAAAAAACGGCAAATCCGCCTTCTCGACGCGCTTCTCATAGAGCGTCAGGATGTAGGAGCCGCTGGAGGTGTGCAGCAGAAAGTTCGAGTTCTCGGTGCCTTCGGCGATGCCCTTGTAGGACAGGAGATCGCCGACCGGATAGTGCTTCAGGAATGCGCCGAGTTCGCCTTCCGCAACGTCGGTGTAGACCGCCATGTGCCTTACGCGGCTCCATTGACGAAGGCCATGTCGGCCCGCGTCAGTTCGACATCGCGCAGGACCCGCATGACTGGAAAATCCTCGGTTTCCGTGGCCGTGATGGCAAGATCGATCGTGACATCGAAGCGTTGCCGGAACGCGTCGATGATCTCGTCGACGATGATTTCGGGCGCCGACGCGCCGGCCGACAGGCCAAGCGTCGAGATGTTGCCGATGTCATTCCACGGAATCTCGGCGGCGCGCTGCACGAGAAGCGACATGGTGGCGCCTGCACGCTCCGCGACTTCGACAAGTCGTCGCGAATTGGAGGAATTCGGCGCGCCGACGATCAGATAGAGATCGGCGCCCGGCGCGGTGTCCTTGACGGCTTCCTGGCGGTTGGTGGTGGCATAGCAGATCGATTCCGCCGCTGGTGCCTGCAGCGCCGGAAAGCGATCCTGCAAGGCGCGGATGATGCCGGCGGTGTCCTCGACAGACAATGTGGTCTGGGTAACGAAGCCGAGCGCCTGCGGATCGGCGGGCGAGAGCTTTGCGGCATCGGTTTCGGTTTCGATCAGCGTCACCGCTCCGTCCGGCAGTTGGCCCATGGTGCCGATCACTTCGGGATGACCGGCGTGACCAATCAACAGCACATGGCGGCCGAGCCGCTGATGGCGCATCGCCTGCTTGTGGACCTTCGACACCAGCGGGCAGGTGGCATCGAGATAGAAGAGATTGCGCGCCTTCGCATCCGCCGGCACCGATTTCGGCACGCCATGCGCCGAAAACACGACGGGCGACTGCCGATGTTCGGCCGGTATCTCGGAGAGTTCCTCAATGAAGACGGCGCCAAGGCTTTGCAGCCCCTCGACGACGTAGCGGTTGTGCACGATCTCATGGCGGACATAGACCGGCGCGCCATATTTCTTCAGCGCCAGTACGACGATCTGAATGGCACGGTCGACACCGGCGCAGAAACCGCGCGGCTGGCAGAGCCGGATCGTCAGAGGTGGTTTGGTGGTTGTCTGAAGCATTAAATCCGGGCCGGTTGATCAAAGCCGAAATGAAGTGCGCACCCCTGCCCTGTCAAGGGCATCGGTTGAAAGGGGGCATCAGCCGCGTTCATTCGTCTTTCGCGGGACGGCGAAGCCGCAGGATGAGCACGGCTGCGAGCGCCGCGGCAAGCCCGTACCAAGTCATCGCATATTGGAGATGGCTGTTCGGGAGATCGATGATGGTGACGCCGCCAACCGGCAAGCCGCCTGGGTTTGGCGTCTTGTCTGCGTCGATGAAGATCGGCACCAGCGCGGCGCCCGCCGGCAGACCGGCGCTTGCAGCCATCACGTCGCGGTCCTTCCAGTAGAAGATGTTCTTCGCCACGTCGTTGTCGGGAAGCATCATCGACGGCTTGCCCGGCAGCGGGTTGCGGGCCAGCCCGGTGACCGTCACTCTGCCAGCCACCTGTCCCTTGGCGCGCTTGGCGGCATCCTTCAGATCGTAAGGCACGAAGCCGCGATTGATCAGGACGAAGCGGCCGTCGTCGAGCGCCAGCGGCGTGTAGACATTGAAGCCGGCATCACCTTCCCAGGTCGCGTAAAAATGGCGTTCGCCTTGATGCAGGAACGTGCCGGTGACGGTGACAGGCGTATAATCGACATCCCCGGTGGCGGCGAACTCTTTCTCGACCGCAACCAACGGCAAGGGCGCCGAATGGGTGCGCTGGTCGATGGTCTGCAGAAGGCCTTCCTTCCAATACAGGCGCTGCACCTGCCAAGTGCCGAGCACCAGCAGGGCCAGGAACAGCACAAGGCCAAGGCCGAGCAGCAATGCCGAACGCGGCCGCGAACGACCGTCAGTTCTAAGGGAAGCCTCGCTCATTCGCCGCGATCCAGCCGGCCCTCGGCCGCTTGGTTGCGGTATTGCAGCGTCAGCAGCACGCCCTTGATCAGCCGCAGCGCCGTCAAGCACAGCACAACAGCCAGCGGAATCCAGACCAGCAGATGCAGCCAGAGCGGCGGGCTGAGCGTGACTTCTACCCAGAGCGCCAGGCCGACGATGATAAAGCCGATGATCAGGATCACGAACACCGCCGGCCCGTCGCCGGCATCAGCGTAGGAATAATCGAGGCCGCAATTGACGCATCGCTTGCCGACGGTGAGGAAGCCGGAAAATAGCCGCCCCTCGCCGCAGCGCGGGCAACGGCCATGCAGGCCGGCCGAGATCGGATCGATCGGCGGCCAGATCGCCCTATCTTCACTCTTGGAAGAGTCGTCGCTCATTGCTTACCGCTCGATTTCAGATCGACCGGCAACCAGTTCATCTTGCCACTCATTGCCTACCGCTCGATCTCGATCGGTGTGCCATCGGCCACCATCGCCCAGATTTCGTCCATATCGGAGTCCGTAACCGCAATGCAGCCGTCGGTCCAGTCGACCAATTGAAGCAGCCAGCCCCACCAGCCATAACCGTTTGGCTGGCCGTGGATCATGATCATGCCGCCCGCGTCGACATTGCGCGCCCTGGCGGCCGCCAGATCGTCGGTGTTGGGGTACGAAATATGGATCGATCTGTGCGCGATGCTGTTCGGGTTGCGCCAGTCGAGGACATAGTTCCCCTCGGGCGTGCGTTGATCGCCCTCCTGGTGCTTATGCCCGACAGGATCGCCGCCGAGTGCGATGCCGTAGCTGCGCAGGATCTTGCCGTCGCCGATGAGTTCCAGCCGGCGTTCGGCTTTGTGGACACGCACCAGATCCACCTTCTCGCCGGCAAAGGCCGGGAGTGCCGCGATCATCAATGCGCAAATGGCCCGGAAAATTGTCAGCCGCATTGGCTATCGATCAGCGATCATTGCGCCAAAAAGAAGAAGGCGGCCACATTGCCGCGGCCGCCCCTCCCCAAACGGAAATTCCTCAGGCCAGGATCAGTGGCCCTCGATCACCGCGCCGACCGATCCCCAGACGTAGATCGAGGCGAACAGGAACAGCCAGACCACGTCGACGAAGTGCCAGTACCAGGCGGCCGCCTCGAAGCCGAAATGTTGCTTGGGGGTGAAATCACCCTTCATCGCCCGGATCAGGCAGACCAACAGGAAGATGGTGCCGATGATGACGTGGAAACCGTGGAAGCCGGTCGCCATGAAGAACGTGGCGCCATAGATGGAATCCTTGAAGGCGAACGGAGCATGCATGTACTCGTAGGCCTGCACCATGGTGAACAGCATGCCGAGGCCAACAGTCAGCACCAGGCCGTTGATCAGCCCCTTGCGATCGCCATGGATGAGCGAATGGTGCGCCCAGGTCACCGTGGTGCCGGACAGCAGCAGGATGACGGTGTTGTAGAGCGGCAAATGGAAGGGATCGAGAACCTCCATGCCCTTCGGCGGCCAGACACCGCCGGTAAACGCGGTGCGGGCATATTGCTGGACTTCGCTCGGAAACAGGCTGGCATCGAAATAGGCCCAGAACCAGGCAACGAAGAACATCACCTCCGAGGCGATGAACATGATCATGCCGTAGCGCAGATGCAGCGACACGACACGCGTGTGATGGCCCTCATGCGCCTCCTTGATCGTGTCCGACCACCAGGCGAACATGGTGTAGAGGATGATCACGAGACCGATGAAGAACAGCCATGGATTGGCGATGTTGAAGCCGAAGATCGGGAACGAGCCGCCCTTCAGGTATTCCATCAGGCAGACGCCGCCAAAGGCGGCGACAAGTGCGCCTACCGATCCCAGGAAAGGCCACGGGCTCGGGTCAACGAGATGATAGTCATGCTGTGGTTTTGCGTGCGCGTCTGCCATATCAACCCCCGAGATTTGCTTCGGTATTCGAAATTGTCTTGCTATTGCCCTTGGCCGGCTCCGAGGAGGCGACCGGCTTGGCCTTCTCGACCGGGAACATCGTATAGGACAGCGTGATCGTCTTCACGTCCTTCAGTTCCGGCACATTGACGATGTCGGGGTCCACGTAGAACAGGACCGGCATGTCCAGTGTCTCGCCGGGCTTCAGCGTCGTGTCGGTGAAGCAGAAGCACTCGACCTTGTTGAAATAGGGACCCGCCAGTTCAGGCTGCACGTTGAAGGTGGCGCGGCCGGTCACGGGACGATCGAACTTGTTGGTCGCCTGATAGTGCGCCTGCACGGTCTCGCCGATCTTCATCGTCATCGAGCGCTGGACCGGCTGGAACTCCCACGGCACGCCAGCGATGTTGGCATCGAAGCGGACGGTGATCTCGCGGTCGAGCACGCGGCCGGCATACTGCTTCTCGGCACGTTGCGTCGTGCCGCCATAGCCGGTCGCCTGGCAAAACATCTTGTAGAGCGGGACCGCGGCATAGGCCATGCCGATCATGCCGGTGAAAAAGGCGAGGCAGACAGCCGCGACGATGACGTTGCCGTTCTTGCCAGCCGCTTTTTTGGAGGTCTCGACGCTCATCACATCGTGCCCAGATTGTGGCCGAACTTCACGATCGTCGCGATGTAGAAAATGACCACCAGCAGCGCCAGCGCCACACCGATGGCGATAGAACGGCTGCGCTGCGCCTTCTTCTGACGCTCGGTCAACGTGACGGTCTCGAGCTTTTCCTCGATCATGGTCATGCTCCACCCATGGCAAGCGCGCGTTCGACAACGCTGTCGGCCAGATAGGCAGCGAAGATGGCGAAGAGATAAAGCAGCGAATAGGCGAACAGGGCCTTGGCCGGTTTCATGACGCGGTCATCGTCGGCCATGCCAAGCACTTTCCACGCGTAACAGACAAAACCGACTCCCAGAAGCAGGGCGGCCACGCCATAGAACGGCGTGGTGTAGCCAAGCAGCCACGGCAGCACGCCGACCGGGGCCAGCACCAGCGCATAGGCGAAGATCTGGCGGCGGGTCGAAGCGTGGCCGGCGACGTTGGGCATCATCGGAATGCCGGCCTTGGCATAGTCCTCGGACTTGAACAGCGCCAGCGCCCAGAAATGCGGCGGCGTCCACAGGAAGATGATCAGGAACAGGACAATGCTTTCGAGGCTGACTGTCCCGGTCACCGCGGCCCAGCCGATCACAGGCGGAATGGCACCGGCGGCCCCGCCGATGACGATGTTCTGCGGCGTCCAGCGCTTCAGCCACATCGTGTAGACGACGGCGTAGAAAAAGATGGTGAAGGCGAGCAGCGTCGCCGCCAGCCAGTTGACCAGCACGCCGAGCGTCATCACCGACAGCACCGACAGCACCAGCCCGAAGGTCAGCGCTTCGTGCGGCTGGATGCGACCGGCCGGGACCGGGCGGTTGGCGGTCCTGGTCATCACGGCATCGATGTCGGCATCGTACCACATGTTGAGCGCGCCGGAGGCACCAGCACCTATTGCAATAGCCAGGATGGCGATCACCGCCAGCAGAGGGTTGATGGTCACGGGTGCGGCGACAAGGCCAACAAAGGCGGTGAACACCACCAGCGACATGACGCGCGGCTTCAGCAGCGCGAAGAAATCGCCCGCCGTCGCTTCCGACATGCGAAAGCCCGCTTCGTCAATCAATGGGTCGTCGACAAGGGCCATGCGTACTTAAGTCCATCATCCGTTGGCCAAAACCGCCGGCGGACCGGCGGTTTCGTATTCGAGCGGGCAGCCGCCTTACTTGATTTTCGGCAGCTGTTCCCACTGGTGGAAGGGCGGCGGCGAAGGCAGCTGCCATTCGAGCGTCGTTGCGCCCTCGCCCCATGGGTTGGCGCCGGCGATCCGCTTCTTCTGGAAGGCCTCGAACACACCATAGAGGAAGATCAGGACGCCGATGGCCGAGATATACGAGCCGATGGACGACACATAATTCCAGCCGGCGAACGCATCGGGGTAGTCGATGGTGCGGCGCGGCATGCCGGCGAGACCGAGGAAGTGCTGCGGGAAGAAGATCAGGTTCACGCCGACGAAGGTGACCCAGAAATGGGTGTTGGCGATGACGGGCGAATACATGTAGCCGGTCATCTTCGGGAACCAGTAGTACCAGCCGGCGAAGATGGCGAACACCGCGCCCAGTGACAGCACGTAGTGGAAGTGGGCAATGACGAAATAGGTGTCATGCAACGAGCGGTCGAGGCCGGCATTGGCCAGCTGGACGCCGGTGACGCCGCCGATGGTGAACAGGAAGATGAAGCCCAGCGCCCACAGCATCGGCGTCTTGAACGAAATCGACCCGCCCCACATCGTCGCGATCCAGGAGAAGATCTTCACGCCTGTCGGCACCGCGATGACCATGGTGGCGAAGACGAAATAGCGCTGCGTGTCGAGCGACAGGCCGGTCGTGTACATGTGGTGCGCCCACACGATGAAGCCGACGGCGCCGATCGCCACCATGGCATAGGCCATGCCGAGATAGCCGAACACCGGCTTCCTCGAGAAGGTCGAGATGACGTGACTGATGATGCCGAAGCCCGGCAGGATCAGGATGTACACTTCAGGGTGACCGAAGAACCAGAACAGGTGCTGGAACAGGATCGGGTCGCCGCCGCCGTCGGGCGCAAAGAAGGTGGTACCGAAATTGCGGTCGGTGAGCAGCATGGTGATGCCGCCGGCCAGGACCGGCAACGACAGCAGGAGCAGGAAGGCGGTGATCAGCACCGACCAGGCAAACAGCGGCATCTTGTGCAGCGTCATGCCAGGCGCGCGCATGTTGAAGATGGTGGTGATGAAGTTGATGGCGCCGAGGATCGACGACGCACCGGCAATGTGGATCGACAGGATCGCCAGATCCATGGCCGGCCCGGGCTGGCCCGAGGTCGAAAGCGGCGGATAGAGCGTCCAGCCGCCACCGACGCCAAAGGCGCCCGGCGCGCTCGGCACGAACATCGAGGTGAGCAGCAGGATGAAGGCCGGCGGCAGCAGCCAGAAGGAGATGTTGTTCATGCGCGGGAACGCCATGTCGGGCGCGCCGATCATGATCGGAACCATCCAGTTGGCGAAACCGCCGATCAGCGCCGGCATGACCATGAAGAAGATCATGATCAGGGCGTGCGCGGTGGCGAAGGCATTGTACATGCTCTTGCCGCCGTCGATCGCGGCGTCACCGTTCATGCCATAGACCATCTGCGCCAGGCCGCTGAATATCTGGATGCCAGGCTCCTGCAACTCCATGCGGATGGCGACCGACAAGGCACCGCCGATGATGCCGGCCATGATCGCGAAGATCAGGTAGAGCGTTCCGATGTCCTTGTGATTGGTCGAATAAACCCAGCGGACCCAGCCGTGATAAGGCTTGTGGTCGTGCCCGTCGTGAGCTGCAGCGTCTGCCATGTTCCGCTCCGTTCCCTAAATCTTGCTAACCCGCGGCATCAGTTGCCGGCGGCCGCTACCTTGTTCTGGCCGTCGACCTCGGCCATCAGCGTCTTGTTGGCGCCGGGCAGATCGGTCTTGGCTGCCGCCAGCCAGGTCTTGAACTGCGCATCGGAGACGACGCGGATGGCGATCGGCATGAAGGCATGGTCCTTGCCGCAGAGCTGCGAGCACTGGCCGTAAAAAATACCTTCCTTCTCCGCCTTGAACCAGGTCTCATTGGTGCGGCCCGGAATGGCATCGATCTTGATGCCGAACGACGGCATGGCAAAGGAGTGGATCACGTCGGTCGCGGTGACGAGCACGCGGGTCATGGTGTTGACCGGCACCACCAGCTCATTGTCGACCGCGAGCAGGCGTGGATAAACCTTGCGGTCCTCCTTGCCGGCGGCGGCGCGGTCGGTGTCCTGGAGGATCGCGGAGTTGAAGGAGAGCGTGTTTTCGGTCTGGTACTCGTAGTCCCAGTTCCACTGGTTACCGGTCGCCTTGACGGTCAGCTTCGCTTCTTCCGGCGGCGTGTATTGCGCGGTCAGCAGCTGGAACGAGGGAATTGCCAGGCAAAGCAGGATCACGACCGGACCGACAGTCCAGATCACCTCGATCAGCGTGTTGTGGCTGGTCTTGGACGGAACCGGGTTCGCGCTCGCACGGAATCTGACGATGCAATAGGCGAGGAGCAGCAGCACCAGGATGGTGATCGGGACGATGAACCACATCGTGTAGTTCCCGAACCACTCGATCTGCCGCATCATGTCGGTCGCCGGCGCCTGGAAGGTTGTCTCCCAGTTCTTGGGCTGGTCGGCATGGGCGGATGCGCCGGCGAAAAACGTGACAGCGGCACAAGCACTTAGAAACTTGGCACTTGCTGGAACCTTGGCGTTTGCCAGGAAATTTCTCATCGCCCTCATCGTCTCCCAGTTCCTCGCTGCGGTACCCACGAGAATAACGAACAATGCCGGGACGGGAATCCCGACAGTTTCAAGGTGGTTCAAACCATACTCTTTTTCCCTCCGCAAGAAAGGAGCGGACGAAACCGTGCGGCATTTTTGCGCGCAAGCCCGGATGTGCCTTTGGAGGCAGCCGCGGCAGCACCCAATCGCCTACAGTGAGCCCGCAGCAGCATTCCCGCGGGCCGCAGGTGCCGAACGTCGCAATTCGGGCGAAATTGGCAGGGAAAAGCGCCCAATTGGCTTTTTCGGGGCAGACCTGGTGCGGTCTCGTCCTTTACTTGGCTTTGGCGCGGCTTAAAGTGCCGTGATTCGCAATGGAGCCGTCATGAATTACTGGCTTTCGAGAAACTCTCGGTTTTCGAGAAACTGGGCGAAGGTCATCTTTCTCGCCGCCCTGTCTGGCATTGGCCTGTCCGCGATCGTGCTGTCCGGCACGGCCAACGCCGCGCAGCCGAGCGGCACCGTGCGTTCGACGCATGGCGCATGGTCGATCATCTGCGACACGCCGGCCGGTGCCACCTCGGAACAATGCGTGATGATGCAGAACGTCGTCGCCGAGGACCGTCCGGAGATGGGACTGTCGGTCGTGGTGCTGCGCACCGCCGACAACAAGGCGGAGATCCTGCGCGTGCTGGCGCCGCTCGGCGTGCTTTTGCCCAACGGGCTCGGCCTCAATGTCGACGGCAAGGACATCGGCCGCGCCTATTTCGTGCGCTGCTTCCAGGACGGCTGCTATGCCGAGGTGATCCTCGAAAAGCCGCTTCTCGACACGCTGAAGACCGGCACGTCGGCCACCTTCATCGTTTTCCAGACCCCGGAAGAAGGTATCGGCATCCCGGTCGACCTCAAGGGTTTTGCCGACGGCTTCGCCGCCCTCCCCTGAAAGCCCGGCGACATCACCGGCTTCAACCAGAAGTGACTTCGACGGGCTGCTGGCAAACCGCTTTTGTCGTTACAATGCGGCAGAGCGATTGTCTCGGCGTGCCTTCGCGCCTACATCGTGGCAAAGACCCATTCCTCCTGTGAACGGACGCGCCATGAACAGCCTGATCGGCCAATTCGACATTTCAGACGATCGCATCAAGCAGATCGTCGCCGATACCATCAACGGCGCCGATGACGGCGAGCTGTTCCTCGAATACAGCGAGAGCGAAGCGCTGATGTTCGACAATGGCCGCCTGAAGACCGCCAACTTCAACACCGACCAAGGGTTTGGTCTGCGCGCGGTTGCCGGCGAAGCCAGCGGCTATGCCCATTCCAGCGATCTGTCCGAGGCCTCGCTGCTGCGCGCGGCCGACGCGGTGTCAACCGTCAAGGGCGGTTATTCCGGCACGCTTGCCGCGGCACCTGCCCGCACCAACCGCCATCTCTATGGCGAAGAGAACCCGATCCCCTCGCCTTCCTTCGAGGCCAAGGCAAAGCTCTTGCAGGAAATCGACGCCTGGCTGCGCGCCGAGGATCCGCGCGTGCGTCAGGTTTCGGCATCGCTCGCCGCATCCTGGCAGCATGTCGAGATCGTGCGCGCCGATGGCCAAATGGTGCGCGACATCCGCCCGCTGGTCCGCATCAACGTCTCCGTTGTGGTCGGCGATGGCGACCGCCAGGAGAGCGGCTCCTACGGCATGGGTGGCCGCAAGGCGTTTGGCGAATTCCTGGTCGAGGACAGCTGGAAGCACGCCGCCAAGGAGGCGCTCAGGCAAGCCCTGGTCAATCTCGAGGCCATACCGGCCCCGGCCGGCACTTTCGACATCGTCTTGTCCAGCGGCTGGCCGGGCGTCATGCTGCACGAGGCCGTCGGCCATGGGCTGGAAGGCGATTTCAACCGCAAGAAGACCTCGGCCTTCGCCGGCCTGCTCGGCCAGCAGGTCGCCGCCAAGGGGGTCACCGTCGTCGACGACGGCACGATGCCCGAACGGCGCGGCTCGCTGACCGTCGACGATGAAGGCACACCTTCGGCCCGCAATGTGCTGATCGAGGATGGCAAGCTGGTCGGCTACATGCAGGATCGCCAGAATGCCCGGCTGATGGGCATGAAGGCGACCGGCAACGGCCGCCGCGAAGGCTATGCCCACCAGCCGATGCCGCGCATGACCAACACCTATATGACATCTGGCGACATGGAGCCGGACGAAATCATCGCCTCGGTCAAGAACGGCATCTATGCCGTCTCCTTCGGCGGCGGTCAGGTCGATATCACCTCGGGCAAATTCGTGTTCGGCTGCACCGAGGCCTACATGATCGAGAACGGCAAGGTGACGCAGCCGATCAAGGGCGCGATGCTGATCGGCAACGGTCCGGACGCCATGCACCGCGTCTCGATGATCGGCAACGACATGAAGCTCGACACCGGCATCGGCATGTGCGGCAAGGCCGGACAGGGCGTGCCCGTCGGCGTCGGCCAGCCGCATCTGCGCATGAACCAGATGACGGTGGGCGGCACGCGGGTTTGATAAGAACAGTAGACGAGCTTACTCGCCCATCTGAATTGCCCTAAAGCCAGGATGCCGGCGATTTCGGCAGACGACGGTCGGGGTCGACGACCTCCAGGCGCGGCGCGCCATCCTCGTTCCAGCGCCAGAGCGCAACGCAGGTGCCGCCGGGCGACATGAAGGACGGATAGATCACGCCGTTCACCCCATCGGCAAGCAGGCGATCCCGCAGCTTGTGGGTCTCGGGCACAAGGCCCTGATCCAGCATGTCTCGCCATTCGCATTGGTGAATACCCGCCGTCATGGCCAATTCGCTCAGCATTGCGGCATCGGTCAGATCGGCCAAGCGCGCGCCCGAGAGCTCTAGTTGGGCAATTAACGCCGGATGCTGGACAAAGCCCTGATTGTACTCCGCCCAGGCGGTGGACAATTCGCGCGCCGCATAGATCGTTGAAGCGCCAATTGGATTCCAGCGACCGCCGAAGTGGGCAGCGCCCTCGCCCGAAAGCGGCAGATGCGCCCAACGCGGTACGAAGGCCCGCCACAAGGTCAGGCTGATCTCAGGCATACACGCCGGAGCGGACGGCCTCCAGATAGGCCAGCACCTTGTCCGTCTTGCCCTCGCGAACCAGGTCGTAGGCGGTCTTTCCCGCCCAGCCGGGGATCGGCTGGTGCTTAAACCAGATCGCCGCACGTTGCTCGCCGCCGGCCATTTCACCGGCCATCGACAGGATGCGGACGATCGGGCTGAGGGCGGCGTCGACCTTGCGCGCGCCGGCCTTGGCGGCAAGCGTGTTGCGCGCGACCCCGATCAGGCCGGCCAATTCGGTCAGGTTGACACCAAGCTGTTCCGCGACACGCCTTGCCGAAAGGTAAGGCGACCGTTCATCGCCAAAGCGTGACGCCGGAATTTCGAGGGCTGCGGAGTTCATGACGATTACCTAGCATATTTTGATGCGTACGGTATCAAAATAGGCCCAATTCACGCGCAACTCAAGCACAAGCGACCTACCGCCTCCGCTTCGGCTTCTCCAGCAACGCCACCGCTTCGACATGCGGCGACCACAGGAACTGGTCGATCGGCGTCACGCCTTTCAGGATGTAGCCGCCGTCGATCAGGATGCGCAAATCTCGCGCGAGCGTCACCGGATTGCAGGACACCGCGGCGACGTACGGCACATCCGAACGGGCGATCTGCTTCGACTGATCCTCGGCACCGGCGCGCGGCGGGTCGAACACCACACCATCGAAGGCATTCAATTCCTTGAATGTCAGCGGCCGCCGGAACAGGTCGCGGCGTTCACCCGTCACCCGCTTCAAGCCAGTGGCGAAACGCGATCCACGGTCGAGGGCCGAAAGGGCTGCCGCATCGCCTTCCACCGCATGGACTTCCGACTTCGCGGCCAGACGCAGAGCAAAGCTGCCGCAGCCGGCGAAAAGATCCGCCACCTTCTTGGCACGCTTCAGATGCCCACCGACGATATCGGCCATCGCCTGTTCGGCGGCCTCGGTTGCCTGCAGGAACGCGCCGGGGGGCAAGGCGACAGCGACGCTGCCGAACATGACCACCGGCTTTTTCGGCTCGATGATGATTTCGTCATCGATGGACAGCCTGGCAAAGCCCTGCGCCATGACGAAATTGGCAGCGATGCGGCGCTGATGCTCCCCCAGCTTGCCGGATTCGTGAACCGCGACATCGAGACCCGAACCGGTCACGGTGACCGCCAGCCGGAACGATTTGGTTGTTGCGCAGACCAATTCGGCGAGCGCCTTCAACCGATCGAGCGAAGCGACGATCTCAGGCAGCGAGATCGGGCATTCCGATATGGCGATGATCTCCGGCGACAGATGGCGATGGAAGCCGAGCAGCATGCCTGTATCGGTACGCCGGGCGGCAAGCACGACACGGCGGCGCGTCTGCGGCGCGCAAGCGACCAGGTCACCGATCTCGTAATCGATGCCTTTGCCCTTCAGGATGTGCGCCACCTTTTCGCGTTTCCACTGGCGATAGGCTTCGGCTTCGAAATGCTGGAGCGCGCAACCGCCGCATTCGGTGAAATGGCGGCAGGCGGGATCAATGCGCAGCGGCGATGATTCCAGCACCGCCATCAGCATGGCGCGATCCCTTTCGCGCGCGGCGGTAACCGTTTCACCGGGCAGTGTGAAGGGAATGAACAGATCTCCTGTCTCGGTCTCGGCGACACCGTCGCCCTGAGCGCCAAGTTTCCTGATGCTGAAGCGCGCGCTCATCGGTCCTTGATCCCACCGAGCAGGAATTCGCGATTGCCGTCGCCGCCCTCGATCGGCGACAAATGCAGCCCCAGCGAGCGCCAACCGGGAACGGAGTCCAGCCAATCCTGCAGCAGGCCGGCGACACGGGAGGCGTCGTAGGGGTCTTTCAACAGACCACCCTTGCCGATCGCATCACGGCCCGCCTCGAATTGCGGCTTGACCAGAAACATGGCCTTGGCGCCAGCCTTCGCCAGACCAAGCGCCGGCGGCAGCGCCAGTTTCAGAGAGATGAAGCTGACGTCGGACACGATGAAATCCGGAATACGCCCGCTGAGATCGGCAACGGCGAGGTCGCGGGCGTTCAGTCCTTCGATCACCGTCACACGCGGGTCGCCGCCGATATCAGGATGCATCTGGCCATGACCGACATCGACCGCGGTGACATGGGCCACGCCGCGCTCGAGCAACACCTGGGTGAAGCCGCCGGTCGAGGCGCCGATGTCGAGCGCTTCAGAGCCGGCAGGGTCGAGGCCGAAATGATCGAGCCCACCGATCAGCTTGAGTGCCGCGCGCGACACATAGCCTTGCGCCGGATCATCGATGGCAACAAGGCATTGCGGCAAAACGCTCTGGCCGGGCTTGCGCGCAATGACGCCGTCGACGGTCACCGTGCCACGGTCGACCGCGTCGCGGGCACGTGAGCGGCTGGCAAACAGCCCGCGCTGGACGAGCAGGTCGTCGAGCCGCTGGCGTGCGCTGGCTGGCAGAGGGGAATTCATTGGCCTTCATGGCGAAAGCCGATGACGATGGCAAGAGCACCGGCCGGAAGCATCTCGTCTCACGTTCCCATCATCACGCCCAGCACATTGGACTGCGGCGATGGTGAGGCGTTCCGTCACGCCGACCACCCTATGAATATCTATCGTTGCGCCGGTTGAGACGGATGACCGCCGAAGCATGAGGTCTCGTCGCCTGCCGATAAGTGCCTAAAATCTAGAAAGCCTCATGATTTCTTAACCAATTTTCATCGCATTTGCTTGAGGACTTCAATGTTATGACCGCGACGACCGGAAAAGCCGGATGAAGAGGCGGCAACCTTGGAAATGGCCAGCGATATCGTCTACAAGGTTCTTGACCGGATTTCCGGCGCCGGCCTGCTGGCGACCGGACTTCTGTTGCTGACTGCTTTGGTCAGCGCCCTGGTCGCCTACTGGCGCACGGTCGAGAAAAAGAGCTGGAAAGAGTTTTTCGAGTTCGCAGTCCCGCATGAGGTCATCACGCACCCTTCGGCGAAAGCCGACCTTTTGTTCTGGGTGACGCGGAAGGCGCTGATGCCATTCCTCATGCTGCCCGCCGGCGTCGTCTTCGTCAGCGCCGTCGGCTATGCGACGAACTGGTTGCTCTCCACGCTGCTGGCGATCCAGCCGCCCCTGATCGAAGGACCGGCAGGGCCGGTGACGGTGACGATCTTCACCATCACCATGCTGCTTGCCTACGACATTTCATACTATCTCTATCACGTCGCCCAGCACCGCTACCCGGTGCTGTGGGAACTGCACAAGGTTCACCATTCGGCCGAGGTGATGGTCGGCATCACCAAGGATCGCGTCCACCCGCTCGACGAATTGATGAACCGGGCCTGGGACGGCGTCATTCCCGGCATCTGCTTCGGCATCTGGTCGCTGGTGTCGCTGAACCTCGTCGAGCTGACGGTCTTCGGCGTCAACGTCTACATCATACGCAACATCCTGATGATGGATTTCGTCAGGCACACGCATTTCAAGATCTCGTTTGGACCGTTGAACAATCTGATCCTGTGCCCGCACTGGCATCAGCTGCACCACAGCACCGACCCGCGCCACTACGACAAGAACTTCGGGCTGCTCTTCTCGTTCTGGGATCGGCTCTTCGGAACCCTGTGCGTTCCGAGACCCGACGAGGACTTCAAGTTCGGTTTGATCGAACGCAACGTGCGCGACTACCAGTCGCTCGCAGGCCTCTATGTCCTGCCGCTGAAGCGGATGTGGCGGCAGATCGCCAGACATTTCCGCACCGACAAGCCCGAGCCACAGCAATCGCCGCAAAGGGGGAAGCCATGAACGGACCCGCCGTGTTCCGGATGCCGCGAACGCACCGGATCGAAATTGCGACCTCGCCAGCGCGACTGGCAGAAATCGCGCCCGCCTGGGCAGCGCTCTGGCAACGCGCCGGCGGCCTCGTTTTCCAGCATCCCGACTGGATCTCGGCCTGGTGGCACACCACACCGCATCAGGACCGTCGCGGTCTCAGGATCGGCCTGGTCTGGAGCGGCGAGCGTCTCGAGGCCGTCATTGCGCTCGCGACCTTCTGGCGCTCGGGCATCCGTATGCTGGAATGGGCGGCGAAAGATCACTGCGACTATGGCGATGTCCTGGTTGCTCCCGATGCCGAGCCACAGATCCTGCCGCAACTCTGGCAACATATCCTCGACGATGGCGGCTTCGATCTTGCCTACCTCAATCGTCTGTTGCCTGATGCCCGATTCCGGACCCTGCTTGGTCCCGCCGCCCCAGGCCAGAGCAATATCTTGCAGCCAAGCCACCGCAGCGAGGTCAGCTATCGAGTTTCCGGCGCCGGGCAACGCGGCGCACAATGGTTTGAAAGCCAGTCGAAGAAAACTCGGCAAAACTATCGCCGTGGCTACAAATTCATGGAGGAAGGCGGCGCGCTGCGTTTCCGCCTGATGGATGCACACGAAGCCCGCGAGCCGGTGCTGGAGCGCGTCGCCGCGCTGAAGCGGTTGTGGCTTGCAAAACACGGCCGCGTTTCGGACCTCTTCGACGAAGGCTCCCCCGCGCTGGCGGCACTGATCTCCGTTCTGGCCAAGCTCGGATTGCTGCGCATCTTCGTGCTCGAACGCGAAGACGAGATCATCGCCATCTCGATCAATTTCGAGCAGCATGGAACGATGATGGCTTTCGTCACCACCTATGATCCGGCCTTCGAACGGGCCTCGCCGGGCATGGTCTTGATGATGGATTACATCCAGTGGTCGTTTGACCGGGGCTTGACCACGATCGATTTTCTCTGCGGCGGCGAGGATTTCAAGCGCCGCTTTGCGACGCATTCGGTGATCTTGTCGTCGGTGGTGGGTGGACGAAACCTGCGCGGACGCCTAGCCGCCCTGGCAGACCGCGCTCGCCACGCGGCGCAATCCTGGCGCCCCGAGAAATCGGCGCAGCAAGCGGAGCTGGTTGCGGCGGAGTAGCATCGCCGACGCTTTTTAGATCGCCTGCACAGCGGCAAGCGCGATGAAACGATCGGGCAATCCCGATCAAGGCTTGTTGGTCTTCAGCTCAGAATACGGTTCGCGAAACCGGGCGCTCGACGGCTGGAGACAAGCCATCCTCACGGCCGCCCGAAGCTTGCTCGCGTGCAGGCTCGATGGCAACCGCAGGCGCGGGAACAGGGGCCGGCAGAACCACCAATTGCGGCACCTGCTTGAAGGAAAAGCCGCCGCGGATGTCGCCCATCTTGCCGGCGATGATGCCCATCGCCGCCTTTTCGAGGCTGCGGTCATAGCGCGTTTCGGCTGTGGCCGGCGCGATGATAACGGCGCAAAGTGCTGCGCCGCACAGAAGCGTTTTCATTGTTGTTGTCTCCCTGCCTGATCACGATCTAGCAGGGCGCCATTGAAAAACGGCCAAGAGACACGGTAAGCAAAGCGCCAAACGGCAGCGTAAACAATGCCTTAAGATCGCTTGCCGGCAAACTGATTCAAGTCTTTGAGACTTTGATTCAGGCGCGCTGGGATTCAGGCGCGCTGGGCGTGGACTGTGTGCCCGAGTGCCACGAACACGGTGCGCACGATGCCGGCGGCATCGAGCCCGGCATCGGCATACATCTTTTCCGGCTTGGCGTGGTCGGTGAACGCGTCGGGCAGCACCAGCGGACGCACCTTCAGGCCGCTTTCCAGCAAGCCCTCATGGGCAAGGAACTGCAGCACGTGGCTGGCGAAGCCGCCGACGGCGCCCTCCTCCACCGTCACCAGCACCTCATGCGAGCGGGCCAGCCGCCGGATCAGATCCTGGTCGAGCGGCTTGGCGAAACGGGCGTCGGCGACCGTGGTGGACAGCCCGGCAGCCCCTAGCTCCTCCGCGGCGATCAGGCAATCCTGCAACCGCGTGCCGAAAGACAGCAATGCAACCTTGGTACCCTCCTTGACGATGCGGCCCTTGCCGATTTCGAGAACCGAGCCGCGCTCCGGCATGTCGACGCCGACGCCATTGCCGCGCGGATAGCGGAAGGCGATCGGACCCTCATCATAGCTCGCCGCGGTGCGCACCATGTGGCGCAGCTCCGCCTCGTCGGCGGCCGCCATGACGACGAAACCCGGCAGTGTCGCCAGGAAGGTGGTGTCGAAGGCGCCGCAATGGGTCGCGCCATCGGCGCCGACGAAACCGGCGCGGTCGATGGGAAACCGCACCGGCAGTTTCTGGATGGCGACGTCGTGGACGACCTGGTCGTAGGCGCGCTGCAGGAAGGTGGAATAGATGGCCGCGAACGGCTTGTAGCCTTCGGTGGCAAGGCCGGCGGCGAAGGTCACCGCGTGCTGTTCGGCGATGCCGACATCGAAGGTGCGCGATGGGAACGCTTCGCCGAACAGGTCGAGACCGGTGCCGCTCGGCATGGCGGCCGTGACGGCGACGATGCGGTCGTCCTCGCGGCCCTCCTGGACCAGGCTTTCGGCGAACACCTTGGTGTAGGCCGGTGCGTTGGCTGGCGCCTTGGCCTGCGCGCCGGTGATGACGTCGAACTTGTTGACGCCGTGATATTTGTCGGCGGCGGCTTCGGCCGGCGCATAGCCCTTGCCCTTCTGGGTGACGACATGGATGAGCACCGGGCCTTCGCCATTGTCGCGGACATTTTTCAGGACCGGGATCAGGTGCTCCAGATTGTGGCCGTCTATCGGGCCGATGTGATAGAAGCCGAGTTCCTCGAACAGCGTGCCGCCGGTGACATAGCCGCGTGCATGCTCGACCGCCCTTGTGATCGCACGATCCGCGCGCTTGCCGAGATAGGACGTCAGTTTCTTGCCGAAATCGCGCAGGCCGATATAGGCCTTGCCGGAGGCCAGCCGCGCCAGATAGGCGCTCATCGCGCCGGTCGGCGGCGCGATCGACATGTCGTTGTCGTTGAGAATGACGATCAGCCGTGCATCGAGCGCACCGGCATTGTTCATCGCCTCATAGGCCATGCCGGCAGACATGGCGCCGTCGCCGATGACGGCAATGACGTTGTTGCGGCCGCCGGAGAGATCGCGGGCGGCGGCCATGCCGAGGCCGGCCGATATCGATGTCGAGGAGTGGGCGGCGCCGAAGGGATCGTACTCGCTCTCGGCGCGGCGGGTGAAGCCGGACAGACCGCCTTCCTGGCGCAGCGTGCGGATACGGTCGCGGCGGCCGGTCAGGATCTTGTGCGGATAGGCCTGGTGGCCGACATCCCAGATCAGCCTGTCATCGGGGGTGTTGAAGACATAGTGCAGCGCCACTGTCAGCTCGACCACGCCAAGCCCGGCGCCCAGATGACCACCCGTGCGGGACACAGCGTCGACCAGCTCGGCGCGAAGCTCGGACGCCAATTGCGGCAGTTCACTTTCGGCAAGCGTGCGCAGGTCGGCCGGGATGCGGACCTTGTCGAGAAGCGGCGTATGCGGCGTTGCGTTCACTGTGCTCGGGCTTTCGGTTGATGGGCGAATAGGCCGCCGGCCGGCGAAAGTAAATGCGTGTCAGTGACGCGGATCAGGCCCTAGTCTTTTGTCTATGCATTTCGTTCTGCCACTTTCGGGCGACAGGCATCAGCTTTCCGGCAGCGGGATGAATTCTTCCTCGTCTCCTGGAACGATGTCGAAGCGGCCCGTCTTCCATTCTTGCTTGGCCTGTTCGATGCGCTCCTTCGATGAGGAGACGAAATTCCACCAGATATAACGCTTCGAACCAAGAGAGGCGCCGCCGAACAGCATGAAATGCGCGCCGGTCAGCGACGACACGACGATCTCGTCACCGGGACGGAACACCAGCAGCCGTTCGGCTGGGAACACATCGCCCGAAATCGAGACCTCGCCTTCCAGCGTGTAAATGGCGCGCTCTTCCGCGTCGGCAGGGATTTTCACGCTGGCGCCGGGCGCCAGGCGCAGGTCGGCGTAGAGCGTCTCCGAGTCGGCCCTGACCGGCGACCGCAACCCCTGGAAATCGCCGATGATGAGGCGCCCGTTGACGCCTTCGGCATCGATCTCGGGAAGCCTGAGCGCTCCTGTGTTCTCGAACACAGGAGCCACCTCTTCCTTGTCGTCCGGCAGCGCCAGCCATGTCTGCAGGCCGGATACCGACATCGGCGCGCCACGCAGTTCCTCCGGCGTACGCTCCGAATGGACGATGCCGCGGCCGGCGGTCATCAAATTCACGTCGCCGGGCTGAATGACCATTTCGGTGCCGAGTGAATCGCGATGCCGGATCTTGCCGTCGAACAGATAGGTGACCGTCGACAGGCCGATATGCGGATGCGGACGGACGTCGAGCGCCTGGCCGGCCCGCAGGATGGCAGGACCCATGCGGTCGAAGAAGATGAACGGCCCGACCAGCCGCCTTTTTGCCGTCGGCAGGGCACGGCGCACCTGAAAACCACCGATGTCCTTGGCGTTCGGAATGACCATCAATTCGATCTGGTCGCTGGCAAAGGCGTCGCCTGCCTCAGGGTCTTTCCCGGGGAAGAAGCTCATGGACTCTCCTTGTCGGCCGTCGAAGGCCGCCTGGCCGCGTCAGGCAAAGCGAATGGCCGCCTTTGCCCGCAGCTTGGCCGCCACCTCTTCGCGATTACGCGGATGCTGATGGGTTTCCAGGGAATCGAGCAGTTCGCGCGCCGAGGCCGCGATGGCTTCGACGGCATGGTCGAAGGCGTGCTGGTTCTGCTTCGAGGGCCGCGTCGTTCCGCTCAGCTTGCGGACGAACTGAAGAGCCGCGTCGCGCACCTCGTCAGGGGTTGCCGGCGGATCAAAATTGAACAGGGTCTTGATGTTTCTGCACATCGCTTCCGTATCTCCTCTTGTCCTTGAGCTGTTTCAATCGGGACGAGTTATATCCTCGATCATGATCATGTCCAAAAACCGGTGAGGCGAGCCTATGTTCGGACCGGGCCTCAATCCGCGTCGAGCGGCTCCGTTCCGACCGGCTTGCCGTCGCGCGACAGCCTGATCTTCTCGACCTTGTCCTCGGCGGCCTTCAGCAGCCGGTCGCAATGCGCCTTCAGCGCCTCGCCACGTTCATAGATCTTGATCGACTGGTCGAGCGGCACGTCGCCACGCTCCAGATCATCGACGATCTTCTCCAGCGCATCGAGTGCCTGCTCGAAGCTCATCGCCTTGACGTCTTCGTTGGTCTCACCAGCCATCATTCATCCTTTCATCAGTCGCCCGACATGGGCGGCGACCGAAAATGCCAATCCCTGCAGATCGTAGCCGCCCTCGAGCAGGCTGACGAGCCGGTTGCCGCTGTGGCGTGCCGCGCGCTGCATCAGCTGGCCGGTCGCCCAATCGAAATCATCCTCGGTCAGATTGATCTCGGCCAGCGGATCGCGGTGGTGCGCGTCGAACCCCGCCGAAATGATAATCAGGTCGGGCGCGAAATTGTCGAGCGCGGGCAGGACGCGCGACAGGAAGGCATCGCGAAACACCTCGCTGCCAGTCTGCGGCGCCAGCGGCGCGTTGACGATGTTGCCGGCGCCCGTTTCGTTCTTCGCTCCGGTGCCGGGATAAAGCGGCATCTGGTGTGTCGAGCAATAGAGCACCGACGGATCGTCCCAGAAAATATCCTGCGTGCCATTGCCGTGATGCACGTCCCAGTCGACGATGGCAACGCGCTCGACACCGTGTTTCTTCTGCGCATAGCGCGCCGCGATCGCCGCCGTGTTGAACAGGCAGAAGCCCATGGCGGTGGTCTTTTCGGCATGATGGCCGGGCGGCCGGGCGGCGACGAAGACGTTGTCGGCGCGGCCCGAAAAGACGTCATCGACGGCGGCGTTGGCGGCGCCGATCGCGGTGATCGCCGCTTGCCAGCTCTTCGGACTGGCAGTGGTGTCGGCATCGATGCGGGCAATCCCCTCGTCGGGAATGGCGGCGCGCACGCGGGCGACGAAATCGGCGGGATGCGCGTAGAGGATGGTGGCCTCGTCGCCTTCCGGCGCCTGGATACGATCGAGCCCGGCAAAGGCTTCCTCATCGAGCACGCGCTCGATGGCACGCAAGCGGTCGGGCCGCTCGGGATGTCCGGGCGGCGTGAGATGCTCGAGGAAGATCGGATGGGTGTAGAGACGGGTGGTCATCGTCCTAATCTAGTGACCCGGATCGACAAAGGCCATGCACGGGCGGCCGATGACTGGGGAAAATCGCGACTGCGTCCATTCGCGTCGCCGCAGGCATTGGCGTCCTCAGCACTTCGGCGTAAGGTTTTTGGTACTGCCTGGTGCCCGCCGCAAGCGGGAGAATCGGGAACACGGTTGAATTCCGTGGCGTGCCCAACGCTGTGAGGAGGACCGCGCCGGTAAATGCCACTGTCGATGACGGGAAGGCACCGGACGCGGGTTGATCCCAAGCCAGAAGACCGGCCTGGCAGGCATCGTCATCCGCATGGTCAGGCGGATGATATCAATTGCAATCGCAAGGGGACAAGCGATGCCGGAACACATGACCGCTGCCATTGACGATGGATTTGACCAGGATGCGCGCGATGCGGTCTATCGCGCCATGTTCACGCGGCGCGACGTGCGCAGCCATTTCCTGCCCACCGCGATCGATGACGACGTGCTGGCGCGGCTGCTGCTTGCTGCCCATCACGCGCCATCGGTCGGCTTCATGCAGCCATGGAATTTCATTGTCATTCGTGACATCGAGCGACGGGCGGAGGTGCGCGACCTGTTCCTGGCCGCGCGCGAACAAGAACTGCCGGCGATCGAGGCGGAAAAACAGGCGCTGTACCGCAAGCTCAAGCTGGAAGGCATCTGCGAAAGCGCGCTCAACATCTGCATCACCTGCGATAGGCAGCGCTCGAAGGGTTCGCCGCTGGGACGCTGGCACAATCCGGAGATGGATCTCTACAGCACCGTCTGCGCGGTGCAGAATTTCTGGCTGGCCGCGCGTGCCGAGGGCGTCGGTGTAGGCTGGGTGAGCATCATCGAAGCGCAGGCGCTAAAGCGGCTGTTGGCCATTCCGGACCACGTAACGCCGATCGCCTATCTCTGCGTGGGCCGTGTTTCCGAGTTCGCTCCCAAACCGGACCTTGAAACGCATGGCTGGGGACGGCGGCTGCCGCTGCCGGAGCTGATCATGAGCGAGACCTTTTCCGGGCAAGGCGAGACACAGCTCAAATCCACCGTGGCGCGCCTCAACACCGTTTCTGCCTCACCAGACATCACCCGCCCGGCCGATCAGGGTGTGGCGCCGGCCGTAGCCCAGCGCGAACCGCCGAAGGAGGCGAGCGCCTTGTCCTTGAGCTCCCTGAACTTCGACGACGCCTCGGCCAGCCGGGCGTCCCAGGCCGGATCCGGCACCTGGCCCGCGATGGTCTTGAAATAGACCTGCATCAGGCAGGCGATGGCGAAGGGTTCAATGAACGCCGCCTTGAATGCCCAGGCGAAGACGATGGCGAGCACAAAAGCCCAGCCGGCGAGCTGGCCAGGCATCAGGAACAGAATCGCGCCGGCAGGCGCCAGCATCATTAGAAAGATGATGAACGACACGCCCCACATGATGACCGCCAGCCAGACGGCGTTCTTGACCATGACCTTGCCGTTCTGGGCATAGAGCACGACGCCCTGGCGCGCCGTCTCGAAGGGCGAGGCTGAATTGATGCGGATGTTGTAGCCGAGGATGATCTCGTCGACATAGGTCAGCGACAGGCGGATCACCGTGTTGATGAAGGAGACCAGGCCGCTCAGGCCCGGTATCGGCAGGAAGGCGGCGATGCCGCCGAGCAGGCCGGTGATGGCGCGGATGGCGCCCTTGACGAGTTGGTCGACGACGAAAAGGATGTTGGCCTCGGCGAAACGCTGGGTCACGATATCCCTGGCATAGGCGATCTGGTCCTGACCGCCGGGAATGTCGCGGCCGTCGATCAGATGAACCATGACGGCGATGTGGCCGGCCTTGACGACATAGAGGATGTATTCGCGGATCCAATACACAGCGATCGAGACGAGGCCAAACCCGACCACGCCGCCCCACAGGGCAAAGGACATGGGCCCGTCGGGATCAGTGGAGATATGGCCGACGCCATAGCCGACCGAGGCGCCGGTGCCCGTCGCCATAATGTAGGCCAGCGTGATGCCGAAATAGACGAGCATGCGAAAGACGATGAACGGCCAGGTCCGCATCATGATGGACACCGACCGGCCGATCTCAAAATCCCACATGTGCCCCGAATCTCCGCCTCAGAGATGGTGGAAGAGGATGGACTCAACCCGGCGATTGTCAATTGCCGGCCCTGACGCCAAAGGGCAACGAATTCGGGCTAACGGGTTTCTTCGGAGCCTTCGCCGGCGCGTAGGCTGACGGAGCATCAAACGAAAAACCCGCCTGTGCGGCGGGTCACTGGCGCAAATCAGCACCATGGACGAATATGTACCTTAGCTGAGGTCACCGAGTCAAGAAAAAATTCCTATCGGGAACAGCTGCCGGCACGAAAGCTCCGGTGGGAACTTCAATTCGACTGCGGGTCCGGCTTCTTGAGCAGGCCTTCGAGCAGTTGCTTGAACGCCGTCACCACCTTCTTCGACGTCGCTTCGGGGTCGCTCGAATTGGCGATCCGTTGCGCTGCCTGGCTGCTCGCTCCGTTGATCAGTCGCGAGGCCGTCTCGGGGTCGAGGCTGGAGACAACGACCCCCTCCTCCTGCAGCGCGGTCAGATGGTCGGTCATTGAAGCGATGCACGCACTGCAATTCGGCCATTGCGCTGGATCCCCCAGCACGGCCGGGCCATCCCGGAACATGATGCGCTGGATTTCCGGCTCCAGCGCCATCTCGATATAGGTCGAGCACTCGTCGACGAAATGTTGCCAGCGGGTCGGCGCTCTCGACGCGACCTCATTGATGCGCGCCGCCATCTCGCCGTCAATCTGGGCTATGACCGCCTGCAGCAGCCCCTTCTTGTCGCCGAAATGATGATAGAGCGCGCCGCGCGTCAGCCCGGCCGAAGCGGTGAAATCATCCATCGAGGCTTCCGCATAGCCTGTTGTGCCGAAGGCATGACGGGCCGCCGCGATCAGCTTGGCGCGCGTCTCGGCGATCATCTCCTTGCGGGGTCTGTGCATGGCTTCTGGCCCTATTCACATACGCAACGTATGCCAATTGACATACGCGACGTATGGTCTATTTAATGATCATACGCTCCGTATGTAATTGTCCAATCGTCCTTTGTCGAGGAACCAACCGATGCAAAATCCCTACGCGGAAATCTTTCGTGCCCCCGGAGCCAAGGGCTTTGCGGCCGCCGGCTTCATGGCGCGCCTGCCGATCGCCATGGCGCCCATCGGCATCGTGGCGATGCTGTCGCAGACGCGTGGCGAATACTGGCTGGCCGGAGCCGTCTCGGCGACATACGCGCTGGCCAACGCCTTCGTCGCGCCGCAGATATCGAGACTGGTGGACCGCCTGGGCCAGACACGAATCGTCGTGCCCACCACCATCATCGCGGTGCTGGCTTTCGCGGTCCTGATAGCGGCGGCCAACCAGGACTGGCCGGTTTGGACGCTGTTCGTATCGGCACTGCTGGCCGCCGCCATGCCAAGCATACCTGCGATGGTGCGCGCGCGCTGGACGGAGATTTTCCGGGGGCGGCCGCAGATGAACACCGCATTCGCCTTCGAGTCCGTGGCCGATGAACTGGTCTATATCGCCGGGGCATCGCTATCGGTCGGCCTGAGTGCCGCCCTATTCCCGGAAGCCGGCGTTCTGGTGAGCACATTATTTCTCGCATTCGGATCAGCGGCCTTCATCCTGCAACGCTCGACCGAGCCCCGGGTGCGGCCGGTCGACCATAACTCAAGCGGCTCGGCGATCCGCCTGCGGCCGGTTCAGATCATCACCCTCGCCCTGATCTTCATCGGTGCAACCTTCGCGACGACGGAAGTGACCACCGTGGCGATCACCAAGGAGCTTGGCCAGCCGGGCGCCGCCAGCCTCGTCATCGGCGTTTATGCGCTGGGATCGTTCGTACTCGGCATCGTCGTCGGCGCGCTCAGCCTGAAGGCGCCGCTGCAACGCCAGCTGGCCATCGCAGTCGCCCTCGTCGCGCTCGGCACGCTGTTGCCGCTCACCGCCGACACCGTGCCACTGCTGGCGCTGACCGTGTTCATCAGCGGTGTGGCGATCTCGCCGACCTTCATCACCGCGTTCGGCCTGATCGAGCGGCATGTGCCGGAAGCGATGCTGACCGAAGGCATCACCTGGGTCATGACCGGCATCGGCATCGGCATGGCGCTGGGCTCGTTCGCGGCCGGCGCGATGGTGGATGCGTTCGGCGCCCAGAGCGGGTTCTGGGTGTCGGTGGCTTCAGGCACGATCGCACTGGCCACGGTGCTGCTCGGCCAACGCAGCCTTGCCACGACTGAGTGCGAGATGGACGGATGCGAAGCAGCCGCCGTTCCGGCCGAGTGACCGCCAGGATATGTTGAGATTCAGGTCAGGCCGAGTCGAAAATGATGGATTTCGAGAACCGGAGCGCAGCGGACTTTCCGGTCCGTGAGCACCGGAAGCGCAGAAAGCCGTCATTTGCAGGCCGGCCTCACCTGAATATCGATATATCCTAGAGGATCTCGGTCTTGGCGATGTGGATGCCAAAACCTTCGAGGCCGACATAGTGGCGTTCGCGCGAGGCGATCAGGTTGATCGAGGAGATGCCGAGATCCTTGAGGATCTGCGCGCCGAGCCCGATCTCGCGCCACTCGTTTTCGCGGCGGCGGGCCTCTTCGTGATCCTCGCGGTCGCCGCTTGCCGGTCGTTTGCGCTCCTGATGCGCAACGCCGACGGAGCCTTCTCTGAGATAGACGATGACACCGCGCCTGCGCTCGCCCATTGCCTTCATGATGGCGTCGAGCCGGTGGCTGGTGCCGAACACATCGGTCACCACATCCTCCGAATGCAGGCGCACCGGGACCTCCTCGCCGTCACGAATGTCGCCGAAGACGATGGCGACGTGGTGCATGGAGTCCCACGGCAGCGTGTAGGTGAAGACCTGGGCCTTGCCGCCGAGCGTGTCGATTTCCGAGCAAGCGACGCGTTCGACCAGAGTTTCCTTACGTTGCCGGTAGGCGATGAGGTCGGCAACCGAAACCTGCTTCAGCCCATGCTCCTCGGCGAAAGCCTGCACCTGCGGGCCGCGCTTGACGGTGCCGTCATCATTGACCAGCTCGGAAATGACGCCGACCGGCGGCAGGCCGGCGAGCTTGCACAGATCGACCGCTGCTTCGGTATGGCCGGAGCGCATCAGCACGCCGCCTTCGCGCGCGATCAGTGGGAAGATGTGGCCGGGGCGGACGAAATCCGAGCCGCCGACATTGCCGTTGGCAAGATTGCGAACGGTCAAAGTGCGATCTTCGGCCGAGATGCCCGTCGTGGTGCCATGCTTGAAATCGACGCTGACGGTGAAAGCGGTGGTGTGGGCGGAATCGTTGTCGGCGACCATGGGCGCAAGGTTCAGCCGTTTGGCTTCCTCGCGCGGCATCGGCGTGCAGACGATGCCGGAGGTGTGGCGCACGATGAACGCCATCTTTTCGGGCGTGCAGTGGACGGCGGCAACGATCAGGTCGCCCTCGTTCTCGCGCCCGTCATCATCCATGACGACGACGATCTCGCCGCGTTCGAAAGCACGCAGGGCTTCGACGATTTTTTTCTGGTCGTAAGGCATGGGTACTCGCTTCGTTCGCAGGGCAGTAGGGGAATAGGGCAGTACGGCAGTAGGGAAAAGGAAAAATTTGGCTGTTTCGGCGAGCTACTTAACATACTGCCCTACTGCCTTACTGCCCTACTGCCTTACTGCCCTATTCCCCTCCCTTTCCCGTCTGTCCCCGATGCCGCAGATAATGATCGGCGATAGCACAGGCAACCATTGCTTCGCCGATCGGCACGGCGCGGATGCCGACGCATGGATCGTGGCGGCCCTTGGTCATGATCTCGACGTCCCTGCCGTCCTTGTCGATCGACTTTCGCGGCGTCAGGATCGACGAGGTCGGCTTGACGGCGAAACGGGCGACGATCGCCTGGCCGGTCGAGATGCCGCCGAGGATGCCGCCCGCATTGTTGGACAGGAACACCGGCTTGCCGTCATTGCCGATGCGCATCTCGTCGGCATTCTGCTCGCCGGTGATACGGGCGGCCTCGAAGCCGTTGCCGATCTCGACGCCCTTGACCGCGTTGATCGACATCAGGCCGGAGGCGATGTCCTGATCGAGCTTGGCGTAGATCGGCGCGCCGAGGCCTGGCGGAACGCCGTCGGCGACGATTTCGATCACCGCCCCGACCGAGGAGCCCGCCTTGCGGATGCCGTCGAGATACTGGGTGAAGACGGGTACGGAGGCCGGATCGGGGGTGAAGAACGGATTTTCGGCATCGCCGACGAAATTCCAGTTCCAGTTGGCGCGATCGATGGATTTTTCGCCCATCGACACCAGCGCGCCGCGCACCACCACGCCCGGAACCACCTTGCGCGCCAAGGCACCGGCCGCCACCCTGGCTGCCGTCTCGCGGGCCGAGGAGCGGCCGCCGCCGCGATAATCGCGCACGCCGTATTTGACGTCATAGGTGTAGTCGGCATGGCCCGGTCGGTATTGGCGGGCGATCTCTCCATAATCCTTTGAACGCTGGTCGACATTCTCGATCAGCATCGACACCGGCGTGCCGGTGGTGATCATCGTCTCGCCGTCCTCGTCGAAGATGAAGCCGGACAGGATCTTGACCTCGTCTGGTTCGCGACGCTGCGTCACGAAACGTGATTGCCCCGGCCGGCGCTTGTCGAGTTCGGCCTGGATGTCTGCTCGAGTGAAGCGGATGCCGGGCGGACAGCCGTCGACCACGCAACCGAGCGACGGGCCATGGCTTTCGCCCCAGGTGGTGACGCGGAAAAGGTGGCCGAACGTGTTGTGAGACATGAAATGACCCTGCCCGGCATCGGAGCCGGCTGAAGATTGCGTTCTATTGGCGTTTTTCACAGGGGTCAAACTGTGATCTGGCGGATTTAGTTTTGACACATTCGGTTGGTTTCTGCTCTGCTCCATCCGCCGTTGAACGCCCGCCGCCATGCCGGCGCAATGATAAAGAGGAACGATCATGCGTACCCTGATTGGCGCCATTGCCGCCACGCTGCTGCTTTCCACCGCCGCTTTCGCCGGCCAGACCGAAGGCCTGATCAAGAAGATCGACAAGGATACGGCGACGCTGACGCTGGATGACGGCAAGTCCTACAAGCTGAACGCCGAGACCGATCTCGACGCGCTGAAGCCGGGCATGGACATCGTCATCGCCTACGATGTGACCAATGGCGAAAACATCGTCACCGACATGGAACTGCCGGACAGCTCTGCCAACTAGAGCTTCCAACCTCAATTGAATGCTGTGTTTGCGGTTCAGCTTTCGCCGAGCCGCCTGCCAATGGCCTAAAGCGTGTCGCGTCTGAACGGATTCAGGCGACCCGCTTTAGGTCTTTGTTTTATGCATGTCGTTCTCCCAAAACCGGGGCCACTTTTGGGCGACATGCATTAAAGCCACTCCAGACTCTTGCCTTCGAGCTTGAGCAGGCGATCCTGCGGTATTTCCAGGTTCGCGGCCTCGTCCTCGGCCAGCCCCAGAACGAAGCGAAACAAGGTGCGCATGACGCCGCCATGGGTCACGCATATCGTCTGGCGTTCGATCGCGTCGAAGCATGGCCTCACCCGTTCGAGCAGCATCTGATAGCTCTCCGCACCTTCGCCGGGCGGCTGAAAGTTCCACTTGTCCAGAGCACGCGTCATGCTCGCTCCGGGATATCCTGTCTCGAGCTCGGGAAAGGTAAATCCCTGCCAATCGCCGAAATTGACTTCGACGAGGCGCGGATCGGTTCGATAGGCATCCGGATCGAGCTTCATCGCGGCGCGAATACGCTGCATCGTTTCGCGCGTCCGTTTCATCGGACTGGCGAGGAAATCGAATTCCCAGGGATTTGGGACCAACGCGGCTAGCCGAAGCCCGTTGCCGGTCGCCTGTTCGCGGCCAAGAGCGTTGAGATCGGTATCGGCCTGCCCCTGAAGTCGCATTTCGGCGTTCCACGCGGTCTGGCCGTGGCGCGCGATATAAACCAGCGGGTACATCAGGTCTTCCGGTGCGGGATCGGGACGGACGACGGTTGGCCGGGCGTTAGTCCTTGACCGTCGAAATATCAGGCGCGTCGACCGCCTTCATGCCGACGACGTGGTAGCCCGAATCGACGTGATGCACTTCACCGGTGACGCCGCGCGACAGGTCGGACAGGAAATAGACGCCGGAATCGCCGACTTCCTCCTGCGTGACCGTCTGCTTCAGCGGCGAATTGTACTCGTTCCACTTCAGGATGTAGCGGAAATCGCCGATGCCGGAGGCGGCCAACGTCTTGATCGGGCCGGCCGAGATGGCGTTGACGCGGATCTTCTTGGCGCCGAGGTCGACCGCCAGGTAGCGCACGCTGGCCTCGAGCGCCGCCTTGGCAACACCCATGACGTTGTAGTGCGGCATGACCTTTTCGGCGCCGTAGTAGGTCAGCGTCAGCAACGAGCCGCCATTGGTCATCAGCGCCTCGGCGCGCTTGGCTATGGTGGTGAAGGAATAGACCGAAATGTCCATGGTGCGCAGGAAATTGTCGCGCGTCGTCTCGACATAGCGGCCGGTCAGTTCATCCTTGTCGGAGAAGGCGATGGCGTGGACGAGGAAATCAAGCTTGCCCCAGTGCCTGGCGACATTGGCGAAAACCTCGTCCAGGCTCGCCGGATCGGTGACGTCGCAATGGCCGGCGACAAAGGCGCCCAGTTCCGCCGCCAGCGGCTCGACCCGCTTCTTGAAGGCCTCGCCCTGATAGGTCAGCGCGATCTCGGCGCCATGGTCGACGCACGACTTGGCGATGCCATAGGCGATCGACCTATTGTTGGCGACGCCAAGAATGAGGCCGCGCTTGCCGGCCATTAGGCCCTGTCCACCCGCCATGTGAGCGCTCTCCGCAAGATTTCAGCTTTGTGGGTTGCCCTATCGCACAGGCACAGAGCCCCTTCAAGCGTCCAAACCGGACAGTTCGGGGGACAAAAGCCGCCGATCAGCCTTTTTGGCTGCGCAACAGCGCTTCGAGCGCGCTGTCACCGCCTTCCGGCAGCATGATACGCACATGAGCGTAGAGATCGCCGTGACCGCCGGCCTTTTCCGGCAGGCCTCTGCCCTTCAGCCGCAGGACCTTGTCGGAGCTCGACCAGGCCGGAATGTTGACCGCGAGCCTGCCGGTCGGCGTCTCGACCGGCACCTTGGCGCCGAGCACCGCATCCGCCAGGACCACCGGTAGATCGGCGTGCAGGTCGCGGCCCTCGATGCGGTAGCGTGGATGTCGGCGCAGATGGATCTTGACCAGCGCGTCGCCTGGCTGGCCTGGCCCCTGCTCGCCTTGGCCCTTGAGGCGGATGGTCTGACCATCCTCGACATAGGCCGGCAGCTTGACCGCCACCTTGCGGCCGTCGGGGAACATCGCCGTCACCTTTTCGGCGGTCGCCGCTTCCTCGATGGTGACGTCGAGCGTCACGTTCAGATCGGCTGCTGTCGTTTGCTGGCGGCGATCGCCCGCGCCGGGACCGCGCGCGCCCGAAAAAGTGTCGCCAAAAATCTGGCTGAAGATGTCGCTGTTGCCGTCGAACGGATCGCCACCCGGTCTGCCGGAGCGGAATTCGAACCGCGAACCGCCCGGACCCTGCTGCCGGCGGAAGCCGCCGAAGGGATCGCCGCCACCGGCAGCGCCCTCAAAGCCCTGGAATCGCGGCTTGCCGTCGGCGTCGATCTCGCCGCGATCGAAAGCGGCGCGATTCTTTTCGTCGCCGACGATCTCGTAGGCCTGGTTGGCCGCGGCAAAACGGTCCTTCGCCTTGGGATCATTCGGATTCTGGTCCGGATGATGCTTCTTGGCGAGTTTCCGATACGCCGACTTTATGTCCTTGGACGATGCGTTCCTGGCAACGCCCAGCACCTCATAGGGGTCGCGCATGCTTACTGCCCTGGAGAAGAGTTGAGTCTCTGGTTGCCACCTATATGCGCTCGCATAGGAAGAAATTCCAGTGCTGGAGCAGCATATCAGACGCGGAAAATCAGAGTGCCTTGAAGTCCTGCATGCGCCAGCCGCCGGCGCTGGCCAGGCACAGTTCGCCTTCGAACATGGCAACGCCGTCAAAGCTTTCGCGTGAGGCCTTGAAGCGGCGGCAGGTCTGGCCTTTGTCCTTCAATTCCGCCAGGTCGGTGATGGAACCGCGCGAACCGGTGCCGGCATTGGCCCACGGCACGGCCTGCCCGCCGAGCTGCTCGATGTCGGCCGAGGAAACCGCATTGCCGATCGTCGTCTGGTCGGAGTCGCGATCCAAATTGGCCGGCGCGGCCGAAGCAGACGTGCTGCTGGTCAGGATCGAGCGGTCGACTTCGGCTTTTTCCAGGCTGAAGCCGCCGGCGCCACACGCGGCAAGCGGCAAGGCGACCGCCACGATCGCGGCTTTCGCGCTGGCCGAAGCGATAACGCTCCATTGCCTGCTGTCAAAAGCTTGCGCGATACGCGACAATCGGCAGCCTCCCCCTTGCTTCGTAAAGAATCTTGGTTTTGTAAGAATCTTGGCTTCGTGACAATTTGAGAAAAACTATGAGTGACACTGAGTTAACAAGCGGTGACTTTACCGAGGCTGCCGAGCCGTTTCGCCTCTTTGCCGCATGGCTGGACGACGCCACGAAAAGCGAGCCGAACGACCCCAACGGCGTGGCTCTGGCGACCGTCGATGCCGACGGCATGCCGGATGTGCGGATGGTGTTGCTCAAGGGGTTCGATGAAAGCGGGTTTGTCTTCTACACGAATTTCGAGAGCGCCAAGGGCCAGGAGATTCTTGGCAGCATGAAGGCGGCGATGTGTTTCCATTGGAAGTCGCTGCGCCGCCAGGTGCGCATTCGCGGACCGGTGGAGATCGTCAGCGACGCCGAAGCCGACGCCTACTATGCGACACGGCCGCGCGGCAGCCGCATCGGCGCCTGGGCCTCGAAACAATCGCGGCCGCTGGAAAGCCGCTTTGCGCTGGAGAAAGCGGTGGCGGAATACACGGCACGCTATCCGATCGGCGAGATCCCGCGGCCAAAGCACTGGTCCGGCTTCCGCATCGTGCCCAGCACCATCGAGTTCTGGCAGGACAGGCCGTTCCGGCTGCACGACCGGCTCGTTTTTACGCGCAGTGCGAAGGACGGCTGGGACAAGACACGGCTTTATCCCTGAGGCTCAGGCCTTCTTTCTCGTCATGAACGCGGTGAGTGCGGCGCGCGCCTCATCGGACTTCAGCCGCTCGCGAAAATGCTCGCTTTCCTCGCCGATGCGGGCGACGAGATCGTCGCGCGAACCACGCATCAGGTTGCGCGCGATCTTCAGCGCCTGTGGTGGCTTGGCGGCGATCTGGCCGGCTGCCGCCAATACCGAAGCCTCCAGCGCTGCTTCCTCGACCACCTCGTAGATCAGGCCGGCGGCCTTGGCGCGCTCGGCCGAAAAACCCTCGCCAAGACCGAGCAGCGCGAAAGCGGCTTGCTGGCCCAGAATGCGCGGTGCCAGCAGGCTCGATCCCGCTTCAGGCACAAGGCCCAGGTCGACGAAAGGCGTCCTGAACACGGTGCGTGGCGTGGCGAAAGTCAGGTCGCAATGCAGGTTGAGCGTCGTGCCGATGCCGACCGCGATGCCGTCGACGCCGGAGACCATGGGTTTTTCGACCTTGGCCAGCGCCATCAGGAAATCCCAGACTTCGGTGCCGCCGTCGCCGCCGGTGGCGACGACCATGAAGTCGGCAAGGTCGTTGCCGGAGGAGAAGGCGCCGGGCACGCCGAGAAAGACATGGACGCGGATGGCCGGGTCGGCGTCGCCCTCGGCCAGGGTTTTTGACATTTTCGCATACATGGCGCGCGTCAGCGCGTTCTTCTTGTCCGGCCGATTCATGCGGATGATCTGGATGGCGCCCTGGCGCTCGACGAGGATATGGTCTGTCACGGTGTTTTCCTTGTGAAACGTCAGGCAGAGACGAGCGTCTTGCCGGCAGCGGCGAGGCTTTCGGCGCCATCAATGACGCGCGCCCTCAAGGCGCTGACCTCGCCGAGCAGGTTTTCGGCAAAGAAACGGCAAAGCGCTATGCGGTTGTGATCGGCAAGAGCACCGCGCGCCAGATAGGCGCCGCCGGCGGCAAGCGAGATCAGCCTGAGATAGGGCGTGGCGCCTGCCAGCGCCTCTTCCGATCGGCCATCGGCCGTCAGTTTTTGCAGGAAGCGGGTCGCTTCGCTGAGATCGCCAAGTGCCGCGTCGAGAGCGTCGGCGGTGCGGCCGAAACCCTGCATGTTCGAGGTCCGCACCGCTGCGGCCATATCAGCCAGTTCGGCGATGTAACCATGCACATGGTCGCCACCGCCGAGCGGCAGCTTGCGCATCACCAGATCGATCGCCTGGATGCCGTTGGTGCCCTCGTAAATCGGGGCGATGCGCGCATCGCGATAGAAGGCGGCCGCTCCCGTCTCCTCGATGAAGCCCATGCCGCCATGAACCTGGAGGCCGAGCGAGGCAACCTCGACGCCGATATCGGTCGAGAACGCCTTGGCCAGCGGCGTCAGCAGATTGGCGCGGTCGCGCCAGTATGCCGCCTCGTCACCGGCGGAGACACGGGCCATGTCGATGGCGTGGGCACAGGAATAGCTGATGGCGCGTGCGGTCTGGGTCAGCGCCTTCATGGTCAACAGGTTACGCTGGACATCGGGGTGATGGACGATAGGCGCCATACCCGTGCCAGTGTAGCTCGCGGCCTTGCCCTGCCGGCGCTCATTGGCATAGGCGATCGCCTTCTGCGTTGCGGCTTCCGCGACCGCCACCCCCTGCATGCCGACACAAAGCCGCGCATTGTTCATCATGGTGAACATGCAGGCGAGCCCCTTGTTCTCCTCGCCGATCAGCCAGCCGACGGCGCCGGGTTCGGCCCCTTCGAAGCCGTCGCCATAGATCATGGTGCAGGTCGGCGAGGCATGGATTCCGAGTTTATGCTCAAGTCCGGAACAGAAGACGTCGTTGCGGGCACCGAGCGCGCCATCGTCGCCAACCAGGAATTTCGGCACCAGGAACAACGATATGCCGCGCGTGCCGGCCGGCGCATCGGGCAGCCTTGCCAGCACGAGATGGATGATGTTGTCGGTGAAATCGTGCTCGCCATAGGTGATGAAGATTTTTTGGCCGAAGATGCGATAGCTGCCGTCACCCGCCGGCTCGGCGCGGGCGCGCAAGGCGGCGAGATCCGAGCCGGCTTGCGGCTCGGTCAGGTTCATCGTGCCCATCCACTCGCCGGAGACGAGCTTTTCGAGATATTTGGCCTTGAGGTCTTCGGAGGCGTGTTTGTCGAGCGCCTCGACCGCGCCCATGGTCAGCGTCGGGCCGATGCCGAAGGCCATGGCGGCGGAGTTCCACATTTCGAGCGCGGCCACGCCGAGCATGGTCGGCAGCGCCTGGCCGCCATATTCCTCAGGCCCCGAGAGCGCATTCCAGCCGCCATCGATCCAGCGGCGATAGAGTTCCTTCCAGCCGGGCGGCGTGGTGACGGCGCCGCCTTTCAGCACCGCACCCTGCCGATCGCCGATCGTGTAGAGCGGTGCGACCTCTTCGGTGGCGAAACGGCCGGCCTCACCCAGAACGGCATCGACCAGGTCCTCGCCGAGATCCCCGAAGGTGCCGGCATCGAGCGCCGACTTCATGCCGGCCACGTGCTTGAGCGTGAAGGCGATATCCTCGACCGGTGCCCTATACATGCCGCCCACTCCTCCTGATTGCATCGGCCTGCCCAACCCTAGAACCGGTGCCGCTGCAAAACCACCCGCCGTATCAGCGGTCTCCCATCTTCTTTTTACGTAAACGTCAAATTTTGTCACGCGGATTTTGCAATCGCGGCGGCGCGTATTAAGTTCAACCCATGCCGGATCAAGTCGACCGGCGATGCAATCAGAACCAGCCAACCGGAACCGCCCATGCTTGCCAGACCCGACGCCTACCGCTGCATCGAATGCGGCCTGCCCTATCGAGCGGAGGGGTTCTGCTACCATGGGGGCAGACTGGACCATGGTGCCGCCTACTGGTCGGATCGCGGCATTTTGTGCTCGCCGCAATGCTCGCTCGCCCACCACCGCAAACGCGCCGCCGAAGGCACGCTGCGGCAAGAGCCGGCGCCTGACCCGTTTGAATTCTAGCGGCTGATGCGTCGCCAGCTCTTCTGGGAGCCAGCCCCCGAAAGCACTTCCTTAACCATAGCCGTTCAGGATTTGTTTTTGATCAACGGGGATTCCCTGTTTTGAAAAGGACGGCGCACCTCCTTCGCCGCTTGAAGAGTGTCGTACCGACACCCTTCAAGCCTCTGTTTCCTGCGCATGTCGTTGCCCCAAAACCGCTGCATACTTTTGGCCGGCATGCGCTGGCGATCCTCGCTCTTGCGGCGACGATGGCGCTTTCGACGGCGGCAACGGCCTCGGATTTTTCCGAGCCGTGGAAGAACGCCGACCGCGCTCTGGTCGTCGATGCCTACGAATATAATTCCATCGACTGGGCCCAGCTCGCCACCGACAAGCGGGTCGTCGGCTTCATCAACAAGGCCTCCGACGGCATGCCGCCGGCCTATTTCTGCCTGGGCAACGACATTGAGGTGAAGCTTTGCAAGGCGCTGTGGAAACGTCATGCGGTAACGCGCGAACTGTTCCAGACGCGCCGGGTGGTGGCCAAGGCACTCGGCCTGAAATGGGGCGCCTATCACCTTGCCCGTCCCGGCAATCCGGTCGAGCAGGCGAACAATTTCCTCGATTTCGCCGAGCCTGCGCCGGACGATCTCATGGCTCTCGACATCGAGGGCAATGACCCCTCGCAATGGATGTCGCTCGACGATGCCGAGGAGTTCGTACGCCAGGTGCATCGGCGCATCGGCCGTTTCCCGGTGCTGTACACTAACGGCAAGACCGCCCGCTACATTGCCGACAACAGCTACCGATACCGGCTCCTGTCGCGGCTGCCGCTTTGGTATGCGCGCTACACCAACGACATCGACGTGCATTTTCCGATGGGCAACTGGCAAGGCTACGCGCTGTGGCAGTTTTCGGCGCAAGCCAATTGCGGCCGTTTCCGCTGCCCTTACAGGGTTGCCGGCACGCCTATCGACATAGACGTGAATGTCGCGCCGACAGACGCCGCCACGCTGCGCACGCAATGGCCGTTCGGTGGGCTTATCGACGTGCCGCCGGACTATCTCGCCTCGATACCGCTACCGGTTTCACGCGAGGCCGGCCTCGCCGGCAATGTCACCATCACCTATGCGTCTGTGGCCGCGCCGCCGACTCTCGAGGACATGGTTACAGCGTTGGGCACACGCTGGTCCCGTTTCCGCGACGGCTTCCGCATGCCAGTCGTGAAGACGGTGCCGCGACGGCCAAGCTTCGGCATTGTCCAATATGTCGCCTGGAAGCGGACCGAACGGCGTTCACCCGCACAACTCGACGCTGCCTTTGCCGTGTCCGATCCACTCAGCACCGCTTCCACCGAACTCGATCGCGGCCAGCGGTGAGCCAATGCGGAACTTCAATTTCCCTGTTCGCGCGCTACGGCCTGCCAGCCGATATCGCGGCGGCAGAACCCGTCCGGCCAATCGATGCGGTCAAGCGCGGCATAGGCTCGTTTCTGTGCCTCGCCGACCGTGGCGCCTGATGCCGTCACGTTGAGGACGCGGCCGCCATTGGCAACCAGCGCGCCGCCATTGATGGCGGTACCGGCGTGGAAGATCTGGACGCCGTCGCTCGCCGCGTCTTCGACGCCGCGGATGACCGAGCCTTTTTCCGGCGTGCCGGGATAGCCTCTCGCCGCCATCACCACGGTGAGTGCCGCCTCATCGCGCCAGCGTACCGAAGTATGCGCAAGCTGGCCGTCGGTCGCCGCGTTGAGCAGGACCAGCAGATCGTCCTTCAGCCGCATCATCAGCACCTGGCATTCCGGATCGCCGAAACGGGTGTTGTATTCGATCAGCTTCGGTCCCTTGTCGGTGATCATCAGCCCGGCAAACAGCACGCCGGAGAACGGCGCGCCCAGTTCGGCCATGCCGCGCATGGTCGGCTCGATGATCTCGCGCATGGTGCGCTCGACCAGTTCCGGCGTCATCACCGGGGCCGGCGAATAGGCGCCCATGCCGCCGGTGTTGGGACCGGTGTCGCCGTCGCCGACGCGCTTGTGATCCTGCGCGGTGCCGAAGGGCAGTGCGGTGGCACCGTCGCAGAGGCAGAAGAAACTTGCCTCCTCGCCGGTCATGAACTCCTCGACCACAACTTCCGCGCCAGCGGCGCCGAAGGAACCGTCGAAGCAGGCATCGAGTGCTGCCTGTGCTTCACTGGGCGTCATGGCGACGGTGACGCCCTTGCCGGCAGCGAGCCCGTCGGCCTTGATGACGATCGGTGCTCCGGTCTTTTCGACATAGGCCTTGGCCGAGGCCAGGTCACTGAAACGGCCATAGGCGGCGGTCGGGATGTTGTAGCGGGCGCAGAGATCCTTGGTGAAACCTTTCGATCCTTCCAGCTGTGCGGCAGCCTTGGAGGGTCCGAAGACGCGAATGCCTTGCGCGCGCAGATCGTCGGCAATGCCGACGACCAGCGGCCCCTCCGGGCCGACCACGACGAGGTCGATTTTTTTCTCCCGGCAGAACGCGGCCACGGCGGCATGGTCGGCTAAATCCAGCTTCACCAGCTCAGCCTCGCTGCCGATGCCCGGATTGCCGGGAGCCGCATAGAGCTTTGTCAGCAGCGGTGATGCGGCGATCTTCCAGGCGAGCGCATGTTCGCGGCCGCCGGAGCCGAGAAGAAGAACGTTCATGGCCACCTCTTGATGCCGACTATCCGTTAGAGCACCCGCTATTGCTCTCTGGGCGACGGGTCAAGGCATCCGGGCGCATTGATGGGAATTGCGCACGGGAACGTTACCCCAGCCGAAAATCGGCGGCGCACATCGGCGTCGATTTTCTGGCCTCGCTTCAGCCCTGGTAGACCACCGGAAACCAGTCCTCGCGCAGCCTCTCGCCCGGCTGCATGCCGTGGCCATGATAGGGCGGCGAGGTGCGGCCCGGCCGCTCGACATAGCGCGCATCGTCACCCACCCAGCGCAGCGACAGCGCCCGGCGCCGCGCCGCGGTCAGGTTGCCGCGCGCGCCATGCGCGGTCCTGAAGTCGAACAGGATGGCGTCGCCCGGCTCCATTTCCCATTCGAGCACCTTCATCGACGGATCCTTGTCGGGATCTGGCACCGGCAGATAGTCGCCCTCGCCGGCATAGAAATTGCTGTCGTCAAGCCAGCGCACCGGCAGGATCATCTTGTCCCATTTGTGCGAGCCGGCGATCAGCCGCAGCGTCGCTTCCTTCACCGGGTCGATGGGGATCCAGAAGCTCACCGTCTGCCGGCCATCGACGAAATAGTAGGGGATGTCCTGATGCCAGGGCGTCGGCTTCTGCGTGCCGGGTTCCTTGACCAGCACATGATCGTGGAAGAACTGCGCGGTCCGCGACTGCATCACCGCCGCCGCCAGTTCGGCGGCTGGCGAACCCCGCACCAGGCTGACGAATTCGGGGACGCGCTCCCAGTTGCAGTAGTCATCGAAGAAACTGCCGCGGCCGTTGGCGATGTCGGATGCGGTGGCGCTGCGGTTCTGCATGTTGCGTTCGATGCCGGCGGCAATCGTGTCGACCCAGCCCTTGAAGGCGCCGCGAATGCAGACAGCGCCGTCACGCTGATAGTCGGCGATGGTGCCCGCATCGATCATGGAGGCGTTGGAAGTGTGGCTGGCAGCTTGGGTAGCCATGGCGTTCTCCTCTTGGAATGAACGGACTATCGCAACCCTCTTTCATTCAGTAAAATAATAACTTTCCATTTGGTACATAGGATAACCCTATGAATGTGACTCTCACCCAATTGCGTTATCTTGTCGCCGTGGCGCGTCATGGCAGCGTCACCGGGGCGGCGAAGATGCTGAACGTTTCGCAGCCGTCGATTTCGGTGGCGATCGACGCGGTCGAAAAGAATTTCGGCCAGAAGCTGTTCGTCCGCCAGCGCGGAAGCGGCGTGTCGCCGACATCGTTCGGCCGCGCCGTCGTGGCCAAGGCAAGGCAGGTTCTCACCGAAACGGACGAACTCGTCGGCCTGGGTTCAAGCAAATCGGCTGTCAGCGGTGAGTTGGTGCTGGGATGCTTCGAGGATCTGGCGCCGTTCTTCGCGCCGGCTTTGATCCGCGCCTTCTCCGAACGCTATCCGGCCGTCAAAATCGTCGTTCGCGACGAGACGTTCGAGACGCTGGGACGACGGCTGGGGGATGCGGCCATCGATCTCGGCCTGACTTATGATCTCAGCCTGCCGACGCATTTCGCCCGCATCCTGCTGCGCGAACTTCGTCCACACGCGCTGTTGCCGGCAGGCCATGCCCTGGCGGACCGCCCAACGGTCAGCCTTGCCGATCTGGCCGCCTATCCGCTGATCACGACGGATCAGCCGCACAGTTGGCAGCACATGCTCGACCTGTTCCGCAGCCGCGGCCTCTCGCCGGTGGCCGATACGACGACAAGCTCGTTCGAACTGCAGCGTAGCATGGTCGCCAACGGCTTCGGCGTCGCGGTCAGCTATACCCGCCCGCACGGCGACCGCAGCTATGACGGCCTGCCGCTTATCTGCAAGCCGCTGTCCGATCCGCTGCCCATGCAGCGGATCCTGCTGACCTATGACACGCATCAGCGTGTATCGAATGCAGCGCTGGCCTTCGTCGAGGTGGCCAAGGACTGGTTCGCCACCCGCGACATCTTTGCCTCGTGAAAGGCTGACAGGCGCCGCGTCTCCGCTTGCCGCTTGACGGTTTCTGCCGCTGCTGCCACTCCATGGACATGGAAAATATCCAGTCGAAAGCGGCCCAGGGCCGTGTCGCCGATGCGCCGAACGGCCATTGGGTCTACCGCGTGCTGCCGCGCTCGATATGGCCCTATGCGCAGCTTGCTCGATGGGACAGGCCGATCGGCTGGCAGTTGCTGCTGTGGCCGTGCTGGTGGTCGGCAGCCTTGGCGGCAAGCGCCTATCCGCGTCCGGGCGACCCGCTGCTCTCACTGCTGCCGGCGCCTTTGTATCTCGTGCTGTTCCTGGTCGGGGCCATCGCCATGCGCGGCGCCGGCTGCACCTACAACGACCTCGTCGACGAGGACATCGACAGCCAGGTGGAGCGCACGCGCTCGCGACCGTTGCCGTCGGGCAAGGCGACGCGCCGGCGGGCATGGCTGTTTCTCGTCCTGCAGGCCCTGGTCGGCCTCGTCGTGCTCATCCAGTTCAACAGCTTCGCCGTCCTGCTCGGCATCTGCTCACTGGCGGTCATCGCCATCTATCCATTCATGAAGCGGATAACGAACTGGCCGCAACTGGTGCTTGGCCTTGCCTTTTCCTGGGGCGCGCTGATGGGATGGGCGGTCGAGTTCGGCGATCTCGATGGGCCTGCCATCATGCTTTATATCGGCTCGATCCTGTGGGTGATCGGCTACGACACGATCTACGCACATCAGGACAAGGAAGATGACGCCATTGTCGGCGTGCGCTCGACGGCACGCCTGTTTGGCGATAACACCAAATCGTGGCTGGCCGGGCTTTATGGCGGCGCGCTGATCTGCTTTGCGATCGCCTTCGCGTCGGCGCAGGCGCCGGTGGTGGCGCTGGCCGGACTGATCGCCGCAGGCGCCCATATGGCCCGGCAGATCGCCGTGTTGGATATCGACAATCCGGACCAATGCCTGCGGCTGTTCAGGTCGAACAACCAGGTCGGCTGGCTGATATTCCTTGGTCTGATCGGCGGCGCTGTGTGGGTGGCGCTGAAGCCGCTGGTTTAGTCTCCTTCTCCCCGTCCCCTATACGGGGAGAAGGTGGCGGCAGCCGGATGAGGGGCAGCGCCGACCTTGGAGGGGAGGCAAGAGGTTCAGCGGCGAACCGGGCGAACATGAATTGAGTCTTAAGGTGGCCGAACACTTAGGTCGGCGCTGCCCCTTCATCGCCCTGCCGGGCACTTCTCCCCGTATAGTGACGGGGAGAAGAAGGCTAATCCCTCGAAATAATCTCCTGGCCGTCGATGACCAGCCTGAGACCGAGGGCGCCGGCCCTGCGGCGAGCGAGGAAACGCGGGCGGCGCGTGTTCGAAATCCGCCCCTTGCGCCGGTCCTGCGGCGGCAGCGTCTTGATGGCGGCGCCGAGCGATTCTTCCAGGGTGCGGGCAACGCCGTCCGATTCGATCAGCAGCATCGGCAGACGGTAAGCGTCGGCCCAGGCGCGCCAGTCGGCTGCGACATCGTCGAGATCGTCGGCCACCAGCAGCGGCACCGACAGCATCGGGTCGTTGTGCAGGAGTTCCAGGGTCACCGTGACATTGCCGTCCGGATCCTCCATGGCGCGGGCGGCAACGCCGCGGAACGCATTGGCGGGCAGAACGATGATCGCGGGCAGGCCGCTCATCTCGAGCAGGCGGCGGATCACGGCGCCGCGCTGGTCGATGGTGAAGGTTACATCGCCGTAGTCGTCGCGAGTCGCGTAGCTCACCACTTGCGGCAGGCGAAATGGGTCGAGACGCATGTTGCGTCCCGCCCAGACTGGCTTCAGTCCGGTGTTCATAGAGTGGCCTTCCTGTCTGTCTCCTGAGAGCCGGTGTCCGGTTCTCTCCGGGCCGGTTTTTCCAGCCTCGTTTGTAGGGAGACAGTAGCGCGGGCTCCTTACCGCCCCGCTTAAGAAAGTCGGTTAAATTTTGCTGATCTCAGGGATGGTTATCGGAATCCCACCAGCCGCAACTTGTCGAAAGGTTCAGATAACCTTACCCGGATTCATGATGCCGGCCGGGTCGAAAGCGGCCTTCACCCTTCGCATCAGATCGATCGCCATTGGCGGCGCGGTGGCGATCAGTTCGTCGCGCTTCAACTGGCCGATGCCATGCTCGGCCGAGATCGAACCGTGCAGGCTGCGCACCACATCGTGCACCACCTTGTTCATGGGGTGATAGAGAGCGAGGAACGCCTCATCGTCGCCGTCGACGGGCCGCGAAATGTTGTAGTGGAGATTGCCGTCGCCCATATGGCCGAAGCAGACCACGCGGGCACCTGCACTTACCGACGCCACGGCGCCGGCAGCCTGCGCGATGAAGCGCGGGATCGATGCAATAGGCACCGAAATGTCGTGCTTGATCGAGGCGCCCTCCGGTTTCTGCGCCTCGGGCAGCAGCTCGCGGAAATTCCAGAAGGCATCCCCCTGCCCGAGGCTCGCCGCAATGACGGCGTCGCCGACGAATTCCTGTTCAAGGCCGGCCGAGAGCACGTCCTCGATCAACGCCCGCGAATCCTCCGACGAACGGCCTGATGAAATCTGCATCAGCACATACCACGGCCAGTCCTCGATCAGCGGCCGCACCACGCCCTGGGCATGCGCCAGCGTGAAATCATATGGCCGTCTGCCGATCAGTTCGAAAGCGGTGAGTGCTGCCCCGGCACGGTCCATGGCCAGGCTGAACAGCGAAAGTGCGGCCTCGGGCGACGACAGGCCGGCGAAGGCGACTTCGCGCCCCTTCGGCTTCGGGAACAGCTTGAGCACGGCGGCGGTGATGACGCCGAGCGTACCTTCGGCGCCGACGAACAGGTTTTTCAGATCGTAGCCGGTGTTGTCCTTCTTCAGCTTGCGCAGGTCGTCGAACACCTCGCCGGTCGGCAGCACCACCTCGACACCGAGACAGAGTTCGCGCGCATTGCCATAGGCAAGCACGCCGGTGCCGCCGGCATTGGAGGAAAGATTGCCGCCGATCTGGCAGGAGCCCTGCGCGGCCAGCGACAGTGGGAACAGCCGGTCGGCGGCGTCGGCTGCCTCCTGCAGCGTCTGCAGGATGACGCCGGCCTCGACCGTCACGGTGTTGGACAGGACGTCGATCTCGCGGATGCGGTTGAGCCGCGACAGCGACAGGACGATTTCGCGCCCGGACCTGTCCGGCACCTGGGCGCCGACCAACCCGGTGTTGCCGCTTTGCGGCACGATCGGCGTTCCCGTCTCCGTCGCCAGCCGCATGATCCGGCTGACTTCGTCGATGCTGCCCGGCCGCAGCACCAGCGATGTCGCGCCGTGCCAGAGCCCGCGCCGCTCAATGAGGTAGGGCGCGATGTCCTGTTCGTCGCGCAGCGCATACTTGTCGCCGACGATCGCGGCAAAGCGATCGATGAGAACAGGGTCGAGGGTCTCTGGAATTTCGGTCATGGGGAAAGCTATGATGTGGCTTGCGTGTTGTCACGAGGGGCGGCCGCGCGCGACAGCCGATCGTTGATCGCTTCGCCGAGCCCGTCGAAGGGAATAGGTTCGACGGCGATGGTCCGCGCGCCGCTGCGGTCGAGCTCCTGCATATAGGCGAACAGATTGCTCGCCGCTTCGCGCAGGTCACCGGTTTCGGATAAATTGAGGAAGGCTTCGGCGCGGCGCCAGCCTTGCGCCCTCTGGCTGCCGAAGCCTAGCAAAGCCTCGCCCTCGCCGACCGTGCCGGCATTGAGCCGCATCGCAGCACCTGGCGCATAGTGCGAGGCAAGCATGCCCGGCGCCTCGATACCGACGGTGCCGCCGCGCAACAGCTCCATGCCGATAGCCGCCTCGATCTCCTCGGCGGCGATGCCGCCGGGCCTCAGCAGCCGCAATCTGTTTCCTTCGGCCTTGACGATGGTCGATTCCAGCCCGATCGGCGTCGCGCCGCCATCGACCACCAGCTTTATGCGCGTGCCGAGATCCGCCGCTACCGCTTGCGCGGTCGTTGCGCTGATTTTGCCGGATGAATTGGCGCTGGGCGCTGCAAGCGGGCGGCCGAGCCTGGCGATCAGCTCGCCGCCAAAGCCCCTCGGCATGCGCAAGGCAATCGTATCGAGCCCGGCGGTGACCAGCGGATGGATGCCGTTGCCGGGCCGTTGCGGCAGCACCAGCGTCAGCGGACCTGGCCAGAATGCCAGCGCCAGTTTCCTGGACAGCGGATCGAACAGCGCGAGGCGCTCTGCCATCGCCGTATCCGCGACATGGGCGATCAGCGGGTTGAAGCGCGGCCGCCCCTTGGCCTCGAAAATGCGCGCAACGCCGATGCCGTTGGTGGCGTCGCCGGCCAGCCCGTAGACGGTTTCCGTCGGGATGGCGACGACATCGCCTTCCATGAGCAGCGCCAGCGCCCGCTCCAGCGCCTCGCCCGAGCCAAGTATTTCAGCCACTCTCGTCACCTCACAGATGCGGGGTGCGTAGTACGATGGCGGCCGTTGGGCAAGCCGCTGTTGGGTAACCTATTGTTGGCGAGCAGGAGCATTGGCAATTTATCAATCCCTAAAATGCTATGTTTCCGCGAAAGCCGGCATCAATTCCGGCCTGATATCGAACAGCTTCTGGGCAAAGGGGAGCGACATCAGTGTCTGCGCGTATCCTGCTGGGTATCATTCTTGCTGTTGCGGCCGGCGAAGCCCAGGCGTCATCCCTGGTTTTTCCAGGCGCGCCATCCTCCACACCATCGATCGTCAGGATCGGCGCTCCCAACCAGCCTAGAACCGCCGATGCAGTCAAAGCCAGCGATGCGCGATCGGTGGTGGCAATAGGGGAAACGCCGCCCGACGTTACCGATGAAAAAGTGGCGGCGATCCCGGACAAGCCCGCGACCGGGCACGGCTTCCAGCCAGGCCCGATGGTCATTCGTGGCGGCGTTACCGGTCCCGATTTCCCTGCACCGGCGCCAACCGCTGCACCAGCGGCCGGTGCCGCGCCGGCCGCTGGCACGGCGCCGGCAACGGCCACCGCTTCCGCAGCCCCCTCAGGGAACGCCGAGAACCAACCCACCCCGCCGAGCGCTTCGGCGCCGGCAGCAGGGCAGCGCATGCCTCCCAACGGCTACACCAAATAGCCCCGGCTCAAAGACAGCCGACATCGATGGCGTGACTTGACGGTGGTCTGGCGCCCGGCGCACCATTGCCAGGCAAGCCCCGTTCTAGGTATTTCTGGCAGACGGGATTTCATCGCTAGGGGTAAAGGGGGGTGATCATGAGAAAATCTGGAATCGTAGCCGGGGCAGGCCTTCTGCTGGCGTCGTTGCTTGGCGTCGTCGCGGCTCATGCCGACGACATGCTGGGATCTTATGTCGCGCGCATTTCCGATCGCGACCATCAGGCGAGTGACGGCTATGCGCTGGACAATGCCGCGCAGATGGTGCGGCAGGACCGCGCCAACTGGCACAAATTCCACCGCCGTGACAGCGACGACGAGGCTGATGGCTGGTTCAGGACCAACGGCCAGCGCGCCGACCTGCAGCGCATGCTGGAACGCGGCGGCGCGATGAGTTCCTCGACCAAACGCGCCATCGTCAATGGCGAACCGCTGATCCAGGTCGATGTCTACGAAAACAGCGTGCGCGTCAGCATTCTCGAGAACTGACCGTCGCCGGGGCGGCTGACCGTCGGCTTCGGGGGACGGCTGATAGGAGAAGGCGGCGCCTCAGCGCCGCCTTGCCATCGATAGATTCGGCGGCTGAAAAAATCAGGCCGCTTCTTCCTTGTCGTCATCTTCTTCGGACTCGTCGCCTTCAGCCTTCACGCTGTCCTCGGCGTCTTCTTCGTCTTCATCTTCGTCGTCATCAGACAGGTCAGCGGCTTCGACCGCTGCTGCGGCGGCATGATCGAGGATGGTTTCGGAAGCGGATTCAAGCGCCTCGGCGGGAGCCGGGGTTTCTTCTGTCACTTCGATTTCGTGATCGGAATTCATGGAAGCCTCCGTGGGGTTGGGGAACATGTCCCTTTTGCCACGGAGAGATCATCGCCATATGACTGTAAGCCGGCTCGAACGGCCGGCGGCAGAGAATATTTTCTTCGCCTTAACCTGCGATCCTGGAGAAATCCGCGACCTGGCCGGTGGCCGCGCGGATGCGAGCGAGCAGCGCCAGGCGGTTGGCACGCACCGCCTGATCCTCATCGTTTACAAGAACATGCTCAAAGAATGAATCAACCGGCTCGCGCAATACGCTAAGCGCCAGCAGGGCGCCGGAAAAGTCATCGTTTTGAATCGCTTCGCCGGCTTGCTTCTCAGCCTGATTCACCGCCGCAAACAGCGATTTCTCGGCATCCTCGCGCAAAAGTGCCGACTCAACGGTTTCGGCCACCGCCGTTTTCTTCTTCTCCTCGGCGGCCAGAATGTTGGCCGCACGCTTGGTGCCGGCGAGCAGATTCTTGCCGTCCTCCGTGTCGAGGAAGGAGCCCAGCGCCTCGACCCTGCGCACGATCTGCAGGAGATCGTCGTTCGGCGATTGGCCAATCTCCCCCCTTGTGGGGGAGATGCCCGGCAGGGCAGAGGGGAGCGCTTCGCGCTGAGAGGTCGGCGGGACAGCGCCCCCCTCTGTCGGCTTCGCCGACATCTCCCCCTCTAGGGGGGAGATGGGGCGCGAACCTGCCGCCAACACCGCATCGATGAGATCATGCCGTGCGCCCTGGTCACGGAGATAGACCTTCAGGCGGTCGTGGAAGAAGGAGAGGAGGTCGGAAGCCGTCCCGACAATGGATATCAGCGCCAGTCGAATATTATTCTCGACCAATATTCTAACAACCCCGAGCGCGGCCCGCCGCAACGCATAAGGGTCCTTCGACCCTGTCGGCTTTTCGTCGATCGCCCAGAAGCCGACCAGTGTATCCAGCTTGTCGGCGAGCGCGACAGCGACCGACACCGGATCGCTCGGTACGCGATCGGACGGGCCCTGCGGCTTGTAGTGTTCCTCCGCTGCAGCGGCGACCGATGCATGCTCGCCCTGAAGCAGCGCATATTTGCGGCCCATTGCGCCCTGCAGTTCCGGAAACTCGCCGACGACTTCGGTGGTGAGATCGGCCTTGGCCAAGACGGCGGCACGACCTGCGAGCGCGATAATCTCCCCCCTCGAGGGGGAGATGTCGCCGAAGGCGACTGAGGGGGTCGGCACGACCGGATGCGACGCCCCATCGCGGTCAGAGGACGCCGGCGCTTCACGCGCGGCGACCCCCTCTGGCCTGCCGGCCATCTCCTCCTCAAGGGGGGAGATTGACTGCGCCACGATCGGCGCCAGTTCTTCCGCCAATCGCTTGATCCGCTCCACCCGTTCGCCCTGCGTGCCGAGCTTGGCGTGGAAAGTCACGCCGAGATGGTCGAGGCGGGCCATGCGCTGGTCGAGCGGCTTCTTGAGATCAAGCCCGAATTTATTCGCCGATGCCTCGAGCTCAGCCAGGTCAGGCAAATCGCCCTGGTCGGTCGTCCAGAAATAAAGCGCGTCGGACAGGCGGGCGCGCACCACCTTGCCGTTGCCGTGGGCGATCTCCTTGCCGCCATCCTTCGCTTCGATATTGGCTGTGAGGATGAAGCGGCTGGAAAGCGCGTCGTCGACACCCTGCGGCCGCGTCACAAAGCACTTCTGATTGGCGCGGATGGTCAGTCGGATCACTTCGGCTGGAATGGCCAGGAATGCCTCCTCGAACTCGCCCATCAGCACGACAGGCCATTCGACCAGTCCGGACACCTCCTCCAGCAGCCCTTCGTCCTCGACCAGATCAAGCCCGTTGGCGAAGGCTAGATTGCGGGCGTCGGCAAGGATGATCTCCTTGCGCCGATCAGCATCGAGCACGACCTTGGCCGCTTCCAGCTTGGAAACATAGTCGTCGAAGCGGCGCACCGTGATGGCGTCAGGCGCATGGAAGCGGTGGCCGTAGGTGGTGTTGCCGGAGCGGATGCCGTCGATCTCGAAATCGACCACGACAGGCTCCTCGGTCTCCGGGCCGAACATGCACAGGATCGATTGCAGAGGGCGTACCCAGCGCAGCGAGCCTGGCTTGGCCGAGGCCGGTCCCCAGCGCATCGATTTCGGCCACGGGAAATTGCGGATGATCCCCGGCACCAGTTCGGCGATGATCTCCTCCGCCGCCCTGCCCGGCCTCGAAATGTGGGCGACATAAAAATCGCCCTTCTTCGGATCGGAATGGACATGGGCCTCGGCGATCGAGGAAAGTCCGGCCTTGCGCAGGAATCCCTGGACCGCCTGTTCAGGCGCCGATGTCGAAGGCCCCTTGATCTCTTCGCTTATATCTTTCGAGCGCGCGGTGAGGCCCCTGATATCGAGCGTCAGCCGGCGTGGCGTCCAGTACTCGCGCGCCGCTTCATAGGTCAGCCCCGCCTCGACCAGGCCGTCGGTCAGCATCTTCCTGAGATCACCCGCCGCCTTGCGCTGCATGCGGGCAGGAATCTCTTCCGAGCGGAGTTCTAGAAGCAGGTCAGGCATGGATGGGGCTCACGCGGCAAAATGGTCCGGGCGGGGGCATAGCAACTCGGCTGGCCGCTGTCACCCTTTCCGCGCGGGGATCGCCGATTTGCGCCCGTTTCCAGAAATTTTGGCCGCCCTGTCGGGACAAGACCGCGCCACCCGTCCTTGGATCAAAGATTTCCATGAACCGAACGCAGCGCTGAAGCGACCCACGCTCAGGCAGGAAACTATTGGCTCAACGACCATGAAAACGGCATCCAGACTTCTGCAGATCCTCGCGCTCGGCGCCTGCTTCACGGCGCAGGCTCACGGTGCCTTCTCCATGCCGGGCGTTCGACAGGCATTGCGCACGATCGACGGTGCCGGCGGTCAGGCCGTACCGCCGATCAACGTTTCCCTCGAGATGATGAAGCGGGCCTGAAGCTCAGGCCGCCAAGCCACCCGCCTGCGTCTTCAAAAACGCTTCGCCGCAGGCCTTGGCCAGATTGCGCACCCGCAGGATATAGCTTTGCCGTTCGGTGACCGAAATCACACCACGCGCATCGAGCAGGTTGAAGACATGGCTGGCCTTGATGCACTGGTCGTAGGCCGGGAAAACCATGCGATGCATCGGCAGATTGTCGTTCAATGCCGGCGCGCCGGCATCGAGCAGCGCCTTGCATTCGGCCTCGGCGTCCTCGAAGTGTCGCAGCAGCATGGCTGTGTTGGCATATTCGAAGTTGTGACGCGAATATTCCTGCTCGGCCTGCAGGAAGACATCGCCATAGGTGACCTTATCGGCGCCTTCTCGGCCGTTGAAATTGAGGTCGTAGACATTGTCGACGCCCTGCACATACATGGCCAGACGCTCCAGCCCGTAGGTGAGTTCGCCGGCCACCGGCGCGCACTCGATGCCGCAGACCTGCTGGAAGTAGGTGAACTGCGAGACTTCCATGCCGTCGCACCAGCATTCCCAGCCGAGGCCCCAGGCGCCCAGCGTCGGACTTTCCCAATCGTCCTCGACGAAGCGGATGTCGTGCAGCAGCGGATCGACGCCGATCGCCGCCAGCGAGCCGAGATAGAGTTCCTGCAAATTGGGCGGGTTCGGCTTCAGGATCACCTGGTATTGGTAATAATGCTGCAGCCGGTTCGGGTTCTCGCCATAACGCCCGTCCTTGGGACGACGCGAAGGCTGGACATAGGCAGCGTTCCAGCGTTTTGGGCCGAGCGCGCGCAGCGTCGTTGCCGGATGAAAGGTGCCGGCGCCGACTTCCATGTCGTAGGGTTGCAGGATGACGCAGCCATAGGCCGCCCAATAGTTGTGCAAGGTCAGGATCAGCCCCTGGAACGAGCGGCTGGGATGCATAAGGGCGTGGATTTCAATTGTCACGGGTGGCCTCGACAGCACAGGCTAGCTTGCCGGCACGTCCTAGAGACCCGGCAGCAAAGCGTCAAGCAAAGCACGCCGATGCAGCCGCGCCGACATTATGGACAATGTTGAAAGCTTTGCAGGGGCTGGCCCATTGCCCATCTCTGGGGCCTGCGCTCTGTTCGCCTGTGCAGCAACGACAACAGGTTTCAGCCATGCCCAGCCCGATCGTCATCCGCCCTGTCGCGCGACAGGATTTCGAGCAATGGCTGCCGCTGTGGGACGGCTACAATGCGTTTTATGGCCGCTCGGGCGAAACGGCCCTGCCGGGTGAGATCACCCAGATGACATGGTCTCGTTTCTTCGATGCCTATGAGCCGGTCCACGCGCTGGTGGCCGAAGGCGAGGGACAGCTTCTCGGCCTCGTGCACTATCTCTTCCATCGCAGCACCACGGCGATCGCGCCGAATTGCTATCTGCAGGACCTTTTCACCACGCAGGCCTCGCGTGGCAAAGGCATCGGACGGGCGCTGATCGAGGGCGTTTACGAGCGCGCCCAGGCGGCCGGCTCAGGCCGGGTGTACTGGCTGACGCATGAGACCAATCACACGGCGATGAAGCTTTACGACAAGGTCGCCGAACACTCCGGCTTCGTCGTCTATCGCAAGCTCTTCTGAGGCAGCCAGCCGAATACGGTTCAAACGAAAACGGGACTCCGAAAAGAGCCCCGTTCGCCTTGAATTCAAATGGCTGACGTCACCCCTTCGGGGCGGGCACCGGCTCTGGCTTGACCTTCGGAGTTTCCTGCGCCGTGTTGGACTCGATCGGCGGCAGGCCCTTCATCAGCTTCTGCTGCAATTTGGCCAGCACATCGGGATCCGGCTTCAGGTCGCGAGCCTGGTTCCACTGGAAGGTGGCTTCCAGCTTGCGGCCGACGCGCCAGTAGGCATCGCCGAGGTGATCGTTGAGAACCGGATCTTCCGGCTTCAGCGACACGGCGCGTTCCATTTCGCGCACCGCGTCGTCGAACCTGCCGAGGCGGAAATAGGCCCAACCCAGCGAATCGACGATGTAACCGTCGCTCGGCCTGAGGTCGACGGCCTTTTGAATCATCGCCAGGCCTTCCTTGAGGTTCATGTTCATGTCGACCCAGGAATAGCCGAGATAGTTCAGCACCTGCGGCTGGTCGGGGAACAGTTCCAGCGCCTTGCGGAAGTTCGGCTCGGCCTTGGGCCATTCCTTCAGACGCTCATAAGCGATGCCGCGCTGGTAGAAGATGTTCCAGTTGGCCGCGGTCGGCGCCTTCAGCACCTCGACGGCCTTATCGTAGAGAGTGGCGGCCGAACGGAAATCGTCCTTCGAGGAATAGACGCCGCCGAGCGCCAGATAGGCGCGCATGTCATTGGGATGGGCGTCGACCAAGGCTTTCAGATGGGTGATCGCCTCTTCGTGACGGTCCAGATCGGCAAGATTGAGGCCGAGTTGCAGGTCCGAAAGCTCCTTCAGCGGCGAAGCGGCGGGAATCCGGCGATAGAGCGCGATGGCACCTTCGCCGTCCTTCAATTGCTCGGACACGGCGGCGAGTTGCACAAGGGCAGCGTCGCTGTCAGGCTTCAAAGCAAGCGCATATTGCAGATAGAGGCGGACGAAGGGCTCGCCGCCGCCACGGTTGAGCGCGGTGGCGAGGTCGAGCAGGATTTCGGAGGCGCCATCGGATGGGCCGGCAACCAGCGGCGCAATCTTGTCGCCTTTTGCAATTCGGTCGCGCAAGGCGACGATTTCCAGCTTGCCCGGCGAAAACGCCTCGGCTTGGTCGAGCACCGACAGCGCCTTGGTCTTGTCGCCCTTGCGGACCAGGAACGAGGCGTAGGCCTGGGCGTTGCGCATCCAGGTTTCGGGAGCAGCACCGCCGGCGGCGGTATCCTGCATGGTCGCGGCATAGATCGCCTCGGCCTTTTCGGGCATGCCGGATGCATCAGCGATCAGGGCCCGGTGGAACGACTTGAACAGGCCGAACCAATCCGGCCCCTGCAGCTTGTCGATGGACGCCATCGCATCGGCAGGCTCCCCGGCGCCTTGCTGCGCCCAGCCGGACATAACCCCGGAGATCAACCGGTCGAGATCGGATTCCAGCGACAGCTTGAGCCAGTACTGCGCCTTGGTGAAATCCTTCTTGTGGAAGGAATCGACGGCGAGCGCCAAGCGCGAGAAACGCTCGACGTCAGGCACTTCCTTGAGCTTGTCGGCATAGACCAGGGATTCGTCGAAGCGCCCTTGCGCGATCAGCGACAGCATCAGGCTCTGCTGCAGACCGGTGTCGCTCGGGTCGAAGGCCAATGCTTGCTTGTAGTAGGCGATGGCGCTGTCGAGGTCGTTGTCGCCTTCGGCGATCCGGGCCGCCAGATAAGCGCCCGAAAACGACGTGATCTTGACCGGTTCGGTGGTTTGCTTGGCATAGGCCGGCAAAGCCGAGATCGCCATGCCGGTCACAATTGCCAGCCTTGTCAGCCAGCGCGCACGTCCTTGCCGCATCATATCCCTTTCAGCCAGGCGCCATCTCCGCATCAGCGGGATCGGCGTAGACTCGATCTTTCCAGGCAAAGCATGGCCTTTTTGGGGTCGCGCTTCAATCCGCCTCGAATTCACAATCCGGGCACCCGATTAACAAATCATGGCGACAGGCACCAGTTTTCCGGTCTTGAATTTCGGTGTTGGCCCTGCGCGGCGCCGAAGATATCGCAGATTCGACCCTTGAGCTCGGCTTCGACCGCTAAGGCTCGGGGCCAATATCAACCCTCGGCTGGCGCGGCGGACCGCTGCACCAGCGTGTCGCTATATCCACCGGCCGCTATCGTGCTGCACAGTTCGTTCCATTCGCAGCCGCCGCAGGCCTTGCGTACAAGGCCAGCCGAAAACGCCTGCCGCATCCGGGCCAAGGTCCCCGTGTCGAGATCGAGGTGGGTGCCGATCCGGATTGGCCGCGCCAGTAATTCCTCTACATCCAGCCCGGCGAGCCGGTCCCGCTCGACGACGCTCTCGTTGAGGCAGTGAGGTTCCGGCTCGTCGAGCAATGGAGCGCAGACATCGTCGGGGCCGGAAACGAGGAGGATGTCCTCGCCCCGGCTCAGGCGCTCCGCGACGCGATCATAATTGGCGGTGAAGGCGGGGCTGTATCCCTTGCCCACATAGGTGAGCAGGCAAAGGAGATGATGGGCGCGCAGCTTGATCGTCACGGATTGGCCGGCTTGGCCTTGCCGCCGGGAAGGGCCATGAGGGTCGCGGCACCCAGCGCTGACTTGAGCAAGCCGCCGACGATGAACGGCAGGAAGCCGAAGGTAACGGCCTGTTCGGCTCCAATCATGACGGCAAGCCATGCTGTGCCCAGCACAAGGCAGGCAAGGTTGCCAAGCAGCATGGCGACAAAGGCAAGCATCACCCTTTTGCCGTTCCAACCGCGTTCTGCCAGCCAGCCGACCAAGGCGCCGACAAGCGGGAAGGCGAAGAGATAGCCACCCGTCGGCCCGACGAAATGCGCGGCACCCGCTGCCCCTCCGGACAGAACCGGAAAGCCGACCGCACCCTCGACCAGCCAGGCGACGATGGTGAGCGCGCCAAGCCGCCAGCCATAGAGCGCGCCGATCAGGGTCACGGCAAAGGTCTGCATGTTTACCGGGACCGGCACCATCGGCACCTCGATATAGGACGCCAGCGCCAGGAACAGGGTGCCAAGCACGACGGCTCCAACCTGCCAGGCAAGAGAACGATCCTGGAGCCGGAGCGGACTGAACGACGGCTTGCCGGGGGAGAATGCGACGTCTGTCATTGGGATTCCTTTGATCGATTGAAAATTATAGATAATTTCTCTTTCCGATCTATTATCGAATCCACACTTCCCTGGAGATTGCAAGCCCTGGCTTTGGCGGAGGCCGACTAACCTACGATGGCAAAAGCTTCGCGCGTCGTCCCGGAGGCCGTCCTGACCGGCTTGCGGCCAATCCATTGGACGTGCCGCCCCAGTGTGACGGCCGCGGATTCGGTGTTTCCCTGCCGCAAGGCGGAGAGGATCGCGCGATGGTCCTGATCGGTGCGCGTCTCCCACTCCGACCGCCATGCCGCGAACAGGAAACGGGCGCTTGCCGCGTGCAGATCATCGATGGTGGCGAGCAGGCGCGGCATGCCGCATGGCGCCAGGATCAAGCGGTGGAAGGCGCGGTTGGCCTCTTCCCACGACCTGACATCGCGGGACTTGTCGCCGGCCTTGGTCGCCTCCTCGGCGAGATCGAGAATGGCCGATGTCAGGTGCGGCGCGGCGTGGCGCAGCGCCAGCACTTCAAGGGCGGCGCGCATTTCGGCGACTTCCTTGACCTCGCCCAGATCAAAAGACGCCACACGCACGCCACGACGTGGCTCGCCGATGGCCAGCCCTTGCGCCTCGAGGCGGCGGAAGGCCTCGCGCACGGGAACATGGCTGGTTTGGAATTCCTCGGCGATATGATCCTGCCGAAGCCTGGCCCCCGGCTCGATCGCGCCGGAGATGATGCGGTCCGCCAGCACCTTGCTGATGCGCACCGCGATGGTGTCGTCTGTGCCCTTTGCCATGTTTATAGATAATTTGCGGCAGGGCAGCTTGTCGAGCCAATTGCAGTCGAAATCGCGAGGCGCCAGAAGCAAGACTCAAGGCTGTGAGACGAAACCGTCGAGCGCAGGCATCGCCACGGTGACCAGGTCATGCAGCCGCTTCTTCGGCACCCCGTCGCGCGCCTGCACTGAGAGGCCAAACAACAGCGTGGTGTAGTAGTCGCCAAGCGCTTCCGGATCGGTATCCGGCTTGAGGTCGCCGTCGCGAACACCCCTTCTCAGGCGCTCCACAATCAATGCATTGCGCGCCAGTCGGCGCTCGGCCAGCCAATGCAGCACGCCGTCATTTTCGGTAGCGCAGTTGGTGGCGGCCGAGACAACCATGCAGCCCTTCGGCAGATCCGGCCTTGTGTAGATATCGATCGCATCGCGCAGCAGCCGCTCGACAAACCGCCGAGCGGTTGGTTCTTCGGCAAGGGCACCGGTGGCGAAGCTTCCTTCGCTGGTTTCGTAGAGAACAACGGCTTCGCGAAACAGATCCTCCTTCGAGCCAAAGGCGGCATAGATGCGCGCCGAGGCCAGGCCAAGCATGGAGACGAGGTCGGCCATCGAGGTGCCCTCGTAGCCGCGCATCCAGAAGGCATCGCGCGCTTTCTGCAGAGCCTGGGCTCTGTCGAACTCCCTTGGCCGTCCCGCCATCGCAACCTCCATTTCTTTATCGATCCACAAATAATCCGCTTGACTCAAGATTGCAAATTCAATTCTTTGTCGATCGATAAAGAATCGAAAGGAGACTGGCATGAGTTCACTCGATCAAGGGCTGCCATTCGGCGCCACTGCGACACAGGGAGGGATTGGCGCGAAGCGCGGCGCCACGCTGGCATTGCTCGCCTTCGCCCAGCTCATCATCGCTCTCGACATCAACATCGTCTTCGTGGCGCTGCCGGAGATCGGCTCCAGCCTCGGCTTTTCCGGCCAGACACTACAATGGGTTGTGAGCGCCTACACCGTGTTCACCGGCGGCTTCCTGCTGTTCGGCGGCCGCGCCGCCGACCTCGTCGGCCAGCGCCGCGTCTTCATCTTCGCGCTCTGGCTCTATGCGCTTTCGTCGCTGGTCGGCGGCCTCGCCTGGTCGCCGGAAATCATCATCGCTGCCCGCGCTGTACAAGGCATCGGCGGCGCTTTCCTGTTCCCGGCGACGCTCTCGCTGATCAACCGCCTGTTTGCCGAAGGACCGGAACGCAACAGGGCGCTGGCGGTGTGGGGCGGTGCCGGCGCGAGCGGCCTTACCCTTGGCTCACTGGCCGGTGGAATCCTGACAGGCGCCTTCGGCTGGTCGTCGGTCTTCTACGTCAATGTGCTGCTGGCTGGCATCGCCATCATCGCCGCATTTGCCATCATTCCGCGCGATCCCAAGCGGCACCAGCACCGCAACTTCGATCTGCCGGGCGCGCTGACCGTCACCGCAGGCGCCACATTGCTGGTCTTCACGCTGGTCCAGGGACCTGAATATGGCTGGGGTTCGCCAGCGATCATCGCCAGCGCCGCACTGGCAGCGATCTTCATTATCGCCTTCGCGCTGATTGAGGCGAAGAGCGCCGACCCGCTGATGCCGCTGCGGCTGTTCCGCAATCGCAGCCTCGTCGCCGGCATGACGATCACCTTCCTGTTCATGGGAACGTTCGGAGCCCTGCCCTATTTCCTGACCGTGCTGTTGCAGACCGTACATGGCTTCACCGCCCTGCAAACAGGCCTGGCGTTCCTGGTGCCGTCGATCGCCATCGCCGCCGGCACGCAGCTTGGTGAACGCCTGGCGACGCGCTTTTCTACACGCTCGACCCTGGTCGGCGGCATGATAGTCGGCGCAGCCGGCACCGCGCTGATGGTCCTTGGAGCATCAGCCGACAGCAGCTATGCCGCCATCGTTCCCGGCCTGATCATCTCCGGTGTCGGACAGGGCATCGTCTGGACCGCCATGTGGATCGCGGCCGCGTCGGGCGTGGCACACGACGAACAGGGCGTTGCCTCGGGAATGGCCTGCACGACGCTCAACATCGGCAACGCGATCGGCATGGCGACATTGATCGCGATCGCCAACAGCCATGTCGGCGGATTGACTGGCGATGCACTGAAGGCCGCGATCGCCGACGGCATACAGATCGCCTTCTGGCTGGCGGCGGCGGGCATCTTTGTCAGCCTGCTGGCCGCGTTCGCTTTGCCGGGAAAGGCGAAGCAGCCGGCAACCGGGTGACGCCGCTCAGTTCACCCGGCTGATGCAGAAATCGATGACGTCGATCAGCGCCGATTTCTGCGGCGTCGCTTCCAGCGGCGCCAGCGCGTCGCGGGCGATCTCGCCGAAATGGCGGGCTCGTCCGATCGTGTCGGCAATGGCGCCATGGCGGGTCATCAGGCCGATCGCCTTTTCCAGGCCGGCGTCATCGGTGACATTGTCCTCGATGGCACGCTTCCAGAAAGTGCGCTCGGCCTTCGTGCCCCGCCGATAGGCGAGAATGACCGGCAAGGTCACCTTGCCTTCGCGGAAATCGTCGCCGACATTCTTGCCGAGATCCTTGCTGGTGCCGCCATAGTCCAGCGCGTCATCGATCAGCTGGAAGGCAAGGCCGAGATTCATGCCGTAGGAGCGCAGCGCCGCACGATCGTTGCGGGTCGCCTGGGCAATGACGGGCCCTACCTCGGCAGCAGCCGAAAACAGTGCGGCGGTCTTGGCCTTGATGACGGCGAAATGCTCGTCCTCGGTGGTTTCGAGGTTCTTGGCGGCGGCAAGCTGCATAACCTCGCCCTCGGCGATGATCGAGGCAGCACTCGACAGGATATCGAGCGCTTCGAGCGAGCCGACATCGACCATCATGCGGAAAGCCTGGCCGAGCAGGAAGTCGCCGACCAGCACGCTTGCCTGGTTGCCCCAGATCATGCGGGCGGTCTTCTTGCCGCGCCGCATGCCGCTCTCGTCGACGACATCGTCGTGCAGCAGCGTCGCCGTGTGCATGAATTCGACGGAGGTGGCGAGCTTGACGTGGCCTTCGCCAGCATAGCCGAACATCTGCGCGGCGGCGAGCGTCAGCATCGGCCGCAGCCGTTTGCCGCCGGACGAGATCAGATGATTGGCGACCTCCGGGATCATCTCGACGTCGGAGCCGGCCTTGGACAGGATCAATTCATTGACGCGCCCCATATCGGCCGCTGTCAGATCGATCAGATCCTTGATGGAGGCGGGCTCCCGCTTCCCGTTTTCGATGTTGAGAACGACACCCACGACAATCACTCCCGTCTTGGTATAGAGCGTGCGACGGCACCCTTAGTCCCTGCGTGGACTCTAGGGCGGCGGACATGGCCACGGCAAGTGGCGAATTGGCGCGGCGTCGATGACGGAATGTCAACGACCACAGAGGGAACGGGGCTCTGCCTCGGAATCCCCTGCCCGTTTACATCAATAGCGCAAACTGCGAGTTTCATACGATGATAGAACTTGTCCGCACCAACGATGCCGTGATCATCTCCTTTGTGGAATCGCTGATGCGCGACGCTGGCATCGCCTGCTTTGTCGCCGATCAGAATATGAGCATTCTCGAAGGATCGATCGGTCTTTTGCAGAAACGCGTCATGGTCGACGCCGACCAGGCCGACGCGGCACGGCGCATCCTCAGGGATGCCGGCATCGCCAACGAGATCCGCGGAAAATAATGCCCGCCGCGCCCGCCGCCCTTGTTCCGGACACGCCGGCCCATACGGTCGACGCCTTCCATCGCGGCCGGTTCTGGCTCGTCCAGCCCAAGCAGGGCGGCCATCGCGCCGGCATGGATGCGATGATGCTGGCGGCATCCGTGCCATCGACCTTTAGCGGGCGCCTGGCCGATTTTGGCGCCGGAGCCGGAGCTGCCGGACTGGCGGTGCTGTCACGCTGCCCGGCGGCAGAGGCGGTGCTTGTCGAACGCGCGCCGGAAATGGCGGCCTTCGCGGCGGCGACGCTTGCCCATCCCGGCAATGCCCATCTTAGCGATCGCGCATCCGTGCTGGTCGCCAATGTCACCGTATCGGGCCGGGCGCGGGCGGCCGCCGGCCTCGCCGACAACGACTTCGACTTCGTCATCATGAACCCGCCTTTCAATGCCCCCCGGGACCGCGCCACATCGGATCGCCTGCGAAAGGAAGCCCATGTCATGGAGGACGGGCTGTTCGAGAGCTGGATCAGAAGTGCGGCGGCGGTGGTGAGGCCGCGCGGCGGGCTCGCCGTAATCGCCCGGCCCGAACAGCTCGGCGCCATTCTCGATGCGATCGCCGGCCGCTTCGGCGATGCCGAGATGCTCGCCGTCCACCCTCGTCCCGATGCGGCGGCGATCCGCATCGTCGTGCGGGCAGCGCTCGGGGCGCGGGGAAAGCTTGCCATACGCCCGCCCCTAATGCTCCACACGCAGTCAGGCAACGGCCCCGACGAGCGCAGCGAAATGATCACCAACGGCCTCGCCTCGCTGTTCGGAGATTGAGCTATTCTGCCCGGCGACATTGCCGTTGGCCGGGAAATCCCTACATGCCTGCAACCCACCGACCGGAGACTGCGCCCTCGTGAAACGCCTTATCAACCGCCTGCTGCCGAAATCCTGGCGCTCCACCGTCGTCACCATTCCGGTCATCCGGCTGCACGGCACCATCATGGCAGGCGGTGGCCAGTTTCGGCCGAGCCTGTCGCTGGCTTCCACCGCCGGCCTCATCGAGAAGGCGTTCTCCTACGACGCGCCGGCGGTCGCCATCTCGATCAATTCGCCGGGCGGCTCGCCGGTGCAGTCTCGGCTGATCTTCAAGCGCATCCGTGACCTGGCCACGGAAAAGAACAAAAAGGTACTGGTCTTCGTCGAGGATGTCGCGGCGTCGGGCGGCTACATGATCGCGGTCGCCGGTGACGAGATCTTCGCCGATCCGTCGTCCATCGTCGGTTCGATCGGCGTGGTATCGGCCTCGTTCGGCTTCCCTGAACTGATGAAAAAGATCGGTGTCGAGCGCCGTGTCCACACGGCCGGCCAGAACAAGGCGGTGCTCGATCCGTTCAAGCCCGAGAAGAAGGAAGATGTCGAACGGCTGAAGGCGCTGCAGCTCGAGGTGCACGCAACCTTCATCGACCTCGTCAAGGAGCGGCGCGGCACGAAACTGAAGGACGACCCGGACCTGTTCACCGGCCTGTTCTGGACCGGCATCAAGGGCCTCGAACTCGGTCTGGTCGATGCGCTCGGCGACATGCGCACTGTGCTCAAGACCCGTTTCGGGGCGAAAACCCAGCTCAGGCTGATCACGACACCGCGCGGTTTTCTTAGCCGCTTCGGCCTGTTCGGCTCAAGCAAGGGCTTTTCAGCGCCCGATATCGTAGCCGCTGCCGCCAGCGGCGTGATCGATGCGGCGGAAGAGCGCGCATTGTGGTCTCGCTTCGGGCTTTGAAAACCCGGCAAAACCGTCTAGCATGAGAGCTTGAGTTTCATGCATGTCGTGTCCCCAAAACCGGGTCGACATGCATCACCCGACCGGCCGCCTTCGCCGGCCCAGCGTGGGAGGAGTTTTGGCATGCCGCAGATCATTTTCTTCGCCGTTGTTGGCGTTGCCGCTTATTTCGGCTACCGCACCTTCATTAGGGAAGCCGAGCGCGTGACCGCCAAGGTGCGGCGCACAGAAAAGCAGACGGCCAACGGCGCGATCGGCACTTTGGTCAAGGATCCGAAGACCGGCGAATACCGGCTGGCCAAGGACTGAGCATCATCCCGCAGACGATTGTGGACTCCGACATCGGGTCGCGTAGCTGGCACGCACACGCCAAAATCAATCTTGCGCTGCATGTCACCGGCAGGCGCCCTGACGGCTATCATCTGATCGAAAGCCTGGCGGTGTTCACGCGTTTTGGCGACAGGGTCGAAATCGCGCCCGCCGACAGCGATGAATTTACCGTGTCCGGCCGTTACGCTCCGGCCGTTCCTCTCGACGCCAGCAATCTGGTGCTCAAGGCGCGCGATGCCCTGCGGCAGACAGCCGGGCACGAGAGAACACCGCCGGTCGCTATCCGGCTGGAAAAGAACCTGCCGGTTGCCTCCGGCGTCGGCGGCGGTTCGAGCGACGCGGCGACCGTGCTGCGCGGGCTGGTGGAGACATGGGCGCTGGACATCGACGGCGCAGAGCTGGCGCGGATCGGCCTTTCGCTTGGCGCCGATGTGCCGATGTGCCTGGCGGCAAAGCCGCTGGTGGCGCGCGGCATCGGGGATGAACTGTCGATGGTGCCGGATTTTTCGGCGCTTGGCCTGGTGCTGGTCAATCCAGGCACCCCGGTGTCGACGGCGGATGTCTTTGCAGCGCTTTCCCGGCGCGACAATGAGGCCTTGCCGCCGCTGCCGCGCGGCATCGATTTTCACAGCCTGCGCAACTGGCTGGAGATTACTCGCAACGATCTCGAGCCCGCGGCGCTGGCGATGCAGCCCGCCATCGGCAGGGCGCTTTCCTGGCTGAACAAGGCCGGATCGGGTTTTTCACGGATGTCCGGGTCCGGCGCCACCTGCTTCGGCCTGTTCGAGACCGGCAATGTCGCCAAGCGTGCCGCTGCCGAGATCCGCGGCCGCCAGCCCGACTGGTTCGTCGCGGCGACGCGCAGCATCGCATCGGAGGGCGCAGATGGCCAGAATTGACGAGAGCCGCTCCTTCATTCCCGTGCGCATCGCGGTGCTGACCGTTTCAGATACGCGCAGCCTCCCCGACGACAAATCCGGCCAGACGCTGGCCGACCGCATCACCGAGGCCGGCCACATCCTGGCGGCCCGCGATATCGTCACCGACGACCGCGAGAAAATCCGCGACACGGTTCTGGCGTGGTCACAGGACAAGAATATCGATGTCGTCATCACCACCGGCGGTACCGGCTTCACAGGCCGTGACGTGACGCCGGACGCGCTGGAGCCGATCTTCGAAAAGCGCATGGATGGCTTTTCGGAAGTGTTCCACCGGATTTCCTACGACAAGATCGGCACCTCGACGATCCAGAGCCGGGCCACCGGCGGCGTCGTCAACGCCACCTTCGTCTTCGTGCTGCCGGGTTCGCCAGGCGCCTGCAAGGACGCGTGGGACGGCATCCTGAAAGCGCAGCTCGACTACCGGCACACGCCATGCAACTTCGTCGAGATCATGCCGCGCCTGGACGAGCATTTGCGGCGCGGCAAATCGGCTCCGTAAAAGCCGAGGCAAAGCGCCGGTTCCACGCCGCGTTCGCCAGGCAAAACAGCACCGGCGCCTTTGAAACCCCATTCCAAACCGGACCTCGGAAAAGTACCTTGTCTGAAGGCGATCATCGCCGTTCACGACAAGGCAGCTACGATGACCGTGCACACCGGTGGATGCCATTGCGGCAACATACGCCTTGAATTTTCAACCGAGCTCGAGCCACCGCAAACCGAAGTTCGCGCTTGCCAATGCTCGTTCTGTGTCAGACATGGTTCGCGCGCCGTTGCCGATCCGAATGGCAGACTGGTCATCTCGGTCAAGGACGAGACGCAATTGCGGAGATATCAGTTCGGGCTGAGGACGGCCGACTATCTGATCTGCCGGCGGTGCGGTGTCTACGTCGCCGCAATCGCCAGAGATGACGATGCAATCGCCAGAGATGACGATGCAATCGCCAGAGATGACGATGCAAGGGCGATCGTCATCATCAACGCCCTGGACGACCGCGAACGGTTCAACCAGGAGCCGGTCCGCGTTGACTTCGATACGGAAAACAGGGCGCAGCGCCAAGCCAGACGCCGCACACACTGGACACCTGTCGAGATGAGCTTCGGATAGGCAGCTCTCAGCGGATAACCGGCTCGCCATGAAACCGTCGGCGCGACGGCGGCGATACGCCGAAGCCGACTTCCATCATCAGTCGCGGCGTGCGTGCCGGCACGGTGCCCATATGAAAGCCAAAGGGGTCCTCGACGAAGCCGAGACCGGCCTCGCCGGTCAGCGTCACCGGGCTCTGCTCGCCATAGACATCCAGAACCTGTTGCGCGGGATGACCGACCAGAAGCGTAAGCTGATGCTTGAGGCTGCGGCGCTTGTGGCTGCCCCTGACATAGACATGCGGACCGGTGTCGGCGTCGACCGGCTTCAGGTAGAAGAAGAATTTCAGCATGCGCCAATCATCGAGGTCGAAATGATACTTGCCGAGCGAGGCGAGGTTCTTGTCGGCGTCCGAAGCCGCACCGGTTGGAAAACTCCACCAGACGCGCGTCGTGATCAGTTTTGCCTGGCCGCCGAGATAGTGCGCGGCAATATCCAGAAGCAGCGGATCGCGCTGGATGGCAAGCGCCGCCGGGCAGTCGAGGATGCGCTCGAAAAAATGCCCGCTGAGCAGCGAGCGGCCAAGGCGTTTCTCGGCCTCGGCATGTTCCCCCGGCATGAATTCGAGACGGCGGTCGAAATTGCCGAAGCAAGGCGTGCGCCCGGCGAAGTCGGCGATCTCTTCATGGATATCAGGCGGCAGGACCAGGCCTGAGAACAGCCCGTCGGAGCGCAACGCATCGACGACCGCTCCCCGTTCGACACCGGCAAACATCGTATCCCCGGCATTGGCGACCGGGCGGGCGCGTTTTGCGCCCAGCCAATGCATGCGGCGTCCGGGCATCGTGCGCGCCAGCACGAACATCGGCAGCCAGGCAGGGTTCTCCCGCAGGTCCGTCAGATAGGTTGGAATACGTACGGCGATGCGCCGCAGCAGGCTGCCGTTGCGCGCAATGGCCTCGAGACTGGCCGCGCCGGATGTGTCGGGGGTTGAAAGCTTCATTGGGTCCTCGGCTATGAGAGCACCACCGATGCCGCATCGGTGCTCGCCTCTCGGCATGTCCCAAACCCAATTCCCGCTTGAACGGAAGCTAACCCCGCGTCAGATTTTGTGCAATGCACAATGACCTGAGCAACTGCAAAAATCACGTCGACGAGCGGCGCTCCTGCTTGGCCGGCGCCATCCAGATCTCCGCGTCGAGCCGCTTCGTCGCGAGGCCGCGGGCGATGGCCTCGGCACTGCCGGCGCTCTTTGCCGCGGCAGCCGCCTGACGCTTGCTGATCAGCAAGCCGTCGGCCAAGGCGCGGTTTCCCGAAAAGACCCGGGCCAGGAATGGCGTGCGGCTGGCTCGCGTGCGCGAAAACCGTGCCGCCATGGTCTGCCTGGCCGTATGGGCGACAACCTCGTCGATCCAGCCCTCCACCAGCCGCGCGCCCGGCTCCAGGAGCAGCAACCAATCCCCCTTGGCCTGGCGGATGCCGGCAGCGACACCGCCCGTCACGTACTGACAGCCGGCATGCTCGGCCACATGATGCGTCTGATCGGTAGAGCCTGTGTCGCAGACGATGACTTCACGCACCACGCCCTCGACCGCGCCGCCAATCAGTGAGGCGAGCGTACGGGCGAGGCCCTCCTCGTCATTGCGGGTTTCGATGAGAACACTGAGCATCCTTAGCCGAATAGCGGAAAGCGCCGGACAGCGCCAGTTTTTGCATCGCACCATAGAAAGTTCTTGCTTTGTTCTCATCAACCAAATAGGAATAATTTCATGAACAGAGCGATTCGACACAACATGGACAGTCCCTGGGAGCGGGCGAAGATGGAACAGATCGTGCGCGCCGACATTGCGGCTTTCGGAGCAGGAAGAGCCGAGATGGCCAACGCGATGGTCGAGCAGAGCGGCATGCGTGTCCGCCCGGACCGCAACCGCGGCAGGTCGGCTGGCATCAATCCGTCCGGCCGGTTCGAGCCAGTCAGCCGGCACGTGTTCGACGATGGCTGGAATTCGCTGGAAGAACTGCCGCCTTTCAAGACCGAAGTGCAGGTAGAGAAGCCGCGCACCATCATCACCCGCAACGAATCGCCCGACATTTCCTTCGACCGTTCCATCAACCCCTATCGCGGCTGCGAGCATGGCTGCGTCTATTGCTTTGCCCGCCCGACGCACGCGTTCATGGGCCTGTCGCCGGGTCTGGATTTCGAATCCAAGCTGTTCGCCAAGCCTGATGCGGCGCGCTTGCTTGACAAGGAGCTTTCGAAGGACAGCTATCAGCCGCGCACCATCGCCATCGGCACCAACACCGACCCCTACCAGCCGATCGAGAAGCAATACCGGATCATGCGCGAAATCCTCGAAGTGCTGGAAGCGCGCGGCCATCCGGTCGGCATCGTGACAAAGTCCGCTCTGGTGACGCGCGATATCGATATCCTGTCGCGCATGGCCGAACGCGGGCTCGCCAAGGTAGCGCTGTCGGTGACGACGCTCGACCGTATGCTGGCGCGCACCATGGAGCCGCGCGCGTCGACGCCGACCAAGCGGCTGGAAGCGATCCGGCAGCTTTCGGATGCCGGCATTCCGGCGTCGGTCATGGTGGCGCCGATCATTCCGGGCCTGACCGATCCGGAGATGGAACGCATCCTCGATTCCGCACGTGCGGCGGGCGCGGGCGAAGCGGGCTACGTGATCCTGCGGCTGCCGCTGGAGGTCAGCCCGATCTTCAAGGATTGGCTGCTGCGTCATTATCCCGACCGCTACCGCCATGTGATGTCGCTGGTCCGGTCGATGCGTGACGGCAAGGACTACGATTCGGAATGGGGCAAACGCATGAAGGGCGCCGGTCCCTATGCCTGGCAGATCGGCCGGCGCTTCGAGATCACAGCCAAGCGGCTCGGCCTCAATGCCGAACGGCGCACGCTGCGGACCGACCAGTTCGTTGCCGCCGGGAAAGACCAGGTGCAGTTGACGCTGCTTTAAGAGACAATTCGTCGCGGTGGTTTGATCCGTCGCGGCACCAGAATCCCGTCCGGCCTGCCCCGGCCTGCAGACGGTGCCCTCCCGGTCCGGCGCCCCACCCGACCCGGAGGGACTTGCGGAGAATCAGAGCCGATGCGAACCTCGCCGCAACATGGCTCGCGCGCGTTCTGATTCTCCGCCTCTCTTTGAGATCATCGAGAAGCCCGACTTCTCCTTCGAGACGAAGGCGATGGCGGAGGGCCTGTGGCCGGTTGCCGGGATGGACGAGGCCGGCCGTGGCCCCCTGGCCGGGCCGGTAGTCGCCGCGGCCGTGGTGCTCGATCCCGCCAACATTCCCGACGGCCTCGACGATTCCAAGCGCCTCAGCCATCTGCAGCGTGAAGCCTTGTTCCTGCGAATTCTCGGCTCTGCGCAGGCGGTCTCAATGGCCTCCATCAGTGCCGAGGGTATCGACGGCAGCAACATCCTCAAGGCAAGCCTGGAAGCCATGCGCCGCGCCCTGGTAGGGCTGTCGGTCAGACCGAAGCTCGCCCTTGCCGATGGACGCGACGTGCCGCCTGGCCTGCCTTGTGAAGGGCGCGCGCTGATCAAGGGCGACCAGCGTTCGCAGTCGATCGCCGCCGCCTCGATCGTCGCCAAGGTGATGCGTGATCGCATGATGTGCGGCTGCGGCAACCATCACGACCGTTACGGCTTCGAAGTCCATATGGGCTACGCCACGCTTCGCCATCGCACGGCAATCGAGGCGCATGGCCCGGTGGCGCGGCTGCATCGCGTATCGTTTTCGCCGTTCAGGCTGGGTGGCGCTGAAGTGGTCGAGGAAGAGAGCTTCGTCGGAATGGATAGCTGATCTCCCCCCTCGAGGGAGAGATGGCCGGCAGGCCAGAGGGGTCGCCGCGCGTGAAACGCCGACCTTATCTGCGCTGCAAAAATGACGTCGCGCCCGGTCGAGCCGACCCCCTCTGTCGCCTTTGGCGACATCTCCCCCTCGAGGGGGGAGATTATCCCCGCCCACAACAAAAAAGCCGCCAGGTTGCCCGGGCGGCTTTCGATGATTGGCTAGCGGGACCCTCTAATTCAGCTTCGACTTCACGTCCGCAAGCGATGCCTTGAACAGATCGGCACCGGCCTTGGCGTCGATCTTGCCGGCAAGCAGCGCGCGCGCTGCCTCTACGGCGATGTCGACGGCGCTGGCGCGGACTTCGCTGATGGCGTCACGCTCGGCCTGGCCGATCTTCTGCTCGGCAAGCGCGGTGCGCCTGACAACATAGTCCTCGGTTTTCTTGTGCGCTTCGGCGGCAAGCAAGTCGGCTTCGCGCTTGGCGGCGGCGACGATGTCGGCGGCCTCCTGCTCGGCTTCCTTGCGCTTGCGCTGATACTGGCCAAGCAGTTGCTGGGCTTCCTCGCGCAGCCGGCGCGCTTCGTCGAGTTCGTTGCTGATCCTTTCGGCGCGGGCGTCGAGCGCCTTGGCGATCAGGCGAGGCACCTTGATGTAGACGGCAATGCCCAGGAAGATGACCAGGGCAACCGTGGCCCAGAGCGTCGCGAGAGATGTGGCGTCCATGATGCGCTCCTCACCGGGCCACGGATTTGACCGCGGCCGCGATCTCTGCCTTGCTGGCCTTGCCGCCAACCAGGGCTTCGACAATCGCCGAAGCGGTGTCCTCGGCGATGCTGCCGACTTCCTTCATGGCATTGGCCTTGATGGAAGAGATGCGGGCCTCGGCTTCGCCAAGCTTGGCGTCGAGCGCGGCCTCGACCTTCTTGCGAGCGGTGTCGGCCTCGGCCTTAGCCGCGTCGTTGGCCTGCTGGCCGATCGCGTTGGCCTTGGTCTTGGCTTCCGCCAGTTCCTGCTCGTAGGCAGCAACGGCAGCGTCGGCCTCGCCCTTCAACTTGGCCGCCTGATCGAGATCCTGCGTGATGCGATCGTTGCGGACATCGATGATGCCGCCGACGCGCGGCATCACAACCCGCTTCAGGAAGAGATAGAACAGCCCGAAGGTGATCGCCAGCCACAGAAGCTGCGACGGGAACGTCGCCGGATCGAATGGCGGAAACGTGCCATGCGCTTCAGCAGGCACACCGGTGCTGGAATGCGTGTCGCCTTCCGTAGCAGCGTGGCTGGTATCGGCTGATGGCGCGGACTCTTGCGCAAAGGCAGATGTCACGAACATGGACTATCCCCGAAATTCAGGCCCGCCGCTCGCGCGGCCGGCCTGTCCAATCTTCCCGAGTGCTCAGCCGAACAGGGCCAGAAGCGCGATGAGAAGCGAGAAGATGCCCAGAGCTTCGGTCACGGCGAAACCGAAGATCAAGCGGCCGAACTGGCCATCGGCAGCCGACGGGTTGCGCAGTGCGCCCGCGAGGTAGCTGCCGAAGATGTTGCCGAGGCCAATGCCCGCACCACCCATGCCCAGGCAAGCGATGCCGGCGCCGATGTACTTTGCTGCTTCTGCGTCCATTTGTTCAACTCCTTTGGATCTAAAATTCCGTTGCGATTCCATCCGGCGCCAATGTTGGAAATTCTTGGGCCGGAAACTTTTGGACCTAGTGCCCGGGGTGCAGGGCGTCGTTGAGATACATGCAGGTCAACACGGCAAAGACGTAGGCCTGCAGGAAGGCGACCAGCAGTTCCAGTGCCGTCAGCGCCACCGCCATCGCCAGAGGCAGGATCGAGCCGGCGACGCCGACCGCGCCGAGCGCACTCAGGCTGACCACGAAGCCGGAAAACACTTTCAGCGTGATGTGGCCGGCGAGCATGTTGGCGAACAGACGAACCGAGAGGCTGACCGGGCGCGACACGAAGGAGATCACTTCGATCAGCACCACCAGTGGCAGCAGGAAGACCGGCACGCCATGCGGCACGAACAGTTTCAGGAAGCCAAAACCATGCTTCATGAAGCCGTAGACGACCACGGTTGCGATCACCAGCACGGCAAGGCCGAAGGTGACGATGATGTGGCTGGTGACGGTGAAGAAATACGGGAACAGGCCAAGCAGATTGGCGACGAGCACGAACATGAACAGCGAGAACACGAGAGGGAAGAACTTCATGCCTTGCGTGCCGGCGGCATCGCGCAACATGTTGCCGACGAACTCGTAGGCCATCTCGGAGACCGACTGAAGCCGCCCGGGAACCAGGCTGCGGCTCGACGTCGTGAGAAACAGAAATCCAGCCGCGACGATAACGGTTGCGACCATGAACAGTGCCGAATTGGTGAAAGACAGGTCATAGCCGCCGATGTCGATCGGAATCAGCTTGTTGATATGGAACTGGTGGATCGGATCGACCTTGTCAGCTGCCACGTTCAAACCCCGTCAATGCCGCGTACGGCCTCGTTACCATTACCGCACATGGTGCGCGGTCATTTCTTGTCGTCTTGGCCACGGCGCGATTTATCGCCCTGTCCAAATTCTGCCACAACGCCGGCGGAACGCATCACATTGAGCACTCCGGCGCCAAAACCAAGCAGCAGAAACACGATCAGACCCCATGGCGATGTCCCCGCCAGACGGTCGATGATCCAGCCGATGCCGGCACCCACCACCACCCCGGCGATAAATTCGCTGGAGAGTTTGAGCGCCTGACCGTAACCGGCCACACTGCCCGCTTTCGCGTCGTCTTTCCCCTCGAGCCGGCCCGGCCGCCTTGTCGCAAGCGAAGCTTCAAGGTCACGGCGGCGGCGCTCAAGATCGTCGTCGCGGATGTCGGGCTCATGCTGATTGCCGCGGCCGGTTTTTCCGGTTCCGTCTGGCCCATTCTTGTCGGCCATCGCAACCCCCCTGCCCGGTCAGACCGTCACCGTCCGTCCGCTTCTAAAGTCGCCGGCAACATAGTTAGAGGGTTTGCGCCCGTCAAGCCACGGGCGGAAGTTCATTGCCATGTATTTTAGGCAATAAAATCAATGAATTAGAAAGGTGCGACATCGTGCCCGCCATGATGACGAAGATGCATGGCGCGAATCCCCCGCGCAATGGCCCTTTGATCGGCTGCGCGCCACATCAAAGATCAGCGGCTACTCCGCACTCAGCTCCAGCCGCCGCCATAGGTCCGATAGAAGATATGCAGGCCGATCTTGGTCATCTTCTGCATCGTGCGCGCCCAGCCGGGATGGACATATTGCGCATAGTAGTGGGTCGACGATCCGACCTCCGGGATGAAGATCTTGCCGGCAGTGACGGCCATGGCGATCTCCTTGGCGGTCTTGTAGGCGGCTGGGCTATCGATGCGCTTCTTCCTGCCGTCGCAGGCGAAGGAGAACTGGCAGCGGTTGAACCAGCTGTCGTTCTGGTAGACGACGCCGCAGATCGAATTCGGATAGGTCGGGTTGCGGACGCGGTTGAGGATGACCTGGGCGACGGCGGCCTGGCCGCGCACGGATTCGCTCCTCGCCTCGAAATAGATGCCGTTGGCAAGGCATGCCTGCTCCTTCTGGGAGAAGACACTGGCGGGCAGCGGGTTCTGGATCCACGAATGATCGCCCTTGGCCATCGGCGGAATGAAGCGGCCCTCATTGGGCTGCTCGTCCTGAAGCAGGGCTTCGAAGGGCGATGCCTTGGCATAGTCAGGCTCGGACTGCGCGTAGGCGGTGGCCAGCACGTCCGGATGGTCGTTGTTGACCAGCGCTGCCAGCATGGCCGGCACGCCGGGATCCGGCTTCCTGTCCTCGCGCGCATGGAATGCCGCGGCGATCTGGATTTCCTTGCCTTTGATCTGCGGCTTGGCGAAAGCCATTTTCAGGCCGCTGTCCATGCTGGGCCGCAGCAAGGAGGAGGTGCGCTCGAAGATCGAGCCGGCGTTGAAGTTCTTCGGCGGTGCGACGGGAGACATCTGGACGATGCGCCCTTTCTTCTCGGCGCGCACGACGCGGTCCTCATCGGGCGTGCCGCTGACCTTGCCGCCCTTGCCGCGAAACGACACGTTGCCGACACCGGCCAGGTGGACACCCGATCCGGAGATGGAGCCGGTGACATCAGAATCGACAAAGGGCATCTCGGCCGCATGGGTCGAGCCGGCGACGGATTTCTCGACATAGGAATTCCAGCGGGTGTTCGCTTCGAGGCCGGAGACAAGGCTCGTCATGTCCTGATAGGCGACGATGGTCGGAAAGCCGATCCAGATGCCGAGACCGATGACGAACGGGGGCAGAAAGCCACGTCTTCTCTCACCGGCGGCGGCAACCAGCCGCTTCAACACACGTCGATGCACGGAACACTCTCCAGGAACGCGACAGACCCCACTGGAGAGCAAAATGATGCATTAACCTTGATGGGACGTTAACGGCTTCGATCGGATTGTTCTCAGCCGGCTTCAGGTCGTGGTTCCGAAGTCGGGCGGTTTTGCGGCCGAACTCAGGCCGGACGCAGGAAGATCGGCCGGGCGATCAGCGCGCAGATGGCGGCCGCCAGCCAGACGCCGGACCAAGACCAAAGGTGCAAGAGCCCCGGAATGGCCACCGGCACCAGGAAGAAGCCTACGAAAACAAAGGTGTTGGCAAGGCTGAGCGCGGTCCCGACATGGCTGGCCCCGGCAAGGGTGGCAAGCTCGGTGTAGGCGACGCCGTGCCAGGCCGAGACCGAGATGCCTGCGACAATAAGCACGACTGGAGGGACCACCAACCAGATGAGCTGGCCGCCCGGAACGGTTGGGCCGAACAGGACCAGCAGCCAAAGCATGGCGAAGGCAAGGGCGCTGAACGCGCTGCACAAGCGAAGAAATTGGCGGCGGTTGCCGTGACGGTCGGTGAAGCGGCCGCTCCAGATGCGCATGACCATGGCGCCGATCTGAACGGCGGCGAGGCTCGCGCCGATTGCCGCCGTTCCCAACCCAACGAAATCGTGCAGGAACACGGAAGCGAAGGTGAGCACGGCCACCTGCGGAAAGCAGAGCAGGCCGATGGCGGTCGCGATACGCCAGACATCGCGATTGCGCAGCGGCGCCGGTCCGGCCACAGCCGAAGCGAGATGGCCCTCGCCCGCCGTCGGCGGCTCGTGCAGCCAGCGCCAGGCGAACAGGGCAGACAGAGCGGATGCGCCCGCCAGCACCCCGAACACCGCGCCAAAGCCGAAAGCCAGCGCAAGCGAGGGCAGCACGAGCGCGCCAAGGCCACCGCCAAGCGGCACCGCCGTCTGCCTGACGCTCATGGCGAAGCCGCGCTCGTTTTCCCGAAACCAGCCCATGATGGCGCGGCCGCTCGAACCGTTGACGCTGCCGCCGAGCAGTCCGGTGATGAGCAGGCTCGCGGAGAGCAGCGTGACGCCGGGAATACCGGACTTTGTCGGCACAACCAGCATCGCCATGACCAGGAGCCACGCCGCCGTCGCGCAGAGCCCGATCAGGAGCACGCGGCGGTCGCCCCAGCGATCGGTGAGCAGACCCCAGGGCAGTTCGCTGAGCGCGACCCCCAGCCCGAGAAGGCCGAGCGCCAGGCCGAGCTCGGCATTGCCTAAGTGATAGCCCTGGCGAAGAACGACCGCCGTCGCCGGGATGCCGGAGAACGTAGCCGAGAAGGCGGCATTGGCGGCAACGCCGATGCCCAGGACTTTCCAGCGATGGCCCGGCTTGAACGCCCTCCCGGCGGAACCGGTATCTTCCAAGGGTTCCGACGGCTGCCGGTCGGTGCAATTGACAATGGCGGACATGACTTCATTTCCCGTGCCGGCCAGCGGTCCCGGCCTTGACGATCTGTCCCTACCGCCATAATTTCATCCTGAAAATCAGGAAGTTTTGAACTAACAATCCTGAAAATCGGGACTTCAGACATGCGACGCGTAACTTTCGACCTCGACGTCCTACGCAGTTTCGTCACCGGTATGGAGCTGGGCAGCTTTGCCAAGGCGGCTGACCGGCTTGGCCGGTCGACGTCGGCGGTCAGCGCGCAATTGAAGAAACTGGAAGAACAGGCGGCGACGCCGATCTTCCGCAAATCAGGACGCGGCCTCGCTTTGACCGAGGCCGGCGAGACCATGCTCGGCTATGCGCGCCGGCTGATCGAATTGAATGACGAGGCGGCATCCGCCATCCATGATGTCGAGCTGGAAGGCTGGGTACGGCTCGGCTTGCAGGAAGATTTCGGCGAGGCGGTGCTGCCGGACGTGCTCGGCCGATTTGCCCGGGCGCACCCCAAGGTGAAGATCGAAGCCAGGATCGCACGCAGCCACGACCTTGCCGAAAGGGTCATGTCAGGCAGCCTCGACATCGCGCTCACTTGGCACTGCGGCGAAACGCTGCCCTACAGCCAGCATGTCGCCGATGTGCCGATGCGCTGGATCGGGCCGGCAAAGCGCATCGAGACCAGCCTGCGCGACGGTGAGCCGCTGCCGCTGGTGGCGCTCGAAGCGCCATGCCTTCTGCGCACGGTGGCAACCGAAACGCTCGACCGCGCCGGGCTGTCGTGGCGGATGGCCTTTTCCAGCCCGAGCCTTGGCGGCATCTGGGCAGCCGTGGCGGCGGGGCTGGGGCTGACGATCCGCACCGACATCGGCCTGCCGGCCAGCGTCAGCGCAATGACGCCGGAGATCGCCGGGCTGCCGGCATTGCCCAAAATGGCGTTGGTGCTGCACCAGAAGGATGCTGAACTGGATCCGGTGGCAGCGCGGCTAGCCGACATATTGTTGCAGGCGGCGTTGCAGGCGCTGCCACGGGACGAGCGGTTGAAGGAGGTCGCTTAGACAGCCGGAAAGGTATCCAGTGTCGCGTTCCGTCCCCTCTGTCCTGCGGACATCTCCCCCGCAAGGGGGGAGATTGGATGTCGCGAGTGCTCTCGCGAATCTTCAACGTTGCAAGAAAGGCGCCGTCAGAACGAACTGCTGATCTCCCTCCTTGCGGGGGAGATGGCCGGCAGGCCAGAGGGGGGTGCTGTCCCGCCAACTTTGCGGAGAATTCCCGCGAGCAAAGAGGCTCATTCGAGCCCGACCGCTTATTTGCGCTTGTTGGACCTGCCGGCGAATGGATTGTCCGACGTGCGCAGCGCGATGCGGATCGGCACGCCGGGCATGTCGAAGGCTTCGCGCAGGCTGTTGGAGAGATAGCGGACATAGGATTGCGGCATCGCATCGGGCCGCGAGCACTGGACAACGAAACCCGGCGGCCGGGTCTTGGCCTGGGTGACGTATTTGACCTTCAGCCGGCGCCCGGCCACGGCAGGCGGCGGATGATGCGCCAGGATGCCTTCCAGCCAGCGATTGAGCTTGCCGGTGGAAACGCGGCTGTTCCACACCTTGTGGGTCCTGATGACGGCATCCATCAGCTTGTCGAGACCGCGCCCGGTCTCGGCCGATACGGGTACGGCCTGGAGGCCGCGCGCCTGCGGAAGAAGCCGTTCCGTCTTCTCGCGCAGTTCGGCCAGAAGCTCCTGGGGATGATCGATCAGATCCCATTTGTTGAAGGCAATCACCGGCGCCCGGCCTTCCCTGATGATCAGGTCGGCAATCTGCAGATCCTGCTTCTCGAAGGGAATGGTGGCGTCGAGCACGATGATGACGATCTCGGCAAACCGGATGGCGCGCAGGCCGTCCTGCACCGACATCACTTCCAGCTTTTCGTGGATCCTGGCCTTGCGGCGCATGCCGGCCGTGTCGAACAGTTTCAGCCGGCGGCCATGCCATTCCCAATCGACGGAGATGGAATCACGGGTGATGCCGGCTTCCGGTCCGGTGAGCAGCCGCTCTTCGCCGATCAGCGCGTTGATCAGCGTCGACTTGCCGGCATTGGGACGGCCGACGACAGCGATGCGCATTGGCTTGGTGTCGTCATAGGTGTGCTCGGCATCCGGATCGGCGATATCCTCGCCGATCAGAACTTCGCCGGCAGCGACTTCCAAGTCTTCGCCATCTTCATTTTCGTCGAAAGCTCGCGCTTCGCCGAGCGCTCCGATCACGGCGTCGCGCAGGTCAGGCAAGCCCTGGCCATGCTCGGCCGAAACCGGGATCGGCTCGCCAAGGCCGAGTTCCCAGGCCTCCAGCATGCCGCCCTGGGCGCCCTTCGCCTCGGCCTTGTTGGCGACCAGCACGACCGGCTTGCCGGACTTGCGCACGATCTCGGCGAAGGTCCTGTCGTCAGGCAACAGGCCGGACTTGGCGTCGATGGTGAAGAAGATCAGGTCGGCCTCGCGGATGGCGATCTCGGTCTGCGCACGCATGCGGCCGGGCAAGGTCGAGGCGCCTGCGTCCTCGAAGCCGGCGGTGTCGATGACGTCGAAATGCAGGTCGTAAAGCTTGGCGGCATGGACGCGACGGTCGCGGGTGACGCCCGGCGTGTCGTCGACGAGCGCCAGCTTCCTTCCCACCAGCCGATTGAAAAGAGTCGATTTGCCGACGTTAGGCCTGCCGATGATGGCGACTTTGAAAGTCACGACGCACTGCCCGACCCGCGGATCAGCTCGGACATCAATGTTGCGCGCTCGCGGGTGTTGCGCGGCGCGCCGTCATCGGCGGCGATCTGGTCGAACAGTTTCAGCGCATCCTGCGTCTTGCCTTCCTTCCAGGCGGAAAGGCCGAGTGCCTCGCGCGCCGTGTGGCGTAGCGTGTTGGTGTCGGATGTCAGCGCCTCGACACGGCTGGAGACGTCGGCGAAGGAGCCATGGTCGACGAGCAGCAGCGCTGCCCGCAGGCGCGCCATGTCGCGAATTCCCTGGGGAATGGCTGTGTCGGCGGCGACTTCGTCGAAATCCTTGACGGCGGCGGGAACATCGCCCTTATTCGCCTTGACGGTTGCGCCGCGCATGCGGGCGAGCAGCGGATAGGCGCCGTAGCCATCCTTCTCCAACTGATCGAGCGCGGTCAGCGCCTCATCGTTCTTGCCGTCATTGGCAAGCTTCAGTGCCTGCGAGAACGCATCGCCCGAGCGGTTGGCGCGCGTCTCGTCCCAATAGCGATAGCCGACGAAGGCGGCGGTGCCGAGCACCACGAGGATCGCAACGACAATCAGGGCTGGGCCAAAACGGTCCCACAGCTTCTGCGCCTGTTCGCGACGGATCTCGTCATTGACTTCACGGATAAAACTGTCGTCGGACATCAAATCAAACCATTCCTGCCCCGTCGGGCCTTTGTCAGCCCGCGTTTTAGCGAAATTTTGCCGGCATGGAAGGGGTTCAACCGGAAAATCGCCTATTGTCCGGGGCAAACGGATGTTTGCCCCGGACAGGCAGCCGAAAAGGCCAATCGCACCCACGCCACATTTAGGCGATAGCCGGCTTGCAGACATTCCCCGAGTGAAGATCAGATTGCCTATGCTTCGTCCGTTCCGCGTTGTTGCGTTTTCGCTTGCGGCACTCGCCGCTGCCGGTGGGGCTTTGGCCGATCCACCGGCGCCGGCAAAGCCGAAACAGGTCGTCATCATCTCGTTCGACAGTGCCCGCGACATTTCGCAGTGGAAACGCAGCCGGGCACTGGCTGAGCGCACCGGCGCGCACTTCACCTATTTTCTCTCCTGCGTCTTCCTGCTGTCGACGGAGACACGCAAGGAATACACCGCACCGGGCAAAGGCGCCGGCAAATCCAACATCGGCTTTGCCGCCTCGAAGCAGGAAGTCAGCGAGCGGCTCGAACAGATCGGGCTTGCCGCGCATGAAGGCCACGATATCGCCAGCCATGGCTGTGGCCATTTCGACGGCAAGGACTGGAGCAAGGCCGACTGGCTGAAAGAGTTCAGTTCGTTCGAGCACATTCTCGAGAACGCCTATGCGATCAACGGCATTGCACCCGAACCACAGGGCTGGCGCGATTTCGCGCGGCATGCGGTGGTCGGCTTTCGCGCGCCGTATCTGTCGACCGGCAAGGCGCTCTATGAAGCGCTGCCGGCGGCCGGCTATCAATTCGACGCCAGCGGCGTCTCGCAAGGCCCTGCCCGACCGACTGCCAGCAACGGCATCATGCACTTTTCACTGCCGCAGATTCCGGAAGGACCGAAGTCGCGGCCGGTGATCGCCATGGACTACAATCTCTATGTCAGACATTCCGGCGGCTTCGAGCGGCCAAGCCAGGCGGACGAGTTCGCGAACCGGACCTATGCTGCCTTCCGCGCCGCCTTCGACAAGCAGTATGCGGGAAAACGCATTCCGCTGGAGCTCGGCTTCCACTTCGCGCTGATGAATGACGGCGCCTACTGGAACGCGCTTGAGCGCTTTGCCGGCGAGGTCTGCGTCAAAGCCGATGTCGAATGCATCAGTTTTCGCGATTATGTTTCGCGACAGGACGCTGGCCAAAGGCAGATCTCGGTCGGCGGCTGAGCCGCCAACCCGGTTCGATTTCCAAAGCCTCGGTTTTTAGGCTGGGTCCTCGGCGCTCTGTCTTGCCAGATAGCGCTGGTCGATTTCAGGCAATGGCTCGCCTTGCAGCGTCGCTTCGAAGGCACGCAGGCGCTTGTGGACAGATTGCAGCTCGACGATGGTCGACCAGGAGGAGAGCAGAAACTGCAGCGAACCGGTCACTCTGCCAAACGCGTTCGGTATCTGATTGAGGACGCCAAGTGTTATCCTGTGCGCCACGATCGATGGCCCCATGACAAAGAATGCGAAGATATTGTCGGCTTGTAAGTAAGTGTAACGAACTACATTGAAATAGATGTAATGGAAATAAAGCCTGAAGTAATTTCGGCGAACGTTGTTGAACAGCTCCGCTGTCGTAAATGGCTGAGCACGGTCAGCGTGATCCTCTCCATAGACCAGCTCCTTACGATAAGCTGCCTCGACGCGCTGATTGCGGAACTGGAGGCCGGGTAGTTTCAGACCGGCGATCATTACTGAAATGGTTCCGAACACACACCAGGCGATCGCGGCAACCACAAGGGGATGAGGGATAGCACCGATTATCGGCAATTCACTGATATGGTCCTCAAGTCTGATCAACACCGGAAGGAACGCGATCAACGTCATGATCGACTGCACGAAGCTGGTGCCGAGATCCTCCATGATTTGAGCGAAGCGCATCGTATCTTCCTGAACGCGCTGAGAGGCGCCCTCGATGTGGCGCAGTTTGTTCCAGTTCGTCATGAAGTGATCGTTCATCGCCATCCGCCAACGGAAGATCCAATGGCTGACGATAAAGGCATTGACCACGCTGACATTCATACCGACCAGCGCCAACCACGCGAATGTGGCCAGCCGGGCGAAAAACTCGGCATTGGTCGATTCGATCGTTTTGGAAATCAGGCCCTGAATGTAGTCGAAGAACGGACCGTACCAGTCGTTAACGGCGACGCTAATCTGCACGTTGAAATAGATCAGAAAGAGGATCAAGGCGGCTACAAGAATGGACCAGTTCTGCCAGGGGTGCGGCGCATAAAGGCGCCAGAACGCGTAGAAGATCCCAACGCAGATAGTGAAATAGATATAGAACCAGAGGAATGGCTTCGAGACGAGGACGGCGATGCCGACGACTGGCGGCGCACCGGCCACTGCGGGCGGCAATCCGAAAACCGCCCCCAATTGTTCACCACCGAAAAACCAGAACAGGATTGCCGCAAGGCTCCAGAGGGCGGCCGAAGAGAAGAAGAGCTTCGGCTGCGGGAAAAAGGATACGAACACTGTGGCGAATTCCTCGATCTAGGCGCAAATCAGCTGACGGCAGCGGGCATAAAGTCACACATTAGTAGGAAAGAAAATGCCCGTGCCCGATGCCCGGCACAGCAAGCCCACAATCATGGCGATTTTGGCGCAGCCGACCATGTGATGGCGCCGGAGACGACCAGCACGATTGCGGCGGTGATCGAGGCGAGGAAGAAATCGCCGGACATTTGCGCCAGAAATCCGGCCGCGACCGGCCCGATGATCTGGCCAAGGCCGAACGCAGCCGTCATCAGGGCAAAGATCCGGCGCGGCGCGCTTGGCGCCTGCTGCCGGGCGGCCTGCAGGCCAAAGGCGGTGATGGCAATGAAGGTGCCGCCGAGCAGCACGCCGGCAAGCAGCGGCCCGGTGGCGCCGCCGATGGCGACGCTCGCGGTGACGCCGGCAACTTCGATGAAGCACGCCAGCGCATAGGCGGCATAGAGGCCGGTCCGCGCCGCGATCTTCTGCCAGAACCAGACCGAGGGAAAGCCCGCAAGACCGGCGACCATCCACACAATGGCCTCGAAGACGCGGCTGCCGCCGCCTTGCCGGACGATGGCGACCAGGAATGTCGCCGTCACCACATAGCCAAAGCCGAACAGGCCGTAGGCGATGATGACCTTGACCAACGACCGGTCCATCCGCAGTGCCGGCTCGCGGGGGACTTCGCCGTTGCCGAGCGGACCCTCATTGACCAACAGAGCCACGAGGACGAAACCGCAGGCCGAAATCGCCGCCGACCATAGCCAGCCTGCCGCCCAGCCCGAATGCTCGGCGACCAGCACCGCCATCATCGCCGCCGATGCCGCTATGCCGAGCCCGACGCCGCCGAAATGCCAGGCCTGCAGGTCGTTGCGACCGGCAGCCGCGATATGGCTGAACACGATGCTGGCCATGAACACCATGACGAAGGCGCTGGCCAGACCGGCCAGAAAGCGGATGGCGAGAAAGGCCGCCATCGCTTCGGTCAGCCCCATCAGCGCGGCAAGGACCGCACTGGCGCCAAGCCCCGCCAGCATCAGCAGGCGCTCGCGCCCATGCGCCCAGCCGCCCGCCGCCGCCAACGCGCCGACGAGGTAGCCGAGATAGTTGGCCGAGGCGATCCAGCCGGCATCGGCCGGCGACAGATGCAGTTCCTGCATCATGCCGGGCAGGATCGGCGTGTAGACGAAACGGCCGATGCCCATGGCAATCGCCATGGCAATCATGCCGGCGAAGGCGAAACGCAGCGCTGTCGAGGTGGCCGATGTCATTGCACTGCACAATAAGTGCAGGGATCGCTGAAACAATCGCCATCTGTTGGGCCAGTGCGTACGCGGGACGTGCTCGCCTCGACTTCCTATGTCGGAACGCTTGGCGCCTGCTCAGCAGCGACCGCCGGCGCGCAATGAACCCCTCTCGTGCACCGTCCGCCGTGCCGTCAGCCTGAACGGCACATCGCCCAGTTCGCGCTCCGACATGGTGTTCAGCACCGGATGCGAAAGCGGATCGATCAGCCATCTCTGCGCCTCGCCGTCCGGGCGCGGCTCATACGGCCTGCTCGCAGTGAAAAAGACCTTCAGCGACGACGACAAAATCCCTAACATTTCCGGCTCCACAGGTCTGTCTCTCCCGACAAAATCTGCCGTTTCGATATGCCTATCAATTGAGATTTCAGCCGGATCAGTTTAGAAAAACTCAATGGCCATGCTCAACCGCGTCCATCTCAACGGCCTCCGCGCCGTCGAAACCGTTGCCCGTCTCGGATCGCTGGCGGCGGCGGCCGGTGAGCTCAACGTTTCCGTCAGCGCCGTCAGCCAGCAGATCAGCCGTACCGAAAAACAGCTCGGCCAGGCGCTGTTCGAGCGAACGGCGAGCGGTCTGGTGCTGACCGAATTCGGCGCCGTCTTCGCGGCCCGCCTCGGTGCTGGATTTCGTGAGCTTTCCCAGGCCGTGGCCCTGGCCGACGAGGCTACGCAATGCACATTGGTGGTTTCGGTGGCGCCGGCCTTTGCCTCGAAGTGGCTGTTGCCCAGGCTATCTCGCCACTTCGACCGGCATCCCAACGTGCTGCTGCGCATCGACGCTTCGGTGCGGCTGGCCAATCTCGATCACTCGGACATCGACATCGCCATCCGGCTTGGCGACGGCAAATGGCCTGGCGGGCGGGCGGAACTGCTCTTGGCGCAGGAGGTCTTCCCGGTCTGCGCGCCGGCGATCGCCCAAAAACTGAAGTCGATCGAGGACCTTGCCCAGACCTGCGCGATCACCGACGAGCGGGCGATGATCAACTGGGAAAGCTGGTTCGAGACGGCCGGTGTTCCACCTGTCACCTTCCTGAAAGGTGCGAGTTTCACCGACCCGATGCTGTGCCTGGAATCGGCGATTGCCGGTCATGGCGTGATGCTGGGCTGGCAACTGCTCGCCGCCGACGCGCTGGCCGACGGGCGGCTGGTGGCGCCTTTCGGAATCCGCGCCCAGAGCGGGCTCGGCTATTGGCTGGTGACCTCCAGCACCAAGGCGGAAAGCCGTAAGGTCCGTGATTTCAAGGTCTGGATCAGGGAAGAGATCGAGGCAACCATGGCGCGGTTCGGGTCCGTAAACCCAGAACCCGCCGGCGCGATCGCGGTGGAAAGGACGGAGGCACCGAGCTATGTAGGGTCGGACATCAAACTACGACAGGCAGGATCATGACCACACATTCGCGCGGCGTTTCCGCATTGATCGACCCGGTGAAGCTCGACAGGCTGGCGGAAGTCGCCATCAAGGCCGGACTGCAATTGCAGCCGGGGCAGGATCTGGTGCTGACGTCGTCCATCGCGGCACTGCCGCTGACCAGGCGGATCGTCGAGCATGCCTACAAGGCCGGCGCCGGGCTGGTGACGCCGATCTTCAACGATGATGAGATGACGCTGGCCCGCTACCGCTTCGGTGCCGATGCGAGCTTCGACCGCGCCGCCGGCTGGCTCTATGAAGGCATGGCGAAGGCCTTTTCCAACAATGCGGCCAGGCTTGCCGTGCGCGGCGAGGATCCGTCGCTGCTCTCCGCACAGGATCCGGCGAAAGTGGCGCGCGCCAACAAGGCGAATTCGATGGCCTACCAGCCGGCGCTGGAAAAGATCACCGGCTTCGACATCAACTGGAACATCGTCGCCTATCCGGACCTCGCCTGGGCCAAACAGGTCTTCCCCGGCGATGCCGACGATGTCGCGGTCGTGAAGCTCGCCGATGCCATCTTCGCCGCTTCGCGGGTCGATGTTGAGGACCCGATCGGCAATTGGAAGGCGCACAACGCGGCGCTTCGCAGCCGCACCGAATGGCTCAATGGCCATAATTTCCACGCGCTGCATTTCACCGGACCGGGCACCGACCTGACCGTTGGGCTGGCGGACGGCCATGAATGGATGGGCGGCGCCTCGACCGCCAAGAACGGCATCACCTGCAATCCCAACATCCCGACCGAGGAGGTCTTCACCACGCCGCATGCAAGGCGGGTCGAGGGTCATGTCTCCTCGACCAAGCCGCTGTCCTACCAGGGCACGCTGATCGACGACATTTCGGTGCGTTTCGAAGAAGGCAGGATCGTCGAGGCCAAGGCATCGAAGGGCGAGGATGTGCTGAAGAAGGTGCTCGATACAGATGAGGGCGCGCGCCGCCTCGGCGAAGTGGCGCTGGTGCCGCATTCCTCGCCGATCTCGGCAAGCGGGCTGTTGTTCTTCAACACGCTGTTCGACGAGAACGCCGCCTGCCATATCGCGCTCGGCCAGTGCTATTCGAAGTGCTTCGTCGACGGCGCCTCGCTCAGCCAGGACGAGATCGCGGCGCGCGGCGGCAACAAGAGCTTCATCCACATCGACTGGATGATCGGCTCGGATAAGATCGACATCGACGGTGTCCACAAGGACGGCGCCCGCGTGCCCGTCATGCGCAAGGGCGAATGGGCTTGACCGTACGGAGGGTGCGATGGCCTTCGACCTGGCGGTCAAGCGTATCTACGAGCCACCCGCGCCCGATGACGGGCAGCGGGTTCTGGTCGACCGCATCTGGCCGCGCGGCGTCAGCAAGGAAGACGCCGCGCTGACGCTGTGGTTGAAGGACATCGCACCGAGCGACGAGCTGCGAAAGTGGTTCGGCCATGCGCCGGCGCGCTGGCCGGAGTTTCAGGAGCGGTATCGTGCTGAGCTGGACGGGAACGGCGAGGCGGTGAGTGAATTGCGAGGCTTGATCAGCCACGGCAAGGTGACGCTGCTCTATGGCGCGCATGATGAAGCACATAACAATGCGGTCGCGCTGGCGGGGTATCTCAGCGCAAGCGCTCACAATTAGCCATCGTTAGCCAGACCTTCGTCATCCTCGGGCTTGACCCGAGGATCCATGCCGCGACCTCAGTCGAAAGGCGCAGCGGAGCAGAATCTGCACCGTTGCAACACGGATAGATCACGGCATGGATCCTATGGTCTGCGCTGCGTCGCTCCGCTCCTTGCTTCGCCATAGGATGACGAAGTGAGGTGTATGCGCTGCCCTACTTCACCACCGCCTCATAAACATCAGCCTTGAACCCCACCAGAATCCGATCCCCAACCTCCAGCACCGGTCGCTTGATCACGGTCGGCTTGGCCAGCATCAGCGCCTTGGCCTTCTTTTCGTCGAGGCTCTGCTTGTCGTTGTCCGGCAGCTCGCGAAACGTGGTGCTACCCCTGTTGAGCAGCTTTTCCCAGCCGACCTTGCCCGCCCAGCCATCCATCCGCTTCGCGTCCAGTCCCTCTGCCCTGAAATCGTGAAACCTGTAGGCCACGTCATGGCCTTCCAGCCAGAGGCGCGCCTTCCTGACCGTGTCGCAGGTGGTGATGCCGTACATGGTGATCGTCAAAACAGTGACCTTCCGATTTCGAATCTGACCGCAGATTAAGGACGCTCTGCGCGCTTTGCCAGCGCTCCCCGGCATGCCTTCGGTTTTGCCCTTGCCAACACTAAGGAATTTCCCTAAGTATTTTGACAGCGCCTCAGGACCAACCAATGACAAGCCTTCAGACCACAACTCCGAGCCCTCCGCCGATCGACGGCATCTTTCGCGCACTGTCCGATCCGACGCGGCGACGCGTGGTGGAGCGGCTGAACCGCAGCCCTGCCTCGGTCAGCGAGCTTGCCCAACCGTTCGACATGGCCCTGCCCTCCTTCATCGAACATCTCAAAATCCTCGAAGGTTGCGGGCTGGTGCGCTCGCAAAAGACCGGCCGGGTCAGGACCTATCAACTGGCGCCCGAGCCGCTGAAGCTTGCCGAAAACTGGCTGGCCGAACAGCGCACGCTGTGGGAGCGCCGCCTCGACCAGTTCGACGCCTATGTGATGACCCTCAAGGAGACAGAAAAATGATCTATCCCCTCAAGCCGGATCCCAGACTGGACCTCGTGCTGGAGCGCGTCATCGATGCGCCGCGCGAATTGCTGTGGCGCGCCTTGACGACGCCGGAGCACGTCAAGCAATGGTTCACGCCGAAGCCTTGGATGATCACCGACTGCGAGATAGACCTCAGGCCGGGCGGGCTGTTCCGCACGCGCATGCAGTCGCCCGACGGAACCGAGGTCAACGACCGCCATTGCTGCTATCTCGAAATCGTGCCGAACGAGCGGCTGGTGTGGACGGATGCATTGTTGCCGGGTTACCGGCCGTCAGGGGAACCCTTCATCACCGCTGTTATCTCCTTGCAGCCGGACGGCAAGGGCACGCGCTACACCGCCACCGCCATCCATCGCGACGAGGCGACCCGCAACAACCATGAGGAGATGGGTTTCTTCAACGGCTGGGGCACGGCGGCCGATCAGCTTGCGCAGTACGTGAAGACGATCTGATCTTCCCACATGACGGCCAGGACGTTGTCTTGGCCGTCATGCTTGTTTTCAACCCGGGAGCGAAGAGAGCAGTCTCCCGGTGGCATTTCCGCCTCAATAATAGAAGCGCTCTTCGGTGATCTTGCCGTTCTTGACTGTGTAGAGGCCAACTTCATCCATGGTGACGCGCTCGCCGGTGGCCTTGGGCGTGATGTCGAACTTGAAGCGCACCGCGAACTGGTCTCCGTTGACATAGGGGCCCTCGACCGAGCCGCCATGCACTTCGTTGTTCTCCTGCCACCACTGGCCCTTCTGCTTGAGAGCCTCCTTGCCATGGGAGATGGCCATCGGCCCCGCCATGGCTTCGAGACTGACGATATCATCGGCATTGTACTTCTCGGCAGCAGCTTCGTTATCGCCCTGCTTGAGCAGTTCGGTGAAATCTTTGGCAATTTCCGCGATGGTCATTTGTGTTCCTCCTGTCAGACGCACTGCAAATGGGGAACAGCTTGCTGGCCTGCCACCATTGCCGGCACTACAGCTGACAAGCCGTGTCAGGACGATTGATATAGCGGCTGTATGACGACGATTTCTCACATGCCGGCTAGGGAATCGTCCTGACCGGTCAATTGCCAGGTCGCCGGACATTTGTATTCACCCTGGTGGCTACGGATCAGCGAAAAACTCCGCACTGTCCAGGATATCGGCTCAACGATCCGTTCCCGCACTTTTGGAACGCCCCTCCTGTCGCGAAGCAGCGTGACATGTGGCTCCAGCGAGGTCGTGATGAATGGCTTTAGCGGGCTGTCGTCAATTACGGCAGAGAGCTTGCGCCAGAAGGCTTGCAAAGTCGGCGAATGGTCGCTGCTGCGAAGCACCAGCGCCCCGCCGCCGAAAGCCGACAGGCGGTCGAAGCAAACATCGAATGGTGTGGCTTGCATCAGCAAGCCGACATGGCGGGCGATCTCCACCACACGCTTCTGTTTGCCGTCGCCAAGGCCGATCAGGGATATGTGCATTTGATCGGTTGGCGTCAGCCATCCCCGCAATCTCAGTTCCTGATTGTAGTGCTCAGCCCTGCGCCGCAGCATGGCATTGACCGGGTCTTCAACGAGAAATCCGTAAAACAGATGCGGCTCCCGGATCGGGCTCTGTCCTTCAAATCGGAAAAAGGTCTGACCGTTCTTCGCGGTTCCGTATGAAAATTTCCCACTCACAACCGATCTCGTCCGGCAGATTGTATCAAGCCGAGAAGCTTAGAACAAAAAGGGAACGAATCAAGTGAAAACAAAACCGGCGCTAATGGTTTCCGCATCAGCGCCCGCAAGCTTAACGGCGGAGCAAGCATTTTCGAGCAGGGGCCGAACCCTACGATCCGTAGCCGATGATGCCCTGACCTCCCGAAAATCGTGGATCGACCAGTCGACATACCCCCGGCCGTTGACCGACGGCTTGTAGCCACCGCGCGGCGTGTGCTCCGGTTATTTAACGTCGACAAAATTAGCTTGGTAGCACCGGGCAGTTGGCACCACGGCGCAGGCTGATATGCGCCACGTCTCCGACGCTGAATTGGGAACCCTCGGCCTGGCGCGGCGCATCGATGACAACAGGCGCGCCCTGCCCGAGTTCGGCATGAAGGCGCAGCGTGCGACCGTGAAAGACGACGCTGTTGACGCGCGCCGGCGCGGTGCCGGGCGCGGCCTCGGTCATCGCCAGCAAATCCTCCGGACGCACGCCGATGGTGCGGGTGGCGCCCTCGGCAGGTGCCTCGCTAGTTTCAGAAATAGCCTCCAGCGGCAGGGCGCCGGCGGCGAAGCGCAGGCGATCGCCGTCTCGGCCGACGAAGCGCGATTGCAGGAGATTCATGGTGCCGATGAAGCTCGCCACAAACTTCGTGGCGGGCCGGTCGTAAAGGGTGGCCGGCGGCGCGATCTGCTCGATGCGGCCCTTGTTCATGACGACGATGCGGTCGGAGATCGACAGCGCTTCGGTCTGGTCGTGGGTGACCATGACGAAGGTGGTGCCGAGCCGCGACTGCAGCCGCTTCAGTTCAACCTGCATCTGTTCGCGCAGATGCGCATCGAGCGCCGACAGCGGCTCGTCGAGCAGCAGCACGCGTGGTTCGCAGACGATGGCACGCGCCAGCGCGACGCGCTGGCGCTGGCCGCCCGACAGTTCGGAGACGCGGGCGCCAAGCTTGTCGGCGAGACCGACCATGTCGAGTGCTTCGCCGGTGCGCTTTGCCTGTTCGGTTCCAGACAGTTTGCGCAGTGACAGACCGAAGCCGACATTTTCGGCGACATTCATGTGCGGGAACAGCGCATAATCCTGGAACACGGTGTTGACCGGCCGGTCGAAGGGCCGAAGGGCCGTGATATCGCGACCATCGAGCAACACCTTGCCGCTCGACGGGCTTTCGAAACCGGCGATGACGCGCAGGCTGGTGGTCTTGCCGCAACCCGACGGCCCGAGCAGCGTGACAAACTCGCCGCTGATAATGTCGAGGTCGACGGCGTCGAGCCCGACGATGCCGCCAGGAAAAATCTTCGAGACCGCCTGCAGCCGCACAAGTGGATCAGGCGCCATCGCGAACCTCGGACGGCTTCGTGGTGTTGACCCAGAGGATCTGGCAACGCTCGGCGCCCGGATTGCGGAAGGCATGCAAAAGCGTGCTCTTGAACGCAAAACTGTCGCCGGCCTTCAGCACGTAATTTGTCGAATCCACCACCAGTTCGACCTCGCCGGCCAGCACGAAGCCGAATTCGTGGCCGGCATGGGCATAGGCCTCGGCCGTGCCGCCGCTGGCTTCCACCGTCACCAGCATGCCGGTCAGCGTCGCGCCCGGGGGCGACAGCAGCGCCTTGGCAATGCCTTCCGATTTCACCGGGATCTGCCGCCGCTTGTCGGCACGCACACAATAGAGATCGCTGACGGCATCGTTGCCGTCGGCGATCAGCGCCGACGGCTCGATGTCGAGAGCGGCGGCGAGCGGCCAGATCACCTTGACGCGCAGTGAGGACATACCGCGCTCGATCTGGCTCAAAGCACCGATCGACACACCGGCTTTTGCCGCAAGATCGGCCAGCGACAGGTTGCGTTCCAGCCGCAGCGCCCGTACGCGCCGGCCGACCCGAATGTCGGCATCGTCCTTTGGCTTCTCAGCCGGTTCGTCCAGCATGTCCATTTGTTAGTCCTTATTGCAGTGCTTAGGGCCGGTGGCGACCAAGGCCGGCTTCAGGGTTGGATAGCTATCGGGCGTCAGTGCTGCCCCTCATCGCCCTGCCGGGCACTTCTCCCCGTATAGTGACGGGGAGAAGTGGCTGGCCGCAACGCCGGCGCCATCCTTGCAACGCTGATGATTGGCGAAATGGGCGATGACAGCGTCCCTCTCCCCGTCACTATACGGGGAGAGGATGCCGGCAGGCAGGTGAGGGGCAGCGCAAACTTCGGCAATTGGTCGCCTCGAATACGGTTGAAACTCACCCGCCCGCCTTGACCTTTTCGAACATCTTGGCGAGGTCGTCATTCTGTTTCATCGGACCGGTGAAGATGGTGGTCTTGAGCATCACTTCCGGGTCGGATGGCAGTTGCAATTTCTCCAGCTCCTCCTTCGGCACCGCAGCGAAGGTCGAACTGGTCGAGCTGCCATAGCCGTAGGCCTCGATCAGGTATTTGCCGGAATCCGTCTCCAGCCGACTGTTGATGAAGTCATAGGCAAGATCGACATTCTTGGCGTCCTTGAGCATGACGAAGCCGCAGGCCCAGGTCAGCATGCCCTCCTTCGGCTTCATGAACTCGACCGGCACGCCCTGCTTCTTCAGCGACGTGGCGGACGCGTTCCAAGTCATGGCGGCGACCAATTGGCCGCTGGCCAACGCCTGTTCGACGGAGGTCATGTCGGTGGTGTAGTTGGAGAGCAGCGGGCGCTGCTCGCGCAGCTTCTCGGCCACCTTGTCCATTTGCTCCGGCGTCATGTCGAACGGATTGACGCCGGCCAGCAGTGCGGCAACGACCGGCGTGTCGTGCACGGCGTCGATCGTCGCCATGCGACCGGCATACTGCTTGTCCCACAGCAGGTTCCAGCTCGCTTCCGGGTTCTTCACCAGATCGGTTCGGTAGAGGATCGAGGTGTTGCCCCAGTCCCATGGCACCATCCAGACCTTGCCGTCGCCGGCCTGCAGGTCGGGCAGGTTCTTGAACACCGGGAAGATCGAATCCCAGTTCTTGATGCGCTTGGTGTCGATCGGCTGCAGCAGGCCTTCCTTGTTCCAGCGCGCCACCTTGTCATAGCAGGGATGCGCGATGTCGGGGCGGAAGCCGGCCTTGACCTTGGTGAAGGCGTCATCGTCGTCACCGAAGATGGAGGCCTCGACGCCATCGGGGTGTGCGGCGAGGAAGCTCTTGTTGAAATCGGGCAGTTCATAGCCCGACCAGGTGAAATATTGCAGCTTGTCGCCGGCGAAAGCGACGGTCGACGACAGCGCCATCGCGAACGCCGTCAATCCAGCGCAAACAGTCTTTGCAGAGATCGATTTCAGGTCGAATGCCATTGCAGTTCTCCTCTCTTGGTTTGTTTTGGTTGTGATGGATCCGCGGGCTTTGGCGCCGTGGCGGACAAGCCGCGATGGCGCAGGATTTCAGCTGCTGCAGCAATGACGAAGGACACCGCCAGAATCGACGTGCCCAGCGCCATCACCGTCGGCAGCGACCGGGGAAAACGCAGCTGGCTCCAGATGTAGAGCGGCAGCGTCGGCTCGGTGCCGGCGAGGAAGAAGACGACGATGAATTCGTCGAAGGAGATCAGGAAGGCCAGCATGAAGGCCGAAATGATGGCCGGCAGGCTGAGCGGCAGCATGACCCGCCGGAATGTCGTCCAGTCGGAGGCGCCGAGATCAAGGGCAGCCTCGCGAATGGTTTTCGGGATGGCGGCGAAGCGGCTGCGCATGATCACCACGGTCGTCGGCAGCGCCACCAATATGTGGCCGAGAACGATGGCGATGCGTGATGGCCCCAGACCGATGAGGTTGATGAGGATCAGCAGCGATATGCCGACGATGACGCCCGGGATCAGGATCGGCAGCCGGGCGATGGCGCTAATGGTGGCGGCCAGCGGCGAGCGGCCATAGAGGTCCATGTAGGATACGGTGATGCCGCACAGCGTCGCACCCGTGGCGGCGATGGCGCCAATGGCGAGGCTGTTCAAGAGTGCACCGGTCAGCGCCGAATTGCCGAACAAAGTCGCGTACCATTGCAAGGTGAAGCCTTGCAGCGGAAACGCTGCCTGGATCGAGTTGTTGAAGGAAAACAGCGGGATCAGCAGCACTGGCAGATAGAGAAAGACCAGATAGGCGACGACGTAGACGCCGAGCCAGCGGCCGCCTCCCTGCGCGCGTGCAGTGCTCATGTGCGGCTGCCAAATCTGCGGTCGGCGAAACGCGCGACCAGCACCACGGCAAGGATGACCAGCATGACGGCGACGGAGAGTGCGGCGCCAAACGGCCAGTCATTGGCCTTGCCGAACTGCGCCTGGATCAGCGAGCCGATCATGGTGCTGGCCGGGCCGCCGACCAGAGCCGGCGTGACATAGTCCCCCACCGTCGGCACGAAGACGACAAGGGCTGCCGCCAGCACGCCCGGCATCGAATTGGGCAGCACGACACGGCGGAACGAGGTGAATGGCCGCGCGCCGAGGTCCGAAGCGGCCTCGATCAGCGATTTCGGGATGGTGTCCAGCGCCACATAGATCGGCAGGATGGCAAACGGTGCATAGGCGTGCGCGAGCGTGACGACAACGGCGGCCGGCGTGTTGAGAAAGGCCAATGTCGGCTCGGACCAGATCCCGCTTTCGATCAGTGCCGAGTTCAAAACGCCATTGTAGGCGAGCACGATCTTCCAGGCGAAGACGCGCAGGAGATAACTGGTCCAGAACGGCAGCGTCACCAGGAACAGCAGCAGGCCACGCCGCCGGCCGGCGTGGAAAGCGAGGTAGTAGGCGACGGGATAGGCGGTGATGACCGTCGCCAGCGTGACCAGAGCGGCAATGATCAGCGAGCGCAGCGTCACCGTCCAGTACAGCGGATCGGACGCCACGGTGACAAAATTCGCCACGGTGAAGCCGGAGCCGAGCAGCGAGCCGTCATTGCCGCGGAAGGCGAGGAAAAGCACGAGGCCGAGGGAAAACAGGATCAGCAGGAAGGTGACCAGAGCGCCCGGCAGCAGCATGGCGAACCGGAAGCCCTGAGAAGACCGGGCCTCTGGCGCTGATGTTGCAACTAGGGTCGACATCGACCTGCCTATCGGAATTTGAAATTAGCTTAGAGTTTTTCATATTCATGAAACTGTCAAGTAGAATCCCCTAACAGAACCCCAAGGAGATGAAGCGCCCGGGTCAGCGCTCCAACGCATCGAGCAGCCGGTACCAGGCGATGGTCGCGGCGACGCCGACCTGGCGGAAGGCGTGAAACGGGATCGGCCGGATCGGCGAGACCGGGAAAGGCAATTGCCTGGCGTCGCCACTCTGGAGATAGCCGGCGATGCGCTCGCCAAGAGCGGTCATCAGGCCGACACCACGACCCTGGCAGCCGGCCACGGCCAGCAGGCCCTGCTCCGGCTCATGGATGTGCGGCAGGTGGTCCGGCGTCATCGCCACGCGGCCGAACCAGCGCTTCTCGATGGCGACACCGGACAGCACGGGATAGAGCCGCCGCAGCGCCCGCTCGAGATGCGCCCAGTCGCCGGCGCTCGTCGGCAGCGCCATGCGACCCCGGCCGCCAAGCACCAGCCGGCCGTCGGCGCTCTTGCGGTAGTAGACGAGGATGCGCCTGGAGTCCGACACCGCCTGCCCTTCCGGCAGGATCGTGGCCGCCAGATCGGGCGACAGCGGCGCTGTGGCGATCTGAAAGGAATGCAGCGGCACGATCGTCTGAGCGAGACCGGGGATCAGACCGTCCGTATAAGCGTTTGTCGCCAGCACGACCGCCTTTGCCTGCAATTGCACCCCGTTTTCAGTTGAAACACGCCAAACGCCGGCGCTGTTGTCTAGCCGAACCACCTTCTGGTGTCCGGCTATCCTCACTCCAGCCGCGGTCGCGACCCGGGCAAATTCCAACGTGTAGGCAAGCGGATCGATGACACCGGCGCGGCGGTCGAGCCAGCCGCCGAGATAGCCCTGTGCACCGGTCTTGGCCGCGATCTCCGCTGCATCGAGCAACCGGACGTCGGCACCACGCGCGTGCCATTGCCGGTCGCGGTTCGCCGCCGCCTTCAGCGCGGCCTCCGTGTGCGCCGCCTGGATCCAGCCATTGCGGACGAACGGCACCGCCAGCTTCTCGTCGCGGATCAGCTCGAACACCGCATCGGCGGTCGACGCCGCGAAATTGACGAGCGCCTCGCCGCGCTCCGGGCCAAAATGCTCCAGCAGCCATTCCGGATCGTATTTCAGGCCGGGAATGACCTGACCGCCATTCAAGCCCGATGCGCCCTGGCCGATCTCGCCGGCGTCCAGCACCTGCACCGACAGGCCAAGCCGGGCGGCATGCAAGGCGGTCGACAAGCCCATGATGCCACCGCCAACAATGGCGAGATCGACACGTTCGCCATTGGGAAGCGATTGAAACGTGGAAGCTGTCTGTGGCTTGCGCCAGATCGGATCGGAGAATGCTGTCGCCAAAGGTCACCTGACTGCGCTGCGATTGGTGAAAATCCTAGTCAGAATTTCACAATTTTGAAAGAGCGCCGTGGCTTTCGTCTGTGGACTGCCGCCGAAGACGATCGGAGACCCAGAGTTCCGATCGCCCGCGACGGGATAGACCTTTGCCGGGAATCCGGTGAAAGTGACGCGCCGATCCGGCCAACCCACATTGACGATCACTTTGCCACATTGTCGATCACTCAGAGGACAGAGCGCTATGACGAACCCGACCCACCTGCCCACAGAGGGCCTTTTTGTCGGACGCGCCAGAAGCAGCGATGCCGCATACCCGCTGGTCGTCGCGGTGCGCGATGGCACGGTCTTCGACATCACCTCGCGTGCGGCACCAACCATGCGCGACCTTTGCGAGATGGCCGACCCGGCTGGGCATGTCCGCTCGGCCGAAGGCAGACCGATCGGATCGCTCGATGACATCGCCGCCAACAGTTTTGAAACCGGGCGCGATCCAGCAAAACCCTACCTGCTCTCCCCGGTCGACCTGCAGGCGGTCAAGGCATCGGGCGTCACCTTCGTCGTCAGCCTGCTGGAACGGGTGATCGAGGAACAGGCGCGTGGTTCGGCTGAAAAAGCCGATGCCATCCGCGCCGACATTGCCGGACTGATCGGCCACGACCTGTCGAAGCTGAAGCCCGGTTCGCCCGAAGCGATGGAGATCAAGGCCAAGCTGATTTCGCGCGGCGCCTGGTCGCAATATCTGGAAGTGGGCATCGGCCCCGATGCCGAGATCTTCACCAAGTGCCAGCCGATGGCCTCGGTGGGCTTCGGCGCCGATGTCGGGCTGCACCCGGTGTCGACCTGGAACAATCCGGAACCCGAGATCGCCATGATCGCCGCCTCCAGCGGCCGGATCGTCGGCGCCACTATCGGCAACGACGTCAATCTGCGCGACGTCGAAGGGCGTTCGGCGCTGCTGCTCGGCAAGGCCAAGGACAACAATGCCTCGGCCTCACTCGGCCCCTTCATCCGCCTGTTCGACGACAAATTCTCCATCGATGACGTCAAGCGCGCCGTCGTGCGCCTGAAAGTCGAGGGCGAGGACGGGTTCTCGCTGGAGGGCGCAAGCTCGATGGCCGAGATCAGCCGCTCGCCGGAGGAACTGGTCGCCGCGGCCATGGGGCCGCACCACCAGTATCCGGACGGGCTGGCGCTCTATCTCGGTACCATGTTCGTTCCGTCCAAGGATCGCGGCGAGAAGGGCAAGGGATTTACCCACAAGGTCGGCGACATCGTCACCATCTCGTCGGAGAAATTCGGTGCGCTGGTCAACCGGGTGCGGCTCTCGCCCGACTGTCCGCACTGGACCTATGGCGCCAGCCATCTGATGCGGGAGCTGGCCAGAGCCGATCTGATCTAGCAACTGGTGTCGTCGACGCCCTGCCAAGCGCTGCGGACCTGGTCCCGTGGGCGTAGGATGGTCGCCGGCGTGACCCTTGTCGGCGCAGGCCGCGTTCGCGCGACCCTAAACAATCACGCCAATTATCCGACAGTCGGAAAATCACCTCAGCTGATGCAATCTGATGGGACCGCTGATGACGCCCCGTCAGGCGCCCACTACACCTGCAGATGGAGGCTTGGCAGATGGAGGCTTGCCATCCGTCGAAAAAGGGGATGCTCTGACGCCTTCAACCGGCGCTGGCAAAAAGACGCGGAACAAGGGACGGATTTTGAACTGACGATCTACAAACGGGAGGAAATCAAATGCTGACACGGCTAAGACTCGTTCTATACGGCCTGTTGGTGGCGCTGATGGTGGTACCAGCAGCGGCACAGGCCAAGACGTTCTACTGGATTTCGCACGGCGGTCCGGCCGATCCGGTCTGGACCTATTTCCTGGCCGGCGCCAAGCAATGGGCCAAGGACACCGGCAACACCGTCAACACCTCGTTCCACAATGGCGATGTCGCCTCGCAGCAGGAAGCGGTTCGCGCCGCCCTCTCCGCCAAGGCCGACGGTATCGTCACGACGAGCCCCGATCCGGGCAGCCTGATCGAGATCGTCAAGGAAGCGCGTGCGGCGAAAGTGCCGATCATCAATTTCAACACGCCTGATCCGAAGGCCGACTTCAACGCCTATGTCGGCGGCGACAATGTCACCTTCGGCAAGCATTGGGCGCAGTATCTGGTCGACAAAGGCCTGGTGAAGAAAGGCGACTTCGTCTGGATGCCGGTCGAAATCCCCGGCGCCACCTATGGCGTGCAGGAAGAAGAAGGCATCAAGAGCGTCTTCGAGCCGCTCGGCATCACCTATGAAATCACGGAAGCCACGCTTGATCAGGCTGAAGTGATCAACCGCATGGTCGACTACCTCACGGCCAACAAGGCCAAGGTGAAGGCGATCATCGGCCTGGGCGATCTCGTCACCGGCTCGATCAAGCGGGTGTTCGACCAGGTCGGCATCAAGCCGGGCGAAATCCCGGTCGTCGGCTGGGGCAATTCGCTCGACACCACCCAGGAAGTGCTGAACGGCTATGTCAATGCCGGCCAGTGGCAGGACCCGCAGGCGACCAGCTATGTCGCGCTTTCGCTGGCCAATATGGCCGCCGGCGGCATTCCTCCGGGCTTCAACGTCATCACCGGCGCGCTCTACGAAAAAGACACCGCGCAAATCTACGATGACATCCTGTCCGGCAAGTAACATCCAATCCTAGCAGTCGCGGCCGCCCAACGGTCGCGACTGGCTCTCCATTTCGCCGAGCCCTTCGCACGCGATGTGCAACGCTCAGCCTTCCACTCATGTCGCGGATTGCCTGTGGAAAATCATTCGCTCGTCCAACGCCTGATCGCACGGCCGGAATTCGGCCCGCTGGTGCTGCTCGTCGTCGAGATCGCCGTTTTCTGGAGTTTCAACCACGACTTCCTGTCGCCGCAGAACATCTCCAACACGCTGGCCTTCACGGTCGAGCTCGGCCTGATCGCGCTGGCGATGACGCTGTTGATGACATCGGGCGAGTTCGACCTCTCGGTCGGCTCCCTGTTTGGCTTCTCGCCGGTCTTGATGTGGACCCTGTTCAACAGCGGCCTGACCTCGCTCGAGGTCGGCTTTGTCGCCGCGCTGCTGGTCGCCGCCTTCATCGGGCTGGTCAATGGCTGGTTCGTGACGCAGCTCAAGATCCCATCCTTCCTGGTGACGCTCGGCATGCTGCTGGTGGTGCGCGGTACCGCTCTTTTCGTCACCGATGGTTTTCCCCAACGCACCTGGAGCGCCGAAGGCAGCTGGCTGGCGGAAGTGCTGGTCGGAGATTTCTTCATCGGCCCGTTCCGCATCTACATGTCGCTGTTCTGGTTCATCGCCGCGGCGATCGGGCTCGGCTATGTGCTGACGCAAAGCCGCACCGGCAACTGGATCCAGGCGGCCGGCGGCAACCCGAGTGCTGCAAGGGCGCGCGGCGTCAATGTCAGCGGCGTCAAGATCGGCCTGTTCGTGCTGTCGTCGGTCATGGCCTCGCTTGCCGGCGTCATCTCTTCGCTGCGCACTTCCGCCGCCAACCCCAACAGCGGCACCGGCTATGAACTGGAAGTCATCGCCATGGTGGTGATCGGCGGAACCGCGCTGACCGGCGGGCGCGGCACGATCATCGGCACCGTGCTCGGCATCCTGATCCTGCGCGTGATGCGCAACGGCATCGTGCTGATCGGCGTGCCCGGCCTTGCCTACAACATCTTCATCGGCGCTATCATCCTTGGCATGATGGCGCTGCATTCATGGCTGGAACGCCGGCACCAGGCGGGGACTTGAACCATGGCCGAGCCACTGATCCGCATGACGAGCATCCGCAAGTCCTACGGCCGCGTGCAGGCGCTGGAGGATGCCAATTTCCATGTCAATGAACGGGAGATCGTCGGCTTGCTCGGCGACAATGGCGCCGGCAAGTCGACGCTGATCAAGGTGCTCTCGGGTGCCGTTCCGCTGACCAGCGGCGATATCTTCATCCGCGGCAAAAAGGTGAGCCTGCGCAGCACCAGCGACGCCATCGCCCACGGCATCGAGACCATCTACCAGGACTCGGCGCTGGTCACGCAACTGTCGATCGCCCGCAATCTGTTCCTCGGACGCGAGCCGATCAAGCCGCCGCTCTTTCTCAACCGGATGGACCAGGACGCGATGAACACGGTTGCCCGCGACTTGCTCAAGCAGGTCGGCATCTCGAAGAACATCCCGCCGACGACGCCGATCGGCTCGCTCTCCGGCGGCGAGCGCCAGGCGGTGGCGATCGCGCGCGCCATGCATTTCGACAGCGACCTGATCATCTTGGACGAGCCGACCAACAATCTCGGCGTCGCGGAAACACAGGGTGTGCTGAGCTTCGTGCGCAGCGCCCGCGATTCCGGCCATTCCTGCATTTTCATCGCCCACAATATCCACCATGTCTTTCAGGTGGTCGACCGCATCGTCGTCATGCGCCGGGGCAAGGTGGTTGCTGACGACATAGACCCCAAGAAGACCAGCGTGGCGGAGGTCGAACGGATCATCACCGGCATGTCGGATAAGGAAATCCGCGATGCCATCGCCGATGGCAAGCCATCGCACTGAGAATGGTGATGGGCGGCAATCACCCGTCACCTCAGATCGCATTCGCTTGTCTGACGCGCCATCGCATGGCGAACAGGATTGCAGCATGAAAGCCACAGTTTCGGATACCGCACGCAACTGCGGGCTGTGGGTTACGGCATGAAAGCCACTGTCTCCGATATCGCTCGTAGCTGCGGGCTATCGACCGCAACGGTCGACCGGGTGCTCAACAACCGGCCGGGTGCGAGTGCGGCCAACCGCCAGCGCGTCATGGAGGCGGCCAAGCAGCTCGGCTATCTGCCGGTCGCCGATCAGGTAACGCTACCCTCGCGGCCCGCCCACCTTGAATTCCTGCTGCCGATCGGCAGCAATGCCTTCATGCGCGATCTCGCCGGGCATATCGAGGACTACGCCGCGCGCCTGCCGCTTGTCGCCTCGTGCCGGATCCACAACCTCGCCGGTATCTCGCCGAACGCGCTGCAGAGCGCTGTCGAAAACCTGTCGCTCAGGGCCAATGGCGTCGGCGTGATCGCCGTCGATCATCCGCGTACGCGCAACATCCTGCGCGACATCGTCGATGCCGGGATGCGTCTGGTGACGCTGGTGTCCGATGTTCCGGCGGCACCGCGCGCGGCCTATGTCGGCATCGACAACCGGGTGGCGGGACGAACGGCGGCGCTGCTGATGGGACGCTTCCTTGGCGGCCGCACCGGCCATCTGGCGATGGTCGTCGGCTCACGTTCCTATCGTGGCCACGAGGAACGCGAGATGGGTTTCCGCTCGGTGCTCAGTGAGGAGTTTCCCAATCTGACCGTCAGCAGCGCCGTTGAGGTCAACGACGAGCCCGATGCCAGCTACACCGAGACCATGAAGGCGCTGCACGACGAGCCGGAACTGCTTGGCATCTATTGCGTCGGAGCTGGACATTCGGGCGTTGCAAAGGCGATCCGCGAGGCCAGGCCGAACCGCAAGCCGGTGTTCATCTGCCACGATCTGACCAAGGACACGCGCGGTCATCTCGTCGACGACCTGCTCGATATCGTCATCGACCAGAATGCACGGCTGATCGCGGAGCAGTCGGTCATCCGCCTGCTCGGCTCGATCGCCTCCTCGGCACCCTATCTGACGCGCAAGTTCATCGAACCGCGCTTGATCTTCAGGGAAAACGTCCCGGGGCAGTAATGCGAAATGGCTTGGCTAAACCGGGTTTCCGGATTTGTACGATAATTGGCACGGCAAATCTGCACAGCAGCTATGCAAGTTTCTTTGTTGCCGAATCGTTGGGCAACTCGTAGGTTCTGGTTGTCGGCCATCTACTCCTCCCAGATGCGATGCCGACGCTGAATGGGGTGCACCTCCTCCCGCGCCACATTCGAAAATCGAGCCCGCTGCCACCTCCTCCCGGCAGCGGGCTTTTTTCGTTTGGCCGACAGGGATGACGGCACAGCGACACCAAAGCGCGCCCAGTCATCACGCGATGAATGGCGCACATGGACAGGCGACAGGTCACCTCAACCGGCGGCGGCGCCCCTGAAAGAAACGATCAATCCTTCAGCCATGCGCACGAACTGCGTGCTCGGACCTTCCGACCCCACGGTCTGCACGCTAACCCGCGCGCCCTCGAGCAGAAGCGACAGCGTATCGGCGAGCAGTTCAGCCTGGCCGATGCCCGCATCCCGACATAGCGTCACAAGGCGCTCGCGCTGGGCTTCCTTGAGCTCCTTGATCACCAGCCTGGCCGGATGGTCCGGCTCGGTCAGCTCAGCGGCGGCGTTGGCCATGTCGCAGCCGCGCCCATCCGCATTGAGCATGGCAGCCGCCTTGCGAACCCAGGCATGCAGCTGGGCAAGCTTGTCACCAGGAAATTCGGCCTCGAACGCATCCCACATAGCGCCCGCCTTGGCCGCATTGGCGCGCAGGCATTCGACGATCAGTTCGTCCTTGGATTCGAAGTGACGATAGAGCGTCATCTTGTTCGTGCCGGCAGCTTCGGTGATGGCGTCGACGCCGACACCCTTGATGCCATGCTTGTGGAACATGTCGCGTGCCGTCTCCAGGATCCGATCCCGGGGACGAGAGCGCTCCACGATGCCGTCTGCCATCATGATCTCCTTTCGTTTCCAAAAAACCCTCGGCCACCTCTTGACTAGGGTGTTACCGGTCTGTAACTTCCAGAATGTTACTTACTGGTAACACCTATATCGTCCACCGTCAATAACAAGGCCGTGAACTGGCCCTGCCGACGAGAGGGACAAGAAACTGCCAATCATGCGGCCTCGGCCGGTGAAAAGATGAAAACGGTTCGCGAGCACGTGCTGCGAATCGACAGACAAGGAGCCGGCCAATGCCACAGCGCCGCGATCTTACCATAGATGAAGCCGTCCGGGATCCGATGATCCGGCTGGTCATGAGAGCCGATGGCGTCGACCCGCGCGCCTTCGAGACGATGCTGCGCTCGCTTGCCGATGCGCAGCGCAACGAGGTGCCGTTGCTGCATTCGCGGGACGACCTCGGTGACAAGCGCGGTCAAAGACTGTCCAGCGTCGCCAGCGCCTTCGGGCGGGCAAGAGCAGCCGGGGAGGCTTGCGTCTCGTGGTAAACTTTTTCATCCACCGTCCGATCTTCGCCTCGGCGATCGCCATCATCATGGTGCTCGCCGGGTCGATTTGTTATTTCCTGCTGCCCGTCTCGCAGTTTCCCGACATCACGCCGCCGCAGGTCGTGGTCAGCGCCCACTATCCAGGCGCCAGCGCGCAAGTGGTGGCCGATACGGTGACGACGCCGCTGGAGCAGCAGATCAACGGCGTGCAAGGGATGACCTACATGTCGTCGACGAGCTCCAATGACGGCTCCTCGACCATCACCATCACCTTCGATGTCGGCTATTCGCTGAGCACCGCCGCCGTCGACGTGCAGAACCGCGTCTCGCAGGCCGCCTCGTCGCTGCCGGCGATCGTCAACCAGGGCGGCGTGACGATCAAGAAGCAGAACCCGAACTTCGTCCTCATCGTCAACCTGACTTCGCCCGACAGTTCGGTCGATCCGGTGGCGCTGAGCAACCTTGCCTATCTGCAGGTGGTCGATCCGCTGAAGCGCCTGCCCGGCGTCGGCGATGTGCAGATCTTCGGCGAGCGGCGCTATTCGATGCGCGTCTGGCTCGATCCCGACAAGCTCGCCAATCTCGGCATCACCGCGGTCGATGTGCAGAACGCCATCGCCGAGCAGAATGTCCAGGTGGCGGCCGGCAAGATCGGCCAATCGCCGGCACCCGCCGGCACCGCCTTCGAGATGCAGGTCAACGCCGTCGGCCGGTTGAGCGATCCAAAGGAATTCGGCGACATCGTCGTGCGCGCCAACACCGACACCGGCTCGCTGGTCAGGCTGCGCGACGTCGCCCGCATCGAGCTCGGCGCACTGCAATATTCGTCGTCGGCCTTCTTCGGCAAGGACCCGACCGTGGTGCTCGCCGTCTACCAGATGCCCGGCTCCAACGCGCTCGATCTGCAGCAGCGCGTCAAGGACAAGATGCAGGAGCTGTCGGGCCGCTTCCCGAAGGGCGTGTCCTATGCAATGCACTACGACACGACGCGCTTCGTCTCGGCGTCGATGCATGACGTGCTGATCACGCTCGGCGAAGCGCTGGTGCTGGTCGTCGCCGTGGTGTTCCTCTTCCTGCAAAGCTGGCGCACGACGATCATCCCGACCATCGCCATTCCGGTGTCGCTGGTGGCGACGCTGGTCGTCATGGAGATGCTCGGCTTCTCGCTCAACATGCTCTCCCTGCTCGGCATGGTGCTGGCGATCGGCCTCGTCGTCGACGACGCCATCGTCGTGGTCGAGAATGTCGAACGACAGCTGGAGGCCGGACTCAAGCCGCTTGCGGCGACCAAGGCCGCAATGCGCGAGGTCACCGGACCGATCATCGCCACCACCGCGGTGCTGATGGCGGTGTTCGTGCCGGTCGCCTTCATTCCCGGCGTCTCCGGCAAGCTCTACAACCAGTTCGCGCTGACGGTGGCGATCTCCGTCGGCATCTCCGCCTTCAACTCATTGACGCTCAGTCCCGCGCTCAGCGCGGCCTTCCTGCGGCATCGCGGCGAGACGCAGTTCGCTCCGTTCCGCTGGTTCAACACCGGCTTCGACAGGCTGTCGCACGCCTACGCCAATGGCGTACGCATTCTCATCCGCTTGCGCTGGATCATGCTCGGCCTGTTCGCGGCCGGACTGGTCGCCACCTACTTCGTCTGGCAGCGCCTGCCCTCGACCTTCCTTCCGGTCGAGGACCAGGGCTATTTCTTCGTCGTTATCCAGTTGCCCGACGGCGCGTCGCTGGAACGCACCGACGCGGTGGCGCAGAAGGCGCGCGACATCCTGCAGGCGACGCCCGGCGTCGAGATTGTCGGCTCGATCAGCGGCCTGAATTTCCTGACCAGTGCGGCGCAGTCGAATTCGGCGGTTGAATTCGCCATCCTGAAGCCGTGGGAGGAGCGCGGCCCCGACCAGAGCGCATCGAAGCTCGTCGCCGATGTGCGCGGCAAGCTGATGCAGATTCCAGAAGCCTTCGCGCTGAGCTTCGATCCGCCTTCTATCCCGGGTATCGGCACCACAGGCGGCTTCGAATTCGTCGTCGAGGATCTGACCGGCCGCGGCAGTTCAGCCCTCAACGATGCGACGCAAGCCGTGATCGCCGAGGCGCGCAAGCAGCCCGAAATCAACCCGCAGCAGCTGTTCTCGCCATTCTCGACCTCGACGCCGCAGTTCAACTACGACCTCGACCGCAGCAAGGCCAAACTGCTCGGCCTCAATCTGCCCGATGTCTTCAACACGCTGCAGATCTATCTCGGCTCGCTCTACGTCAACGACTTCAACCTGTTCGGCCGCACCTTCCGGGTGACCATCCAGGCCGACAAGGATGCACGTGCGGGTGCCGCCGACATTTCGCGGCTCTATGTGCGCAATGCCTCCGGCGGCATGGTGCCGCTCTCGACGCTGGGCAAACTCGTGCCCTTCGTCGGCCCGGAGACGGTGCCGCATTACAACAACAATGCCTCGGCCTCGATCAATGGCGGTGCCGCACCCGGCTTTTCCTCGGGCCAGGCGGTTGCCGCGATGGAACGGGCCGCCGCCATTGCGCTGCCAAGGGATTTCGGTTTCGAATGGACCGGCATCACCTTCCAGGAGCTCAAGGCAGGATCGATCGCGTCCGTCGTCTTCGGCCTCGCCATCGTCTTCGTCTTCCTGATCTTGGCGATGCAGTATGAGAGCTGGGCGATGCCGTTCATGGTGCTGTTGGCGGTGCCACTGGCCCTGTTCGGCGCCTTCGTGGCCCTGTTGCTGCGTGGCATGCAGATCGACGTCTACTCGCAGATAGGCTTCGTCATGCTGATCGGCCTGGCGGCCAAGAACGCGATCCTGATCGTCGAATTCGCAAGGCGACGGCGCGAAGAAGGCCTCAGCATCGTCGACGCGGCGATGGAGGCGGCACGGCTCCGGCTGCGGCCGATCCTGATGACGGCTTTCGCCTTCATCCTCGGCGTGCTGCCGCTGATGTTTGCCACCGGTGCCGGCGCGGCAAGCCGGCAGTCGATCGGCACCACAGTGTTCGGCGGCATGGTCGCAGCGACCATCCTGTCGCTGGTGTTCGTGCCGGTGTTCTACGCGGTCATCGAGCAGCTGCGCGAACGCCGCGGCAATGACGAGCCCGCCTTTCAAGACAATGAACCAACGACTGAGCCCGCCTTGCGTCCCCTGGCGGAAGCGGCCGAATAAGATTGGAGACTGATCATGCGTAAATGGAAAATCGCGTTGGGAACGGCCGTCGCGCTGGGAGCGATCTCGGTGGCCAGCGTCCACCTGCTCGACATGGGCAACCTCAGCCTCAATGCCGGCACGGCCGCGGCGACGCCTGCTCCGGCGGCATTCGTCATGCCGGTGCCGGTGGTTAGTGTCGTCAAGAAGACGATCCCGATCTACCTGGACTATGCCGCGCGGACGGAACCGATCCGCAGCATCACCTTGCAGGCCAGGATTCCGGGCTATCTGCAGGAGCAGACCGCAGCCGACGGCGTCGACGTCCGGCAAGGCGACCTTCTCTACAAAATCTCGCCTGACGACTTCCAGGCGGCTCTCGACCAGGCCAAGGCGCAAGTGCAGCGCGATACGGCGACGCTCGACTATGCCCGCTCCAACCTCGGTCGCGGCACCGAACTCGCCAAGAGCGGCTACCTCGCCAAGGACGGCTTCGACCAGCGCACCAGCACCTTGCGCGAGGCACAGGCGTCGCTGGCGGTCAACCAAGCGGCGGTCCGCACGGCAGAGCTCAATCTGAGCTACGCCGAAATCCGGGCGCCGTTTGCCGGGCGTCTCGGCCGCAACCAGGCTTCGGTCGGAACGCTGGTCAGCGTTGCCGGCACCGTGCTCAACACGCTGGTGCAACTCGATCCGATCTACGTCACCTTCAACCCGAGCGAGACGGATCTGGCCGAGATCGAGCAAGCCCGTGCGAACGGCCCGATCGAAGTGGAGGTGCTGCTCCCCGGCCAGACCGAGGCCAGCCAGAAGGGCGAGCTTACCTTCATCGACAATTCGGTCGACCGCTCGACCGGCACGATCACGGCGCGCGCAACGATCGGTAACGGCAAGTTCACGCTGCTGCCCGGCCAATATGTTCGTGTCCGGCTGCATGTGAGAGAGCAGGCCGACGCGCTGATGGTGCCGCAGACGGCGCTGGGCTCGAGCCAGCTCGGCAAATATCTCTATGTCGTCGGCAAGGACAACACGGTCGACCAGCGGCTGGTTTCGCTCGGACCGACGAGCGGCGGTCAGGTCGCCATCCTCAGCGGCGTCGCCGAGGGCGACCAGGTGATCACGGGCAATCTGCAGAAGATCGGACCCGGAGCGCCTGTATCGCCGATACCGGAAAAGCCGGCCACCTGAACACCCCCGTCAGGACCCGGCTTCAGCGCGGCGCCCCGACCTTCCCACAGGTCGCGGGCGCCGCTCGACTGAGCAGTTCCACCAGACCGGCAACATCGGCGCGGTCGGCCTTGGCCACCGGCATGAATGCACAGTAGGGATGCCCGAGGCGCACGGAGACGGAGGAGAGCGCAATCAGCCGACCGGCCTCCAGATCGGCGCGCGCCATGACCCGCTGGCCAAGCGCGATACCCAGGCCCAGCCTTGCCGAGGCGATCGCAAGGCTGGACAGGCCGACGCGCCGCCCGTGCGACGGGTCGGGTGAGCGGCTGCCGCCGGAGGCCGCAAACCAGTCAGCCCAGGTCGGGTGCGAGGCATAGTTCGGCCCCCAATTGGTGTGGATGAACTGGCTCTCGTGCAAATCCGCCAGACTGGTATCGCCATTGCCGTGCCGGTGCCAGAATTCCGGTGCGCAGACAGGCAGGACGTCGTCATGGACGAGACGGACGAGTTTCAATCCGGGATAGTGATAATCGCCATAGCTGATGCGCAGGTCGATGTTCTGGCGCATCAGGTCGACCGGATCGTCCTCGACCCGAACGTCGATCGCCATCTGCGGAAAGGCATCGAGAAGTACCGCCAGCCTCGGCGCCAGCCACAGTTCGGCCAGCGAGAACGGCACGCTGACGACCAGGCGCGTCCGCATCCCGCCCTCCAGCATGCGCTGGCCTATGGCGGCGATGTCTCCTAGCGCCTTGGCGGTCTGCGGATATATGGCGTGGCCGGCGTCGGTCAGCGCGATGCGGTTGCCGCTGCGCACGAACAATTGCTTGCCGAACCAGTTCTCAAGATTGCGTATCTGCTGGCTGACCGCTGCAGAGGACACGCCGAGTTCAGAAGCGGCCAAGGTGAAGCTGCCGGCACGGGCGGCAACTTCAAAAGCTCTGATCGCATTCAGCGGCGGTAACCGTTCCACAACAGATCCATAAGTTTTTCTTGCTCAATCCTAATTATTTTCGACGTTGAGAGAAAGATTTTTTTGCCGTCTCATAGGCTCGAAACCTTCGGAGCCATGACGATGAAAGACATCCTCGATCTCGACCGCTATCCGCTCGACCGCGAAGGCAGCGCCGAATGGCAGCGCCTTGTCGAACAATCCGTCGCCGCGCTCGAAGCCGACGGCATGTTCAATCTGGAAGGGTTTTTGCGCCCCGGCGTGGCGGAACAAGCCGTGCGCGAAATCCAGCCGGTGATGGCCGCGCGCTCGCATGTGCACAAGCGGATGCACAACATCTACTTCAAGCCTGACATTCCCGAGCTTGCACCCGACCATCCGGCGCTGCGCAAGGTGGAGACCATCAGCCACACCGTCTGTGCCGACCAGATTCCGGCCAGCGTCGTGCTCGCCATCTACGAATACGAACCGCTGCTGCGCTTCCTGGCGGCGACGATGGGCAAGACCAGGCTGCATGTCATGCAGGATCCGTTGGCGCGAACCAATGTCATGGCCTATCGCGCCGGCGAGGCTTTGAACTGGCATTTCGATCGCTCCGAATTCACGACGACGCTGCTGCTGCAGGCAGCGGAATACGGCGGCGACCTCGAATACCGCACCGATCTGCGATCTGACGGCAATCCCAACTATGACGGCGTCGCAAGGCTGCTGGAGGGGCGCGACCCCGATGCAAAGATCCTGCGCATGAAGCCCGGCACGCTGAATGTCTTCCGCGGCAAAAACACCGCGCATCGCGTCACCACGGTCGAAGGCGAGCGCGAGCGCATGATCGCGGTGTTTTCCTACTATGAAAAGCCCGGCGTGATGTTCAGCCCCGAGGAGCGGGTCGGCTTCTACGGCCGTGCCGCCTGAGACCGAAAGGCCGACATGCCAACGGCCCCCAAGAATCCGAAGATGACCTCTTGTTAGATTGTCGACAATCTGCTTGTCTTGCTTTCGATTTCCCTGGGAGTGGCCGAATGGCGAAAGCGGATTTCAGTCCGATTGCGGACACGACGCGACGCGCCGAGATCGTCGCGCTGTTGCGGCGCGCGATCCTGACCGGGCAGCTCGCACCCGGCCAGAAGCTCAACGAGCTGCGGATTTCCGAACAGATGCGGGTCAGCCGCGCGCCGTTGCGCGAGGCAATGCGCGAACTGGTCCAGGAAGGCATCCTGACCAGCATCCCCTATGCCGGCACCTTCGTCATCGAGGTCACAGCCAAGGACATCGACGATGCCTATTCGTTCAACAAGGTTATGGACGAGCTGGCCATCGAGCGGGCGTGGCCGCTGCGCGACCAGCGCTTCTTCGACGAGCTCGACCGGCGCCACGAAGCCGTGAAGCAGGCGACCCGTGCGTTGGACACGACACGCCAAATCGAAACCGCGCTGCAACTGCATGGCCTGATCTACGAATGGGCGGACAATTCGGTGCTGCTGGAAACCTGGCAGCGGCTGACCAGCCGGCTGCAGATGTATTTTGCGCTCCACCAGCATGCCCGCAATGAGCCGGTGCCGGCCGAAGACGTTCACGAAACCTATGTGCGGTTGCTGAAGGGCAAGGACATGCGTGCAGCCCAGCGCCATGCCAGGGAGCACATCGATCACGATTTCGAGGAGTTGCTTGCCTACGCGCGCGGCCTCGAACAACGCCCGTCGAGGGGCGCCTGACCCGTTCCCCACCATCACAGACAGCGGACAAGACACGTGCAGATCGAAACCATCAAGGCCTACCATGTCGTGCAGCCCTTCGTGGACGGGCCATACCGCATGTCGAAGGGGCGCGAGGCCGACGCTTTCGACGCGGTGATCGTGTCCATTGCATCAGACAGCGGCATCACCGGCTGGGGCGAGATGGCGCCGCTCGGCAATTTTTACTCGGCAGCCTTCCCGGCCGGCGTTCGCGCCGGCGTGGTCGAGATCGCGCCGCATCTGATCGGCCATGATCCGCGCGGACTAGCCAGCATCGGCCGGCTGATGGACACGGTGTTCAAGGGTCATCCCTACATCAAGTCGGCGCTCGACATGGCCTGCTGGGATCTGGCGGGGCGCGCCGCCGACGTGCCGCTGGTCACGCTGCTCGGCGGCAAGGAAAGCGACACCGCAGAACTCTACAAGGTCGTCACGCACGGCAGCGTCGACGCCATGGCCGCGCTGGCCAAGCGCATCGTCAAGGACGGCTTCCACCGGCTACAGGTCAAGGTCGGCGGCAATGTGCATGACGACATCGAACGTGTCACCGCGGTCGCCGCCTCAGTGCCGAAAGGCACGGTCATCTTCTGCGACGCCAATGCCGGCTGGACGCCCTATCAGGCTCGCCAGTTCGCCGACGCGACGCGCAGCATCGACTACACGTTCGAGCAGCCCTGCACCACGATCGATGAAAACATGTCGGTGCGCCGCATGCTCGACAAGCCGATGGTGCTCGACGAATCCGTCACCTCGCTCGAGGCGATGCTGGAAATTCATCGCCTGGGTGCGGCCGACGGGCTGACCCTGAAGATCTCGCGCCTTGGCGGGGTGACGAAGACGCGCCAGATCCGCGACGTTGCCGTCGACCTCGGCTTCATGATCACGGTCGAGGACACGGGCGGCGCCGAGATCGACACCGCGGCCATGGCGCATCTGTCGTTGTCGACGCCGGAAGAGCGCCGGCTGCATGCCATCGCCTTCCATGAATGGGTGACGGTGCGCACGGCGTCGAACATGCCGCCGGTCACCGGCAGCCGCATGGGCATTCCGGACGGACCGGGCCTCGGCATCGACGTCGTTCCCGACCTGCTGGGCAAGCCTTTCTTCGAGGTCGGCCGCTGAGATGAAGATCCGCAGCATCAAAGCCACGCCGATCAATTTGCGCCTCGAAGCGCCCTATGCCTGGGTGTTCGGCGAGCTCGACGGATTTTCGCCGACGATTGTCGAGGTTGAGACCGAGGATGGCTTGATTGGCCTTGGCGAAGCGCCGACGCCAGCGGCGGCCGCGATTATCAACGATGTCCTGGCGCCACGGCTGGTCGGCCGCGATGCCTTCGACATCGCCGGCGCCGAGCATGTCTGCCTGCCCTTTTGGACCGGCGTGCAGTCGATCAACGACCGCACCCGCATCATGGCCTTCGGCGCCATCGAGATGGCGTTGTGGGACCTGCGCGGGAAGGCGTGGAACCAGCCGCTCTACCAGTTGCTTGGCGGCGCCGTGCGCAAGGACATCCCGTTCACCGACTATTTTTCGCTGCGCGGTGACGGGCCGAAGGTGAAGGGCGAGACGACGCCCGAGGAAGTCGCCGACTATTGCGTCGAATTGCACGAGACGCATGGAACGACCTTCTTCGAAGGCAAGTTCTCGACCGAAGATCCGAAAGTCTCGCTCAGGATGGTCGAGCTGATCCGCAAGAAACTCGGCGACGATGCGATGATCCGTATCGATTCCAACCAGGCTTATTCACTCAGCACCGCGCGGCGGCTGGCGCGCCCGCTGGAAGAGTTGGGCGTGCGCAACTGGGAGGATCCGGTGGCGACGATCGAGGAGATGCGCGAATTGCGGCGCCATTGCTCGATCCCGTTTTCGACCCACAACATCGACATTGCGCGCGCCATGGAGACCAAGGTGCCGGACGCCTTCGTCGGCAACCCGACGACGCATGGCGGCATCGGCCGGCTGCTGCGCTTCGTCGGCGCCTGCGAGCATGCCGGCATCGATTTCTGGTGCTACAGCGGCGACAGCGGCATCGGCAGTGCCGCCTATCTGCACCTGTGCGCGGCACTTGGTTGGATCAGGGAGCCGAACCAGTCGCTGTTTCGCATGCTGCCGATGGATGTCACCGAGGAAGGGCCGTTTTCGCCAAGGAACAATTTCGTGCGCGTTCCGGAAGGTCCCGGTCTCGGCGTCACCTTGTCGCGCGAGAACCTCGCTGCCTGTCACAGAGACTTTACCGAGAAAGGACCGTGCAACAAGTATCATGACCCGGCAAAGCCCAGAACCTATCGCCGTTTGCCGCTGAACTAGACGGCGGCAGCAGTGCAGCCAGGAATCCGGCACGTCCACGTCACGACTGGATGGACCGGACAAACCGCATGCTAAAGTTTCGGTCGACAGACCTCTCTGGCGGCGGGAAAATGGAGCAATCCACGAAATTTCGTCAACCATAAGAAATAGGGGAAGGGTAAAAACCCATGAGCAAGAACTACAGCATTCTCGACCTGATCCGGCGCAATCGCACGCCGCTTGAAAATCACCTGATCGACGGCCTTGTCGACGGTCGTGTCAGCCGCCGCGACTTCGTCCGTCACGGCAGCCTGCTCGGCCTGTCGCTGCCGCTGCTGGGCCGTATCGGCATGGCAGCCGGCCTCGGCGGCATGCCGTCGCTGGCGCGCGCCCAGGGCGCGCCCGGCGCCACCATCCGTGTCGCCAGCAGCGTGCCGGCAGCGACGATCGACCCGGTCACCATTGCCGACGCCGGCGGCTTGCTTGTCATGCAGCAGGTTGCCGAGTTTCTCTGCGTCGACGGTCCCGATCTGGTGCTGCAGCCGGCGCTGGCCGAGAGCTGGAAGCCGAACGACAACGGCACGGTTTGGACCTTCAAGCTGCGCAAGGGCGTAAAATTCCACAGCGGCGGCGAGATGAAGGCCGAGGACGTCGTGGCCAGCATCGACCGCCTTGCCGATCCGGCAAACTCGTCCAACGCGCTGTCGGTGTTCAACGGCATCCTGCAGAAGGGCGCCTCCAAGAAGGTCGACGACTACACGGTGGAATTCCACCTCGATGCGCCGAACGGCAACTTCCCCTACATGCTGTCGTCCGACAACTACAACGCCGTCATCATCCCGGCGAGTTACAAGGGCGACTACGAGAAGAGCTTCGACGGCACCGGGCCGTTCAGAATAGAGAAATACACGGCAAAGGTCGGCGCCTCCTTCGTCCGCAACGAAGACTATTGGGGTCCGAAGGCACTGCCGGAACGCACCGAATTCACCTTCTTCACCGATATGCAGCCGCAGATCCTGGCGCTGCAGGGCGGACAGGTCGACATCATCAACCAGATGCCCGTGCTGGCCGGCGTCGCTCTGCTCAACGATCCGAACGTCGACATCATCAGCCTGAAGTCGTCGGCCCATCAGCAACTGCACATGCGCTGCGACGAGGGCCCGTTGAAGGATGCGCGCGTGCGCCGTGCCATTGCGCTCTGCCTCGATCGCGACAAGCTGGCCGCCGGCCTGATGAAGGGACGCTCCGCTCTGGGCAATGACAGCCCGTTCGCTGCCGTCTACCCTTCGACCGATACGAGCGTGCCGCAACGCAAGCAGGATATCGCCCAGGCCAAGCAGCTCATGGAAGCAGCCGGCCTTGGCCAGGGCTTCAAGATAACCCTGACCACCGAACGCTACCTGGAAATCCCTGAATACGCCCAGCTCATCCAAAACTGGGTCAAGGAGATCGGTGTCCAACTCGACCTCAACATCCTCGACCAGAGCGGCTATTACGGAGACGCGGTGTTCGGCAAATCGAACTGGCTGGATTCGGTGATGGGCATCACCGACTATGGTCACCGCGGCGTGCCGAACGTCTATCTCGCGGCACCGCTGAAGAGTGAAGGCACCTGGAACGCGGCACACTTCAAGAACAAGGACTATGACGCGCTGGCGACCAGCTACATCGCAGCCCTCGACCTCGAGGCACAGAAGGCCGACGCCGGCAAGATCCAGAAGCTGCTGCTCGAGGAAACGCCTGTCATCTTCGGCTATTTCTACGACTATCTGACGGCGACGGCGAAGGGTGTGGCCGGCGTGCAGCCGACCGCCATGTCGCAGCTGTTCCTCGACAAGGCATCGAAGGCCTGAACGGAAGGGAAAGCCAATCCTCTAACAGCCAGCTCCCGCATGGGGGCTGGCTCCACAAGGAGTCCTAGCCATTCTCTCCTTCCTTGTCCGGCGTGTCTCGCTGTCGCTCGTCACGCTGTTCCTGCTCAGCATCATGGTGTTCCTGGGCGGCCAGGTGCTGCCCGGCAATGTCGGGCGCGCCATATTGGGCCCGTTCGCCGACCAGCGCGCGGTCGACGCGCTCAATCACACGCTCGGCGTCGATCGCCCGCTGCTAACGCAATACTGGAGCTGGATCTCCAACTTCGTCCAGGGCGACATGGGTACGTCCTACATCTTCCGCTCGCCGGTCGCGCCTTTCGTCATCGATGCGCTGGGCAATTCGATGAAGCTGGCGGCGGTCGCCTTCGTGCTGGTGGTGCCGATCGGCATCCTCGGCGGCGTCGCTGCCGCACTCAACCTCAACCGGCCGCTCGACCGCATCATCAGCCTAGGCGGCCTGTCGGTGACCGTGCTGCCCGAGTTCGTCACCGGCATCATCCTGATCCTGATCTTCGGCGTGTGGCTGCGCTGGCTGCCGATCTCAGCCGCATGGCCGCGCGACGCCGGCTTTTTCACCCAGCTCTATTACCTGATCCTGCCCTCGCTGCCGCTGTTCCTGGTGCTGTTCGGCTACATCGCCCGCATGGCACGCTCCGGCATGATCGAGGCGCTCGATTCCGATTACACGCGAACGGCCGTGCTCAAGGGCCTGCCCTGGCGCACGGTGATCTGGCGGCATGTGCTGCGCAACGCGCTGCTGCCGACCATCACCGTCATCGCGACGCAGACCGGCTACCTCATCGGCGGCCTTGTCGTCATCGAAACGCTGTTTCGCTACCAGGGCATCGGGTCGCTGATCTTCACTGCCGCGCGCGGCAAGGATTTCCCGATGCTGGAGTCGGGCATCCTCACCATCGGCATTGTCTATGCCGTGGCCACCCTTGTCGCCGACTTCCTCTATTCCGTGCTCAATCCGCGTATCCGTCTGGGGTCAGATCAATGAGCGCCGTCCAAACCAGCTCTCCGACACCAGACGACACGCGCCGGCGCGGCCCGCTGGCGGAGGTCTTTTACTCGCTGCTGCGCTCGCGCACATTCCTTGTCGGTTTCGCCATCGTGCTGTTCTGGGTTGCCTGTGCGCTGTTGGGCGAGCATTTCGCACCTTACGATCCGCTCGCCGACGACATCATCAACGCGCTGGCGCCGCCCTCTTCCGAACACTGGTTCGGCACCGACCAGATCGGCCGCGACGTCTTCTCGCGCGTCATCGTCGGTTCGCGCGACATCCTGACCGTCGCACCGCTGGCAACCTTGCTGGCGACGGTAGCCGGCACGGCGCTTGGCCTCCTTACCGGCTATTTTCGCGGTCTCGTCGACGATGTCGTCAGCCGCATCCTCGAAGCCTTCATGGCGATCCCGGTGGTCATCGTTGCGCTGTTGGCCATCGTTGCGCTCGGCACCTCCAAGACGACGGTCATCGTCGTCATCGGCCTGAGCTTCGCGCCGATCATCGCGCGCACCGTGCGCTCGGCGGTGCTGGCCGAGCGCGAGCTCGACTATGTCGCCGCCGCACAACTCAGGCATGAAAGTGCCCTGCATACGATGTTCGTCGAGATCCTGCCCAACGTCATCCCGCCGATCCTGGTCGAAACCACCGTGCGGCTCGGCTACGCCATTTTCGCGGTCGCCACGCTCTCCTTCATGGGTTTCGGCATCCAGCCGCCCTCACCCGACTGGGGGCTCTCGATCTCCAACAATTACGGCATGATCGGCGGCGGCTTCTGGTGGACGGTGCTGTTCGATGCGCTCGCCATCGCCACGCTGGTGATCGGCGTCAATCTGGCGGCCGACGGCGTTCACGGAGCGCTCAATGACTAACTCCGCCAAGGCCGAAAACGCACTCGAACTCACCGATCTTTCGGTTGCCTACCGCGTCGCCGGCCGCAATCGCGCCGTGCTGCGCAACCTCAGCCTCACCATCGGCCAGGGCGAAGCCTATGGGCTGGTCGGCGAATCCGGCTGCGGCAAATCCACCGTGGCGCTCACCGTCGTGCGCTATCTGCCGAGAAATGGCTCGATCACCGGCGGCGCGATCTCGCTCGACGGCCAGAATGTGATGAAACTTGACGCCGAAGCGCTCAGGCGGGCGCGCGCGGAAAGCGTCTCCATGGTCTATCAGGACCCGGGCAAGGCGCTGAACCCATCGATTCGCGTTGGCCGTCAGCTGACCGAGATTTTTGAACTCGGCGGCGTTTCGGGACGAGCGGCCACTGACCGGGCGATTGCGATGCTGAACCGAGTGCGCATCTCCGACCCCGTCAGCGTCATGCAGCGCTACCCGCACCAGCTTTCCGGCGGCATGCAGCAACGCGTGGCGATTGCCATGGCGCTGGCCAACGATCCGTCGATGCTGATCCTCGACGAGCCGACCACCGGCCTCGATGCGACGGTGGAGGCCGAAGTGCTCGACCTGATCGCACAGCTCAGGCAGGAACTGTCGGCCTCGATCCTGTTCATCAGCCACAACCTCGCCGTCGTTTCCAACATGTGCGACCGGGTCGGCGTGCTCTATGCCGGCATGCTGGTCGAGGAAGGGCCGACGGAGGTCGTGTTCAACGATCCGCGCCATCCCTACACGGTCGCCCTGCTGCGTTGCCTGCCGCGCGGCGGCCAACGCAAGGATCAGGGCCGGCTCGACACCATTCCGGGTTTCCTGCCCGGCATCGGGGCCGACATCAAGGGCTGCGCCTTCGCCGATCGCTGCGCGCTCGCCGACGATCGCTGCCGCAGCGAATTGCCGCCGCTCTATGATCTGGGCGGCCGGCTGTCGCGCTGCTTCCATCACGACAAGGCGCAAGCGCTGCCGCGTGCCACACCGAGCGATGTGGCGCCCGCCCCAAAGCCGGCGGCAGCACCGGTGCTGCGCGTCGCCGGGTTGAACAAGACCTATTCCAGCCACGGTCATGCACTGCGCGCCGTCAAGGATGTCTCGCTCGATTTGCGACCCGGCGAAACGCTCGGGCTGGTCGGCGAGTCCGGCAGCGGCAAGACGACCTTCGCCAGGCTGCTGCTCGGCCTGGTACCGCCCGACGAAGGCGGCACCATCGAACTCGAGGGCAAAGCGCTGGCGCCACGACTGGAGAACCGCAGCGACGACCAGATCAAGGCGATGCAGATCGTCTTCCAGAACCCGGACTCCGCACTCAACCGCTCACATTCGATCCGCCATCTGATCGGCCGCGCGCTGAAGCGGCTGGCCGGCCTCTCCGGCAAGGCGCTGGAGGCTCGTCTCAACGACCTCGTCCGCTCGGTGCGGCTCACCGACCGGCATCTGGCCGTCAAGCCGCGCCAGCTCTCCGGCGGCCTGAAGCAGCGCGTCGCCATCGCGCGTGCCTTCGCCGGCGACCCGCGCATCGTCGTCTGCGACGAGCCGACCTCGGCGCTCGACGTCTCGGTGCAGGCTGCCATCCTCAATCTGCTCGCCGACCTGCAGTCAAAGGAAGACGTCAGCTACATCTTCATCTCGCATGATCTTGCCGTGGTGCGTTACCTCTCCGACAAGATCGCCGTGCTCTATCTCGGCCGCATCATGGAGCTCGGACCGTCGGAAGACGTCTTTTCCGGTCCGCATCACCCCTATACCGAGGCGCTTTTGTCGGCCGTGCCCAAACTCGACCAGACCGAGACGGCGCGCATTCGTCTCGACGGCGAAATCCCCAGCGCCACCAATCCGCCCTCGGGCTGTGTGTTCCACACGCGCTGCCCGCGCAAGATCGGCCCGATCTGCGAGCAGCAGGAGCCGCCACTCGGCGAGGCCCAGCCCGGCCATTCCATCCGCTGCCACATTCCTTACGCCGAACTGGCCAGGCTGCAGAGAGCGGTCGTGACCGAGCCGGCATAGCGCTCTCGCTCGCGTGGCTTGGCCTGTCAGATCTGGCCGGCCATGCTGAGAGCACGGTCACCTTCTGAAAAGCCCTGCCCTTCGGCCCAGTCCCTGGCCAGCGTGCGCAGGCCTGTGAGCGCGACATCCAGAACATCCGAAGACACGGGATTCGAGGGATAGGCGAGGTAGATCGGCCGTTGGAATACCGGAGCGTTGTCGATGCGCCGCATCTCGCCACGCTCGATATGACCGCTGACGGCACTGAGCGGCAGATAGGCGGCGGCCTGCTGCGACTGCACGTGCTGCAGTCCGATGAAGACCAGCCCGGCCGAAATCGCCGGCTTGACCATGCCGGCAAAGGCGCGGTCGTGCTCGATGCGGAACTCCAGTCCCCAGTCCATCAGGATATAGTTTTCGGTCCATGGCTTGGTCTGTGCGGCGTGCTGGACGAGCACGACCTGATCGACGGCCAGCGTCTCGTAGACAATGCCGGGATGCGGTCGCGGCAGATAGAGGATGCAGATGTCGAGCAGGCCTTCCGCCAGCTGGTCGATCGCCGAGTCCGGAAAGCTGCCCTCCAGCCGCAGCGCCACGTTCGGCCGCCTGGCGCGCATCCACTCGACCCATGGCGAGGTGATGCGATCCCACAGATAGGCCGGCGCGGTCAGCCGCAGCAAGGTCTCGTAACCATCGGGAACGGCGATGTCCTGCCGCGATTGCTCCCAGGTGCGGGTGATCGACGAGGCATGCGGCAGGAACTGCCGGCCGGCCGGCGTCAGCGTGACGCCATCGCGGTCGCGCACGAAAAGCCGGCGGCCCAACTGCTCCTCCAGCCCCCTGATCCGCGCACTGACGGTGGACTGGGCGAGGTTGAGCCGGCTGGCCGCGACGGTGAAGCTGCCATGGGTGGCGACTTCGAGAAAGCTGCGCAGATTCTCAGTGTCCATGCCCACCTCCTGCATCGAAAATTTCGATGACTCCTATCAAAAAATATCGCTTTCCGGCGGCAGTCAACAATGAACTAGATGGCTGAACCCCAAGACAAGCGAGGAATCCAGCCATGCCCAAGCATTTCCGGATGATCGACAACGCTCGCAGAACACTCACTGCAATCGAAAATTCCGCTGTTGACGAATTGCTGGCCGGCAGGATGGACCGCCGTGACTTCCTGCGCCATGGCAGCGTGCTTGGGCTTTCCTTGCCGTTCCTGGGCAGCCTTGTCGCGGCCGCCGGCCTCGGCACCCAGCAGGCCCGCGCCGAGGGCAAGCCGGGCGGCACGGTGCGCGCCGGCGTGGCGACGCCGGGCGGCGCCATCGATCCCGTCACCTACTATGACAGCGGCAGCTACCAGCTGGTTTTCCAAACCGCCGAGTTTCTCTGCATCACGCAGCCGGACCTCACTTTGAAGCCTGTGCTGGCAGAGAGCTGGGCGCCGAACGAGGATGGCAGCGTGTGGACCTTCAAGCTGCGCAAGGGCGTGAAATTCCACAATGGCGAGGATTTCAAGGCCGACGACGTCGTCGCGACCTTCGACCGGCTGGCCGATCCCAACGGCGCTTCCAACGCGCTTTCGGTGTTCAAAGGCCTTCTTTCGAAGGGCGGCACCCGGAAGGTCGACGACCACACCGTCGCCTTCCATCTCGATGCGCCGAATGGCAGCTTTCCCTATTCAGTGTCGATCGACAATTACAACGCCGTCATCCTGCCGGCGAGCTACAAGGGCGATTACGAAAAGACGTTCGAAGGCACCGGACCGTTCCGGTTGGAAAGCTACACGCCAAAGGTCGGCGCGACCTTCATCCGCAACCCCGACTATTGGGGTGAGAAGGCGCTGCCCGACCGGCTCGAATTCAAGTTCTACGGCGATGTGCAGCCGCGCATCCTGGCGCTGCAGGCCGGCGAGGTCGACATTCTCGATGCCGTCCCGCTCGATGTCAGCCAGGTCGTGCTGAACAGTCCTGATATCACCGTCTTGCGTGTCGCTTCGACCGCGCACCGCCAGTTGCACATGCGCTGCGACACCGGCCCCTTCACCGACAAGCGCGTGCGCCAGGCGCTGGCGCTGTGCATCGACCGCGCCAAGCTGGTCGACGGCTTGTGCCGCGGCATGGCGGCGACTGGCAATGACAGCCCGTTCGCGCCGGCCTTCCCGGCGACCGACAAGTCGGTGCCGCAACGCGTCCAGGACATCGCCAAGGCCAAGCAGTTGCTCGAGGCGGCGGGTCTCGCCGAAGGCTTCGACATCACGCTGACCACGCTGCGCTATTCCGACATTCCGGGCTATGCGCAATTGTTCCAGAATTTCGCCAAGGAGATCGGTGCGCGCATCTCGCTCAACATCGAGGACCAGGACAAATATTACGGCAAAGCGGTGTTCGGCCAGTCGGACTGGCTGGACAGCCCGCTCGGCATCACCGACTACGCGCATCGCAGCGTGCCAAACGTCTTCCTCAAGAGCCCGTTGGTCAGCGACGGCCCTTGGAACGCGGCGCATTTCAAGAGCCCGGCCTATGATGGCATGGTCACCAGCTATCTCAAGGCGCTCGATGCCGGCGCGCAGCGCGCTGCCGCCTCTGACATCCAGAAATTGCTGCTCGACGAGACGCCTGTCATCTTCAGCTATTTCCCCGATCTGCTGGTGCCGGTGCGCAAGAATGTCAGCGGCCTTCCGCCGATCGCGGCCGGCCTGCTGCTCGACCGCGTGTCGTTGAGCTGATCGTGCGCCAGCGCCCGATGACAAAAGAAACAAAACGGGAGACTACCATTCGCAAGCCCCATCTGCGCGGCCGTGGGCCGCATTTTCCGCTGCTCGACACCATCGTGCAGTATGAATTCGAGCCGGGCTACATAGCCTTCACCATGCCGACGCAGAAGCGCCTGCGTGTGCAGGTGGGATCGATGACCGTGGCCGATACGACCAATGCCTTGGTGTTCTACGAATCCGATCACCTGCCGGTCTACTACTTCCCGATCGGCGACGTTCGCGAGGAATTCCTGCTGCCGAGCAAGACGACGACAGAGGACCCGTTCAAGGGCACAGCCACCCACTATTCACTCAACACCGGCATCACGCTGGTCGAGGACGCGGCCTGGCGCTATCTCGATCCGGTCAAGGGCTGTCCGCCAATATCCGACTACATGTCGTTCACCTGGAGCAAGATGGGACACTGGTTCGAGGAGGACGAGGAGATCTTCGTCCACGCCCGCGATCCGTTCCGCCGGGTCGACTGCCTCCCGTCGTCGCGGCGCGTGCAGGTCATTCTCGACGGCGAACAGGTCGCCGATTCACGCCGCGGCGTGTTCCTGTTCGAGACCGGCCATCCGGTGCGCCACTATCTGCCGATCGCCGACACGCGGCTCGATATGTTCGCGCCCAGCCGCTACATTTCGCGCTGTCCTTACAAGGGCATCTCCAACTATTATCACGTGACGACCAAGGCCAAGCGTCACGAGAACCTGGTCTGGTATTATCCCGAGCCGGTGCACGAGGCGGAGCGCATCAAGGGGCTGGTCTGCTTCCACCACGAACTGGTCGACAAGATCCTGGTCGACGGCGTCGAAATCCCGAAGGAAGCCACGGCCGCGTCGAGCGGTTATTTCTGAGTATCGACGCCGCTTGAGCCATTTGCGCGCGGGCGCTTGATCGAAGCACGGCTCAGCGCATACCCTCCCTGGGCCAGGGAGGGCACTCGATGGATCTTTTCAAACTGAACGGCGATGTCGCGCTGGTCACCGGCGCCGGCAGCGGCATCGGCCAGGCAATCGCGATCGGGCTCGCCGAGGCAGGCGCTGACGTCGCCTGTTTCGGCCATGCATCGAAGGGTGGGCTGGACGAAACCGCGCACCGGATCACGGCGCTCGGCCGCAAAGCGCTGGTGCTGACCGGTACAGTGACATCGCAGAGCGATCTCGCGGCGGCGATCGATCGCGTCGAGAGCGAACTCGGTGCGCTGACCGTCGCCGTCAACAATGCCGGCATTGCCGGCTCCGAGCCCGCCGAGACGATGCCGCTGGAGACGTGGCAGAAGGTTCACGACGTCAATGTCGCCGGCGTGTTCCTGTCCTGTCAGGCCGAAGCGCGCAAGATGCTGGCGCGAGGCAAGGGCTCGATCATCAACATCGCCTCGATGTCGGGCACCATCGTCAACCGCGGCCTGACGCAGGCGCACTACAACTCTTCGAAGGCTGCCGTCATCCACATGTCCAGGAGCCTCGCCATGGAGTGGGCCGATCGCGGCCTGCGCGTCAATGTGGTTAGTCCCGGTTACACGCTGACGCCGATGAACAAGCGGCCAGAGGTGGCGGAAGAGGTGAAGATCTTCAAGCGCGACACGCCGATGGGGCGCATGGCGGCGCCGGAGGAAATGGTCGGGCCGACGGTGTTCCTCGCCAGCCGCGCAGCGAGCTTCGTCACCGGCCTCGACCTGATTGTCGATGGCGGCTACGTCTGCTGGTAAGAGCTCAGCTTCGCCTGCAGTCTGAATTTGTACGTCTCGCGAAGCGTTAGTCGTTGCGCGACATGAACCTTGGTATATATAATTTCATCCTATGAAACGGCCTTGGCGAGATGGGGCTTACCAGGCGGGTAGCCGAGATCATACGACCTTGATGGCTCGCACCTTGCAGGGCGCCGCAGGACTGGCAATCGATCCGCAGATGACCGCTCCCTCAGCGATCCGTCGGCAGTCATGACGCCGACACTCCGATCCTGTTCCATTATCACCAGAACTGAGCACCATCTTGCCTGCACTGGCCAAAGCCGGGGCAATAATTTGGCGCCGACGGTCTTGCGCAAAGACCAGTCTTTCCAACACAATCAAGAAAAAGCCGCAAGAAGGGAACGAACGATAATTTTCACAGCTTGAAGGAGAACAAGCATGTCACTTCGCAGTGTGATTTCGAACTTAACAATGGGAGCCTTCGCACTCGCCGCGGCGAGTGCACTGACACCTTTCGCCCAAGCCGCCGCACCGGAATCCAACGATCCGATCAAGATCGCGCTGTTCGATTGGACCAGCGTCAATCTGAACGCCAAGATCCTCGGCGGCATCCTGGAAAAGCTCGGCTACACAGTCGAGTATCCGACCGCCGACTATCTTTCCAGCCTGACCACAGGCCTCACCAATGGCGATCTCGATGTCGGCATGGAATTCTGGGACACGACCGCCGGCGAGGCCATGAAGGCCTCCGATGCGACAGGCCAGACCGAACGGCTGGGCAAGCTCGGCCCCAAGGCCAAGGAAGAATGGTGGTTTCCCGAATACATGAAGGAGAAGTGCCCCGGCCTGCCCAATTGGGAAGCGCTGAAGGATCCGAAATGCGCCGAAGCCTTCTCGACGGCGGAGACCGCACCGAAGGGGCGCTATCTCGGCGGCCCGGTAACATGGGAAGGCTTTGACGACGAGCGCGTCGAAGCGCTGAAACTGCCCTTCACCGTCATCCATGCCGGCACCGACGCGGCGATGTTCGCCGAGTTGGACTCGGCCTATCAGCGCAAAGCGCCGATCATGCTGTGGATCTATTCGCCGCATTGGGCGCCGGCCAAATACAAGGGCGAATGGGTTGAATTCCCCGAATACACGGCCGAGTGCTACAACGACCCGAAATGGGGCACCAACCCCGACGCCAAATATGATTGCGGCAAGCCGCATGGCGAGATCTGGAAGTACTCCTGGGCCGGCATGAAGGACAAATGGCCGGTCGCCTACAAGGTGGCCAAGGCCTACACGGTCGACACCGACGAGCTCAACAAGATGAGCGGCGAGATCGATCTCGGCGGCAAGACGCCGGAAGACGTCGCGGCCGCCTGGATCGCCGCCCACGAGGCCGACTGGAAAGCCTGGGCGCAGTGATCGTTCCGACTGGAAGATGAGACCCGGCAGTTGATCAGGCGGGCCTCGGTTCTTGTGCTCCAGAAGGACGTTTGAATGACGGACAAGACTGAACAGGGCGCCAAGGGGGCGGGCACGCCAAAAGATGCCCGCCCGATAAAGCTTGCCTGCCGCAATGTCTGGAAGCTGTTCGGATCGAACGCGGCCAATTTCATCCGCGAACGCGACGGCAAGGCCAGCATGGCCGACGTCACAGCCGCCGGGCTGGTCGGCGCGGTGCGCGCCGTCGACCTCGAAATCCGCCAGGGCGAGATCTTCATCATCATGGGCCTGTCGGGCTCCGGCAAGTCGACGCTGGTGCGCTGCATGTCGAGGCTGGTCGAGCCGACCCACGGCAAGGTCGAATTCGAAGGCAAGGATCTGCTGAAGATTTCGGATGCAGCGCTGATCGAGTTGCGACGACACCGCATGGGCATGGTGTTCCAGAATTTTGCCCTGCTGCCGCACCTCAACGTGCTGGAGAACATCGCCTTCCCGCTCAGCATCCAGGGGCAGGACCGGCCGACACGCGAGGCACGGGCGCGCGAGGTGATCGAACTCGTTGGGCTCCGTGGCCGCGAGCATTTCTATCCGCGCGAATTGTCCGGCGGCCAGCAGCAGCGGGTCGGCATCGCCCGAAGCCTCGCGACAAAACCGGAAATCTGGTTCCTCGACGAGCCGTTCTCGGCGCTCGACCCGCTGATCCGCCGCGAAATGCAGGATGAGCTGATGCGGCTGCAAACCATGCTGCACAAGACCATCGTCTTCATCACCCATGATTTCGACGAGGCCATCCGATTGGCCGACCGCATCGCCATCATGAAGGATGGCGAGGTCATCCAGATCGGCACGCCGGAGGAGTTGGTGGTCAATCCGGCGACCGACTATGTCGCCGAGTTCACCCGCGACGTCGACCGCGCCAAGGTGATCTCGGCACGCAGCCTAATGCGCGCCTGCGACGGCTCGGAGCATGGCGGCACCGTTGCCCCAGATGCCAAGATCGCCAGCTTCTCGGCCGGTATCGTTGCCGCCAACAAGCCGTTCGCGGTGGTCAACGGCACCGGCAAGCCGATCGGCGAGGTGACGCCGCAAGCGGTGATTGATTTGCTGGCCGGCATCGATCGCTCAAGGGTCGGCGCATGACGGTGACAGCAAGCGCCAGCGAGACGCGGTCGCGACCGATTCAGGTCTGGCTGCTGGTCTGGGTGTTCGCGCTTGCCGCCGTGCTTGTCGTGTTCTTGCTGCAGGACCGCCTGCCCTGGGCCGTCAACTATCCGGCAAGCGCCGTCGTGCCGGTCGCCGATTGGGTCAGCGCGCTGATGCGCTGGATCAAGTCGAACCTGTCCTGGTTGACCCGCTCGATCACCGCTGTGCTCGGCGTTCCCCTCGATTTCGCGCTCAATCTACTGGCCAAGAATTTCAAGATCGGCCACGGCGCTGACGCCTATATCCTGCCGCGCCTGTCCTGGGTCGGCGTCTGCGCCGCCGCCTTCCTCGCCGGTCATGCCGCTGGCGGCAGAAAACTCAGCCTGCTGGTCGGCGGCTGCTTCCTCTACATCGCCCTGTTCGGCCAATGGACCAGCGCCATGCTGACGCTGGCGCTGATCTCCATCGCCGTGCCGTTCTGTATCGTCACCGGGCTGTTCGCCGGCATCTGGGCGTGGCGCAGGCCATGGGCCGAAAGGCTTATCGTCTCCCCTGCCCTCGACCTGATGCAGACGATTCCGACCTTCGCCTATCTCATCCCGATGCTGCTGCTGTTCGGCAACAGCCCGGTCTCGGCGATGATCGCGACCGCCATTTTCGCCACCCCGCCGATGGTGCGGGCGACGATGCTGGGCCTGTCGCGGGTACCATCGGAAATCGACGATTTCAGCGAGATGGCAGGCTGCACGGCGCGGCAGAAACTGTGGCGAGTGCTGCTGCCCTCGGCACGGCCGACACTGATGGTCGGCGTCAACCAGGTGATCATGCTGGCGCTGAACATGGTGATCATAGCCTCGATGATCGGCGCCGGCGGCCTCGGCTACGACGTGCTCCTGGCACTGCGCGCGCTGAAGGTTGGCGAGGCGATGGAAGCCGGCCTTGCCATCGTGGCGCTCGCCATCGCGCTCGACCGGCTGAGCCAGGCCATCGCGCACAAGCAGGCAGAGGGCCATGTCCATCAGGAGATGCGCCCGAGCCTCTGGCGGCGCTACCCCAATCTGACGCTGGCCATCGCCATCCTTGTCGTGACAACGCTGCTCGGTCTGTTCGTGCCAGCCTTCGCGGGAGTGCCAAAAGCGATCACCTTCACCACCGCGCCGCTGTGGAAAGCAGCGGTGAACTGGGTGACGATCAATTTCTTCGACACGATCGAAGCGTTCCGCGTGACGCTGATCCTTAATCTGCTGAACCCGCTGCGTGCCTTTTGCGAAGGGTTTCCCTGGCTGGGCGCGGTGTTCCTGCTCGGCCTTGCCGGCTATCAGCTCTCCGGCCTGCGGCTGGCCGCGCTGGTGGCAGCGCTGACTGCCTTCTGCGCCATCACCGGCCTGTGGGAAAAGACCATGGCAACCGTCTATCTCTGCGGTATCTCGGCCTTCATCGCCTGCCTGGTCGGCATCCCGATCGGGCTGATGGCTTCGCGCAGCGACCGCTTCGAGAAGATCGTCACGCCGGTCATCGACACGCTGCAGGTGCTGCCGTCCTTCTGCTTCATCATCCCGGTGGTGATGCTGTTTCGGGTCGGCGACGTCACGGCGATGATCGCAACGATAGCCTTCGCCGTGGTGCCTGCCATCCGCTACACCAATCACGGCATCAGGCAGGTGCCGCCGGCGCTGATCGAGGCGGCGAAGGTTTCGGGCTGCACGCCGCGCCAGACCTTCTTTCGCGTGCAACTGCCGCTGGCGCTTCCCGAAATCATGCTGGGCGTCAACCAGACGATCCTGATGGCGCTGGCGATGATCATCATCTGCGCCATGGTCGGCACGCGCGATCTCGGCCAGGAAGTGTTCATCGCGCTGTCCAAGGCCGATTCCGGTCGCGGCATCGTCGCGGGTCTGGCCATCGCCTTCATCGGCATTGTCGCCGACCGGCTGTTCGGCGCCTGGACGGCGAAGGCCAGGGCAAGGCTGGGGTAGCAGGCGCCGCCCTACTCCGCCGCGACGCCCTTCACCTCGAGATAGCTCTCCATCGAATCGTCCAGCGCCTGCAGCCACGGCGTATGATGCAGCGGCGCCATGGTGCCGGTCATCAGCGAGCGGTAGGCGTGGTCGCGGAAGCCCATGATGTTCTCCGCCTTGTGGTGTTCCCATTCCATGAAGGTCTGGTTGACCGCCTCGACGTCGAAGCCCGGATAGTCGGTCTGGTCCATCAATTCCTTGGTGTAGTCGCCCTGGAACCAGATCATCTGCTCGGCGTCTTCGAGCGTTTCCTCGCGTGCGCGCCATTTCGCGCCGTGCGCAGCCATCGCCTCGGCCGAGGGCAGTTCGATGCGGCCCATGATGACGTCGCGGGCGAACCAGGCCTGCGCGTCGAACATGTTGAAGGTGTAGAACTGGTCCTGCATGCCGATATAGGAAAGCTGCGGGTTCTTCTCCCAGACGACGCCTTCATAGAGATCGAGAGGCCACATGCGGTTGGCGGTCTTGAGCTTCAGATCGTCGGTGAGGAAGGGGAAGGAATGCAGATAGCCGGTGCACAGGATGATGGCGTCGACATCCCTAGTGGTGCCGTCCTTGAAGTGGGCTGTCTTGCCTACGACCTTCTGCAGCAGCGGCACTTCCTGCCAATTCTCCGGCCATTTGAAGCCCATCGGCTTCGAGCGGTAGCTGGAGGTGATGGATTTGGCGCCATATTTGTAGCATTGCGAGCCGATGTCCTCGGCCGAATAGGAGCGGCCGATGATCAATATGTCCTTGCCCTTGAACTCCATCGCGTCGCGGAAATCATGGCTGTGCAGGATGCGGCCGTTGAAGGTCGAAAAGCCCTCGAAATAGGGTACGTTGGGCACCGAGAAGTGGCCGGAGGCAACGACGACATTGTCGAACTCTTCGGAATAGGTGACGTCGTTGGTGCGGTCATGCGCGGTGACAGTGAATTTCTTCGTCGCGTCGGAAAAGGTGACCATGCGCACCGGGCTGTTGAAGCGCACCCATTTGCGAAGACCGGATTTTTCGACGCGGCCCTTGATGTAGTCCCACAGCACGGCGCGCGGCGGATAGGAGCCGATCGGCCGGCCGAAATGCTCCTCGAAGGTGTAGTCGGCGAATTCCAGGCACTCCTTCGGTCCGTTCGACCAGAGGTAGCGGTACATCGAGCCATGCACCGGATCGCCATGCTCGTCGAGACCGGTGCGCCAGGTGTAATTCCACAGGCCGCCCCAGTCCGACTGCTTTTCGAAGCAGACGATTTCGGGAATGTCGGCGCCCTTGTCGGCCGCCGACTTGAAGGCCCTGAGCTGTGCCAGGCCGGACGGGCCGGCTCCGATGACGGCAACGCGACTTTTCATGGCAGGCCTCCCGATCTGGTTTCGACTTTTGTCTTGACGCAATTCCCAAGGGGCTATGCGCTTTTCCCGGAATTGCTCTTACGAAACAAATTTCACTCACAGGGACAGTAATTGGCCCTTTCGTGCTGTCAACAGTCCGGTGCTGAAACTGGGTTCCGCCGCGGTGGATTTCCTGAGAAAAACCGGACGCGGCCAAACGCCGGATCGCGCGCATGCGCTTTCAGGCGACTTGCCGTCGCAGTTGCGCTGCTGTATCGGCACCTGACATGTTCACCTAGAGTGAAATAAATCCGCAGGAGTGCCGGGGGCGACATGGCGAAGAAGGTTTCCGATTCCAAGGCTGGTCCCGGCGATGCAAAGGCCAAGCCGGCGCCAAAGGTTTCGGCCGATGGCAAGACCATCCGCGCGCCGCTGACGCAGAACCCGCATGCCATTCGCGACACGCGCGAGAAAGTGCTGGAGGTGGCGATCGGCCGCGAGGTGCGCGCCTTCCGCAAGAAGCTCGGCATCACTGTCGCCGATCTCGCGGTCGCCACCGACATTTCGCTCGGCATGCTGTCGAAGATCGAGAACGGCATCACCTCGCCGTCGCTGACCACTTTGCAGGCGCTGTCGCGCGCGCTCGGCGTTCCGGTCACCGCCTTCTTCCGCCGCTTCGAGGAAGAGCGCAGCGCCGTCTTCGTCAAGGCCGGCCAAGGTCTCGATGTCGAGCGCCGCGGCACCCGTGCCGGTCATCAGTACAACCTGCTCGGCCATATCGGATCCAACACCAGCGGCGTCGTCGTCGAGCCCTATCTGATCACGCTGACCGAGGATTCCGATGTGTTCCCGACCTTCCAGCATGAGGGCATGGAGTTCCTCTACATGCTCGAAGGCGAGGTCGTTTACCGGCACGGCAGCAACCTCTACCCGATGAAGCCCGGCGACAGCCTGTTCTTCGACGCCGACGCGCCGCACGGGCCGGAGCAACTGACGAAACTGCCGATGCGCTATCTGTCGATTATTTGCTATCCGCAGAGCGCGGGTTAAGCGGGACTCGATCTCCCCTTGGTCTCTCGTGAGGAGATCGGCTTCGCGACGGCTCCTCTTTTGCACTGGTGATTGGCGAAAGCTGAAGTGACATTCGATCTCCCCCCTGGAGGGGGAGATGTCCGGCAGGACAGAGGGGGGCGAACCGCGATGACGCACAATCTGGTATCCGCCAACAGCCGCCGCAATGCGCGCACGATGCGCAAGGTGATGACCGATGCCGAACTCAAGCTTTGGAATGAGATCAGGGCACACAGGCTGATGGGACTGGGGTTTCGGCGCCAGATGCCTATCGCCGGCCATATCGTCGATTTTGCATGCCCGGACAAAAAGCTGATCGTCGAGCTTGATGGTTCCCAGCATGGCCGGGCCGAAACGTCGGAATCGGACGCTGCAAGAACCGCCAAATTCGAAGCGCTGGGCTGGACGGTCCTGCGCTTCTGGAACGACGATGTCATTCGCGATATCGACAATGTCTGCCAGCATGTCGTGATTGTGGCTGGGCTGGGCGACGCGTCGTAAGCGCGGAGGTGGAGATTGGGCAAGGCAGGCGCTCCACGGCGCCCCCCTCTGCCCTGCCGGGCATCTCCCCCTCTTGGGGGGAGATTGGCTGCTTTGGGGGCAGCGCCAACATCAGCTATTCAATCCGGCCCAAACCCTGGGCTCGTCGCGCTCCCATCGTCCAGCTTCGACAGCCACTCGACCAACGCCGGGCGATAGCGTGTCAGGCCCTTGTAGTTGGCGAGTTCGTCAGGCAGGTCGCGGATGACGCGGTGCAGGCGCCGGGCCCATTTTGGCTGCGTCACCAGTTCATCCATTTTGATCAGATAGCAGCGGATCGGGAAGACGATGCCGTTGGAGCGCGGCAGCCGCCAGAAGCTCTGCAGTTCGACCCGCAGATGCACCTTGTCGCCGACATTCTCCGGCGTCACCGTCGCCCGGTCCGGCCCCCATTTGTGGTAGTTCTCGGGGCTGGTGTCGAGGCGCGGATTGATGGTCATCGTCCAGTTCAGGCGTCGAGCCGGCTTGCCTTGCTGGATGTTGGTGAGGAATTTCAGCGCCCTGACGAAAATCCCCTTCTCATGCGCCAGCGGCACCGGAGCGTGCCATTCGAAGAAGTTCATGCCGATGTCGAAATCGAGCGACCAGTCGGCCTGGGTGGTGACCATGCCGGCATCCATCCACAGATTGCCGTCGCGCTGGTCGAGGATGCAGAAATCGCCCTGGCTCTGCCGCGTGATGTACTCCATCGGCCCGTAAGGCAGCGTCGAGGTGTCGCCGAAAGTGAAGGTGTCGTCGATGCCAAGCGGCCGGTTGACCCAGCGCCAGCGATCGCCGTCGCGGGTCAGCGTGAAATGCTCGGGATAGCCCAGCGCCTGCTGCTCCATCAAAAGCTCGAGCAGATCCCAGCCGGCCAGCGTCATGTGCGGCAGCGACTGGCAGCGCAGCGGATCCTCGGCCAGCACCAGTGCGCGGTCCTGCATCTCGGCGACATAGTGCTCATCGACGTCGATCAGGTTTTCCAGCACGCTGCCCCTGGGTCCGACGACATGCGGCTCGATGTTGACCGCATACATGTAGGCGTCTTCGTGGAACGGGAACGGGAAGCGCCTGATGTGCTCAGGGCTGTTCTTGAAGGTGAAGTCGTCGCGGAACGTTTCCTTGCGAAAGGTGATGCCCATGATTTTCTCCTAGAGCGGGCTGCCCGCTCTATCTCTTTGTTTTAGCCGCATTTCTGCGACGCCAAGTGTATCCACTTGGCTGCAAAATGCTCTACCGTTCCAGGACCAGCGAACGGCCTTCGAAGCGCGACACGCACGGCATGATCTTCTTGCCCGAACGGTGCTCTTCCTCGCTCAGCCAGTGGTCGTTGTGAATGAACTTGCCGTCGCAAGAAATGACGTTGGTCTCGCACTGGCCGCAGACGCCGCCGCGGCAGAGATAGGGCGGATCGACGCCGGCCGCCTCAATCGCTTCCAAGAGGCTCTGCTGTTCGTCGACGCGGATCGACTTGCCGCTGACGGCAAGCGTCACGTCGAAAGGCAGTCCGGGCTGGGGTGCCGCGAAATGCTCGAAATGCACGGTTTCCGCCGGCCAGCCGAGGCTTGCCGCGCGATCGCGCACCCAGTTGATCATGCCGGCCGGGCCGCAGACATAGAGATGCGTGCCGAGCGGCTGCGTCGACAGCAAGCGGTCGAGTTCGATGCGCTCGTCGAGGTCGTCATGATAGAGCCTGACCCGGCGGTCGTAGCGCTCGCGCAGCACATCGGCATAGGTGCCGAGCGATGCGGTGCGGCAGGTGTAGTGCAGTTCGAAATTGCCGCCTTCCGCCGCAAGCTGAGCGGTCTGCGCCATGAACGGCGTGATGCCGATGCCGCCGGCCAGCATCAGATGCTTTTTGGCGCGCAGGTCGAGCGAGAACAGGTTGACGGGGTAGCTGACCACCATCTCCATGCCCGGCTTGACGCTCCGGTGCATGAACAGCGAGCCGCCACGGCCGACATCGTCGCGCCGCACCGAGATCGTGTATTCGCGCGTATCGAGCGGCGAGCCCATCAGCGAATAGGGATTGAGCCTGGTGCGTTCGCCGTCGCGCATCTCGACCACGACATGGGCGCCGCCGGAAAAAGTCGGCAAAAGCTGCCCGTCGCGCCGGCGAAAATGGAAGCGGGTGACGAGGTCGTTGACCGGGACGACGTCGCTGACAACGACATCGAGTTTTGTTGTTCCGGTGCTCATCGAAAAATCTCCTCCATCGGAGGAATCTCCGAGCGATCTTCCGCATTGATGCAGACGCCCTGGAAGGCTGCGATGCGCCTGGAATAATGGTCGCGCACCAGAAGCAGCAGGCCGCAATGCGCGCAGGTCGCCGGCTGCGTCGTCACATTCTCGGTGATGCCCTTGCAATGGACACATTGCATGCGCCGCGCCAGCGAGCCGCGGTGCTCGGTCTGGATCGAAGTGTGGTCGATGCCGGCTTCAAGCGCCACCTGCATGGCCTGGCCGATCAGACCCTCGGTGCCAGCGAGGTAGAGGCGCAAGCCCATATGCGCGTTGGCCAGTGTCTGCCGGAGCCGTGGCAGCAGGCTGGCGAAGGACGGCGCCAGATGGAGCTGCGCCGGCTTCAACGCTTCGAGCGCGACGGCATGTTTGCCGTCAAGCCCGGGAATGAAGACGATTTCGGCGTCGTCGAAAAACCCGGGCGGCGCCCTCCCGGCCATCTCCGCTATCGCCAGCGCCCCTTCTGCATCCGCGATGAAAAGATGATGCTTGCCGGGTTGCGGAGACAAGGTTCCGTAAACGGGCCGGCTGATGATGCTTTTGGCTGCCATTTATGTCTTCGTGCCTTCGAGCGCTTCACCGTTTCATAGAAACGGCGGACCGCTCTATCTCTTTGCTTTGACGCAATTCCGGACGGAAAACCGTTTCACACTTTTCCTGGAATTGCTCGAACCCCTCGGTGTTGACTATGCCTCAACCTTTCGCCGTGCGCTTGGTCTTCTTGGGATCGTCGAATGGCAATGGCTGGGCGGTGGCCTTGATGGCACCGCTCTTGTTGCGGATTTCGAGCTTGGTGTCCTTGACCGCGCAGTCGACGTCGAGCCGGGCGATGCCCATCGATTTCTCGACCAGCGGCGAATACATGGCGCAGGTCACCACGCCGACCTTTTTGCCGTCGCGATAGACCGGCGCTCCTTCATCGGCCGGCTCCTTGCCGTCGAGCAGCACGCCATAGATCTTGAAGCGCTCCTTGCCCTTCAGGCGATAGTGCTCCTCGGCGCCGCGAAAGCCGGTCTTGCCGGGGCTGACGGTGAAGTCGAGGCCGAGTTCCCACAGCGTGTCGCCCGGACCTTCGTTCTCAAACGGATACTTCTGCGAATTGTCGTAGGGGTAGAAGAGCAGATAACTTTCGACGCGCAGCATGTCGAGCGTGGTGAAGCGGCACGGAATGATGCCGGCGCTCTTGCCCTCGTCGAGGATCCTGTCCCAGATCGTGCCGGCATCTTGGCCGCGGCAGAAGATCTCGTAGCCGCGCTCGCCGGTATAGCCGGTGCGCGAAATCATGACGGGCAAGCCGAACAGCTGCGTCTGCATGTGATGGAAATAGTTGAGGTCGCGAATGCCCGGCACATGCTTGGCCAGATAATCGACTGCTGTCGGGCCCTGCAGCGACAGATCGTGCAGATTGTCGTCGAAGCGCAGCGAGACGTCACGGCCCATAGCTGCCCGCTGCAACTCCTCATGGCCGGTGCCCGAACCATGCACGACCATCCAAGCGTTGGGGCCGGTGCGGTAGAGGATGCAATCGTCGGTGAATTTGCCCGCCTCATTCAGCATGCAGGCATAGGCCGACTTGCCGGGATAGATCTTTTCGACATCGCGTGTGGTGGCGAGGTCGATGAGATGCGAGGCGTGCGGCCCTGATATGTGGACCTTCTTGAGACCGGAGACATCCATCAGACCAGCCTTGGTGCGGATGGCGATGTACTCCTCGTCGGCATCCTTGTCGTAGGTCCAGGCGGTTCCCATGCCGCTCCAGTCTTCGAGCTTCGAACCGAGCGCTCGGTGGCGATCCGCCAGGGTCGAAAATCTCCAGGATGCCGTCATCCGCTCGTCCTCCGTTTCGATAATGCTCTGCTGTTCCCTGCCCCCTGCGCAGCGGCGGGAGCTTTGGCCGAATATTGATCGCAAACCTCCGGGCGCCGCAATACCCATAAGCAATTAATTTCATTGTCAGGCAAAATCCGCCGCGCAAACCAAACGGTTAACCCCACGTAGATCGCGCTTGACAATTGCGGGATTCAGACAGAACTTATGAAAAAAATTTCACTCTGTTGAAAGAGGACGGCGGACGGGAGATTCGGAACCGGACGGCGGAAAAAGGGGAGAAACCGATGTCAGACATGCAGCAGCGCATCGAAGCGCTGTACCGTTCCGACGTGCGCGGAGCCGCGCTCCTGATCGTCTGCCTGTGGGCGACGATCCTCTTCGTCCTCCTCATGACATGGCCCTACATCCCGCACAGCGGCATCAAGGCCGTGGTCGCGATCGCCGCCGCCGCCGTGCTGATCTTCAACACGGCCGCCATCCTGGCGATGGTCAAGCACTACAAGGAAGACAAGGAATTCATCTACGGGCTCGATATCAAGAACGCCGACGCGTTCCGCAACCGCAAGTCCTGAGGGGTAGAAGAGATGTCCCGCTACACGCCGCCGGAACAAAGCAAGGCCGGGCAGGTTTTCGACATCGCCGTCGTCGTCGTCGCCATTTTCGTGGCACTGTGGCTACCGCTCAAGCTGGGCCTCGCCGGCGCGGCGAAATCCATCGACGCGCTCGACGCCAAGACCTGGGAAGCGCTAGGCCAGAACCCGACCATGGCGTCTATCTGGGAAAAGCTCGGCTATACGCCCGAGACCGCGCACGACATCATCCAGAACCGCTTCCACTATGTCATCGACTGGCCGACGCTGATCATCATGGCGGCGGTGCTGATCGGTTATTTCGTCTTCCTGTTTCGTGCATCAGACCGCGAATATCGCGACGTCATCAACGAAAAATTCGACGACAAGTAAGAGTTCTGAGGACGATTTAATTCGGGGGACACGATCATGTGGGTGGCACTCTCTTACGCATGCTGGGGCATCTCGATCGTGCTCGCTTTGTGGATGCTCTACGACTGGTTCAAGGTTGACACGACTTTCTCCGAAGAGGTGCTGACCTCCTCGCGCGAGGGCGAACTGGAAGCCACTTCCGAAAAACACCGGATCTGAGTGAGGATTGAACAATGACGATCGCACTTGAACCGGCTGCCCCGGCTGCCCAAGGGGACAGAGTTTCACTCCTGCGCGTGCTCGGACCGGCCCATGTCTGGGCGCTCGGCGTCGGCATCGTCCTGGTCGGCGAATTCACCGGCTGGAATTTCTCGGCGGACAAGGGTGGCGCACTGGCTGCGCTGATCGTCTGCTGGGTCGTGGGATTGCTCTACACCTCGGTCGCCATGATCGATTCCGAGGTGACATCGACCGTGGCCGCCGCCGGCGGCCAGTATGCGCAGGCAAAGCACATCGTCGGACCGCTGATGGCGTTCAACGTCGCGCTGTTCCTGGTCTTTGCCTACACCATGCTCGAAGTATCCGACGCCATCCTGCTCGGCGACACCATCGTCGCCAAGGCCGGCGTCGAAGGGCTCACCCACAATTCCTTCATCGCCGCGACCATCGTCGTGCTGGCGTGGCTGAACTATCGCGGCGTGCTGATGACGCTCAATGTCAACTTCGTCATCACAGCGGTCGCCTATATCTCGATCGTCATCCTGTTCTTTTCGGTCAGCCCGTGGACGCAAGGCGCCGTGCTGAAGCTGAACGAGCTGGTCACGCCAGGCAATGCACTCCCCTATGGCTGGATCGGCGTCATCGCCGCCTTCCAGTTCGGCATCTGGTACTATCTCGGGATCGAGGGCACCACACAGGCCGCCGAGGAAGTGCGCTCGCCGGCCCGCTCGCTGCCTTACGGCACCATGGCCGGCATGATCACGCTTTTGATCGCCGCCGCCATGACCTGGTATGTCTGCGCCTCGATGATGCCATGGGAATATCTCGGCATCACCTATTATCCACTGTGGGACGCCGGCAAGCTGACTGGCAGCCCGCTGCTCGAGAACCTGTTGTTCGTCGCCACGCTGCTTGCTGCAATGGCCTCCGCCAATGGCTGCATCAACGATGCGGCGCGCGCCTGGTTCTCGCTCGGCCGCGACCGCTATCTGCCGACATGGTTCTCGGCCGTGCATCCGAGATATCGCACGCCCTATCGTTCGATCCTGTTCCTGCTGCCGATCGCGCTGGCCTTCGCCTTCATCGCCGACCTCAACCAGGCGATCACCTTCTCGATCCTGTCGGGCGTGCTGCAATACACGTTCATGAGCATCAACATCATCATGTTCCGCAAGAAGTGGCCACTCGGCTCGATCCGGCGCGGCTACACGCACCCCTTCCATCCGATCCCGGCCATCGTGCTGTTTTGCCTGTGCGTGGTGACCTTCTTCGCCATCTTCCTCGGCTTCGGCTCGCAGTTGATCGCCATGGTCGCCTTCTATTTCCTGATCTCGCTGTGGTTCCATTTCTATCGCTACAAATTCGTGCGGCGCGGCGATCAGTTCACCATGCCGTGGCCAAAGCCGCAGGGTTATTGATGGGAGTAGGCCCGTCCGCATCCTGGATGGGCGTGGCATGAGAAAATGTCCGAGCTGACATCAGCACTGCTGGCCGGAGCCGTTGTCCTGGCTATCGTTCTCCACCTTGCCTGGCAGGCGCGTGCCAGCCGCAACAGGGCATCGATGGCGCTTGCCGTCGAGCAGGACCGCATCCGCACAGCCATCGCCGACGCAGCCAATGTCTCGGACGGCACCGCCGGTGTCATCACCTGGGAAGGGTCCTGGAACAGCAAACGTGTCCAGGTGCGCACCATCGTCGACACACTGGCGACGCGGAAACTGCCGGCGCGCTGGCTCAGTGTTTCGATCACCGAGCCGGTGGCCGTGCCCGGCACCTTCGACATGATGATGCGGCCGGGGTCGCCGACGACCTTCTCCAATTTCGATCATCTCGACCACACGCTGCCGAAGAGTTCGGCATTTCCGGCCGAGGCCGTGTTGCGGACGGATCGCAGGGGCGTCCACTTCCCACTGGAGACCATCGCCGGCCACCTCGGGATTTTTTCCGAAGGGCGCGCCAAGGAACTGCTGATCACCCCGAAAGGGGTACGCATCGTGTGGCTGCTGGCCGAAGCCGAACGGGCGCGCTACGGTGTGTTCCGGCAGGCCGAGTTTGGCGACGCCACACTCGATCCCGCGCTGATCGAAAGACTGCTGGTGTCGGTGTCGGCGCTTCGCGACGCCATCAACAAAAGCGAACGGCAAGCCGCATGACCAGTCCCACCACGGCACCCACCAATCCCTATCTGGTTCTCGGCGCCGCAATCGTGCTGCCGGGAAGCGGGCACGTCATTCTCGGCGTGCCGGTGCGCGGCCTTCAGTTCCTTTTCTTCATGGTGATCCTGGCATGGGCGACGGCCAAGATCGCACCGTCGGATGCCAGCTTTGTCGGCCGTCACGCCGGCGGCTTCCTGATCTATGCCTTGTCGATTCTCGACGCCTACAAGCTCGCCCGCATCCGCACCGCCAAATGGGTTCACAATGCCCGGCGAGACGGCGACAGTGCGCAGAGCGGCATTGAGCCGCATAGGTAACTAGAGGAATATTTTTTTCATACGATTGAATTTGTGCGGCTCATTCGGTACATCCTCTCTTAGCTACAAACGATCTCTTAGCTACAAACATCGGGAGGCTGACATGTGTGGAATTGTCGGACTGTTTTTGAAGGACAAGTCGCTGGAACCCCAGCTTGGTGCGATGCTGTCGCAGATGCTGATCTCCCTCAGCGATCGCGGTCCCGACAGCGCCGGTATCGCCATCTATGGCGCGCCTTCCAAGAATGAGGCCAAGATCACCATCCAGTCCGCCAAGCCCGACCGCGATTTCCGCGGCCTCGAGGCGGAGCTCGCCAAGGCCATCGGCACGCCGGTGACGATCGCGGTGAAATCCACCCATGCGGTCGTCAGGACCACGCCGGCCAAGATCGATGAAGCGCGCGAAACCATCCAGGCGCTGCGCCCCGACATCCGCATCATGGGCGCCGGCGACGTTGTCGAGATCTACAAGGAAGTCGGCCTGCCGGAGGCCGTCGTCGATCGCTTCGACGTCCGCAAGATGACCGGCACGCATGGCATCGGCCATACCCGCATGGCAACGGAATCGGCGGTGACGACGATGGGCGCGCATCCGTTCTCGACCGGCGCCGACCAGTGCCTGGTGCACAATGGCTCGCTGTCGAACCACAACAACGTCCGCCGCGAGCTGATCCGTGAAGGCATGACCTTCGAGACCGAGAACGACACTGAAGTGGCCGCCGCCTATCTTTCGTCGCAGATGGCGCATGGCAAGAATCTCGGCGAGGCGCTGGAAGGCACGCTCTCCGACCTCGACGGCTTCTTCACCTTCGTCGTCGGCACCAAGAACGGTTTTGGCGTGGTGCGCGATCCGATCGCCTGCAAGCCTGCCGTGATGGCCGAAACCGACCAGTATGTCGCCTTCGGCTCGGAATATCGCGCGCTGACCAAACTACCCGGCATAGACAATGCGAGGGTCTGGGAACCCGAGCCCGCAACCGTCTATTTCTGGGAGCATTGAATTCATGCCGGCAACCACGCTTTCAAAGACCGCAGCACATGACCCTCGGGTCTTCGATCTTGACCAATCGTCGCTGCGCGAACTCAACCAGGCGCTGCACAATCTGTCGCCCGGCTCGAATGAAACGGCCTGGGAAGTGCTGAACCCGAAAGGCAGCCATTCGGTCGCCGTTGGCGTCGACCAGCCTGTTGCCATCGATGTGCGTGGCAGCGTCGGCTATTATTGCGGCGGCATGAATTCCGGCAGCACCATCACCGTGCATGGCTCGGCGGGTCCCGGCGTCGGCGAGAACATGATGTCGGGCTCGATCACCATCAAAGGCGACGCCAGCCAGTATGCCGGCGCCACCGGCAAGGGCGGCCTGCTGGTCATCGAAGGCAATGCCTCGTCGCGCTGCGGCATCTCGATGAAGGGCATTGACATCGTCGTGCACGGCAATATCGGCCACATGTCGGCCTTCATGGCGCAGTCGGGCAATCTGGTGGTGCTGGGCGATGCCGGCGACGCGCTGGGCGACTCCATCTACGAGGCGCGGCTCTTCGTGCGCGGCAAGGTCGACAGCCTGGGTGCCGACTGCATCGCCAAGGAGATGCGGGCTGAGCATCTGGAATTGCTGCAAGGCCTGCTCGACCGCGCCGGCGTCACCGGCGTCAAGCCGTCGGAGTTCAAGCGCTACGGCTCGGCGCGCACCCTCTACAATTTCAATATCGACAACGCCGACGCGTATTGAGGCAGCATGACCTACAGGAACCCGCCGACGACGCCGCGCAAATCCGCGACCTTCGACGACTATACGCTTTCCGAAATCCGCCGTGCCGCGGCGACCGGCATCTATGACATCCGCGGCGCCGGCGCCAAGCGCAAGCTGCCGCATTTCGACGACCTCTTGTTCCTCGGCGCATCGATCTCGCGCTATCCGCTCGAAGGCTATCGCGAGCGCTGCGACACATCGGTCGTGCTCGGCTCTCGCCATGCCAAGAAGCCGATCGAGCTAAAGATCCCGATCACCATCGCCGGCATGAGCTTCGGCTCACTGTCAGGCCCCGCCAAGGAGGCACTCGGGCGCGGCGCGACCCTGTCGGGCACCTCGACCACGACGGGCGACGGCGGCATGACCGAGGAAGAGCGCGGCCATTCAAAGCAGCTGGTCTATCAATATCTGCCGTCGCGCTACGGCATGAACCCGCGCGATTTGCGCCGCGCCGATGCGATCGAAGTCGTCGTCGGCCAGGGCGCCAAGCCGGGCGGCGGCGGCATGCTGCTTGGCCAGAAGATTTCCGACCGCGTCGCCGAGATGCGCACGCTGCCCAAGGGCATCGACCAGCGCTCGGCCTCGCGCCATCCCGACTGGACCGGACCCGACGATCTCGAGATCAAGATCCTCGAACTGCGCGAAATCACCGACTGGGAAAAGCCGATCTACGTCAAGGTCGGCGGCGCCCGGCCCTACTACGACACCGCGCTTGCCGTGAAGGCCGGCGCCGATGTCGTTGTCGTCGACGGCATGCAGGGCGGCACCGCCGCCACCCAGGAAGTGTTCATCGAAAATGTCGGTATGCCGACGCTTGCCTGCATCAGGCCGGCGGTGCAGGCGCTGCAGGATCTGGGCATGCACCGCAAAGTGCAGCTGATCGTCTCCGGTGGTATCCGCAACGGCGCCGATGTCGCCAAAGCGCTGGCGCTCGGCGTCGACGCGGTCTCGATCGGTACGGCTGCCCTTGTCGCGCTCGGCGACAACGATCCCCGCTGGGAGGCGGAGTATAACGAGCTCGGCACCACGGCCGGCGCCTATGACGACTGGCACGAGGGGCGCGACCCCGCCGGCATCACCACGCAGGATCCCGAATTGATGAAGCGGGTCGACCCGATCGCCGCGGGACGCCGGCTGGCGAACTACCTCAAGGTGATGACGCTGGAAGCGCAGACCATCGCGCGTGCCTGCGGCAAGAACAGCCTGCACAATCTCGAACCCGAGGACCTCGTCGCGCTGACGATCGAGGCAGCCGCCATGGCCGGCGTGCCGCTGGCCGGCACCAACTGGATACCGGGGAAGAACGGCTTCTGATCAACGAAGGGCCGACTCCCGCATACTCGGGAACAACAATCGATAAAAATGGGGAACTAGCGTGGCAACTGATCTTGCAGAATTCGCAAGGGCGAAAAACGTCAAATATTTCATGATTTCCTACACTGACCTGTTCAGTGGCCAGCGTGCCAAGCTGGTGCCGGCGCAGGCAATCGCCGACATGCAGAAGGACGGCGCCGGCTTTGCCGGGTTCGCCACCTGGCTGGACCTGACGCCGGCACATCCCGACATGCTGGCGGTGCCGGATCCGGATTCGGTGATCCAGCTGCCGTGGAAGCCTGAGGTCGCCTGGGTCGCGGCCAACTGCATCATGGACGACAAGGAGGTCGACCAGGCGCCGCGCAACACGCTGAAGCGGCTGATCGCAGAGGCCGCCAGCGACGGCATGCACGTCAAGACCGGCGTCGAGGCCGAGTTCTTCCTGATCTCGCCGGATGGCAAGACGATTTCCGACGAATACGACACGGCCTCAAAGCCCTGCTACGACCAGCAAGCGGTGATGCGCCGCTATGACGTCATCGCCGAGATCTGCGACCACATGCTGGCGCTCGGCTGGGGCGCCTACCAGAACGACCACGAGGATGCCAACGGCCAATTCGAGATGAACTGGGCCTTCGACGACGCGCTGGCGACCGCCGACAAGCACTCGTTCTTCAAGTTCATGGTCAAGTCGATCGCCGAGAAGCACGGCCTGCGCGCGACTTTCATGCCCAAACCCTTCCAGGGCCTGACCGGCAATGGCTGCCATGCCCATATCTCGGTCTGGGACAAATCGGGCAAGACCAACGTTTTCGCCGACAAAGCGATGGAGCTCGGCCTGTCGGCCAAGGGCCGGAATTTCCTCGGCGGCATCATGAAGCATGCTTCCGCGCTTGCCGCGATCACCAACCCGACGGTGAATTCCTACAAGCGCATCAACGCGCCACGCACCATTTCGGGCGCGACATGGGCGCCGAACACAGTGACCTGGACCGGCAACAACCGCACCCACATGGTGCGCGTGCCCGGCCCCGGCCGCTTCGAGCTGCGCCTGCCGGATGGTGCGGCCAACCCCTATCTCCTGCAGGCTGTCATCATCGCCGCCGGCCTCGACGGCATCCGCTCGAAGGCCGATCCCGGCAAGCGCTACGACATCGACATGTACCAGCATGGGCACACGGTGAAGGGCGCGCCGAAGTTGCCGCTCAACCTGCTCGACGCGTTGCGCGAGTTCGACAAGGACAAATCGCTCAAGGCGGCGCTGGGTGAGGAATTCTCGTCGGCCTACCTAAAGCTGAAGCACCAGGAATGGAATTCCTATGCTTCGCACTTCACGCAATGGGAGCGCGACCACACGCTGGATATCTAGAGCATCGGACCGAAAAGTGCGTAGCGGTTTTCGGACGAATCCGATGCGTCGAGGAAGATCCAGCGTGACGCGAGCGACCTCGGAATGAACTGATGAAATATTCTATCTTCTCGCTCGCCCGCGCCGCCCTGTCCGGCCACAAGAACTGGCAGCGCACCTGGCGCGACGCCACGCCGAAGGACCGCTACGACGTGGTGATCATCGGCGGCGGCGGCCACGGGCTTGCCACCGCTTGGTTCCTCGCCAGCGAGTACGGCATCAAGAATGTCGCCGTGCTCGAAAAAGGCTGGATCGGCTCCGGCAATGCCGGCCGCAACACCACCATCATCCGCTCCAATTACGGCCTGCCCGGCAACACCGGCTTCTACGAATTGTCGATGAAGCTGTGGGAGCGGATGGAGCAGGACCTCAACTACAATGCGATGGTCAGCCAGCGCGGCGTCATCAACCTCTACCACTCCGACGCACAGCGCGACGCCTATGCGCGGCGCGGCAACACCATGCGCATCAACGGCATCGACGCCGAACTGCTCGACCTCGCCGCGGTCAGGAAGATGATACCGTTCCTGAACTTCGACAATGCGCGCTTTCCCGTGCAAGGCGGGCTGCTGCAGCGGCGCGGCGGCACGGCGCGGCACGATGCGGTGGTCTGGGGCTATGCCCATGCCGCGAGCGAACTCGGCGTCGACATTATCCAGAATTGCGAAGTCACCGGCTTCGTCAGGGATGCCAACGGCAAGGTGACTGGTGTCGAGACGTCGCGCGGCAAGATCGGCGCCGGCAAGGTCGGCATGGCTGTTGCCGGAAGTTCGTCGCGCGTCGCGGCGATGGCCGGCCTGCGCCTGCCGATTGAGAGCCATGTGCTGCAGGCCTTCGTCTCCGAAGCGATCAAGCCGCTCATCCCTGGCGTCATGACCTTCGGCGCCGGCCATTTCTACGTCAGCCAGTCCGACAAGGGCGGCCTCGTCTTCGGCGGCGATATAGACGGCTACAATTCCTACGCCCAGCGCGGCAACATGCCTGTCATGGAGGACGTCTGCGAGGGCGGCATGGCGCTGATGCCGATGATCGGCCGCGTGCGCCTGCTGCGCCAGTGGGGCGGCATCATGGACATGTCGATGGACGGTTCGCCGATCATCGACAAGACGCCGGTCGACGGGCTCTATCTCAACGCCGGCTGGTGCTATGGCGGCTTCAAGGCGACACCAGGCTCCGGCTTCGTCTTTGCACACCTCCTGGCTCGCGACGAATCGCACGAAGAGGCTGCACGGTTCCGCCTCGACCGGTTCCGGACTGGCGCCATGATCGACGAAAAGGGCCAGGGCGCCCAACCGAACCTGCATTGAAGGCGGTGTAGAACAGCATGCGCATTGTCTGTCCCTTCTGCGGCGAACGCGAACTCGGCGAGTTCACCTATCTCGGCGATGCCAAACCTGTGCGGCCCGAGGCCGGCGCCTCGGAAGACGAGGTCTTCGACTATGTCTATCTGCGCGACAATGTCGCCGGCGCGACCAGCGAATACTGGTACCATGGCGGCGGTTGCCGGGCCTGGCTGAAGGTCACCCGCAACACGCTGACGCATGAGATTTCCGCCGTTGAGCCGGCGGCTGGCGTGGGTGCGAGGCAGGTCGCGAAATGAATTTTCTCGTGCAAGTCAGCGCCGCCCCTCACCTGCCTGCCGGCATCCTCTCCCCGTATAGTGACGGGGAGAGGGGGGCTGGCCGCAACCTGACCGCTATTCCTGCAAAGTTGATGATTGGCGGAATCGTGGATGAAAGCGTCCTTCTCCCCGTCACTATACGGGGAGAAGTGCCCGGCAGGGCGATGAGGGGCAGCGCGGCGCTCCTGCGTGGGGGCCGGCAATCGTGAAATCCTCCCAATCCCACCGTCTCACCTCCGGCGGTCTCATCGACCGCTCGGTGCCACTGAACTTCCGTTTCGACGGCAAGGCTTTCTCCGGCTTCCAGGGCGATACGCTCGCCTCCGCGCTGATCGCCAACGGCGTCAAGCTGGTCGGCCGCTCATTCAAATACCATCGCCCGCGCGGTATTCTCACCGCTGGTTCGGAAGAACCCAACGCGCTGGTCGAGCTGCGCACCGGCGCACGGCGCGAGCCGAACACCAAGGCGACGACAGCCGAACTCTATGACGGGCTCGAGGCCGCCAGCCAGAACCGTTGGCCGTCGCTGCGCCACGATTTGATGTCGGTGAACCAGCTGTTCGCGCCGATCTTCGTTGCCGGCTTCTACTACAAGACTTTCATGTGGCCGGCGAAATTCTGGGAAGCGATCTACGAGCCGGCGATCCGCCGCGCCGCCGGCCTCGGCCGTGCCTCAGGCATCGCCGATCCCGATCACTACGACAAGGCATGGGCGCATTGCGATGTGCTGATCGCCGGTTCAGGTCCGGCCGGTTTGGCCGCGGCATTGGCAGCCGGCCGCGCTGGCGCCCGCGTCATCCTGTGCGAAGAGGATGTTGTCCCCGGCGGCCGCCTGCTGTCGGATGGCGGCACGATCGATGGTGTGCCGGCAGCCGAATGGCTGTCGCGGACGCTGGCTGAATTGGCCGATATGCCCGATGTCCGCATCATGACCCGCACGACATTGTTCGGGGTCTATGATGGCGGTACCTATGGCGCGATCGAGCGGGTCAACGACCACCTGCCCTCGCCGCCTCAGCATCAGGTGCGCCAGCGGCTGTGGCGGATCGTGGCGAAGCGCTGCGTTGTCGCGGCCGGCGCCATCGAACGGCCGATCGTCTTTGCCGGCAACGACACGCCCGGTGTTATGATGGCGTCCGCCATGCGCACCTATGTCGCGCGCTATGCGGCGACACCGGCAAAGCGCCTCGCGCTGTTCACCAACAATGAGGATGGCTGGCGTACGGTCGAGACGGCACTCGGGGCCGGCCTGCAGATCGCGGCGGTCATCGACGCACGGTCCGAAGTGTCGCCGGCGCATCGTTCGCTGGCCTCCAAGGGTGGCTTCCCGGTGCTGCATGGTTCCGTCAGCGGGGTCGATGGCGGCAAGGATGGCGTCAGGAAAATCGCGGTCTCGCTGACCGGTGGCGCGCGCGCCGAGATCGAAGCGGACGGCCTCGCAGTCTCCGGCGGCTGGAACCCGGCGGTCGGGCTGACCTCCTACCATCGTGGCCGGCCGAAATGGCAGAACGACATATCTGCCTTCGTGCCGGACGGCGCGCCTCCCGGCATGGTCGCCGCGGGTGCCGCCAATGGCGATTTCGGCCTCGGCGCCTGCCTGAGCCAGGGATTTGCCGCCGGCGCGGCAGCGGCGCGTGACACGGGACATAGCGGCACAGTGGGTATCGCGCCTGCCGCCGACGACGAGGCATTCTCGCTGACGCCGCTATGGCACGTCGCCGGCAAGGGCAAGGCTTTTGTCGATTACCAGCACGACGTCACCGCCTCCGACATCGAACTGGCGCAGCGCGAAGGCTTTGAATCGGTCGAGCACCTGAAGCGCTACACGACGCTCGGCATGGCGACCGACCAGGGCAAGACCTCGAATGTCGCCGGCCTTGCCATCATGGCCGCGGTCAGCGGCCGTTCGATCCCCGAGACCGGCACGACAATCTACCGGCCGCCTTACGTGCCGGTCGCCATCGGCGCCTTCGCCGGCCATCACCGCGACGAGACGTTCCATGCGACACGGCTGACGCCGTCGCATCACTGGGCCGTGGAACAGGGCGCTGTCTTCGTCGACACCGGCCTGTGGAAGCGGGCGCAATGGTATCCGCGCGCCGGCGAGAAGGACTGGCTGGAATCGGTGACCCGCGAGGTCAAGGCGGTGCGCGGCGGCGTCGGCTTCTGCGATGTCTCGACGCTCGGCAAGATCGACGTGCACGGCCCCGATGCCGGCGCCTTCCTGGATCGCGTCTACATCAACACCTTCTCCAGCCTCGCCGTTGGCAAGGCGCGCTATGGGCTGATGCTGCGCGAGGACGGCATCGTCTATGACGATGGCACGACATCGCGGCTGGCCGAGGATCACTATTTTCTCACCACCACCACGGCCAAGGCCGGACTGGTGATGCAGCATCTCGAATTCTGCCGCCAGGTGCTGTTCCCGGAGCTCGACGTGCAGCTCACTTCCGTCTCGGACCAGTGGGCGCAATTCTCGATCGCCGGGCCGAAGACACGCGACCTGCTCAGGGAAATCGTCGACCCGGCAGAAGACCTTTCCAACGAAGGCTTTCCATTCATGGGCGCGCGCGAAGTAGCACTTCGCGGGGGCCTGAGGGCACGGCTGTTCCGTATCTCGTTCTCAGGCGAGATGGCTTTCGAGATTTCGGTGCCGGCGCGCTTTGGCGATGCCATGGCGCGCAATTTGATGCTGGCCGGCGCGCCGTTCGGCGTGACGCCTTACGGCACCGAGGCGCTCGGCGTCATGCGCGTCGAAAAGGGCCACATCGCCGGACCGGAACTGAGCGGCACGACGACGGCGGCCGATCTTGGCCTGGGCAAGATGATGTCGACCAAGAAAGACTATATCGGCCGCGTCATGGCCGGACGCGAGGCGCTGGTAGCCCCGGACCGGCAGGTCGTCGTCGGCATCAAGCCGACGGACAAGGCACGCCGGCTGCGCTCCGGTGCGCACATCATCCCGAAGGGACAGACACCCGGCCCCGGCAACGACCAGGGCTATGTCACCTCGGTCTGCTTCTCGCCGACGTCGGATCAGTGGATCGGGCTCGCGCTTGTCGAACGCGGCCGCGAACGCATCGGCGAGATCGTGCATGGGCATGACCCGTTGCGCGGCGAAGACTACGATGTCGAACTCTGCAATCCCGTCTTCTACGATCCGGATGGAGGGCGCCAGCGTGGTTGATTTTTCCTGGGCTCCCCGCAGTCCCCTTGAAAAGGCGCTTGTTGCCGGCGTGCATGGTGCACGCGGTATCGAGGCCGGCGTCTCGCTGACCGAGATCCGCAATTTTGACCTGATCCAGATCATGGCGAGGCGCGGCCAAGGGGCTGATCTGGCGAAAGCGGCCAGGGCCCGTTTCGGCGCGGTGCCACCGGATGCGCCGAAGGCGGTACAGACTCCGGATGCCACGCTGATCTGGTCGGGGCCGGATCAGTTCTTCGTTCTGTCAAACGGCGGCAAGCACACGACGCAGACGTTGACGCCGGCATTCTCCGGCTCCGCCTCGCTGTCGGATCAGTCGCATGCACGGGTCTTGATCAGCATTTCGGGCGTCAAGGCACGCACCATGCTGGCGAAACTGTCTTCGATCGACTTGCACCCAACGACGTTCCCGGTTGGCGCCGCCGCCGCGACATCGATGGATCACACCAGCGTCACGCTCTGGCGCGGCGGCGATCGGCCGGATGGGCAGGCGGTGTTCAACCTTCTGGTGTTTGCGACCTTCGCCGAAAGCCTTTGGCATACGGTGCTGGATTCGGCTGCGGAGTATGGTGTCGATATCCGCCACAGCGAGGAACTGGTCTAGTTTTCAGTTTTCGTCGGAATGGCCAATTCCGAGCGTCGGCGCCGCCCCTTGTATCTGCACGAGATGATTATGTGCGATGGAAGCGATTGAGCCTCGGGCCGGATGGCCATCCGGCCCGAGGCTTGGCGAAGTCGCCCGCTGCCCCTCCG